>NZ_JBFBBT010000004.1:0-365683 GCF_040682815.1 Amycolatopsis sp. NPDC051102
CCGACGGAGTAGGAGAGGCGGCGGTTGACGCGGTAGGCCCCGCCGGAGACTTCGACCCAGGGGAGGAGTTTGAGCAGCCAGCGGCTGGAGATGCCTTGCATCTGGGGGACGGATTTGGTGGTGGTGGTCAGGGTGCGGGCCGCGGCCCGGCTCAGGCTCGAGGGGGCTCGTTCGTCGGTGTCCACGGCATCCACCGGGTCGGTGACAGTCACAGCGAAAACCACCCATTCAATCGCGTCGGCACGCGCCCGCCCCGCGGACGCGCCGGTCATGACGTGCTATTTCTCGATATGCGCGCGGTTTCGCGGCGCCGCGAAATCAACATAGCAACCGGGCGGGGCCGCACAATGACACGATCGGGTCACCGGGATATCCGCCGACGCGTGGCTTGATCATTCCGGGACCTCGTGGTCACCCGCTGTCCCCGGTCGTCACCCGGTCGTGAAGATCGCGCCCCGGGCGCGTAATCCGTGGTAGCGGGGGGTGTGGCGGAAGCGGGCCCGCAGTGCCGGAACTGGGCCGAACCGGCGATCTCCGCGGTCGTTCCGCGGCCACCAGGATGAATTCGGCAATTGCCGGTTGCCTCGCTGGAAATGGGTGCTAACTTGGGCGTTCCCCGGCGGCGGAATGGCCGGGTGGCACTTCCCGCGCGCACCGCGGGTGAAAGGACCCGGATGAACATCTTCGTGGCCGGCAGTCTCTGGGTGGCCGGCGCGGCCCTGGTTGCGGGCGTGATCGCCTACCTGGTGCGCCGGTTCGGCTGGGACGAAGGCCGGGCCGACAACAACGACGCGGCGGGCCAGGTGTTCACGATCGTCGGCGGCCTGCACGCGGTCCTCGTCGCCTTCGTCCTCATCTCGCTGTACGACTCGGTCAGCGAAGCGAGCCAGAACGCGCAGACCGAGGCCGACAGCCTCGTCGCGGCCACCTGGGCGGCCGACGCGCTGCCGGCCGAGACGAAGGACCGGATGCACCAGCTCGCCGCCGCCTACGCCCGGACGGTCGAGGAGCAGGAGTGGCCGCGCCTGGCCGACGGCGGCGAGGTGCCCGCCACCGGCGCGACGCAGCTCGACCGGATGCGCGAGGCGGTGGCGGCCGCCCCGGCCGACGACGACTGGCTGCTGGACCGCAAGACCGAGGCGAGCAACCAGCTCTGGTCGGTCTACCAGGCCCGCCAGCAGCGGCTCGCCCATTCGGGAGCGGGCGGCGTCGGCGCGGTCGTCTGGTTCGCCCTGATCCTCGGCAGCTTGGTCACCGCGATCCTGCTGCCCAACCTCTTCGGCGGCACCCGGCTCGCCGCGCACATCATCATCGTGTCCACCCTGGCCGGCACGATCACGTTGCTGCTGTTCGCCATCTACCAGCTGCAGAACCCGTTCAGCGGCGGCGTGAGCGTGCCTCCCGAGGCGTTCACCTCGGCGCTGGCCAGGCTGGCTTGACCGGCGCCCCGGTCCGCTGGGCGGCGATGCTCGGGGTGGCCGCGGCGGTTTCGGCGCTGCTGGCGGCGACGGGCTGGCTCGCGCCGCCGTCGGCCCGGCGCCCGGCCCGGGCACCGGACGGCTGCACGATCCTGCAGGCGGAGAACGAACGCGAGGGCGCGCCGACGACGCTGCGGCTGCTGTCCCTGCCCGGCGGGACCACCCGGCGGGTGACCCAGGCGGGGTACTGGATCAACGCGATGGGCTACTCCGCCGCGCAGGGCGTGGTCTACGGCGTCGCCGACGGCACCCGCGCCGGCCGGTACGGCCACGGCGCGCACGCGGTGCGGATCGACGCCGCCGGCGCGGTCACCGACCTCGGCGTGATCGGCCGCGCGGGCGCCCGGCGTCCGGTGTGGAGCCTGGTCACCGGGGCCACCGCGGGCGCGATCGACGGCGACCGCTGGTACGTGCGGCAGGGCAGCGATCTGTACACAGTGGACATCGACCCGGCCGGCGTGGACTACCTGCGGGTCGTGCACCGGACGCCGCTGCGCCCGGTGTCGCTCGCCGTCGGCGTCGACGACTTCGCCTTCGACCCGGCGGACGGCCTGCTCTACGGCGTCTCGGGGAGCTCGCACGGCGACAGCCCGGTGGTCACGCTCGACCCGGCGACCGGGAAGGTCGCGGTGGTGCCCGGGCTCGGGTTCCCCGGCGGCACCGCGTACGGATCGGTGGTGCTCGCTCCCGGGGCGATCTACGCCACGGCCAACCGGTACGGGCAGCGCAGCGTCACCTTCCGCCTCCCGCGCGACGGCTCTGACCAGGCCGCCGAGGTCGCGTCGGGGCCGCCGCTGGTGAGCGGCGACGCGGCCGGGTGCTACGCCGAGGCTCCCCCTCCACCGCCGCCGCCCCCGCCGACGTCGACGCCGCCCTCGACGTCCCCGGTGCCTTCGCCGTCCCCCAATCCGCCCCCGCCGACGCCGACGCCGCCCCCCGAGCCGCCGCCACCGCCGCAGCCGCCGCCGGTGGAGCAGCCGGTCGTCCTGCCGCCGTCGCCGGTACCCACGCCGACGCCGGTGGTCAAGCCGACGCCGTCCACTCCGGAGCCGCCGCCTCCGCCACCACCGCCGTCGCCGTCACCTCACGCGCCTCCGACGAAGAAGGCCGAGATAGTCACCTCGGACACCGGGCACCGGACGCAGCAGCAACGCCGCTGGGGCCTGACGGCGCTGATCCTCGTGCTCGGCGGGGGTGCGGCGGCCGCCCACGGGCGACGGCACCGCTGACCGGCGGTGGTCAGTACTTGAACTGGTCGACGTTGTCGGCGGTGATGAGCAGCGGATCGCCCAGCAGGACGGTCTTCGACGGGGCGTCGTACTTCACCGCCGGCAGCTCGAGGCTCACCTTGTTGACCGGGTTCAGCGGCTTGCCGTCGGCGACCTGCTTCGCCGTCCACGCGGTCAGGTAGCCCAGCGACTCGACGTTCCACAGCACCGACTGCGAGCAGGAGCCGTCGAGCAGGAACGGCTTGATGGCCTGCGGCGTGCCGACGCCGACGGTGAACACCTGGCCGATCTTCTGCTGGTCGCCCACGGCCTTCGCGACGCCGGGCGCGGACGTCGTGCACTCGCCGACCAGCCCGGTCAGCGCGGGGTGGCCGGCCATGAGCTGCTTGGCCAGCGCTGTCGCGGTGTCTTCGTCTTCGCCCGCGTACACGGTCTCGACGAGCTGCGCCTTCGGGTAGCGCTCGGCCGCGTATCCCTTCTGGACGGCGATCCAGCTGTTGAGGTTCGCCGCGGCCGGTCCGCAGGAGACGATCGCGTACTGGCCGGTGCCGCCGGTCTTCGCCATCAGCGCGTCGACGAGCGCGGTGCCGATGCCCTGCGCGCTGGCCTGGTTGACGAACACCTCGCGCTGCGTGCCCGGCGCGTCGGTGTCCGAAGTGAGCACGTGGATGCCCTTCGCCCGGGCCTCGGCGATCACCGGCGCGAGCGCGGCCGGGTCGTTGGGCGCCACCACGATGACGTCGACCTTCTTGGCGATCAGGTCACGCAGGATCGTCACCTGCGCGGCCGGGTCGACGGTCGACGGCCCGGTCGTGTGCCAGACCACGCCCAGCTGCTTCGCCGCCTCGAGGCCGCCGGTGTCCATCGCCTCGAAGTACGGGATCCCGCGCACCTTGGGCACGAACTCGATCCGGGTCGGCGACGCCGCGGGCGCGTTGCCCAGCTGGTCCGAGCAGCCCCCGAGCGCGAGCGCCGCGACCAGCGGCACCATCGCGACCAGCCGGAAGGTCTTCGTCGGCCCTCGCATCCCCACCCATTCCTCACTGCGTTCGATCGGTCTGCGCACGGTGAAGACCAAGGGCGAACGTAGGGCCCCGCGTAACTGTGGTCAACGGGATGTGCGCAAAGGGTTACGGAAGTGAGTTCTGCTGCGGGCGTTTCCCGTGGAAGATCGCCTGGTCGGCCGCGTTTGTCACGCAGAGCTACTGCGGACCGCCCTTCCGTGTCCGAGCATCGGCCGCTGGTGCCGGGCGTCCACTTGTGACGCGCGAAACTCGCGCTTAGTACCCCCCAGGGGTATAGTGGCCGGCATGAACGAACAGCACGGAGCTTCGTGGGCGACAGCGATCCAGGCGACCCTGCACTGCCTGACCGGCTGTGCCATCGGTGAGGTGCTCGGCATGGTGCTGGGCACGGCGTTCGGCCTGCACAACGCGGCGACCGTGGTCCTGTCGATCGTGCTGGCCTTCGTCTTCGGCTACGGCCTGACCATGCGGGGCGTGCTGAAGTCGGGGCTCGGCGCGGCGGCGGCGTTCAAGGTCGCGCTGGCCGCGGACACCGTGTCGATCGCCGTCATGGAACTGATCGACAACACGGTGGTGGTGGCGATTCCCGGGGCGATGGACGCCGGGCTGGCCAGCTTCCTGTTCTGGCTGTCGCTGGCGCTCTCGCTGGCGATCGCGTTCGTCGTCACGGTGCCGGTCAACAAGTGGATGATCGGGCGCGGCCTCGGCCACGCCAAGGTGCACGCGCACCACCACTGAAGCAGCGTCCGGGGAGGTGGCGGCCTCCCCGGGCACCGCTAGACGCTCGAAAGGTCGATCGCGCGGTCCATCCCGCGCCGGTCGAGCACCCGCAGGATGCCTTCCAGCAGGTAGTAGTCCGCATAGGGGAGTGATACCTCGATGCCGTCCTCGGCCGGCCGGTTGCGGGTGCAGCGCGCGACGCTCGCTTCGGCCCGGGTGGACTTCGTGGTCAGGCACGTCCGCGACACCGCCGTGAGGATCCGCAGTGCACTCTCCCGGTAGCGGGCGCAGTGCGTCAGCTCGGCGAGGTCCAGCAGGCCGCACGCCATGATCACGCCCGCGGAGGCGTCCTTGACGTCGTTCGGCGCCTGCGGGGCCAGGTAGTCCCACACCGGCACGTTGTCAGGGGTCAGCCGGGACAGCGCGAAGTCCGCGAGCCGGCGGGCCGTGGTCAGGAACTCCGCGTCGCCGGTGCGCCGGTGGATCGTCGTGAACCCGTAGACGCCCCACGCCTGCCCGCGCGCCCAGCACGACGCGGGGCTGTAGCCCTGCACCGTGTTCGGCCCGATCGGCGCGCCGGTGACCGGGTCGAAGTCGAACACGTGCGGCGTCGACCCGTCGGGGCGGACGAAGGTGCGCTGCGCCGTCTTCGCGTGCGCGACCGCGATCTCCAGGTACTTCGGGTCCTGGGTCTGCCGGCTCGCGAACGCCAGCAGGTCCAGGTTCATCATCGTGTCCATGATGACGCGGCCCGCGTTGTTCGGATCGCCGAGCGCACCCCAGGCGCGGATGAAGCCGCCCGCGGGGTTGAAGCGCTTGCTCAGCGACGACGCGGCCTGCACCGCGCCCGCCCGCCACTTCTCGTCGCCGGTGAGCCGCCAGGCGGTCACCCACGAGGGGTAGAAGAGGAAGCCGAGGTCGTGCGTGCTCGTGTCGTTCTGGCGCGGCGCGAGTTTCTCCGCGGAAGCCAGCGCGAGGGTCTTGAATTGTTCCTCGCCGCTGTACAGCCAGGCCAGCCACAACTGGCCGGGCCAGAATCCGCCGACCCAGTCGCCGTTCTGCGAATAGGTCCATTTCTCGAACTTCGTGCCGACCGGAAACCCGGTGACACCGGGGGCCACCGCGCGGAGCTTGGCCACCGCGTAATCGGCCGCTTGGCGGAGCGTCCGGGTGGCCGATGCCTGGTCGGAAGCATCGGGGGTGGCCGCGGAAGCGGCCGTCGGGGTGCTGGCGCCCACCGCCACCGCGGCGCCGGCCGCGGTGGTCAGCAGGGTTCTCCGGGAAACGCTCACAGGTGCCCGCCATTCCGTGATTTCCGTGGGGAAGGGAAGTGCTCGGAATTTTTGCACGACCGGCGGGCGCTTGTACACCCGGCGGACTCTCGTTCACGGTTGTGAATTGTGTGCCGGTGAGCGGAATGGTTCCGGAAAAGGGCGAAGGCCCGGCGGGGGACACCGGGCCTTCGCGGGTCGCGGGGGTGAGGGCAGTCAACCACGCGACGATCGGGCGGGAACTCAGCAGTGCGGGGCGACGGGGCCGTCCGAACCGGTCTGGAGGTAGGTGTCCGAGACGTAGTTGTCCGGACCGATCCGGTCCCAGATGTTCGTGGTGCCGAACTTGCCGGCGACCGTGTCACCCTCGACGTAGCACTCGATGTTCACCTTGGCGTAGTTCGCCGCGAGGCCCTTGACGGCGGCCGAGGTGCTGGCGCTCGCCCGGACGTTCATCGGGTCGCCGGCGGTGCTGACGACACCGGTCGGGCTGGAGCCGGTCCACAGGTAGGTGACGTTGACGTTGCCGTTGTCGGACATGCCGAGCCCGTCGTAGAAGACGCCGTCGCCGAGGTCGATGCCGGCCGGGTTGCCGACCTTGTAGCCGAGGTCGTCCTTACCGCCGTTGTAGCCGTTGTGGTAGGCCGCGTACGCCTCGGGCTGGCCCTGCGGGAGGTCCTTGTACTCGGCGCGCACCGACGCCGGGCTCCAGTAGTCGTCCTTGGTGTTCCACGGGCCCACGTCCCACACCGGCGCGTACTCGCACCGGCTGCCGTCGGTCTTGCAGACGCGCACGGTGTAGGTGCCGCTGCCCTTGCCGGCCAGGGCGCGCCCCGACGGCAGCGCGACGAAGTGGTCGCGGCTGGTGATGACGTGGCCGTTGGCGGTCGTCTGGCCGGTCAGGCCCTCACGGGTGGCGTAGATCTTGTACGTGAGCGCGGTCGTCGCGGCCAGCGCGTTCGCCTGCGGGACGCTGTCGGCGCTCAGCGCGACACTCTTGACCGACGGCCGCACGCCGTCGGTGGTGCTGTGCAGGCTGATCCGCACCTGCACCTCGCTGACGGCGCTCTTCAGCGCGGTCCCGGCGGGCGTCCACTCGGTCCAGTCGTTCGCGCCGGTCCGGCCGCGGACGTCGACGTCGACCGAGCTGCCCCGGGGGGTGTCGGCGGAAAGTGCGGCGCTGACGCGGTTCGCCGCCGAGCCGAGCTTGTGCACGGCGGTGGTCAGGCTGCCCTCGCTGCCGGCGAACACCCGCTCGGTTCTGTGCCACGCGGCGTCGGCCAGCGTCAGCGTTCCGCCCGCGCCGGTGACGTTGACGTCATCGTT
This sequence comes from Amycolatopsis sp. NPDC051102, assembly GCF_040682815.1. Classification (NCBI taxonomy): domain Bacteria; kingdom Bacillati; phylum Actinomycetota; class Actinomycetes; order Pseudonocardiales; family Pseudonocardiaceae; genus Amycolatopsis; species Amycolatopsis sp. NPDC051102. The sequence goes on from NZ_JBFBBT010000004.1 coordinate 7,050, forward strand.
GTCCACACTGGACAAATCGGCGGTCCAGCCGGTGTTTCCCGTCGGCGCCGTCGCGGCCTGGGCGGGGCCTCCGGCCAGCGCCGTCAGCGCCCCGGCGGCCAGAACCGCCGCGGTCACGCGGCCGGTCATCTTGATCCGGATCATCCCCGGTTCTCCTCTCACACCTGTTCACTCGAAGGTGTGAGAAGACTGACCGGACGGCGTACATGATCCGTACAAGGAGAATTGTGCGTCAGGTGGCGGGCAACAGAAGTCCTGGTGGCGGGGTCTCCCACGGATCGAACACGGGGGGAGTGGTGTAGTCATCGGGACTGGCCCGGGAAAGGTCGACTTCGCCGCCGGTGAACCTGGCGCCGCGGAAGGTCACTTCGCCACCCGTGAAGGCGGCGCCGTCGAACTGGACGCGGCCGCCGCTGAACTCGGCGTTGTCGAAGGTGACCCGTCCGCCGCGGAAATCCGCGCCGCCGAACCAGACCTCGCCGCCGCAGACGTGCATCCCGTCGAACGACGTCCAGCCGGCGGGGAACCGGGCCAGGCTGAACAGGAGCCGGCCCGCGGGCACCTGGATGTCCGCGAAGTCCGCCGACCGGAGGATGACCCGCAACAGGTTGAACTCGTGGCCCTGCCAGCTGACCGGCGCGCCCGGGCGGAGGTGGTCGCTGATCACGCTCGTGACCGAGAAGCGCACTTCGGACTCTTCGTCGTGGTACCACGGCGAATCCAGCGCGGGTTCGTACGGGATGCGCAGGTACGCGCACAGCACGTCGATGCACACCTGGCGCTGCTCGGCCCACTCGTCGGCGAGGCTGGCCATGGCGTACAACCCGGCGAGCCGGACGGCCGGCTTGTCGTGGCCGATCTGGGCGCACGCGCTCGCGAAGCGGTCGTTCAGGACTTTGACGCGCTCGCGTGCTTCGGCCACCTCGCCGATCCGCTGCTTGCGGTAGGCGACGACCAGCGCCACCACCCCGCCGACGCCCGCCACGACCGACAAGGCGATCTTGATGACGTTCAGCCGGGTGTCGGGGCCGGGTGCGGACGGCAGGCCCAGCGCCAGCCACAGCAGCACGGTCGCGGCCGCGAAGACGCCGAGACCGATCAGGACTACCGCGACGATGTGTCCCCTGATCGACCGGAGTCCGGTGGTCTGCCCGCGCCGGGACGTCGAAGTCACGGCGGGATCTTAGGCCACCGGCGGCTTCCGGAACGGTGGTTTCGCCGGGTGTGCGTCAGGCGGAAACGATGTGCGGCCGCACCTCGGCCACGGGCACCTCTTCCTTCGGCCGCGTCGAAAGCTCCCGCCAGATCGCCAGCGCCCGCTCCGAATAATCCCGTGACCGCTCCGGCTGCGCCAGTGCCCGGTGCAGTTCCCCGAGCAGTTGCGACACCTCCGCCTCCGACCGGCGGTCGCCGTTGCGGCGGTGCACCGCCAGGGAGTTCACCAGCAACAGCTGCGCGTGCGCGAAATCCCCGCTGTGGAGGCACAGCTCGCCCAGGTTCTGGTTCGCGTACCCCACGCAGTGGTCGTCGCCGAGGTCGGTGAAGATCGCGATCGCGCGGTCGACGTGCTCGCGGGCCGCCGCCAGGTTGCCCTGGTGCTGGAACAGCAGGCCCAATCTCTTGAGCGCGTGGGCCTCGCGGTGGCGGTCGCCGATCGAGGCCGACAGCTCCAGCGCGTCGGTGATCCAGCGCTTCGCCGCCGCGTAGCAGCCGCGCGCCATCCAGACCGCGCCCGCGCTGAGGCGGGCCACCGCTTCGCTGTTCGGGTCGTCGGCCTCCGCGAACAGTTCCAGTGCCTCGTGGCAGTGGTCGAGCGCCAGGGCGTCTTCGCCTTCGATGCGCAGGATCGTCGACAGCCCGGTCAGCGCGACGCCGACGCCCTGGGCGTCGCCGATTGACTCGAACAGTTTCTTCGACTCCTCGAACGCCACCCGCGACTCGGCGTACTCGTCCTGGTAGAGCAGGTACTGCCCGAGGTTGCGCTGGACGATCGCCTCCGCCCGCACCGAGCCGGCCCGCCGGGCCGCCGCCAGGGCGATCAGGTGGGTGCTGTGCCAATCGTCCTGGGGGCCGCGCAGGTCGAAGTACGGCGTCAGCGCCGACGCGAGCTGCCACGCCAGGTCGTCGAAGCCCTGCTGGGCGGCCAGCGAAACCGCGGCGACCGTGGTGCGCCGCTCGGCCGCGAACCACTCGGCCGGGTCCTCGGGCAGCACGCCCGCGGGCACCGCGGGGCGCGGCAGCTCGTCGTCGCAGTACATGCCGAAGAAGTGCAGTGGCATCCGGCGCGCCGCCTCGAGGGCGAGGCCGAGGTAGCCCTCCAGCACCCGCCGCAGGCCGGCCCGGGTCTTCGCCGGATCACTGCGCTCCGCCAGCTCCACCGCGTACACGCGCAGGAGGTCGTGCAGCCGGTAGCGCGGCTGCCCGGCCGAATCGGACCCGACGAGCTCGACGAGGTGGCCGTCGACCAGCACGTCGAGCACGTCGTCGGCGTCCCGGCGGCCCAGCACTGCCGCCACCGCCCACGCCGGGAACTGGACCGGCCCGAGCAGGCCCAGCCCGCGGAAGGCGGTGGCCGCCGACATCGGCAGCAGGTCGTAGGACAGCGTCACGCTCGCCCGGACGGCGAGGTCGCCGACGCGCAGCTCGTCGAGCCGGCGGCGCTCGTCGCCCAGCCGGTCGGCCAGCAGCCGCAGCGTCCAGCCCGGCCGGTGGGTCAGCTTCGCGCCGGCCACCCGGATCGCCAGCGGCAGGTGCCCGCACTGGCGCAGGATCGCCGCGGCGCTCTCCGGCTCGGCCGCCACCCGCTCGGCGCCGACGATGCCCTCCAACAGCCGGGCGGCCTCGGCCTCCGGCAGCAGGTCGACGTCCACCGGCTTGGCCCCGGCGAGCCCGGGCAGCCGGAGCCGGCTGGTCACCAGCACCGCGCAGGCACCGGCCCCGGGCAGCAGCGGCCGCACCTGGGCCGCGCTGCCGGCGTCGTCGAGCACCACGCACATCCGGCGCCCGGCCAGCCGCGACCGCAGCAGCGCCGATCGCTCGGCCAGCTCCCGCGGCAAGCCCGCGTCGGGGATGCCCAGCGTGCGGAGCAGTTCGGCGAGCACGCTCATCGGCGCCCGCGGCGACGACGACGTGCCGGCCAGGTCGACGTGCAGTTGCCCGTCGGGGAACTCGTCGCGGACCGCGTGCGCGACCCGCACGGCGACCGCGGACTTGCCGACGCCGGGCGCGCCCGACAGCACGACGACCGCGGGCGTGCCGGAGTCCGCGCGCTTCTGCAGCAGGGTGACGACGTCGTGGATCAGCGTGTCGCGGCCGGTGAAGTCCGGCAGGTCCAGGGGCAGCTGGCAGACCGGGGCCACGTCGGCCGGGCGCGGCACGGCGGCGGCTTCCGGCACCAGCGTCGCGCGCAGCTCGCGCAGCCGGGCGCCCGGTTCGGCGTCGAGTTCCTCGCGCAGGACCCGCTCGGCCGACTCGTACGCCTCGATCGCGTCCCCGGTCCGGCCCGCGGCGCGCAGCGCGACGATCAGGTGCGCCCACAGTTCCTCGCGCAGTGGGTGCTCGGTGACCAGCCCGCGCAGCTCGGCGATGGCCTCGCCGGAGCGGCCGAGGCCGATCCGCGCCCGGAGGCGCTGTTCCTGCACCGACAGCCGCAGCTCGGCGAGCCGGGCGACGGTCGCGCCCCAGCTGTGGTCGTGCGGCAGTCCTTCGAGGACTTCGCCGCGCCACAACGCGTCGGCGCGGTCCATCAGTTTCAGTGCACCTTCGGCGTCACCGCCGTCGAGTGTTTCCTGCGCTTCACCGGCCAGCGCGGCGAAGGTCAGGTGGTCCAGTTCCGCCGGTTCCGCGGTCAGCAGGTAGCCGGACGCCCGGCTGCTGATCCGCTCGCCGAGATCGGGGTGGATCTCGGCGAACCGTCTCCGCAGGGAATGCACGTACGTGCGGATGTTCGCCGCGGCCGACCGCGGCGCCGCCTGTGGCCACAGCACTTCCACCAGCACGTCGGTCGAGACGACGACGTTGGGCTGCAGGGCCAGCGCGGCCAGCAGCAGCCGGGGCTTCGGGCCGCCGAGGGCGATCACCCGCCCGGCGGCGGTGACCTCCAGCGGACCGAGGACGCGGATGGTAAGCGAGGTGGTCTCAACCTGCCCGATGAGTTCCCCCATGTCCCGGACTCTAAGGCCCGTCCGGCGCAGGGGATAGATCCGTTCGGAGTGTCTGTGCGCACACGTGCGCGCTTTGTACGGGACGTGTACGGCCCGGCGTCAAGCTGCCGCCATGAAGCGTTCGAATCTCCGGCGTATCGCCGGTGCGGGGACGATATTGGCCGCGGTCGGCGCCCTGGTGGCGGGCGGTGCCGCCGAAGCGTCGGCGGCGGCGAGCGGCACCGTGAAGACCGCGGGTGACCCGCTCAACGTCCGCCGGGCGCCCACCGCGAGCGCCACGGCCGTCAAGACCGTCGCGAACGGCGCCGCCGTCACCATCGACTGCCAGACCACCGGTTCGTCGGTGACCGGCACCTACGGCACGGGCACGTTGTGGGACTACGTGCCCGCGCTCGGCGGGTACATCTCGGACACCTACGTCTTCACGAACTCCGACGGTCGGGTCGCGCCCGACTGCGGCGTCGGCTCGGGCAGCGGCCAGTGTTCCGACACCTGCGCGGGCGAGGCGCAGTACCGCTCGTCCGACTCCCACTTCCTGGTCTACGACACGAATGCCGACGGCTACTCGGCCGTGGTCGCGTACTGGCTCAAGGGCGGCGCCGGGCCGTTCTACGTCTGGAACTCCGGCGGCGAAGGCACGAAGGCCGACAAGGCCGTCTCCGTCCCGCACGGCGGCTGGGTCTTCTACAAGGTGTGCGTCGCGAACTACACGACGGCCAAACCCGACCTCCAGTCCTGCAGCGACGGCATCACCGACTTCGCGGCCTGAGGCGCGTCCACCACGAGAAAGGGCTTTCCCATGGGTCAGGTCAACCGGCGCAAGGTGCTCCTCGGCGGGCTCGCCGCGGTCACCGCCACCGCGGCTTCGGCGGCGCTGCCGTCGTGGGCGAACGCCCGCACCACGGCCGCCGCGCCCGCCATCCACGATCCCTTCCAGCTCGGCGTCGCCTCCGGCGACCCGCTGCCCGACAGCGTCGTGCTGTGGACGCGGCTTGCGCCGGCACCGCTCGACCCCGACGGCTTCGGCGGCATGCCGGACGCCACGTACGCGGTCGACTGGGAGATCGCGAACGACGCCGCGTTCAGTTCCGTCGTGCAGAGCGGGTCGGTGAGCGCGGTCCGCGCGTCGGCGCACAGCGTCCACATCGAACCCGCCGGGCTGCAGCCCGCCCGCGAGTACTTCTACCGGTTCAAGACTTCCGGCTACATCTCGCCGGTCGGCCGGACGCGCACGGCGCCCGCCGCCGGTGCCGCGGTCAACCAGCTCAAGTACTGCTTCACTTCCTGCCAGCACTGGGAGGAGGGCTACTACCACGCGTACAAGGGCGTCGTGGCCGACGACCCCGACCTGGTGCTGTTCCTCGGCGACTACATCTACGAGAAGAAGTCGGGCCGCACGGCGCAGGAGCGCAACCCGCGCAGCCTGGCCGTCCCCGACGACGCGACCACGCTCGCGCTGTACCGGGCCCGCCACGGCCAGCACAAGACGGACGCCGACCTGCAGGCCGCGCACGCCATCGCGCCCTGGATCGTCGTCTTCGACGACTACCAAACGCGTCAGCGAACAACAGTCTAGCAGCCCCTCTACCAGCCAAGATGCCCCTACAGAGATCTAAGTCAGGGGCGGAGTCGCCGACGCGCGAAGAACTAGTGATCGAAAGGTTCTGAGATAGTTGTCAAGTCCTGCCTCGGTCGTGACGAACACTGTGTTCTGGTGATGTGGCACAGCGACAGCGATGGCGCTGGATCTACAAAGGTACAGGGTAAACGGCTCGATCAGGCCGGGAGGGCAGGCGGCGGCCGAAACGCGGCGCACGGTCACATTTCCCTGCTGTGCAAGGGAATCGATGTGGCTTTCCTGAGAGTCGAAAGTGTGCGCGTCGCAGACGTCAGGTCGGGTAGCTGTCTCGCCAATGTAAAATGTGAACCGCCTTCTCGTGTCGCTTGTCAGCGCAAGCTGGCGTGAGGACCGAATCATCTGACGTTCAACGTTAGCGGCTTCGTTGGTCAAGCCAACCCGTTCAAGGCTGCGAGCATAGTCGGGAGTTTGCAACGCTTCGGGAATTATGGAGGGAGCCCACTCCACTATGTGCGTGGCTCGTTCTCCGTACGCGGCACGCAAGAATTGTTCCTCGCGTCGACTGTATCCCACTAGGTCAAGGCTGCTCGCCTGTGAAACAAGTTCTTCCAGGCGCCGTCGATTTTTGCGGTGAACGCCCAATGATCCTACGATATGTGCGACGTCAGCGATTTCTGCCAGCTGGTATCCCCGCTCTATACTAGACAATGTCGACGGATGTATTCCGACGCGCTTCGCGAGTGTGCGCAGGCTGATTCCACGTGCTTCGCGAGTTTCGCGCAGCCAGCCTGCAAGGACGATAACAGCTGGCCTGTTCCTGTCGATCACCTTCGGGGTACTCCGTTCTTTTTCTTGTCGTCGTGAGGATTGCGGTCTTATAGTGGAAGACGTCCAGAGAATCGACCGGATCGGGATGTGTCATGGGCTGTTGGGTGGCCTCTGGTTCTAAGGGTGACATCGACGTAATTGCCTCTGAGCTCCCTCTTCACTCGTTTCTTGATGCCGGATACGGAGTACTGGGCGTGGCGCCGGAGAAAGTTCCGCCGCTGGCGACCGGATTTGTACTCACTGGCCACCCATGTCAATATGGTGACTAGGGGGACGGCCCCTGTTGCTATGAAGAACAACTCCCAGGCGCTAATCATTTCGGATGGGTCGGTCGTTGAAACGAGCTATGGCCGCCGGAATTAGGGCGATCCAATTTCTCGGCGTAGAGGTCGATGACCTCTGCCAGTGCCAGGAGGAGGGCCTGGCACTCCCGGAGTTCCTCGGGGTGAGGTTCACCATTCCGGATTCTGCCTGCGACTTGCCCAAGCAGGGAACCGACCCTATCGATTAGATTGGCGAGCGTTACTTGTGAACTACCCATTCGCAGTCTTCTTTTCTTGCATGTTAGCGTATTCATCGAGAAGATCAGATAGTTCCCTCAGCATACTCGCGTAATCGCGCACTTTATCCGATGGAATCATATTGACCATGATTGCGTTCGCAATTCCTTCAGCGTGAGCACTCACTGCGCGGAGTGAATCAACCGCCGCTTTTGTTTCCTGGTCCATGTGGGCGCCCTATTGCTTCCTGAATCTATCGGTTGGGAATAGCTACTACTCGATTTCGGTTCTTAAGCGCATTGCGTGAACTTGAGCGTCAGCCCGGACGTTGAGATGAGAGAGCAGCATGTCTTGTAGCAAACTATTCTGCGCGAGATGTCGGAGGCTGGGCACAACGACGTGATGCGAATCGGTGCGAACCAGTTCGTCAACCAGCTCGTCGAAGGCTTCCCGTGATCCGCAATTGAACTCAAAGAAGAAGCCTGCGAAATGAAGGCCCTGGGACTCAGTATATGCGACAAGTTGGTTTTCGAGTCGTAACACTTTCTCGTCCGCCACATCGCAAGGAACTCGCATATATCCGTAAGCATGCGGCACGCCTGTCGGATTGGTTGAAGGCTCCGCCGTCTCGACATTTCTTCCTGGCTCATTGAGGGTCAGCATGATGGATGGCGCTTCCGTCGGTCGAGTTCGCTAGTAGGCATCAAAGGGACGCCACTCAATACAAGTCGGCCTTTTCCGCGAGTCAAGCCATTCAATCAGGGCTTCGTTCGCGTCGTCGACTGGGATTATCGCGGTGCGCGGAAACACGGCGCCCGTTGATCCATTGAAGATCAGGTCTAGTTCTGGGAGGGGGCGTTTTGGGTTGTATGAGTTCGCGATAGGCATAGTCTTGTCGTCGTGATCCATATAGTTCAGCGCTGCTAAGCCCGCCGAGGGGCGTACACTGATTCGGAACTGATGGTTCGGGTACGGCCCGTCTTTAGTGCGATGAAATTCGGCATCGCCGACGGCCATCGTGGTTTCCCAGTCGACATGATCCAAGGTAAGAATTTCTTGGATCATCCGAATTGATTCCAGCCTTCCGGCTGTGACGCGGGCCACGCCAGTCGTTAGCGATGCCGTGAGGAACATGTGTTCACGTCGCCGATCCGTCGAGAGAGCTGGTCAGGGCAGGCGTGGCCGTCCCCGCCCGGAGGCGGGAGCGTTGCCTGTCAAAACCGTCACGGTGCGCAGCGGTCGTGGTCTATATCGTTGTCGGCATGCGGCATGCCGAAGTCGGCATAACAGCAGGTCGCGGCACGGTTCCGCCCGGGCGCCGTTCACTCACTGGTGAGAGCCCGAAACCCTATGTACGCTGGTCAGAGGGAGGTTGGCAACAACAGGCGAGGGGAACCGATGAGCTCACCCGGCGGACCGCAGCAGCGCGTGGCCGGCACTTCTGGCGGCCGCCGCTGCCAAGGGTGCGGGTCGACGCTTGCCGCCGACAACACGGCGCGTCTGTGCAGCAAGTGTCACCGTGAGCAACGCGATCAGCTTCGGACACCCCCCGCTCAGTTGAGGAACGAGTTTTTCGAGACGGACGAGTTTCGGGCGGCCTTTGAAAGTCAGCACATCGGAAAAGTGTTCAAGGCATACCGAAATCACCCGCGTCACCTCCAGTTGTTCGGCAAAGCTTTGAATCAAGAGTTGCTTGGGCGCTGGCTTGGCCTTACTCAAGCTCAAGTAAGCAAGTTGGAAAATGGTAAGCCTGAGCAGAACCTAGAGACGCTTCGGAATTACGCTCGAACCCTGCATCTGCCTCGACATCTTTTGTGGTTCGACTTCCCGGGTCAAAGCCGTCTACGGCTGCCGCACTCGGAGAAGGGGCGAACTGCCTCAGCCACAGATTCCAATGGGCTGATTACGCCTCGGGCCCGGGATGAACTTCTCGTGGTCAACACCGGCATGGATACACTTGAACTGCTGCGACGGGTTCGAGCCTCGGCGATCGATACGTCGACGATTGATGCCCTGAACATCACTGTCGAGCAGTTGTGCTGCGACTACGCGCACGCGGACGCCCGCGAGTTGATGGCAACCGGCAAGGAATGGCTCGGCAAAATGACCGAGTTGCTGAACAATCGGCTGACGCTTTCCCAGCATCGCGAAATTCTCACGAAAGCCGGAATGTTGGCCTTGCTGGTGGGATGCCTTGAGTACGATCTAGGTGACGCCCGATCGGCTGAGGCAACTCGACACATGGCATTGGAACTCGGTAAGGAAGCCGAAGAATCGGGAATCGTCGGGTGGGCGCATGAGATGCTGGCCTGGTTCCATCTCACGGCGGGGAATTATCGAGCCGTTATTCCAGTGGCTGAATCCGGTGCCCTTGCTGCACCGTCTCACTCTGTTGCCGTGCAGCTCTATGGGCAGCAAGCCAAGGCATTCGCGCGGATGGGCAAAGTTGAGGAAGTGCACAAGGCGCTTGACAGCGGCAGTGCTCTTTTGGACCGGTTGCCGTACCCGGATCGACCGGAAAATCATTTTGTGGTCGATCCCGACAAGTGGGACTTCTACGCGATGGACACCTACCGCATCGTCGGAGAGGATCGGCTCGCGCAGCGCAACGCCGAAGAAGTCATCCGGCGCAGCGTAAGTCCGGAGGGTGTTCCGTTGGCGCCGATGCGCATAGCTGAGGCGCAGCTCACCCTTGGCGTGATCGCCGCGAGGCGCGGTGACGTGGACGAGGCGGCCAGCCTGGGCATCCAAGCCCTTCAGAACGGCCGTCAGAGCCGCCCGTCCTTGCTGATGGTCTCGTCTGAGCTGGAGCAGGAGCTTCAGACCTACGGCGCGAGTGCAGGCGGAGACTTCCGTGAGCTGTTCGCCGAGATCAAGCGTGGTCAGTAACGCTATATTCTGACCAAGAATATATAGGTAGCCAGATATTCTATTTCGGAATGTCTTGCGCGTCGAACATGCCCTCAACCTGCGGATATTCTGAAGGGAAATGTCTTATCCGCTGTGTGGCATAGTCGAATCTCGGCGTCGGCGGCTTACTTGATGGCAGGAGCTCGCAAACCGCGAGCTTAAGCCAAGAGTAAGGGTTCAACACTCATGAAATCCGCTACTAGTAACGCCGATTCCTCGGCGTTCCTTTCGATCCGTCAGGCTGCGTGGGGACTCGGTGTCTCCGAGTCCTGTGTGTGCTCGGCGATCCGAACCGGTGTGCTTCGCGCGGTGCGCCGTGGCTCCCGAATGGTCGTTCCGACGGCTGAACTGCGGCGCGTGCTGGACGGCGGTGCGCGATGACTGATTACGACTATGAGGAGATGGCTGCCCAGCTTGACCGGTACGCCGACGTGCCGGACGACGTGCTGAACGAATTGGTGACCAGCGAGGGTCTGTGCTTCTGGGCGTTCGACCGGACCGGCATGCCGGAACTGTCCGGCGGGGACTCGCCGGACCGTGAGCTGGCCGCCCACCTGTGCGCCGGGTGCCCCGTGATCGACCAGTGCCGGGAACTGGAGTTGCGGACGGCCGGGCCGGCCACGATCGGGGTGTGGGGCGCGCTGCCGGACACCGACCGGCGTGCCCTGTACCGGGTGTGGGCGTGTCGCCGGGGCGGTGAGGCGCGATGACGCTCAACCTCACGCCGACACAAATCCTCGCCGGGGTCGGGGTGCTGGTGGCGCTGTTCGTGGTCTGGCGGTGGAGCGCGCGCAAGGCTCGCCGGGCCGCCGACGCGGCACGGGCAAGCTCCCGGGTGGTGTCGCTGGCCGGCCGGGTGCTGTTCACGGGCGCAACGTTCATGGGCTTTCAGTGGCTGGTGATCACCTACGTGCACAACCCCACGTTGGTGCTGGTGGTCCTCGGAGTGCCGGACCTGATTGCGGCCCATGTACTCACGCGGCTTCTGACGGTCACGTCCATGGACACCACCAACACGCGTCGCCGGGGTGGTCGCCGATGACCACCACCAACCACGAAGAGAACCCGGCGACCGTGGCGGACCGGGCACGACGACTCGCGAAGGATGCCGCCGAAGCGGCGGACGTCCGCCGCTGGCAGACCCACCCCGACGTGGTGGCACTGCGGGTGGAACGGGTCCGGACACAGGTGGACCGGTTGTGCTGGTCCGGGATCGTGCTCGGGCTGGCGTTCACCACGGCGAACGTGCAGTGGTTCGCCGCCGCCGGGGCCGCGTTCGGGTCGCTGCCGTGGCTGACGGCATGGCTGCTGGACCCGACCGTGTGCCTGGTCCTGCTGGCCATTCTGCGGGCGGAGCAGATCACCGCCCGCTACCAGGTCCACACGGGAGCGTGGGTGCGGGCAGCGAAGTGGCTCACGCTGGCCGCCACCTACGTGATGAACACCTGGTCATCGTGGGTGTCCGGATCGCCGGCCGGAGTGGTGCTGCACTCGGTTCCGCCGCTGGTGGTGTTCGTCGCCGCCGAAGCGGTCACCGACTTGCGGGACAAGCTCACCGACGCCGTGGCGGTGGCGTTCATGAACGCCACCGACCGGGCGGGCACGCCGGAACCGGCCCCGGTTCAGGAACCGGCTGCCCCGGTCCACGAACCGAACACGGTGGCTCCCGAACCGACCGAACCGGTCCGTGGGCCGAGCTTGTTGGAGCAGGAACCGGCGGCTCCGCGACCGGCGCGGCGGAAGCTGTTCGCCGACTACCTCACCGACGCCCGGACAGCGTGGACGCCCGGCGTGGAGATCACCCCGGCGTGGGTGCGGGAGGCCACGGGATGTTCCCGAGGACTGTCTTCCCGGCTCGCCGCTGCGCTGTCGGCGGAGACCGGCAAGGGGGTGCGTAGCGATGGCTGAACTGAACCGGGAGAACCACGACCACGCCGCGCTGACTCCCGCCGCCGGGCAGGACGTCGAACACGTCGGCCCGGTGCTCGACGGCGAGTTGATCGACGACACGTTGCCCCAACCCAGCGGCCGGACGGCCCCGCGCCCGGCGTCCGCATGGCAGCGGGTCGCCGACGCGGCCGGGCGGGTGTGGCGGTCCGGACCGCTAGTCCGGGCGCGGTCGTTGGCTGCCTACCGGGCGCGGAAGGCTCCGCTGGATCTGCTGCGGCTGGTGTGGTTCGTGCTGCGGGGGAACTGGCGGTGGTTGGTCAAGTTCTGGAACTGGGCCACCTACGCCGATCTGCGCGCGGACGCTCGCCGGGCGCGGCTGGCCGGCGACGCCGACGCGCGGCGTGCCGCGCAGGAGCTGATCCGTTCCGATGCGACCGCGCGGTGGGCACGGCTGGGCATCGTGGTGCGCCGGGTGGTGATCGGTGTGCGGTTCGCGGCACCGGTCGCCGGGGTGCTGTGGCTGATCGATTCGGTGATGGACCGGGCCGACATGTGGCCGTGGCTGGCCGACGTCTACATGGGAGTGGAAACCGTGTGGTCGGCCCTGGCCGTGTCGGTTCCGGTGGCGTTGATGCTCGCACCGGTGGTGTGGGCGGTAGCCGCAGCATTCGAGGGACGCGACCGCACCCCGGGTGCCGGATGGCTGGTCCGCCCGGATCGCGACGACGTCGACTCCTGGATCGATGAACGGATGATCAGCAAGGCGCTGGCGCATCTGGGCATCGCGCCGTTGGACCGGTTCTATCGCGACGGTGGAGAGCTGGTCTACACCGTGGCCGCCCGCAAGGACGGTGACGGCACCTTCGCGCAAGTCCGGTTGCCGCTCGGGGTCACCGCCGACATGGTCGCCGCCCGCCGGTCGAAGCTGGCCGCCAACCTCGGTCGGGCATCGCTGGAAACCTGGCCTATCAAGGGAGACGAAGACGGAGTGCTCGACCTGTGGGTCGCTGACAAGGGCGTCCTGCGGGGCGGGGCCGGCGCCTGGCCGCTGGTGACCGATGGACAGGTCGACGTGTTCGAGGGTGTCCCGTTCGGACTGTCCCAACGCGGAACCGTGATCAACGCGCCGTTGATCGGGGTGAACTGGCTGATCGGTGGACGTCCCGGACAGGGCAAGTCGGCCGCGTTGCGGACGCTGCTGCTCGGCGCGGCACTCGACCCCACCGCCGAGTTGTGGGCGTTCGTGATGGGTGAGTCCCCGGACTTCGAACCGTTCCGGCCCCGGCTGTCCCGCTACGGGATGGGGATGGACGACAGCGTGGCCGAAGCCGCCACGCAAGCGTTGGCCGATCTGCTGGCGGAGATGGAGCGACGCGGCAAGATCCTCGGAGAGCAGCCGGGCCGCCCGCCGAAGGTCTCGCGCAAGCTCGCCGACAAGCCGGGGCTTGGCCTGCACCCGTTGGTGTGCGGGATCGACGAGTGCCACGAGTTGTTCCAGCACCCGAAGTTCGGCAAGAAAGCCGCCGAACTGGCCGTGCGGTTGATCAAGCGAGGACGCAAGTACGGCATTGTGCTGCTGCTGGCCACCCAGTCACCGACGAAGGACAGCATCCCTCGGGAGGTCACCCGCAACGTCTCCTGCGGGGTCGCGTTCAGCGTGGCCGATCAGGTGGCCAACGACGGGCTACTCGGGTCGGGCAAGTACGCCGCCGGGATCCGCGCGACCGAACTGCGGATCAACACCGACCGGGGAACCTGTGTCGCGGTCGGCATCACCGACGAGACGTTCGAGCTGGTGCGCACCTTCTACGTGCCGTTCGAGGACGGGGCCGACGACGTCACCCCGGTCATCGCGCGGGCCGTGGCGCTGATCGAAGAGGCGGGGCGGGCGGTCGAGTCCAGCGCACAGCCGCAGCTCGACGCGGCGCCAGTCGTCGCGGATCACCTGGCCGACGTCGCGGCGGTGCTGGACGGACAGAAGCGGGTCCGGACTCAGGTGGTCCTGACCCGGTTGGCTCGACACGATCCCGGCGAGTACGGGGAGTGGACGTTCCGGGACCTCACGGCCGCGCTCGCACCGTACGGGGTCGCGCCCGCCAAGTCGGACGGGAACAAGGTCATCCGCGCCGACGACGTGGCCGCCGCACTCGCCCGCCGGGACCACAACGACGAGGGAACCGGGAACAGAGACGGCAGGGACGCGGGCAGGGACCCGGCGGGGACTCAGGGACTTCTCCCTGACGCGTCCCTGGCCGAAAGTCCCTCCTCTGACCAGCGCGGACCCGGCTCAGGGACGTCAGGGAGCACCCGCCGGAGGGACCGCGAACCGGGCCGAAAACCGGGTACCGCGGGCAGCGGCAAAGGTCCCTCCCTGCCGCCCCGCCGACCGGATGAGGGGAGGTGAACACGCCCTTTGCCCGACCTCGCCACCCACGTACCACAGACCACCACTCAGCAGCATCCGAAAGGCAGCGACCATGACGACCACCGCAACGCGAAGGACGGCCCTCCCACCCACTGCGGATCGGCCGGCACGAGTACGGCCGACGGTGACCATGCCGACGGCGGAGACGGCGGAGACCGGTCCGACAGCGACCGGTCCCGACGTACCCGGCAGGGCGCCGCCGTAGGACGGCCTGAACGCCCTGGAGACGCCCCGGAGGCGTCCGATCCGGGTAGACCGGCTGCCCCGGCGGACAACCAACCCACGGTGGCGCTGACAGCGGCCCCGGACGGCGTGCTGTGGGTTGCGGTCGACGGCGCGAATATCCAGGAGTTGGAAGACAGGATCACCGCAGCGTGCGACGCGCTATCCCGGACGCGCTCATCCCGCTGACGGCCCGCAGAGCAGAGAACCCCTTCGCCTCATGGGCGGAGGGGTTCTCTGTCGTCGAAGGGCCGGTGTGCTCACGGGGTGGCGCACCGCCGATAGCTGACGATCAAGTGCCCCTGTCCTTGTTGCTGGCTCAAGGTCAGCACACCGATTTGCGGACCGGGGTTGGTGTGCGGTGCGTCGTCGGCCAGGCCGCCGAAATCCAAGTGGCACGCGTCGACCGATAACGTGCCGTCCGGGTTGGACGTCGTGGCCTGCCCGGGCACGGACAGGTTGTTCACGTAGTCGCCCCGTGCCGTGACCTCATCGGCCATCGCTTGGATTGCCGCCGGACAGTCCGGTACGTGCCATGCGTCGGCGAATTGCCGTTGGGCGTCGGGGGCGAACACCGAACAGGCCAGCCTGTCATCCGGCTTGAGCCGGGCAATGTGCTCGGCCAGGAAGTTGACCATGCTGGCCGGGCTGTGAGGCAAGGTGCGGGCAATCGCCTCATCGTGGGCTTGATCGAGTTCCTGTTGCGTCTGGCGTTGTTGCTGGGCCGCGTCCACCGCCAGCATCACCGACCCCGCCGCGACCATCACCACCCCGAGCACCACGGCTCCCACCGTCTGCCAACGCCGCGTGCGCAGGCGCAAAACCACCAGCGCGACCGCTCCGGCACCCGTGACGGCGACGCCCGCCAGCAGCACCCACCACCAGGGGTCCACGTAGGTCAGCAGCCATACCCCGACCGCCAGCAGCGGCACCGTCACCCGCCACACCGCCGACACGCGGCGCGCCAACATCATCACCGCCACAAGGCCACCGATGCCGCCGAACAACCACGGCCACATCTCCCAGCCCGACAGCCACCACGCCACCAGCGCCAGGATTGTTGAACCGATCAGCGCGGGAACGCGTACAGCACGCTCAATCGCCGCACGGCGACGATTCCGCTCCTGATCTCGGGCTGCTTTCCGTTCCCCTGCGGCGGCTACCCGGTCCAAAAACGATCCTCCACCCATGATCACAGGATGCCCCCTGACCAGCGGCGACGCCACCCCTAGACAGCGGAGCGGCGGGGAATCAGGCCAATACAGGCCCGATATCACCCCGCCGCATCTGCGTCTTTAGTCGTGTTCCGGCCTGGTTATTCCCGCCGCTTTCCGGTCTAGTAGATCGGTGATTTCCAGCGTTTCCCCGGTGCCGGTGACTTGCTCGGCTAGTTCCGGCATAGCCTCCCGCCACCCTTCCGGCAGTTGCCATCCGGCTTTCCATGTGCCATCGGGCCGTTTCTGGATTGCGAAAGAGAAGCCTAGTTCAAGCCACTTGAGGCGACGGTCTTCCGGTGTCATTCCTGCTAGCTCTTGCTGCCACGTCCGGTCGGTCGGGACCCATTGCACGCCGCCCGGATCGATAGGTTGTTCCCTCAGGGCGTCCAGGTCGGCGAGAATCTTCTCCCCGTCGTCTTGTATCCGGCGCCGTTCTTGTGCTGACGTGGCTCGGGCCACGCTCGACATGAGTTTTCCGTACTCGCGTTCCAGCTTGGCTATCTCGTTCGCGTGGTTGGTTGGCGGCAATACGACGCGCTCGCGCACGGGGACCAATGCGAAGATTTTGTAGAACGCTTGTGTGGCGAGCGGCTCGATTTCCTCGGCTCGCATCGCTGGTCCATGTTTGCGTGACGGGCATCGCCAGTAGTTGTATTCGTAGACGACCGATGTTCCATCTTTACGTTTTCGGTCGTGGTGTGCGATCCGGTGCCAGAGAGGTTCGAAGCATTGCGCACACACCAGGACGCCGGAGAACTCATAGGGCTGATTGCTGCCGCGTACCTTACGGACGGACTTCTCGTCCAGTCGGGCGATTATTTGTGCTTGCTCGGCGGGTTCGAAGATCCCGTACTCCACAAGGACGGGGTGTGTCAGCAGGCGACGCAAGACGGACGGATTCCACTCGTGACCCTTGTACTCGATAGTGGCGAGATCTTCGCCGCGTCGCTCTGCTCCGAGTTGCAATTGTCGATCGCGCGGGGCTAGGACCTTGTTTTCTTTCAGCCAGGTGCACATCTCGGAGAGGCCCTTGCCTTCGCGTGCGAGCTTCGACAGTGAATGAAGGATTCTCACCGCGTACGGGTCGAGTCCGAGAATCCAGCCGGCACCGCCGGGAAGCTCTACCGGCATGGTGCCGTAATGGTGTCCCTCGCCGCCCCAGCGACCTTCTTCCTTAAGCTTCGCCTTGGCAGAACGGAAACGCTCTTTCATTCGTTCGCGTTCCATGCGGGCGAAGGCGGCAATCAGTGTGATCAGGAACTCGGACATGGAGTTGCTGGAATCGATTCCCTCGGCAATGCAGATGAGTCGCTTTCCGCGTGCCCTCAGCCATTCTAGCAACGTCAGAGCGTCCATGACATTGCGGACCAGGCGATCCAGTTTGGAGACGACAAGCGTCTTCCACGGCTTCGGCGGCGCATCGGACAACCAGGCTTTAAGGCCGCTCCGCTTGTAGGGTTCCAAATCGCCGGACACGTGCAAGTCCTCGACGGTATCCACGATCGGGATTCCGTAGGCATTCGTCCAGCGATGCGTCGTGTCCGTCTGCACCTCTTTGGACGTGCTCTCGTCGGTGAAGAACGATTGCCGGACGTAGCACAGGGCAGCGTCGCCCTCAGGGGTGAACGGCACCACCTCCGGCCGCTTGCTGGCCTGGAGCTTGTACCGGCGCTTCTTCCGGGGAGCAGGTGCGCTCATGGTCGGTATCCTTGCTGGTAGACGCCTTGATCGAGTGTAGTCAGTTGACACGCTTGGTGCGACCACGAAGTGATGAACAACTGGAACGGCACCACCTCGCCCGCCCCGGCCGCGCGCAAGGCCGCCGGGTTCCAGGCGTTCTACGAGCACACCCCGATCCGGTCGACGGCCAAGCCCAACGGCGCGGCGATCCAGCTGTACCGGCAGCTGACGTGGGGCAACCTGGCCCGGTTCCACATGCTCGACACGCGCCAGTACCGCAGCGCCCAGGTGGCCGACCCCGCCGGCGACGCCGGTCCCGCCTGCACCGACATGCGCAGCACCTCGCGCAGCATCCTGGGCAGCACGGAGGAGGCGTGGCTGCTCAAGCAGTTCGAGTCGCACCCCGCCACCTGGGACTTCCTCGGGCAGCAGGTCTTCTTCGCCACCCGGGACGGCGACGGCAACAAGGCCACCTGCGAGAGCAACGACTCCTGGCAGGGCTACGAGGCCTCCCGCAACCGGATCCAGCAGGGCTGGGTCGACCGCAAGGTCGCCAACCCGGTCGTGCTCACCGGTGACGTCCACCGGCACTGGGCCGCCGACCTGCGGCTCGACTACTTCGACCACAGCGACCCGGTCATCGGCTCGGAGCTGGTCACCACGTCGGTCACGAGCAACAGCGACACCGCGTCCGACCCCAGTGCGGCCTGGTACGCGAACAACCCCCACGTGAAGTACTGCAAGGGCGAGCGCGGCTACGTCCGCGTCACGACCACGCCGTCGCAGATGCGGGCGGACTTCATGACGACGTCCGACACGAGCGTGTACGACCCGGCGTCGGTCGTCATCAGGAACGACGCCAGCTACGTAGTGCAAGCGGGCAAACCTGGCCTGCAGAAGGTCTGAGCGCCGGGCGCTACGCTCCGTGACATGACCGATGAACTGGGCCTGCGGGAGCGCAAGAAGCTGCGCACGCGGGCGGCGATCTCGACGGCGGCGATCGAGCTCTTCCTGGAGCGCGGGTTCGAGGCCGTCGGGGTCGCCGAGGTGGCCCGGGTGGCCGAGGTGTCCAAGCGGACGCTGTTCGCCTACTTCCCGACCAAGGAGGACCTGGTGCTGCACCGGTTCGCCGACCACGAGACCGACGCGGCGGACGTCGTCCGCGCCCGGCGGCCCGGCCAAGGGCCCCTCGCCGCGTTGCGGGAGGCGTTCCTGCGCGGCCTCGAGGCGCGCGAGCCGGTGACGGGCCTCTGCGACGACCCGGCCGTCCTGGCGGTGTTCCGGCTGGTCACCGGGACGCCGGCGCTGGCGGCGCGGCTGGCGGAGTTCGCCGGTGCGGGGGAGGTCGCGCTGGCGGCCGCGCTGACCGAGGCCGGTGCCGGTGAACTCGACGCGAGTCTCGCCGCAGCGCAGATCACCGCGGTCCGCCGGACGCTGGCCACCGCCAACATGGCGGCGGTCGCGGCCGGAACGCCGGCGGACCGGCGTCTTCCGGAGGCCGTCGCGGCGGCCGAACGGGCGTTCACCCTGCTGACGTCCGGAGTAGGGCTGCCCTGAGCCGCCGATCGTGCCGGATTCACGTCGTCGACCATGAAAAACGCACGGGGCACCCGGGCCCCGCGAAGGTAGACTCCGAGAATCCTGAATGGACCGAACCACCGAGCACGGGGACCCGCGCCCGACTGGGGGTGGCGCGGGTCCCCGCCCCGCGATCTTGACATTCCGTTGGTGCCACTCGTAATCTGGGTGTTCCGCCGTCATGCCGAATTTTCGTTCCATGACAAGGCGGTTTCACGTGAAAAGATTCTTGCTGATCTCCTGCGCGGTGGCGGGACTGGTGGTGGCGGGGGCCGGAATTTCGGCCGCCGCGCCCGGCGGCGTTTACGACGTGAAGGACTACGGCGCCAAGGGAAACGGGTCCGCCAACGATTCCGGCGCCATCGACAAGGCGATCACGGCGGCGAACGCGGCCGGCGGCGGCACCGTCCGGTTCACTTCGGGGAACTACAAGTCGGCGAACACCGTCCACCTCAAGAGCAACGTCACGATCCAGCTCGACGCGGGCGCGACGATCACCGGGTCCGGTGCGGACACCTACGACAAGCCCGAGTCGAACCAGTGGGACGAATACCAGGACTACGGCCACAGCCACTTCCACAACGCGATGTTCTCCGGCGACAAGCTGACGAACATCGGTTTCACCGGCGCCGGCACGATCGACGGCGGCGGCAACCTCATCACCGGCAACCCGAAGTCCGGCGAGGCCGACAAGATCCTGTCCCTCACCCGGTGTGACGGGCTGACGCTGTCCGGCGTCAAACTGCGTCGCGGCGGCCACTTCGCGGCCCTGATCAACGGCTGCACGAACGTGGTTTCCGACCACCTGACGATCGACACGGCGAGCGACCGCGACGGCTGGAACATCATCAGCACGACCAACGTCACCATCACGAACGCGAACATCGCGGCGAACGACGACGCGCTCGTGTTCAAGAGCGACTACGCGCTCGGCGCGAAACTGCCGAACGGGAACGTCACGGTGAACAACGCGAAACTGTCGGCGCAGTGCTGCAACGCGCTGATGTTCGGGTCCGAGACGTGCGGTGACTTCACCGGCTACCAGTTCTCGGACATCACGATCACCAGTGCGCACAAATCGGGCATCGGGATAGTTTCGATGGACGGCGCGAAGATTTCCGACGTGCACTACCGCAACATCACGATGTCCGGCACGTACTCGCCGATCATGATGAAGATCGGCACGCGCAAACGGTGCGGCAACAACCCGGGCGTCGGCTCGATCAGCAACATCACGCTGGACAACGTCACCGGCACGCACACCGGCACGAACTTCAGCCCGACGATCTGGGGCGCGGACAGCGGTCACCGCGTCTCCGGCGTCACGTTCACCGGCGTCAAGCTGAACGTGCCCGGCGGCAACGGCACCATGGGCACGGGCGTGCCGAGCAACAACGCGACCGACTACAACCCGAAGAGCATCGGCACCCGCCCGTCGTACGGCTGGTACGTGCACTACGCCGACGGCATCCGGTTCGTGAACAGCTCGGTGGAGTTCGCCAAGGACGACGGCCGCCCGGCGAGCATCGTCAACAACAGCTCGGACATCACGTTCGACCACTTCACGGCGGAGAAGGGCTCGAAGAGCCCGTTCGACGTCGGCTTCCAGTCGGTGACGGGCTACTGCGTCAAGGACTCGGCCACGACGTCGGGCTCCGCCCTCCGCATCAACACCTCGAGTTCCACCGCAACCTGCTGACGTCCCGTGGCCCCTTCCTGCCAACGCGGGAAGGGGCCTCTGGCTGTGATCGAAGCGTCGACACGCGTGATTAGAGGGTCAACTCGCGTGATTGGAGGGTCGACACGGCGGAGCCGGCGAGCGCAGCCGTGTCGACCCCTCAATCACGTGAGTCGACCTCCCAATCACGCGTGTCGACTGCTCAATCACGTGTGTCGACCTATTCGCGCATGACGAAGGGGCCCCGGCCGGTTGGCCGGGGCCCCTTCTGCGGCGTGACGGGGGTCAGTGGGAGTACTGCTCGTTCATGATCAGGAACGCGCCGAGGCCGTGGAAGTCGTTGGTCTTGCGGGCGCGGCCGTAGTAGTAGGACAGGTCGCCGACGTTGGTGCCTTCGCAGATGTCGGTGATGTTCGTCAGGCCGTCCGAGCCGACGGAGACCTTCTTCAGCACGCCGGCGTAGCCCTTGTCCGCCACCGCCTGGTAGGACGCCGGCAGGTAGCCGCGCTGGACGCCGCGGGCCATCGTGAACGTGTACATCGACGACGCCGACGTCTCCAGCCAGTTCTTCGCGTCGCCGCCGCGGTCGACGACCTGGTACCAGCGGCCGGTCGAGGCGTCCTGGTAGCGCTGGTAGCCCGCGGCCAGGAACCGGATGACGTCGATCAGGGCCGGCCGCCGCGGGTGGTTCGCCGGGAGCACCTCGAGGATGTCGGTGGTGGCCATGCCGAACCAGCCGATCGCCCGCGCCCAGTGGTACTTCGAGTGGTGCCCGGCCCCGGACGCCCACGACTCGGAGCCGTCCTCGTCGTAGGCGTGGTACAGCAGGCCTTTCGCCGGTTCGCGCAGGTGGCTGAAGTACACGACGATGTTCTTGGCCGCCTCTTCGAAGCAGTAGTCGCCGTCGCCGAACGCCGCGCCGTACAGCGCGAGGAACGGCTGGGCCATGTAGACGCCGTCGCCCCACAGTTGGCCGACCTTGCTGGTGGCGTGGAACATGCCGCCGTCGGACGTCCGGGGGTAGGACGGGAACCGTTTGCGCAGCTGGTCGGCGGCCGTCCGGTACTTCTTGCGGCCCGTCTCCGCGTACAGCAGCGGCAGCATCTGGCACGAGCGCATCGAGTCGAGGTTGTTGAAGCTGTTGGAGATGCCGCTGTCGGTGATGAACCGGTCGTACCACGCGATGATGTAGTCGAGGTACTTCTTCTCGCCGGTGCGCTTGTAGAACAGGTACTGCCCGTAGAGGTACAGGCCCAGGGTGTAGCCCCAGCCGCCGATCTTGTCGGGCGTGTAGCGCTTCATCGTCGAGTCGATCACCGCGCGGGACCAGTCGGTGGGCGCCGCGCCGCCGATCGGGGGGAGCCGGTCCGCCGCCCGCGCGAGGGGGCCCGCCGCGGCGAGGGTGCCCAGGGCGCCGAGGGTGCCGGCCAGGACCGCGCGCCGGGTCGGGCGAAGGGGGTGTTCGGACATTCGTCGTCCCTTTCGTGCACTGGCCCCGCGACGCGGTGGAAGGGTGGCCGGGATGCCGATCCGCCGTCCGTCGGCATCCCGACCAGCTCTGGGGGCGCGGCGTGCTGCCCGTGTCGCCGGAGCGATGGTCCGAAGCGAAAGCGCTTCCGGGGAAAACATCTACTCGCCTCCGGCAGGCCCAGTCAAGAGAGATCGGATCTCTCACCTCATATATCAGATATTTAACCCGAACGGCGGCAACTCTGATGTACCGGCCAGCGAAACTCCGCGGAAAGGTCGGATCTAAACCTTGACCAGCCGTCTCGGCGAGGAGTACACCACCGAGTGGACCAGACCACTGGAGGTCGTTCATGGCAGACAGGTTCCTCCGCCGGGCGCTCGTCGCCTGTGCGTCGATGCTGGCGATGTCCGGGCTCATCGCCGCGCCGGCTTCGGCCGACCTGCAGAAACCCTCCCAGCAGTGGCTGCGCGACAGTCAGGCGGGGCTGTTCCTGCACTGGGGCATGCGCACCTCACCCGGCTACACCAGCTGCAGCGCCTGGGAAAAAGCGATCACCGACGGCGGGTGGAGTCCCGCCTACTGGGTCACCGAAGCCAAGAAGCTGCACGCGTCCTACCTCGTGCTCGCCTCCTTCCACAGTCGCCTCGGCTACTCACGGGCCTGGCCGTCGAAGATCCCGGGCAGCTGCAGCACCAAGCGGGACTTCCTCGGCGAGCTCGTCGCCGCGGCGAAGCCCCAGGGTCTCAAGGTCATCCTCTACATGACCAACGACGCCCAGTGGCACGACGAGGGCGGCCACGAGTGGCTCGACTCGGCCGGCTACTCGAAGTACAAGGGCAAGACCGTGAACCTCGACAGCCAGGACGGCTTCGGCCAGTTCAGCTACGACAACTTCTTCGAGGTCATGAAGAACTACCCGGACCTCGGCGGCTTCTGGATCGACAACGACAACGCCTACTGGGAGTCCCACGACCTCTACAAGCAGATCTACCAGCAGCGCCCGGACTACCTGCTCAGCAACAACAACGAAGACACGCCGATCATGGACACGATCAGCAACGAGCAGAAGACCGGCATGACGCCGTCCTACGACTACCCGCAGGCGACGTACACGGCGATGCCGCGGCTCACCGAGGCGTGCTTCAAGCTGCCCGACACCGGTTCCTGGTGGTACGGCGGGTCCAACTCGGCCGTCAACAAGATGCTGAACATCGGCCGGTTCGTGACGAACTCCGGATCGTCGATCAAGTCGCTGATGGCCGAGACGGCGATGGTGAACGGCAGGTTCCCGTCGAACCAGGAGGCGTTCAACAACTTCGCGGACACTTACCTGGGCGCGATCTGGGAATCCCTCGGCGGTACCGAGGGTGCCGGGTACATGTACGGCGGCATGCAACCGGGCTTCTGGAACGACGGCGCCCACGGCGTCATCACCATCAAGGGTGACACGCAGTACGTCCACGTCCTGACCAAGCCGTCGACGTCGACGCTGAAGATCCGGGACAACGGCTACCGCGTCCGCCGCGTGACGAACCTCCGCACCGGCGCCGCCATCGCCTTCAGCCAAGGAGGCGGGAGCCTGACGCTGACCGGGCTGTCCGGCTGGGACACCTACGACACGGTGTTCAAGGTCGAGACGGCGGGCCGCACCGGCACCTACGACCCGAAGACCGTGACGCTCAAGGCGAGCGCGTCCGCAAGTGGGCACAGTGGACAGTCCGCGAGCGACGGCGACTACCTCACCTACTTCGACAACGACAAGACGCTCCCGGTCAACCTCGACTACGACCTCGGCGCGGCGAAGAAGGTGCAGTACCTCGGGATCAACCAGCGGGAGGACTCGGTCAGCTACGCCCGCTCGGACAGCGAGCAGTCGGCGCGGATCAAGGCGTACAAGGTGTTCGTGTCCAGTGACGGCAAGGACTGGGGGAGCGCGGTGAAGTCCGGGACGCTGCCGAGCCACCGCGGCGTCCAGTTCGCCGACCTCTCCGCGGTGACGGCCCGGTACGTCCGGCTCCAGGTGACGAGCACGTACGCGGCATCGAGCGACAGCACGCGCTACAAGCGGCTGCGCATCGACGAAACCTGGGTCGGCTCGGACTACGCGACCGCGGCGAGCTGAACGGACGGACCGCCCAGCCGCCCCCGACGCGGCTGGGTGGCCCGCCCGTCAGGTCAGCAGGTCCACGGTGAGAGCCGCGGTCCAGCCGAACGATCGGGTGCCGTGCCCGTTGCCGGTGTGCGGGTCGACGTACTCGGCGAAGCCGGTCCGGGCCGCGCTCTCGACGAGGTCGTCGCGCAACCGCGCGGCGAGCGCGTGCTCGCCGTGGCGGAGCAATCCCCGGCAGACCAGCCAGCCGACGTTGAACCACGACGGCCCGCGCCAGTAGCGGCCCGGGTCGAAGCCCGGCGCGGTCAAGTCGTGGCTCGGGACGCCGTGCACCCGGCCGAGCCGGAAGCGCGGGCCGGTCGCGGCCGCCAGCAGGGCCGGCGCGACCGCCAGCTCCGGCAGCACCAGCGGCAGCAGGCCCGCGCAGGTGTACTCGGGGCACAGCGAGCCGGTGCGGACGTCGCGGGCGAAGAAGAAGCCGTCGTGCCACAGCGTTTCCTGCAACGCCTTCTCGATGCGCGCCGCGGCTTCGCGGTGGGCGGCGGCGGCCGTGGGCAGCCGGAGGATCTCGGCGATCTCGGCCAAGGCCAGTTCGGCGTCGGCCAGCAGGGCGTTGAAGCCGGGGTCTTCCACGACGAAGTCCCCGAAGTCCCGGTAGCCGCTGTCGCGGTAGTCGGTGGCGAGCCGGACGTACCGGCCGTAGTCGTCGTCGCTCGGCCGGTCGGCGGCGGCGCCGTGCTCCAGGTCGCGGCGGACGAACCCGGTCGACGGCGTGACGTGCGAAAGCGGGCCGTCCCACGCCGGGCTGTTGTCCATGCCCGACTCCCACGGGTGCACGATGGCCGCGAGGCCGCGCCCGCCCGCGTCGCGCCCGGTCCGCAGGTACTCGTGCCAGGCCCGCAGCTTCGGGTACAGGGTCGCGAGGAACACCGGGTCGGGCTCGGTTTCGTGCACCGCCAGCACCGCCCGGGCGTGGATCGGCGGCTGGACCAGCCCCGACGTCCGCCCGGCCTGCCAGAAGGCCGGGCCGGGGAAGTACGCCTCGGGTGGGGTGTCGGGGTTGAAGAGGATGTGCGGGACGCGGCCGTCGCGCCACTGCGCGGAGAACAGCGTCAGCAGCTCGCGGCGGGCGCGTGCGGGCGCCAGGTGGCGCAGGCCGAAAGCGATGAAGGCGGAGTCCCAGCTCCACTGGTGCGGGTAGAGCGAACGCGAGGGCACGGTGGACGCGCCGAGCCAGTTGCCCGCCAGGACAGCCGCCGCCCGGTCCCATGTTACGTTCATATGTCCAATCTATCTCCGACTTGTGTCTTGTCAATGGACAAAAGTCCGAAGGGGGCCCGGGATGACCGCGCCGACCAGCGCCGGAGAGCTGTTGCACCTGGTCCGGACGGGTCAAGCGAGCACGCGCAAGGCGCTTCAGGAACGCAGCGGGCTGTCCCGCTCGACGCTGACCGTGCGCCTGGAGCATCTCCAGTCGGCGGGTCTGCTCACCGAAGGCGGCCAGGAGGACTCCACCGGCGGCCGCCCGGCGCGGTACCTGCGGTTCGACGACCACCACGCCGTCGTCCTCGCCGCGAGCATCGACACGACGCACGCCGAGGCGGCCGTCACCGACCTGTCGGGCCGGGTGCTGGCCCACCGGGCCGGCGCGCTGCGGGTCGCCGACGGCCCGGAGCCCGTGCTCGGCCGGATCGCGGAGTGGTTCGACGCGCTGCTGGCCGGGACGGGCCGGCCGGTGTGCGGCGTCGGCGTTTCCGTGCCCGGCCCGGTGGAACCCGGCCGCGGCCGGGTCACCCGGCCGCCGATCATGCCCGGCTGGGACGGCTACCCGATCGATGCCTTCCTGGGCGCGCGGTTCGGCGCCCCGGTGCTGGTCGACAACGACGCGAACCTGATGGCGCTGGGCGAGCACCGTGCCCGGTACCCGGACTCGGCCGCGCTGGTCGTGGTCAAGGTGTCCACCGGCATCGGCGCCGGGCTGGTGCTCGGCGGCGAGGTGTACCGCGGCGTCGACGGCGGTGCCGGCGACATCGGGCACATCCGCCTGCCGGAGCACCCCGAGGCGCGGTGCCTCTGCGGTTCGCGGGGCTGCCTCGCGGCCGTCGCGGGCGGTGGCGCACTGGCCGCGCGGCTGACGGAACTGGGCCTGCCCACGGTGTCGGGCTCCGGCGTGCGCGACCGGATCGTGGCGGGCGAGCCGGCCGCGATCCGGCTCGCCGAGGTCGCCGGCCGCCAGGTGGGGGAGGTGCTCGCGACGCTGGTCTGCGTGGTCAACCCCGGAGTGGTGGTGCTCGCCGGCGACCTCGCCGAGCCGCACTTCGCCGCCAGTGTCCGCGAAGTGCTCTACCAGCGCGCGCTGCCGCGGGCGACGCAGAACCTGCGGGTGGAGATCGGCGGCCGCGGCGAAGCTCTCGCCGGCGCGGTGGCGATGGTGGTCGACGCGGTGTTCGCCCCGGCCGAGGTGGACCGGCGGCTGGCCGCCCGGGCGTGACGGCCGAAGTGCCGTCACGCGCCGGACTGTCCGGAGTGGACGGAGCAACCGACTTTAGTAGGTGGCGGACCCCTCTTGCGCGTGGTCCGCGATACCGCCACGAACCGGACTTAAGGTACACCGACTAATAATCCTCGCGTTTTTCCCGCGACAAATCGGATTTCCGTACCACGGTTAACGGGATGGGAATTCCCGCCCAGATAACGGTTCCGCAGGCACTTCCCGTGAGCGGAACACCGATCTAGTCTCAGCCGGTGTTCCCAGGCCCGTTTCCGGGGGCCGTTTTCGAAGAGGGAGATTTCTGTGCGAAGAAGCTCCACCCTGCTCCTTTCGCTCGCGGTGGTGGGTGGCCTGACCGGCACCCTGCCGGCGACGGCGTCCGCGCAGGGCCGTCAGGACATTCCGCAGTCGCACCCGTTGTGGGCGAACGCGCAGGCGAAGGTCGCCGACACGGCGCCCGCCGCGAAGCTGAGCTTCCGGGTCTACCTGAACCAGCGCGACAACGCCGGCGCCGAGGCGCTCGCCCAGGCCGTGTCCGACCCGGACAGCGCCACCTACCGGCAGTACCTCAGCCCCGACCAGGTGCGCGACCGCTTCGCCGCCAGTGACGCGACCGTCAACGCCGTCAAGTCGTGGCTGGCCGGCAACGGGTTCAGCATCGGCGAGGTGCCGTCGAACCGCGCCTACGTCGAGGCCACCGGCACCGCCGCCCAGACCGAGAACGCGTTCGCGGTCGACCTCGGCAAGTACCGGGTCAAGGGCCAGACGCTGCGCGCCGCCGACAAGAACCTGTCGGTGCCGGCGAACCTGGCCGGCGACGTCCTCGGCGTCGTCGGCGTCGACCAGGCGACCAACCTGTTCAAGCCGGACCACGCCACCGGCTCCGGGACGCCGGCCGACGTCCCGCCCGGCCCCGGCTTCCGCAACGCCCGGCCGTGCAGCGCCTACTACGGCGAGAAGATCGACACCACCGATCCCGCCTACAACGGCAAGCAGCTGCCCTACGCCCCCTGCGGCTACACCCCGGCGCAGCTGCGCTCGGCCTACGGCATCGACAAGGTCGGCGCGGACGGCAAGGGCACCACGATCGCCATCGTCGACGCGTTCGCCTCGCCGACCATCTACTCCGACGCGAGCACGTACGCGAAGAAGAACGACCCGCAGCACCCGCTGAAGCAGAGCCAGTTCAAGCAGCACGTCTTCCCGGCGAACCCGGTTCTCGAGCCGCCGGACCAGTGCGACGCGGCGGGCTGGTACGGCGAGGAGACCCTCGACGTCGAGGCCGCCCACGGTCTCGCGCCGGGCGCCGACATCCTCTACGTCGGCGGCGAATCCTGCGAGGACAACGCCCTCGACGTGGCGCTGAACTACGTGATCGCCGGCCACAAGGCCGACATCGTGTCGAACTCCTACGGCGACACCGGCGAGGACATCCCGGCCGACGAGGTCAAGGTGTTCAACCAGATCTCGCTGCAGGCGGTGCTCGAGGGCATCGGCGTGTACTTCTCCTCGGGTGACAACGGCGACGAGGTCGCGCGCCTCGGCACGCCGTCGCCGGACTTCTCCGCCTCGGCGCCGTGGATCACCGCGGTCGGCGGCACGTCCATCGCCATCGGCAAGGACGGCAAGAAGATCTTCGAGACCGGCTGGGAGACCAGCAAGTCGGTCCTGACCAACGGTGTCTACGGCCCGGCCAACTACACCAGCGGTTCCGGTGGCGGCACGAGCCGGCTGTTCACGCAGCCCTTCTACCAGAAGGGTGTCGTGCCGGACGCGCTGGCGAAGAAGAACCAGACCGGCAACACCAAGGGCCGGGTCGTCCCGGACATCTCCGCGGTCGGTGACCCGAACACCGGTTTCCTGGTCGGCCAGACGCAGACCTTCCCGGACGGCGCCTACTACGACCAGTACCGGATCGGCGGCACGAGCCTCGCGTCGCCGGTGTTCGCCGGCATCATGGCGGTGGCCGACAGCTTCGACCACTTCCACCACGGCTTCATCAACCCCGTGATCTACAAGCTGACCTCGCGCACCCCGGCGATCAGCGACGTGAAGCACGTGGGCGCCGCGGTGGCTCGCGTGGACTACGCGAACTCGGTCGACGCGTCGGACGGCCTGCTCCACTCGGTGCGGACGCTCGACTACCAGGGCCTGACCATCCACACCACCCCTGGCTACGACGACGTGACCGGCCTCGGCACCCCGAACGGGCTGCTGTTCCTGCTGCTCGTCTAGCTCGTCCGGTTCGGAAGTCCGTGGAGGCCCCTTCGCCGGTCGGCGAGGGGGCCTTCACGGCTTTTCGGCGTCCAGGGGGATCACGGCGGCGACCGTGGTGCCGCCGGGGCCGCTGGTGACGCAGAGCTCCCCGCCGAGCGCCTGCACCCGGTCGCGCAGCCCGGCCAGGCCCGAACCGCCGACGTCGGCGCCGCCGACGCCCGCGTCCGTCACCTCGATCCGCAGCCCGGCGCCCGTCACCGCGATCCGGACGTCGGCGCGCTCGGTCCGCGCGTGCTTCAGGGCGTTGGTCAGCGCCTCCGACGTCACGAAGTACGCCGTCGCCTCCACCGCCGCGTCGAGGCGCGGGACCGCCCCGACCGCCAGCGCCACCTCCATCGGGCTCCGGTCGGCCAGCGACCGGACCGCCGCGACCAGGCCCGCTTCGGTGAGGATCGCCGGGCGGATGCCGCGGGCCAGCTCGCGCAGCTCGGTGATCGCCGTCTGCAGCTCGTCGACCGCGCCGGCGAGCAGCGCCCGGATCTCCGGCGGCAGCTGCTCGGAGCCGGACCGGCGGCCGGCCATCCGCAGCAGCAGCACGACGCTGACCAGGCGCTGCTGGGCGCCGTCGTGCAGGTCGCGCTCCAGGCGGCGGCGTTCGTCGTCGGCCGCCGCGACCAGCCGGGCCCGCGACGCGCGCACCTCGGCCAGCCGCTGCTCCAGCTCGGCGGTGAGCCGCTGGTTGTCCAGCACCAGCCCGGCGGCCGCGTTGAGCGCGTCGATCGACCGGCTGTCCTTCCACACCTCGTCGTCCTGCACGAGCGCGGCCAGCCCGGTGCCGTCGCGTTCCAGCAGCAGCCGGACCATCTCGGCGTTGCCGACGCGGGCGCGCAGCACCCCGGCCAGGAACGCCAGCGGCCACAGGCAGAACAGGATCCGGTACGCCTGCAGCAGCGGCTCGGACAGCGGGTGGGCGTCGCCGAGCGCCGTGCCTGCCCCCGACGTCAGCGCGCCGGCCAGGGCGATCACCACCACCGGCGACAGGAGCCGCCGCTGCGGCAGCCGCCCGGTCAGCCACCGGTAGAGCAGCACGACGATGACGCCCGCGCTGATCGCCGTCGCGCCCACGTCCAGGACGCGGTCGGCGACGGCGCCGCTGCCCGCGCCCGGAGAGATCGCCAGCAGGTCGCGGGGGTCGTCGCCGAAGAGCAGCCCGACCACGCCGGAGCCGAGCACGACCAGGTAGGCCGCAGCCACCAGCAGCCGTTCCCACCGCGAGCGGAGCCTGCCGTGCGGGAAGGCGAGCACCAGGTGCGCGATCACCGGGCTGGACGCGGCCCGCAGCGGCACGGCGATCGTGTACAGCACCGGGCTCTGCGTGAACTGAAGGTCCTCGAGGAAGAGGGCGACCCCGGCCAGGGTGATGAGCACCCCGATCGGGTTGGCCGGGCGCCGCACGTGCGCGACCGCGCCCGCGAGCAGGAAGAGGAAGCCGGTCGTGGTGCTGAGCCCGGTGTCGAGCGCGGAGTGGCTGCCTTCGCCGGCTTTGAGGGTCAGCGCGACCACGCCGAGCGCGCACCCGGCGGTCAGCAGGGCGGTCATCGCCGCGGTCCGTGGGTGCTGCACTCGGCGACCCTCCCGATGGGTCTTGGCCCGTGGGTGACGCAGTCCGGTAACGGCTAACCGTGATTCGTCCGTTCGGGCCGTCGCGTTACACCACGCGGCCGCGCTTCAGGTCTGGTCTCAAACTCGGCGTGTCGCCGGGTGAACCCACGGCCCGCCCGTGGCTCCGCACCGGCCGCCCGTGGACCCGGCCCGACGGACCGGAGGTCTGTCAGAGAGACTGGGGGCCATTGCCCGCCCTCTCGACCTGGAGTCTTCGATGCCGCAAGGGACCGTCCGTTGGTTCGACGTCGAACGGGGTTTCGGCTTCCTCGCGCCCGAGGACGGCTCGCCGGACGTGTTCGTGCACGCCTCCGAGATCGTCGGGGACGGCGGCGCGAAAGTGCTCCGCGAGGGTCAGGCCGTCGTGTTCGAGGCCGGCGAGAACGACCGCGGGCCCCAGGCGCTGCGCGTTCGCGTCACCGCCGATGCGGCCACCGGTAGCGCCGTAGGCATGCTCGGCACCATCAACTGGTACGAGCCGGGCAAGGGGTACGGCTTCGCGTCGCCGGACGGCGGCGGCGCCGACATCTTCGTGCACAGCTCCGCCATCGTGACCGGCGGCGTGGTCACCGAGGGGCAGCGGGTGGCCTTCCTGATCGTCGAAGGCGAGCGCGGCCCGCAGGCCGGGCACGTGATCCCGCTGGGAGCAGGGGCCGGCTCACCCGCTGCGGCCGGTATCGCGGACGGTGCCGACGGCACCGTGGCCTGGTACGACGAGGACAAGGGCTTCGGCTTCATCAACCCCGACTCCGGCGCCGGAGACGTCTTCGTTCACGCCCGGGCCCTGGCCGAGGGGCTGACGTGGCTCGCGGAGGGCGACCGCGTCGCCTACGAGGTGGCCAGTGGAGACAAGGGCCCGCAGGCCCGCGACGTGCACCTGGTCCGGGGCGCCGAGCCCCAGACGGCGCCGCAGCGGCCGGCACCTGCCGCGGCCGCAGGGCCGGCGGCGCGGGACGTCCCCGTACGAGGCGGCGAGGGCGTCGTCGCGCGCTACGACGCCGACCGCGGCTTCGGCTTCATCACCCCGGACGCCGGCGGCGACGATCTCTTCGCCCACGCGTCCGTGATCATGGGGTCGGAGCCGCTGCAGAAGGGTGACCGGGTCCGGTACGCGGTGCGTCAGAGCGACCGGGGCCCGCAGGCCGACCGCGTCGAACGCCTCTGAAGAGGCGGCCCCACCTGGCTGATCACTTCCCGGCGAGAGTGCTCGTTCATCCCCGTCGATGGTGCCGTCGGCAACGCGGCGGCAGCCTCCTCCAGGAGATCGATCTCCCTCCTGGTGACAGGGACACACCCTTGAGTTTTGCGACCAGGTCTTAGGGTGATCGGCGACAGGAGGCGGGAAATGAGCGGACACAGCCTGGACGCCGAGGTCTTCGGCGGGCGGATGCCCGCCGGTGGCGGGGACCTCGCGATCGAAACCCACGGCATCGCACCGGTGCCGCCGGGCAACCGGTTCGGCCGCCCGTGGCGGCTGTTCAGCGTGTGGTTCGCGCCGAACCTCACGATGACGGCGGTGTTCACCGGCACCCTCGCGGCGTCGTTCGGCCTCGGGTTCTGGACGGGACTGGCCGCGATGCTCGCCGGCACCGTGCTCGGGTCGCTGCCGGTGGCGTACCTGTCCACCTGGGGCCCGCGCACCGGCACCGGCCAGCTGCCGCTCGCCCGGCTGCCCTTCGGCGGCGGTGTCGTGCTGCCCGGCCTGGTCCAGTGGCTCGGCTCGATCGCCTGGGACGCGCTGGTCGGGCTGTTCGGCGGCGACGCCCTCGCGGAGCTGACCGGGCTGCCGTTCTGGGCGGCGGTGCTGATCGTGCTGGTGCTGCAGTGCACGCTCGGCGTGTTCGGCTACGCGCTGATCCACCGCGTGCAGGCGGTGATGAGCGTGCTGCTGGTGCTCGCGTTCGCCGCGCTCACCGCGAAGGTCCTCGCCGGGCACCCGATCGCCACCGCCGACACGGCTTCGGGCGCCGACCTGGCGGGCGGCGTCGTCCTGTTCACGACCGTCACGTTGTCGCTGGCGATCTCCTGGGCGCCCTACGCCGCCGACTTCAGCCGTTACCTGCCCGCTTCGACGTCGTCCCGCAGTGTCTTCTGGGCGACGTTGCTCGGCCTCGTGGTGTCGTACGCGATCGGCGAGGGGCTGGGGCTCGCGCTGGGGTCGTCGCTGGGCGACCAGACGGCGAAGGGTGTCGCTGCCCTGCTCGGCGGCGGGTTCCTCGGCGGCCTCGCGCTGGCGGTGATCGCGCTGGCGGCGGTGTCGTCGAACGCGATGAACGACTACAGCGGTTCGCTGGCCCTGCAGACGGTCGGCGTCCGGCTGCGGCGCCCGGTGTCGGCGGTGGTCGTCACGGTGCTCGCGTTCGCGCTGATCCTGTGGATGCACAGCGGCGACCTGTCGGCGAAGTTCCAGAACGTGCTGCTGTTCGTCAGCTACTGGATCCCGCCGTTCCTCGGCGTGGTCATCCCGGACTGGCTCGCGCGCACCCGCAGAGGACGTTCGGTGGACGTGCTGGCTGCGGTGTCCGTCCGCCCGTGGGCGGCAGTGGCGGCCTTCCTCGTGGGGTTCGGCGCGGCGGTGCCGTTCATGAACACGACCCTCTACACCGGACCGGTCGCGGCGGCGCTGCACGGCGCGGACTTGGCGTACTACGTCGGCCTCGTCGTTTCGCTGGCAGCGTATCTCCTGCTGCGCGGCCGCTCGGTTGACCTCAAGTAATGTAGAGGTTTCACGATGGTGTGGTACCCCCGCGAAGGAGGAACCATGCCCACCGCACTCGTCACCGGCGCTTCCGCCGGGCTGGGCCGCGCGCTCGCGGCCGCCCTGGCCGGTCGCCAGTGGACGGTCATCGGCACCGGCCGCGACGCGGCGGCCCTGGAAACGGCCGCACGCGAGGCCGGCTTCACCGCCGTCCCCGGCGACGTCACCGACCCGGCCCACCGCGCCGCGCTCGCCGGCACTGATCGGCCACTCGACCTGCTCGTCAACAACGCCAGTTCGCTCGGCATCAGCCCGCTGCCGCCGCTCGCGGAGTACCCCTTGGCGGAACTGGAAGACGTCTACCGCGTCAACGTCTTCGCACCACTGGCGCTGACGCAGGTGCTGCTGCCCGCGTTGACGGCGGCTCGGGGCGTCGTGATCGACGTCAGTTCCGACGCCGCTGTCGAAGCGTACGAAGGCTGGGGCGGCTACGGCTCCGCGAAGGCCGCGCTCGACCAGGTGACCGCCGTCCTGGGCGTGGAACACCCGGACCTGTCCGTGTACGCGGTCGACCCGGGCGACCTGCGCACGGCCATGCACCAGCGGGCGTTCCCGGGAGAGGACATCTCGGACCGGCCGCTGCCGGAGACGGCCGTCCCGGCGTTCCTGCGGCTGCTCGACGAGCGCCCGCCGAGCGGCCGCTACCGCGCCGCCGATCTCCTGGGGACGGCATGAACGTCCGGTTCGACCTACCGCCCGATCTGTCGGCGTCGGCACCGCCAGAGGCCCGCGGACTGGCGCGAGACGGCGTCCGCCTGCTGGTCGCCTCGCCCGAGAGCGTCCACCACACGGTGTTTTCGGCGCTGGGGGAGCACCTGCGGCCGGGGGACTTGCTGGTCGTGAACACGTCCGGCACCCTCCCGGCCGCCGTCGACGCCCTCCGAGGAGGGCGCCCGATCGTGGTCCACTTCTCGACCTCGCTCGACGACGGTTCGTGGGTCGTCGAGCTGCGTGCTCCCGGCGGGCCGCTGCTCGACGGCCGCCCGGGGGAGCGGCTGGACCTGCCCGGGGACGCATCGCTGACGCTGCTGGCCCCGGCGGCCCAGGGCTCGGCGCGGCTGTGGCGGGCGGCGGTGTCGGCCGAGGTCACCGGCGTCCTCGCGGCGGCCGGCCGGCCGATCCGCTACGGGTACGTCCCGCGGGCGTGGCCGCTGTCGGACTACCAGACGGTGTTCGCCCGCGAACCGGGCAGCGCCGAGATGCCCTCGGCGGCGCGCCCGTTCACGCCGGCGCTGGTGACCGGCTTGGTGACGGAAGGCGTGCTGTTCGCCCCGCTGCTGCTGCACACGGGCGTGTCGTCCCCGGAAGCGGGCGAGCCGCCCCAGGCCGAGCGCTTCCGCGTCCCGGCGACGACGGCGGCGCTCGTGTCGTGGGCCCGCGACCGCGGGGGCCGGGTGATTGCGGTGGGCACGACGGCCGCCCGCGCGCTGGAGTCGGCGGTGTCGGACGGTGCCGTCCACGCGGCCGAAGGCTGGACGGACCTGGTCCTGGGCCCGGACCGCCCGGCCGCGGTGGTGGACGGCATCGTCACCGGCCTGCACGCCCCGGACGCGTCGCACCTGCTGCTGCTGGAAGCGGTCGCGGGCGCGACGGTGGTCCAGCGGGCGTACGACGCGGCCGTGGCGCAGCGGTACCTGTGGCACGAGTTCGGCGACGTCTCACTCCTGCTCCGCCACTGACCGGAGGAGGCGGTACCCACAGCGTGACAAGCCTGTGGGTACCGCCTCACCGCTGTTGACCGGCCTCGACCCGCCGCCGCGACCGGACCAGGCCGGCGCTCACCACCGCCGCGATCCCCAGCCCGGCCCCGCTGACGACCGACGCCACCAGGCTCGCGGTTCCGGTGGCCAAGCCGAACGCGCCGCCCAGGTACACCGGGATCGAAATCGCCACCGGCAGCCAGTTGCGCAGCAGGAACGCCCGGTCCGACGCCACCCACAGCACCAGGGTCACCGCCGCGCCGGTGGCGACCGGGATCGCCCAGACGACGGCGCTCGTCACCGCGTCCATGCCGAGGGACCGGAGCCACTCGAACGACGCTTGGCCCAGCCCGATGAACAGCACGACCAGCGCCACGCGGACGCCGACGGCTCCCTGGCCCCTGCGCACCATGTCTTCCTCCCGAAATCCGTGGTCATCGAATACCACGTCCGGGTGATGTCGGCGGTTGCCCGGGCCGGATGATTTCTTCACCGGGCGTCACGCCGGTAACGGTTCAGAAGACGATGCCGGTCCCGTTGCAGAGCTTCGGCCACGAGCCGATGTTGGTGGTCGCGGCCACCTGGACGGCGACCTTGTTCTTGGGCACGGAGACCGCCGGGTACACGTCGGCCGTCAGCGTCACGTCGCCGTTGGCGATGTTGTCGAACTTGTGCGACGCGACGGCCGGACCGCCCGGGCCGTTGAACACGGTCACCGTCACCTGGTGGTCCCCGGTGATCTTCCCGCCGACGTTGCGCAGGCTGGCGTAGATGTTGACGATCTTCCAGTTGCCGCCGTCGGCCTGGGCGTTCACCCAGCCTTCGGCGTTGTTGGTCTCGGTCGGCGAGACCCGCGTGCTGCACCTGGCGTGCCAGTCCGGGTTGTCGGCGGCCAGCGCTCCCGGCGCCATCAGCACCAGCGCCGCCGCGGTCGCCGTCAGGATCGATACCGGTCGGTTCATGGGTCCTCCCCTGTTCGATGATGATCTTCGGCACCGAACGTAATGGAGCAGGCCGCCGTTGTGTGATGATGTGACTCACATGCATAAATAATTGTTGGTTTATTTCAGGCCGGTTGATAGCGACGGCCGGCGGTGATGTCAAGAAATCTCACGAGGTGTCCCGGGATGCGGATGGCTATGCGCCTGAGTGGGTGACCGTGCGAACCTCGCCCCACATCGACCCGAAAGGCGACGCTGACGTGCGCACCCACCACAGATCCCGCATCCTGGCCTCGGCGCTGGCCGCCCTGACGGTCGTGGGCGTGCTCGCCGGCTGTTCACGCGCGGACAGCACCACCGCGCCGGCCGCGAACCAGGGGGCCGCCGGCGAGGTCCGCGTCGGGTTCTTCCCGAACGTCACGCACGCGCCCGCGCTGATCGGCGTCAAGAAGGACTTCTTCAAGACCGAGCTCGGCTCGACCAAGCTCACCACCCAGACGTTCAACGCCGGCCCCGAAGAGGTCAACGCCCTGCTCGGCAACTCCCTTGACGTCGCCTTCCTCGGCTCCGGCCCGGCGATCAACGCCTTCACCAAGTCCAAGGGCGCCATCCAGCTGGTCTCCGGCGCCGTCTCGGGCGGTGCGCAGCTGGTCGTCAAGCCGGACATCACCGGTGTCGACCAGCTCAAGGGCAAGAACCTCACGACGCCCCAGCTGGCCAACACCCAGGACGTCGCGCTCAAGAAGTTCCTTGCCGGCAAGCAGCTGACCGGCCAGGTCAAGATCACCACGATGGACAACCCCAAGACGCTCGACGCTTTCAAGAAGGGCGAGGTCGACGGCGGCTGGCTGCCCGAGCCGTGGGCGTCCCGGCTGGTCCTCGACGCCGGCGCGAAGGTCCTGGTCGACGAAAAGACGCTGTGGCCGGACGGCCGCTTCCCGACCACGGTCGTGGTCGTGCGCAGCGAGTTCCTGCAGCAGCACCCGGACACCGTCCGCGCGATCCTCAAGGGCGAGCTGGCCGCCATCGACTGGGCCAAGGCGAACCCGGCGGACGCGAAGACCGTGGTCAACGGGGCGCTCAAGGAGCTGGCCGGCAGTACCCTGAGCGCAGCGGTCCTGGACCGTGCCTTCTCCGGCATCGAGCTGACCACCGACCCGGTCTCCTCGGCGTTCCCCCAGCTCGCGCAGGACTCGGTGACGGCCGGCGTGGTGAAGTCGGCGGTCGCGCTGAAGGGCTTCGCGGACTTCGGCCCGCTGAACGAGGTCCTGAAGGCCAAGAACCTGCCGGCCGTCGACGCTCCCGAACTGACCAAGTAATCAGGAGAGGCAGCCAGCGATGACCACGACCCTCCCGACCGGCCGGAGCAGTTTCACCGGCGCGACCGCGGTGCGTCTCGACGGCGTGCGCAAGACGTTCGGCACGGCCGGCCGCGCGGTCGTCGCGCTCGACGGCGTCGACCTGACGGTCGCGCCCGGCGAGTTCGTCTGCCTGCTCGGCGCGTCCGGCTGCGGCAAGAGCACGCTGCTGAACCTGGTCGCCGGCCTGGACGCGCCGTCGGCGGGCGAGATCACGCTGAACACCTCCCGGCCGGCGGTGATGTTCCAGGAGGCCGCGCTGATGCCGTGGCTGACCGCGGCCCGCAACGTCGAGCTGCCGCTGCGGCTGGCCGGGTTCGGCCGCGCCGAGCGCCGCGAAAAGGCCGCCGAGCTGCTGGACCTGGTCCGCCTGAACGGCGCGGGCGCCAAGCG
Organism: Amycolatopsis sp. NPDC051102; assembly: GCF_040682815.1. Taxonomy (NCBI): domain Bacteria; kingdom Bacillati; phylum Actinomycetota; class Actinomycetes; order Pseudonocardiales; family Pseudonocardiaceae; genus Amycolatopsis; species Amycolatopsis sp. NPDC051102. Next base: position 44,821 of record NZ_JBFBBT010000004.1, read on the forward strand.
CCCGCACGAGCTGTCCGGCGGGATGCGGCAGCGGGTCGCGCTGGCCCGCGCGCTGGCGGCGACCCTGCGCGTCGGCGGTGACCCGGAGCAGTCGCTGCTGCTGATGGACGAGCCGTTCGCCGCGCTCGACGCGATCACCCGCGACGTCCTGCAGGGCGAGCTGCTGCGCGTCTACCGCAGCACCGGCACGTCGGTGCTGTTCGTGACGCACGACGTGCGCGAAGCGGTCCGGCTGGGTCAGCGCGTGGTGCTGCTGTCGTCGCGGCCGGGCCGGGTCGTGCGCGAGTGGACGGACGTGCCGCTGGCCGACGCGGAGGAGCTGACCGAGGAGATCACCGGACACCTGCGCGAGGTGATCAGCACCCATGCCGCAGCTTGACCCGGCTGCCTGGGCGGCCGACCCCGGGACCCCGGTGCCGGGGGGCTCCGAGCCCGGGGCCGACCTGGACCGGGTCGGCGCCGGACTGGATTCGCTCGACGCACCGGTGGGCGACCGCCGCCCCGGTTTCTGGAAGCGGTTCGCCTGGGGGTTCCTGCCTCCGGTGGGCGCACTGGTCCTGCTGGTCGTCGTCTGGCAGGTCCTCTGGGCGGCGGCCCTCTGGCCGGAGACGCAACTGCCGGCGCCCCTGGCGGTGTGGGACGAGTTCTGGGAGCGCGTCGTCAGCGGTGACGTGTTCGAGTTCGTCTGGACGTCGGTGCACCGCGCCGCGCTCGGCTTCGTCGCCGGGGTGCTCATCGGCACCCCGCTCGGCCTCGTCGTGGCGAAGGTCCGGATCGTGCGCGCCGCGATCGGGCCGTTGCTGTCGGGGCTGCAGAGCCTCCCGTCGGTGGCGTGGGTGCCGGCCGCGATCCTGTGGTTCGGGATCAACGACGGCGCCATCTACTTCGTGGTGCTGCTCGGCTCGGTGCCGTCGATCGCGAACGGGCTGGTGTCCGGCATCGACCAGATCCCGCCGATACTGCCGCGCGTCGGCCAGGTGATGGGTGCGAACCGGTTCGCCGCGGCCCGGCACATCCTCCTGCCCGCCGCCCTGCCGGGCTTCCTGGCCGGGCTGAAACAGGGCTGGGCCTTTTCGTGGCGTTCCCTGATGGCGGCGGAGCTGATCGCGCTGTCCCCGCAGCTGGGCGTCGGCCTGGGTGCGTACCTGAACCAGGGTTCATCGCTCAACAGCATCGAAAAGGTGATCGCGGCGATCTTCCTGATCTTGCTGGTGGGAGTGGGCATCGAGCTGCTGGTCTTCCGCCCCCTGGAACGCGCAGTCCTGCGTGCGCGCGGCCTCACGTCGTCGCTGTAGAAAAGGCATCACAAGTGTCCGGAGAGGCATCGCAATGATGGCTGCTCAATCACGCGTGATGACTTTCCAATCACGCGTGATGGCTGCTCAATCACGCGTGGTGTCCTTCCAATCACACGCGATGCCCGCCGAATCACCCGCCTGGCGGGCCGGCGGCCGCCGGCCCGGGCCCGGCAGGGAACGCCGGGGACCGGGCCGGATCGGCCGGCGATCAGCGCGGGCGGCGGGCGCCCGCGCGGGTGCCGGAAGAGAACGCTGCTGCGCCGCCGCTGCGGCGGCTGCCCGTTGCCGGGGCTCCCGAACGGCCCGTGCCGCCCGTCTTGGCCGCGCCGGCCGTGCCGCCCGACCTGCGGTTGCCGCCCGAACCGCCCCGGCCCGAGGCCGCCGAACGCGGCGGCTGCTCCTCGCGCCGAGCCTGGCCGTTCGCCCGCGAACGCTGGCCGCCCCGGTTCTCCTTCGGGGTGGCCGGTCCACCGCGACGTCCGCGGCTGCCGCTGCCCGGGGCTGCTCCCGTGGCCGACACCTTCTTCGGGCGGTTGTCCACCGCCGGGGCCTTCGAGAACGTGCGCTCGCCCGGGGCCAGTTCCGCCAGCAGCGGGTGGCCCGGGCCGAGCTGGGTCGTCGTCGGCTTGATGCCCGCCTTGCGGGTCAGGTCGCGGACGTCGCGGACCTGCGCGTCCGTCATCAGCGTCACCACCGTGCCCGACGCGCCCGCGCGCGCCGTGCGGCCCGAGCGGTGCAGGTACGCCTTGTGCTCCACCGGCGGGTCCGCGTGGATGACCAGGCGGACGTCGTCGACGTGGATGCCCCGCGCCGCGATGTCCGTCGCCACCAGCGTCTTCGCGGCGCCGGAAGAGAACGCCTCGAGGTTGCGCGTCCGCGCGTTCTGGCCCAGGTTGCCGTGCAGTTCCACCGCCGGCACGCCCGAGGCGACGAGCTTGCGCGTCAACGCCTTCGCGCGGCTCTTGGTCCGCGTGAAGACCAGCGTGCGGCCCGGCGCCGCCGTCAGGTCGACCAGCACCGGCAGCCGGTGGGTCTCCTCCAGGTGCAGGACGTGGTGCTCCATCGTCGACACCGGCGACTGCGCCGAGTCGACGCTGTGCGTGATCGGGTCGTTCATGAAGCGCTTGACCAGCACGTCGACGCCGTTGTCCAGGGTCGCGGAGAACAGCATCCGCTGCCCGCGGGACGGCGTCGCGTCCATGATCCGCCGGACCTCGGGCAGGAAGCCGAGGTCGGCCATGTGGTCGGCCTCGTCCAGCACGGTGATCTCGATGGCGTCGAGCTTCACGTGCCCGGAGCGCATGTGGTCGGCGAGCCGGCCGGGGCAGGCGACGACGATGTCGACGCCGTCACGCAGCCGCGTGATCTGCGGGTTCGCGCTGACGCCGCCGAAGATCGTCGTCACGCGAAGGCCCAGCGGCTTGGCCAGCGGCAGGATCGACGCCTCGATCTGCGTCGCGAGCTCGCGCGTCGGCGCGAGGATCAGCGCGCGGGGACGGCCCGGCTTGCGCCGCGTCGGGCCCGCCGCGAGGCGCGCCAGCACGGGCAGCACGAAGCCGTACGTCTTGCCGGAGCCGGTGCGGCCGCGCCCCAGCACGTCGCGCCCGGCGAGGGTGTGCGGCAGGGTCGCCGCCTGGATCGGGAAGGGCTCGGTGACGCCCTGGGTGGCCAGTGCGGCCACGAGCGGGGTCGGCAGGCCGAGTTCGGCAAAAGTGCTCATAAGTGCATGCGGGCGTACAAGCGCCCTGGTCTCCATAATCTGAGAAGGGTTGTCCTGCCCGGCGCAGACCGGTCAACGGCCGCGGCGCGTGGTAGTCGACAACAGCAGCGGGCCGAGGCAGAACTGAGCGGCCCGCATGATCAGTGTACCCAACGCGAGTGACGTACTCCCAGTGAGATTGCCCGCACTCGCGCGGCCTTGCTAAGTTACTGGTCGGTAATCGAGGAGGACCACCCATGCTGCTGAACCCGCGCGAGTACGACCCGGCGCACTTCGACGCCGAGACGCGGCGCCTGCTGCGCGCCACCATCGACTGGTTCGAACAGCGTGGCAAGGCGAAGCTGACCGAGGACTACCACAACCGCACCTTCTACGCGGACTTCATCGAGTTCGCGGGCAAGGAAGGCCTGTTCTCGACCTTCCTGACGCCGTCCGCGGCCGCCGACGGCCACCCGGACAAGCGCTGGGACACCAGCCGCATCGCGGCGCTGGCGGAAATCCTCGGGTTCTACGGCCTGAATTACTGGTACCCGTTCCAGGTCACCGTCCTCGGCCTCGGCCCGGTGTGGCAGAGCGCCAACGCGGAGGCACGCAAGCGCGCCGCGGACGCGCTGGACGCCGGCGGCGTCGCGGCGTTCGGACTGTCCGAAAAGGACCACGGCGCCGACATCTACTCCTCCGACATGGTGCTGACGAAGGACGGCGACGGCTACCGCGCGACCGGCTCCAAGTACTACATCGGCAACGGCAACTGCGCGCGCACGGTGTCGGTCTTCGGCCGCATCGACGGCGTCGAGGGCCACGACCAGTACGTCTTCTTCTACGCCGACTCCGAGCACCCGAACTACCACGTCGTCAAGAACGTCGTGCCGTCGCAGATGTACGTCGCGGAGTTCCGGCTCGAGGACTACCCGGTGCACGCCGAGGACATCCTGCACGTCGGCGCCGAGGCCTTCAGCGCCGCGCTGAACACGGTCAACATCGGCAAGTTCAACCTCTGCTTCGGCGGCATCGGCATGGCGACGCACTCGCTGTACGAAGCCATCACGCACGCGCACAACCGCGTCCTGTACGGCAAGCCGGTGACGGACTTCCCGCACGTCCGGCGCGAGTTCGTCGAGGCGTACGCGCGGCTGACCGGGATGAAGCTGTTCTCCGACCGCGCCGTCGACTACTTCCGCAGCGCCGGCCCGGACGACCGCCGCTACCTGCTGTTCAACCCGATCACCAAGATGAAGGTGACGACGGAGGCGCAGAAGGTGATCGGCCTGGTCGCCGACGTCTTGGCGGCCAAGGGCTTCGAGGCCGACACCTACCTGGCGATGTCGAAGAACGACATCGACGGCCTGCCGAAGCTCGAAGGCACGGTGGCCGTCAACCTGGCGCTGATCGCGAAGTTCATGCCGAACTACCTGTTCGCGCCGCAGGAGTACGCCCCGGTCGGCACCCGCACCGACGCCGCGGACGACGAGTTCCTCTTCCGCCAGGGCCCGGCGCGCGGCCTGTCGAAGGTCCGCTTCCACGACTGGAAGACCGCCTACGCCGAAGCCGCGCACATCCCGAACGTCGCGCTGTTCACCGAGCAGGCCGGTTACCTGGTCAAGCTGCTCACCGAGGCGGCACCGGACGAGGCACAGCAGGCCGACCTCGACTTCGGCCTCGCGCTGACCGAGCTGTTCACGCTGATCGTCTACGGCCAGCTGATCCTGGAGCAGGCGCGGATCACCGGCCTGGACGCCGAGGTCGTCGACCAGATCTTCGCGGTGCTGGTGCAGGACTTCAGTGCTGCGGCGGTGGACCTCAACGGCAAGGCGAGCTCGACCGACGCTCAGCAGGCGATCGCCCTGGCCGCGCTGCGCAAGCCGGTGGTCGACGCCGGGCGCTTCGAGAACGTCTGGGCCCGCGTGCGGGCGCTCTCCGGGGTCTACGCTATGCACCCGTGATGGCGCGGAAGTACCGGCTGGGCGTGGCCCGCAGGACTGTGAACGTCCTCGTGAAGGCATTGCTGGCGCGCGGGATCCCGGCCGCGGGGAGCACCGGGTTCCTGCTGACCACGCGGGGCCGCAAGAGCGGCGCCGACCGGACCACGCCGGTCAACGTCGTCGAGGTCGGCGGCGAGCGCTGGCTCGTGTCGCCGTACGGGCGGGTCGGCTGGGTGCACAACCTGCGCGCCGACCCGACCGCCCGGCTGTGGCGCGGCGACACGCGGGAGACGTGGGAGGTCGAGGAGGCCGACGCCGCGACTGCCGGTCCGGTGCTGCGCGCGTACGTCCGCAAACTCCCGGTGACGGCGCCGTTCTTCGACGCGAAGGTGAGCGACCCGGCCGAGGCGTTCGCCGCGGAAGCCGATCGACACCCGGTGTTCCGGTTGGCAAGATCACGCGGGTGAACCGAGCGCGGGCGGCGGAGCTGATCTGGGACGCGTGGCTGACCGGCAAGCGGCTGGACGGCCTCCCGGAGGACGTCCGCCCGGGCGACCTCGCCGACGGCATGGCGGTGCAGGCGGCGCTGGCCGGGCTGGCCGGGCCGGTGTCCGGCTGGAAGATCGCCGCGACGACCGTGTACGCCCGGCAGTACCTCGACGTCCCCGGGCCGCTGCCCGGCGCGATGTTCGAGCGGTTCCACCACGTCGAGGGGGCCCCGGTACCGGCGGACACGATGACGATGGGCGTCGCCGAACCCGAGTTCGCGTTCCGGCTCAAGGCGGATCCGGGGCTGTCGCCGTCGCTGTCGGCGGTGCTCGACGCGGTCGACACGATGTTCCTGGCCATCGAGCTGCCGGACAGCCGCTACACGGACCACCGCCACGCGGGCGGCCCGCAGCTGCTGGCCGACGCGGCGTGCGCGGGCCGGTTCGTCGAAGGCCGCCCGGTGCCGGGCTGGCGCGACCTCGACCTGCCGCGCCAAGCGGTGGTCCTGCACGCGGACGGCGAGGAGTTCTCCCGCGGCAGCGGAAGCCTGGTCCTGGGCGACCCGCGGCTGGCCCTGCACTGGCTGGCGATGGAGCTGCCCCGCCACGGCCGCGCGTTGCGCCCGGGCGACATCGTGACGACGGGAACGGCGACCCCACCGTGCCCGATCCACGCGGGCGGCCACGTGGTCGCGGACTTCGGTGAGCTCGGGAGCGTGGAAGTGCGGTTCAGTGCCCCGCGGACGAGTTTTCGCTGATCGACCTGATGGTTGTCCGAAATTGGGCCACTCCGGCCACCGCGGCCACGCAGACGCGAGCTGCCGTGCTCTTCGGCTCCACCGAAACTCCGCAGTCTTCAAGAATTCCCTGTGATTTGTCGTCGATTTGAAAGAAACCTACGGTCGGCAGGTCTGCGATCATCTCGCGAAGTGCCGCCACCTGGTCGTTCGCGACGATCGCCGACGCGCCGCCGCATTCGTCGAGCCGATGTACCAGCTCCGCGGTTACTTCCATCTGTCGGAGGTCGAAGGTCAGCGGGTACCCGGCCGTTGATGCGTGCAGCGTGGAGCATTCTTCGTCGCTGATTCCGTCCGTTATGATCGGCGGCGATGGATACTCGATCGTCCAGGTGAGGAAGGCTGCGATGAGACCATCGCGGTAGCTATCGACGATTGCGTGAAAGTCCAGGTTGGACGTGGCGATGATCGGGTAATTGATGGTCGACGAACTGACGTCGGATTGGGTGTTGTCCAGGTCGATGGTGCTCAAGTAGCTGGGGTTCGCGATCTTCTTTTTGATGTATTCCGCGGACAACATGTTGGAATCAACGTCCTTCAGGTCTCCGGTGTCTTTTTCAATGAGGGTGACTGAGATGGGTGCGTCGATTGCCTTCCGTGCTTTCGTCAAGCCGGACACGATCTGGCTCCATTCGGACGTTGAAATTCGATCCAGTTCACCCAGTATGGGTAGCAGAGTGGCTGGCTTGTATTGTTTTGAAGTGTTTATCCCGATGTCGGCGAGTTCTTTTCGATCCGCCGGGCTGAGGGCAAGGTGCGGCCAGTCCTCTTCTGTCAACGTGGCGAAGCAGCCCGACACGTCCTCATTGACAGTTCGCTGCATGCGGTCGTCGAGACTGCCGATATGCACCCGGCGGCATCCGGCCGGCTCCACAGAGACCACAGAGACCACAAAAGACCCTGCCGCGAGCGCCACGAGGCCGACGGCTGAGTAGGTCAACAGCCGCGACCACCGTCTGGCCGGGGGGTGCGGAGCCGCGACCAGTCGCTCCTGCAGCCGTACGTGCCAAAACTGGTAGGAGCCGCCGGCTACGCGAAGAAGGCCCCGGCGTCGCGCGTCGGCCAAAAACCTCATCAGTTGCCAGGGCAGTTCACGCCGGAAAGCGAGCCGCAGTCGTGCCACAGCGAAACGAGGCCAGGGGCGGGTCGTGAGGATCGCCATCGCGAACAACACCCCCAGCAGTACGCTGATCGCGATCAGGGAGGGTAGGCCGAGCCAGCCGAGTTCCCAAGGGACGTGGTCCTCGACGGGCGGAAGGTGGAGGTCGACGACCGACGGGCGGTCGAAGAGCAGGGCGATCCGTTCTCCGAGGTGTCCAGCGAGCGCCGCGGTCAACGTTGTCGCCAACACGACCGTGGTTGCGACGATCACCATCGCTGTCATCGCCGAGAGCAAGGCGGAAAACCGCTCTTGACGAAGCAGGCTGAACGGATCCGGCGGCTTGGTCCGGGTCCTGCGCCGGTGCAGAAGTTCCGGTGTGCCGACTGCCGCGCCGGCGATCAAGGAGATGGCGAGGATGGCGCCGAACAGGGTGGTCGATTCGACGATTGACTCGGCGGTTCCGTCATCCGCCGAAGTCAGCCAGAGCAGAACACACGGCAAAAAGGCCAGCGCTGCCCCCGTGACGGCTGCCCGGCCGGTCTGTTTCCAGCCGTGCACCTGCGCATGGTGGCGTCGTTCGGCTGTCTGGCGTGCGCCGACCAGCCAGAGCGCGGCGGCTAACGTTCCGAAGACCACCCCCGGGATGGACGGTGACCCCAGCACAATGGAGACGAGCCCGGTTGTGGAGCCGTCCTCCAAAGCGGTTCTATCGAGAATGGCGGTGGCCAAGACCGCGGCGAATCCGACAGGGAGCGCGACGGCCACGGCGACCCACGGCGAGAGCGTCCGCGGGGCCAATTGCCACCACTTCAGATCGCGATCGTTGTGCTTGTGCAGGTAGTTCGCCAGGTAGCTGAGCCATCGCCAAGCTTGCTCACCGGACCAGCGCCGCCATCTCGGCGTGTTCGAGGCATCGCCGGAATACGCTGTTCTGATCATGGTGTCGATCAGGTGGTCTTCCACCGCGTGCCGGGTATCGAATTTGGTTTGGTCGCGCAGCTCCGCAGGGTCGTGGCCTGCGTAAGCCGACTTGAACAGCGACAGCATCAGCGGTGTGCCCAGAGTGACCGCGAACGGGCTAGTGGGTTCCTTCTTGATGTAACTTGTCGTTTCTGCCCACGCAGCGTCCGGCTCGAGTTGTGTCACGATGTCGTTGATGTCGATCGGCCTGATCTCGACCACCGGTGCCCGCAGGAGCTTCGGGGCGCCTCCTCTGATTTCGTCCGTGTACTCCACCGACCGGCAAGTCAGAACCAGGGGAAAATTGCCCTCCAGCAGCTTGTTGATCTCTGCGATGGCGCTGCGGCGAAGGTGCTCGGGCAGCTCGTCGAGCCCGTCGAGTACCGGGAGGAGCCGTGGCTGGACCAGGAGCGCTCCGGGAATCTGTTCCTGACCGCCGTAGTGCGTAATCGCCAACTCGCGGACCAGCCAGGTATCGAGGGATTCCGTGACCGGGTCCCAGGACGACAGCGAGAGAAAGACAGGTACCGGTTTGCCGGGGGACCACCGCCGCAACAACCCGGTGGTGAGAGTGATCCCCAGGTACGTCTTGCCGGACCCGGGGTCGCCGATGACGACGAGCCGCTGGCTGGGAATCTGTTCGAACGCCTCCGCGAGCTTCCTTGCGGCTTCGTCCGGGTTGTCGTCGAGCCGGCCATCCAGCTTCGGCCGGACAGTGCCGACCGGCGTCGTGATCCCGAACACCGCGGCTGGGTCGGCGGCGAGTCCGGGCGCTTCTTTCCAGGTCAACGGAATGGCCCGCCCGTCACCGAACTGTTCGCGCCGGTGTCGGATTTCACGGTCCCACTGCTGGAGCAGCTTGTCGGCGAGGTCTTTCGCCGCCGCGTCGACCTGCAGCTCCGGCTCGGGACGGCGGAGGAAGATCACGATGCCAGTGAACGACGTGATGATGCTGCACAGCACTCCGACGATGCTGCTGTAGGCGTCGTTTTCGTCGAGCGAGCTGGTGAACAGGACGAACGCCACGACACCGGCGATCACGATGGCGCTGGCGATGGTCAGCCGGAGCAGCAACCGGCGCCGTTGTTTCGATATCGGCATGGGAAGCGCCTACCTTGCATCGGGACAGGACGTCTTCCTGAGTCGCTGGAGTCAAGTCGCGTGCAACAGGACAACCGAAGGAACTTACGCGACCTCCATTAAGGTGATCGGGTGCTGACTTTCCGTGCGGGGTTCGTCGTGCTGGCGGTGGTCGTCGCGGCGCTCGACGCGGGCTTCTGGTGGTTCACCCGCGGCCACCACCAGACGACGGCGCGGGTCGGCTTCCTCGTCGCCTTCGTGCTGCTGCTCGGCCTGCTCGCGGCGGCCGCCGGGGTGGTGCGCTGGGAAGTCGCGGTACCGCTGGCCGCCGCGTCGACGTCGGGCCTGTTCGTCATCGGCGCGGCCGCGATCTTCAGTGTCGGGCTCGGGTTCCTGCTGGCCGCGGTGGTGGAGGCGGCCTTGGTGCGGCGGATGGTCTTGGCGGCGTCCCCACTGGGGTGGCGCGGCGGGATGTGGCTGATCAGCACGGCGGCCGCCGTGGTGCCGGTGGTGCTGTTCGCGGTGGGGTTGTTCGCGCTGCGGTGAGGCGGGCCACCCGGAGGTGGCCCGCCTTCAGTCGAAACCTACTTGTTGCCGAAGCCGGCCCGCCGGAGCGCGTCGGCCATCGACCCGCTCGCGTTGCCGCCCCGGTCACGACCGCCGCCGCCACCGCCACGCCGGTCGCCGCCGCCGCTGCCGCCGCGGCGCTGGCCGCCACCCTGGCCGCCACCGCCGCCCTGCCCGCGGTCGCGGCGCTCGCCGCCGCGCGATGACGCTGCGCCCGGCTCGTCGTCCAGGCGCAGGGTCAGGGAGATGCGCTTGCGTGGTACGTCCACGTCCAGCACCTTCACCTTCACGATGTCCCCGGGCTTCACGACCTCGCGCGGGTCCTTCACGAAGTTCTTCGACAGGGCCGAAACGTGGGCCAGGCCGTCCTGGTGCACGCCCACGTCGATGAACGCGCCGAACGCCGCCACGTTCGTCACCACGCCCTCCAGGCGCATGCCCGGCTTGAGGTCGGAGATCTTGTCCACGCCCTCGGCGAACGTCGCCGTCTTGAACGCCGGGCGGGGGTCGCGGCCCGGCTTGTCGAGCTCGGCCAGGATGTCCGTCACCGTCGGGAGGCCGAACTGCTCGTCCACGAACTCGGCCGGCTTCAGCGACGACAGCGTCCGCGTGTTGCCGATCAGTGCCCGGATGTCGGTGCCGGTCGTGGTCAGGATCCGGCGGACCACCGGGTACGCCTCCGGGTGCACCGCCGACGAGTCGAGCGGGTCGTCGCCGTCCGGGATGCGGAGGAAGCCCGCGCACTGCTCGAACGCCTTCGGGCCGAGCCGCGCCACCTCCTTCAGCGCCGTCCGGGAGCGGAACGGGCCGTTCGTGTCGCGGTGCGCCACGATGTTCTCCGCCAGCCCCGTCGTGATGCCCGAGACCCGGGTCAGCAGCGGCGCCGACGCCGTGTTGACGTCCACGCCGACCGCGTTCACGCAGTCCTCGACCACCGCGTCGAGCGAGCGCGACAGCGAAACTTCGGACAGGTCGTGCTGGTACTGCCCGACGCCGATCGACTTCGGGTCGATCTTCACCAGCTCGGCCAGCGGGTCCTGCAGCCGCCGCGCGATCGAGACCGCGCCGCGCAGCGAGACGTCCATGTTCGGCAGCTCGGCCGAAGCGAACGCCGACGCCGAGTACACTGACGCGCCCGCCTCGGACACGATCGCCTTCGTCAGCTTCAGTTCCGGGTGCTTCTTGATCAGTTCGATGGCGAGCTTGTCGGTCTCGCGCGACGCCGTGCCGTTGCCGATCGAGATCAGTTCCACCTTGTGCCGCGCGCACAGGGCCGCGAGCTCGGCGATCGACTGGTCCCACTTGTTCGCCGGCTGGTGCGGGTAGATGACGTGGGTGTCGACGACCTTGCCGGTCGCGTCCACGACGGCCACCTTGACGCCGGTCCGGAAGCCCGGGTCGAGGCCCATGGTGGCGCGGGTGCCGGCCGGCGCGGCCAGCAGCAGGTCGCGGAGGTTCGACGCGAACACGCGGACGGCGTCGTCCTCGGCGGCCTGGCGCAGCCGCATCCGCAGGTCGATGCCCAGGTGCAGGAGGATCTTGGTCCGCCAGGCCCAGCGCACGGTGTCGCCGAGCCACTTGTCGGCCGGGCGGCCCTGCTGGGCGATGCCGAACTTCGCCGCGATGCGCTGCTCGTACTCCGTCGGCCCGACCTGCGGCTCGTCGCTCGGCTCGTCCGGCGACATGGTGAGGTCGAGGACCTCCTCCTTCTCGCCGCGCAGCATCGCGAGGATCCGGTGCGAGGGGAGCTTGGTGTAGGGCTCGGAGAAGTCGAAGTAGTCGGCGAACTTGGCGCCTTCCTCCTCCTTGCCCGCGCGGACCTTGGCGACCAGGTGGCCCTGGCCCCACATCTTCTCGCGCAGCTCGCCGATGAGGTCGGCGTCTTCGGCGAAGCGCTCGACGAGGATCGCGCGGGCGCCGTCGAGCGCCGCCTGCGCGTCCGCGATCCCCTTGTCGGCGTCGACGAACACCGCCGCCGCGGCCTGCGGATCCGTGGAAGGGTCGCTCAGGAGGCCGTCGGCCAGCGGCTCGAGACCCGCTTCGCGCGCGATCATGGCCTTGGTGCGGCGCTTCGGCTTGTACGGGAGGTAGATGTCTTCCAGGCGCGACTTCGTGTCCGCCGCCAGGATCGAGGCCTCGAGCTCGTCGTCGAGCTTGCCCTGGCTCCGGATCGACTCGAGCACGGCGAGCCGGCGCTCGTCGAGTTCCCGCAGGTAACGCAGGCGCTCTTCGAGCGTGCGCAGCTGCGCGTCGTCGAGCATGCCGGTGACTTCCTTGCGGTAGCGCGCGATGAACGGCACGGTCGACCCGCCGTCGAGCAGCTCGACGGCGGCCTTGACCTGTCCTTCGCGCACGCCCAGTTCTTCGGCGATCTTCTGCTCGACCGACACGCTCACTGCAACACGCTCCTGCTTCGCCTGGATCCGTTCCCTGCATTCTGCCGTTTCCGCCGCCCCGACTTTCGGATGGGGCTGCCATCGACGCCTTGACAACGAGATTGGTCTAGTCCATTTTGTGGTGACCTGCCTCACCTGCGTCGTGGAGGTCGCCCGTGGTCCCCAAGGTTCGCTTCGCCCTGTTTTCCTTACTTTCCGTGGTCACGCTGTGTCTCGGCGTGACGTTCGTGCTCGCCGGCAACGCTTCGGCGGCCAACATCCTGGCCAACCCCGGCTTCGAAGCCGGCACCACGGGCTGGACGTGCACCTCCGCGCCGGCCGTGGTCAGCACCCCGGTGCACAGCGGGAGCAGCGCCCTGAACGTGACGCCGACGTCGTCGGACAACGGCCAGTGCGCCCAGACGCTCACCGTCTCGGCGAACACGGCGTACAAGCTCTCGGCCTGGGTCCAGGGCAGCTACGTCTACCTGGGCGTCTCCGGTTCGGCGACGGCCAGCACGTGGACGCCGGGCACCAGCGGCTACCAGCAGTTGTCGCTGAGTTTCACGACCGGCTCGAGCACGTCGCTGACGGTCTACCTGCACGGCTGGTACGGCCAGCCGGCGTACTACGCCGACGACGTCAGCCTCGACGGCCCGGGCACCCCGCCGACGACGACGCCGACCACGCCGACGACGCCCACGACCCCGACCACGCCGCCCACCACGACCACCCCGCCGACGACGACCACCCCGCCGCCGACCCAGGGTGACCTGCCCAAACACGTCCTGACGGGCTACTGGCAGAACTTCTACAACGGCGCCAAGGCACTGAAGCTGGCCGACGTGCCGACGAAGTACAACATCATCGCCGTGTCGTTCGCGGACGCCACGGGCACGCCGGGCGCGGTGAGCTTCACGCTCGACTCCGGCCTGTCCTCGCAGCTCGGTGGCTACACGGACGCGCAATTCAAGGCCGACATCCGGACGGTCCAGGCGCGCGGCCAGAAGGTGATCATCTCGGTCGGCGGCCAGAACGGCACGATCAGCGTCGCCGACTCGACGTCGGCGAACAACTTCGCGAACAGCGTCAAGACACTGATCGCCGGCTACGGCTTCGACGGCGTCGACATCGACCTCGAGAACGGCATCAACGCCACCTACATGGGCCAGGCGCTGCGGAGCATCTACAACGGCGGCGGCAAGGTCATCACGATGGCGCCGCAGACGATCGACATGCAGTCCACGCAGGGCGGCTACTTCCAGCTCGCGCTGAACATCAAGGACATCCTGACGATCGTCAACATGCAGTACTACAACTCCGGCTCGATGAACGGCTGCAACGGCAACGTCTACTCCCAGGGCACGGTCGACTTCCTGACGGCGCTGGCCTGCATCCAGCTGCAGGGCGGCCTGCGCGCGGACCAGGTCGGCCTCGGCCTCCCGGCGTCCCCGCAGGCGGCGGGCGGCGGCTACCAGGCCCCGGCCAACACGGTGTCGGCCCTGAACTGCCTGGCCCGCGGAACGTCGTGCGGCAGCTTCAAGCCGCCGGCGACGTACCCGTCGATCCGCGGCGCGATGACGTGGTCGATCAACTGGGACGCGTCGCAGGGGTACGCGTTCGCCAACACGGTTTCGGCCGGCCTCGCGGGCCTGCCGTGACTGTGAGTTGAGACGGCCCTCCCGGACGGCGCGGTCCGGGAGGGCCTTTTCACGCCAGTGGCAGCCGAAGGGCTCCCGGTGCTTCAGACGGCACCACCGGGTTCTTCGGCGCCACCGCCGCCACCCGCCGGTACTCCGCCCCAAGTGGGGGCCGCGGATCGGTCTCCCCGCGGTTCGGCCAGAACGCCATGGCCCGCTCCGCCTGGGCCGTGATCGTCAACGACGGGTTCACGCCCAGGTTCGCCGAGATCGCCGAGCCGTCCGCCACGTGCAGGCCCGGATGTCCGTACAGCCGCTGGTACGGGTCCACCACGCCGGTCTCGGGGGAGTCGCCGATCGCGCAGCCGCCGATGAAGTGGCCCGTGATCGGGATGTTCGCCAGGTCCGTCCACGCGCCCTGGGGGAGGCCGCCGATCTTCTCCGCGACCCGGCGCGTGACCTCGTGGCCCGCCGGGATCCACGACGGCGACGGCGCTCCCGCTCCCTGTCCGGTCGTCATGCGGCGGCCGAGCAGGCCGAAGAACCGCCCCTTCGTGTAGGTCGTCACCGAGTTGTCCAGGGTCTGCATCACCAGGAGCCCGATCATCCGCTCCGACCAGTGCCGCGGGTTGTGGATCCGCAGCAGGTTCCGGCGGGACCGCCACAGCTCGCGCAGGCCCAGCACCCAGCGCCGGCGGCCCGGCGAGCCGTCCACCAGCACCGTCGCCAGCAGGCCCAGCAGGTTGCTGCCGCGTCCGTACCGCACCGGCTCCACGTGCGTCACCGCGTCCGGGTGGATCGACGACGTGATCGCGACCCCGCGCGTGTAGTCCGTGTCCGCCCGCAGGGAGCGTGCCGCCAGCACCGCCTCCGAGTTCGTGCGGGACAGGAGCCCGAGCCGCGGGGACACGGACGGCAGCGTGCCCGTGTCCCGCATCCGGTGCAGCAGGCGCTGGGTCCCCAGGGAAGCCGCGGCGAACACCACCTGCGACGCGGTGAACGTCCGGCGGGAACGGCCGCCGGTCCGCCGCGTGTCCACCGCGTACCCGCCGGCGACCGGCCGCACCGACACCGCGGTCGTCAGGGGGTGCACCACCGCGCCCGCCTGCTCGGCCAGGTACAGGTAGTTCTTGACCGTCGTGTTCTTCGCCCCGACGCGGCACCCCGTCATGCACTCGCCGCACAGCGTGCACGAGGAACGCGCCGGGCCCGCGCCGCCGAAGAACGGGTCCACCTCCGACTGTCCGAAGTAGACACCGACCGGCGTGCGGCGGTACGTGTGCCCGATGCCCATGTCCTCGGCCACCGAACGCAGCACCCGGTCCGCGGCCGTCGTCGCCGGGTTCTCGACCACGCCGAGCATGCGCTTGGCCTGGTCGTAGTACGGCGCGAGCTCGTCCTGCCAGTCCGTGATGTGCGCCCACTGCGGATCGGCGTAGAACTGCTCCGGCGGCTCGTACAGCGTGTTCGCGTACACCAGCGAACCGCCGCCGACGCCGGAACCGCTCATCACGAACGTGTTCTTCAGCAGGGTCAGCCGCTGGATGCCGAAGCAGCCCAGCGCCGGTGCCCACAGGTACTTCCGCAGCCGCCACGACGTCTTCGCGAACTCGTCGTCGGCGAACCGGCGGCCGGTCTCCAGCACGCCGACGCGGTAGCCCTTCTCGGTCAGCCGCAGCGCCGTGACGCTGCCGCCGAACCCCGAGCCGATCACCAGGACGTCGTAGTCCATCACGCCACCACCCGGAAGTCCGCGACGTCGAGGCGCCGCGTCCGGCGGTCGTACTCGGTGACCAGGCCCGGCCAGTTGGTCGTCACGCGGCCGTCGGCCTGGCGGTACCAGCTCGTGCAGGCGCTCCACACGCTGTGGCCCAGCCGCCGCTGCACCTCCCGGTCGTAGCGCTCCTCGACGTCGGACCGGACGTCCAGGTAGGACACGCCGGGCCGCGCGAGCTGCTCCACCGCCTGCCGGATGTACCGCGCCTGCCGCTCGATCATGTAGATGATGGACCCGGCGCCGAGGTTCGTGTTGGGCCCGTAGACGCAGAACAGGTTCGGGAACCCGGGCACGGTCATGCCGAGGTACGCCCGCGCGCCGCCGGACCACTCCTCCTGCAGTGACCGCCCGCCGAGCCCGCGCACCGCCATGCGGTGGAGGAACTCCGTGGCGGCGAACCCGGTGCCGTAGATCAGGACGTCCGCCTCGATCTCCGTCCCGTCCTCGACCCGCACGCCCTTCTCGGTGAGCTCGCGGATCCGCCGCGTCTCGACGTCGACGTCCGGCTGGGCCAGCGCCGGCAGGTACTCGTTGGTGAACAGGATTCGCTTGCATCCCAGGGGATAGGCCGGGGTCAGCTTCGCGCGCAGCTCGCGGTCCTTGATGTGGCGGCGCCGCAGCTGCGCGGTCCGCAGCTCGAACATCTTCGCCAGCGCGGGGTGGCGCGTCATGGCGTAGGTGGCGTACTCGGCGAGCAGGAAGATCCGCAGCCGGCCGAGCAGCTGCGTGGGCGGCAGGTGCTCGAACAGCCAGTGCTGCCACCGCCGGTAGCTCGGGTCGGACTTCGCCATCACGTACGGCGGCGTGCGCTGGAAGACGGTGACGTGCTGGGCGCGTTTGCGCAGCTCGGGCACGAACTGCACGGCGCTGGCCCCGGTCCCGATGACGGCGACGCGCTTCCCGGTCAGGTCGACGCCGTGGTCCCACCGCGCGGAGTGGAAGGCGTCGCCGGCGAAGCTCTCCCGGTTCGGGATGTCCGGCAGCACCGGCCGCGACAGCTGCCCGACGGCGGGCACGAAGACGTTCGCTTCGAAGGTCTCGCCGCCCTTCGTCTCGACGCGCCAGAGCCCGCGGTCTTCGTCGAACGCGGCCCCGGTGACTTCGGTCCGGTACCGGATGTGCGGCCCGAGCCCGTACTTGGCGATGACGCGCCGCAGGTAGGCGAGGATGTCCGGCTGGTGCGAGAACCGCTTCGGCCAGCGCGGGTTCGGCTCGTACGAGAAGGAGTAGAGCGGCGACGGGATGTCGCAGGCGGCGCCCGGGTAGGTGTTGTCCCGCCAGACGCCGCCGGGCTCGGCGGCGCTCTCCAGGATGGTGAAGTCGGTGAACCCGGCCCGCTTGAGTTCGATCGCCGTCCCGATGCCGCCGAATCCGGTGCCCACGATCAGCACCGATGGCCCCTTCGCCGCACTGCTCATGCGAAAAAAGCTACGCACCGGACACCTGTGACAACAGGCCACGAGCGGTCACACAATCGAGAATTCCGGCCACCGTAGGGTGCAGGCATGCCCCGGTACGCGCTGATCGAAGACGACGGAGAACGGTGCATCCCGTGCGCGGACGTCCAGGGTGTCTTCACGGGGCCGGAGGGTGAGCCGCTCCGGCTGCGGGGTTGCACCCTGCCGGACGAGTTGTCCGGACGGCTGCGGGCCGGGCGGGCGATCCGGCCGGCGCTGTTCTTCCTCGTCGCCGTCGACGACTTCGGGATCGGGACGGAGCTGAGCCTGGTCCGGTTCGACGTCGCCGAGTGGTCCCCGCACGGCGGCAACCAGGTCGACCTGGTGTTGCGGGAACCGCTGCACGACCCCCCGAGCCCGGCCGCGCGGCCGATCTGGGACCTGTGGTCGGCCGGGCGTCCGGCCGCGAAGAACCTCTGGGCCGGGTACGACCGCGGCGAATGGCTGCGAGCCGCGCTGGCGCACCACGGTGCGGATGGTCCCGACCGGCCGCCCGGCGTGGTCTACCGGCTCGATGCCACGCACGTCACCGACGTCAGCGGCTTCTACTGCGCGCTCGGCGAAGCGGTGAACGGCCCGGGCTGGTACTTCGGCCGCAACCTCGACGCCCTCGCCGACTGCCTCCGGGGCGGCTTCGGCGCGACCCCGCCGTTCACCGTCGTGGGACCCGAGGTACCGCGAGTCCGCGAGGTGTTCGAGAGCGCCGGCGTCACGCTGCGGGCAGCACCCTGACGTCGTGCGTCTCCGCGCGCGGCTCGGCCCAGCTGAGCAGCTCCGCCGCCGACTTCTCCAACGCCGCCAGGTCTCGCTTCGGCAGCTTCTCGAACGGGGACAGCTCGATCACCGCCGCCTTGCGCGACGCCTTGATCTCCCAGCAGCCGCGCACCTGCCCGTCGACCAGGAGGGTGCCCTTGACCAGGCCGTTCTGCGTGATCACGCGCTTGCGGCAGGCGGCCGAGACGACCCGCGTCCGGTCCGCGTACGACAGGATCGTCTGGTCGAACGGCCCCAGCAGCCGCGGCGGTGCCGGGACGTCCTCGTCCGGCACCGTCAGCTCCGGCAGGTCGAGCAGCTCGCGGCCGTCCGGGTCGCGGTAGCGCCGCAGGTCCATCCCGGCCGCCACTTCGCCGAGGCGGGTGATGCCTGCCCACGTCTGCACGTCCGCCACCGTGGCCGGGCCGAACGCGCGCAGGTACCGCGAGATCAGCGAAGCGGGCGAAGGCGGCGACAGGGGAGCGCCCACCCAATCGTCCAGGCACGCGTACGTCGTTTGGCCGGCCTTGCCCCAGATCGCCCGGGGCGGTGTCTGCACCAGGGGCAGGCGGCCCCGGGCCAGGTGGGTCAGGGAGGCCGCCGGGACGTCCCAGGTGCGCGCCAGCTCGGCCCCCAGCGCGGTGCCCGGCAGCGGGCCGCCGAGCAGCAGCTTCCGCGCCGCCTCGGCGACCTCGTCGTGGTCGAGCCCGGCCAGCGCGGCGGCGTGCTGGGTGTTCTGCTTGAGGTCGCGGTCGTAGAGCGGCTGCACCACCGGCCGCCACGCCAGCGCGTCCGCCGCCGTCACCAGGTGGACCGTGCCGCGCATCAGCGCGATCCGCACCACGCGCCGGCTTTCGAGCAGCTCCGCCAGCTCCGACGGCCGGAACCCCGCCAGCCGCGACCACAGCCCGTAGTACGGCGGGAACGGCGCCTGCGCCTGGAGGCCGGCCAGGTGTTCCACCGCTGCGAACGCGGTCATCTGCACCCGGCTCAGCAGCAGCTGGCGCTCCAGGGTCGCGCGGTTGAGCGCGCGGCGGCTCAAGGTCTCCACGCCGTCACCCTAACGATCACTCCGGACAGTTCCGGTCCTCGATTGGACACGTTCTCGCCGTGTGATCCAGAATTCCGGCCATGGCCGAGCTCGCCGCGCCCGCCGTCGGGGACTGGGACTTCCCCCGCGGCACCGCGAGCATCGAGCTGATGACCCGGTTCGCCGCCGGCCGCGGCCTGCCGTCGGAAACCCTGCTGGCCGCGACCACGCTCACGCCGGAACTCCTCGCCGACCCGGCCGTCCAGGTCGACGCGCGCCAGGAGCTGGCCGTCGTCCGGGCACTGGCCGCGTTGGACGGTTCGGACGCGGCCGCGCTGGCGCTCGGGCGCCGCTACCGCGTCACCACCTTCGGCATCTTCGGGTTCGCCTGCATCAGCAGCCCGACGCTGCGCGACGCGATGCTGCTCGCCCTCCGCTACTTCGACCTGAGCTTCGCGTTCTGCATCCCGCACGTCGTCCTCGGCGGCGACCGCCTGACGCTGGAGCTCGACGACAGCCGCGTGCCCGCCGACGTCGCCCGCTTCCTCGTGCTGCGCGACCTGGCGGCGATCTTCGCGGTGATGCGCGACCTGCTGCCCGAAATCGCGCTGGACGAGCTGACCTTCCGGCACGAGACGTCCACTCCGGAGGAGTACCTGGCCGCGTTCGGCGTGCGGCCGCGGTTCGGCGCCGACGCCTGCCGGGCCACGCTCGACCCGGCGCTGCTGACCCGGCCGCTGCCGCAGGCCAACGACCAGACCGTCGCCCTGTGCGCCGCGCAGTGCGAAGCGCTCGTCGCGCGCCGCCGGCAGCGTTCGGGCGTCTCGCAGCAGGTGCGGGAACGCCTGGTCCGGCTCGGCGGCGTCGACGCCGGGATGGACGAGATCGCCCGGCAGCTGACGCTCAGCACGCGCACCCTGCGCCGCCGCCTGACCGAAGCCGGCACGAGCTACCGGGCGCTGGTCGACGAGGTCCGCCAAACGCTCGCGGAAGAGCTGCTCGACACCGGCGTGCTGTCGGTCGAGGACGTCGCCTACCGCCTCGGGTACGCCGAGGCGTCGAGCTTCATCCACGCGTTCAAGCGCTGGACCGGGATGACGCCGGCGGCGTTCGCGCGTCGCTTCCGCGCCGCTCGGCAAGCACCGCCGGGTAGGTGAGCTTCAGCAGGTTGAGCAGCGCGTCGGTGAGGAAGGTGCGCAGGGCCGCGCGGTCCAGCGTGCCGCGGATCAGCCACTCCCGCGACGCCGCGCGCAGCATCCCGCCGTACGACCGGATCATCGCGCGCAGCTCTTCGCGGCCCTCGGTCACGCCGGTCATCAGCGCGGCCTCCAGGACCCGGTCGGCGGCGATCTCGTCGGCCTCGCGCATGATGCGCTCGATCTCGGGATCACGCCCGGCCGACTCCGGCCCGATCACGGTCAGCCACGCGTCGCGGTTGCGGTCCACGACCTCGATCCACCGTTCGACGCCGATCGCGAGCCGCTGCTCCATCGTGGTGTCCGGCAGCGCTTCGGTGACCGGCGCGGGCACGATCATCATCTGCCGCACCACTTCCAGGTACAGCTCGCGCTTCCCGCCGAAGTAGTGGTTGATGAGCGGGCGCGCCACCCCGGCCGCCTCGGCGATGTCCGAAGTGGACACCGAGGCGTAGCTGCCCGCCCCGAACAGGTGCCGGGCGGCGGCGAGGATCTCGGCGCGCCGCTCGGCGGGTTCGAGCCGGCGGCGCCGCGGCCGGGTCCCACTCGTCATCCGCTCAGCCTCGCCGCGGACCGGCACGCTGTCAACAAGCAGTTGACCTGGTGTCAAAAGAGTGGCTCCGGTGGCGGGCGGGTGGTGTTTCGCGCCAACCTCTGTCGTTATGCAACCGGAACAACCGGCCGGTAACTTCCCGGCGTCCGGATGCGACGAGACGGCAGGGGCCCGCGACCGGGGTAGGAGCAGATGAACGAAGAAGACGCGCCGATCCGGCCGGCCGGACGCTGGGTGAGCGTCCGCCTGCAGCATCGCCACGTCAGCTTCGACGACGGCTTCGAAGCCGAGGAGCCCGTGCCCGACGGCGACTGCGCGGACGAAGAGTCCCTGTCGTACTCGGGGATCGTGATCACCAGTTACGACCAGGGCGAGAAAGTGTCCGAACAGTGGATCCCGCTGGGCGTCGACCCGTCCGAAGCGGACGACGAGCGGCTCATCGGCCAGCTGCGCGAAGCCCTGCTGTGGCAGGCGGGCCGTCCGCCGCAGAACGCGGAGGACTGACCCCCCGCTAGGGTGACGCCATGCTGCTCGCGCGCCTCCTGGTCGTCGTGGCGCTGCTGGCGCCGGCCGCCTGCTCGACGGGCCGCGCCGCGCCGGACACCTTCGAGTTCGTCTCGCCGGGCGGCCGGACACAGATCTTCTACGAGCCCGGCGAGCGCAAGCGGGTGGCCGACTTGGCGGGCCCCGACGTCACCGACCCGGCCCGGCAGGTCTCGCTGGGTGACTACGCCGGGAAGGTCGTCCTGCTCAACCTGTGGGGCGCGTGGTGCCCGCCGTGCCGCTCGGAGGCGCACACGCTGAAGGCCGTTTCGGCGCGGGGGAAGAGCGAAGGCATCGAGGTCCTCGGCCTCAACGTGCGCGACAACCGCCAGTACGCCGCCGACTTCGTCCGCAACTTCGAGCTCGGCTACCCGTCGATCCACGACGACTCCGGGCGGATCGCCCTGCGGCTGCGCGGACTCCCGCTCGCCGCCGTGCCGATCTCGCTGATCGTCGACAAGGGGCAGCGCGTGGCGGCGGTCTACATCGGAGAAGTCCTCGAAGAGGACCTTCGCCCGGCCCTGGACCGCGTGCGCGCGGAGTAAGCCCTCGTGAGTGGTAAGGCGAGTTCTAACTCGCCTTACCACTCACGACCCGGTGCGCAGGCCCTCGAAGGCCACCTTGCACACCGCGTCGGCGACCTCCGCCGCCGACGACCCGCGTCGCGGGCGGTACCACTCGATCAGGGAATTGACCATGCCGAACAGAAGCCGGGCCGTCACCGCCGGGTCGACGTCGGGCCGGACGTCGCCCTCCGCTTCCGCCTGCTTCACCAGGTCCGTCACCAACCGGTCGAACTCGCGCCGCCGGGCCAGGGCCGCGCGCTCCACCTTCGTGTTGCCGCGCACGCGCAGCAGCAGCGTCACGAACGGCAGCCGGTCCGCCAGCACCAGGACGCTGCCGCGCACCAGGTGCTCCAGGCGGTCGATCGCGCGCCCGTCGAGCTGGGCCGTCTCCGACGCCACCTCGAACAGGCCGTCCAGCGCGCGGTCCACCGCCAGCCGCAGCAGCTCCTCCTTGCTGGGGACGTGGTGGTAGATCGCCGACTTCGTGATGCCGAGCTTGCGGGAGAGGTCCTCCATGCTCGTGCCGTCGTAGCCGCGTTCGTTGAACAGCTTCACCGCCACCTGCAGCAGCGATTCGAGGTCGTAGCCGGGCCGCCCGCGCCGGGGGGCCGTCACGGCTTCTCCCGCTGGTCGACGATCCGCCGCATCTTGCCCATGGACCGCTCCAGGGTGTCCGGGTCGACGACATCCACCGACACCGTCACGCCGACGCCGTCCTTCACCTGCGAAACCAGCGAAGCGGCGGCGTCCTCCCGAGCGGCGGAAGAAGCGTCGTGGCGGGCCTCGACCCGCACGGTCAGGTGGTCGAGCCGCCCGCGCGTGGACCGGACGAGCTGGAAGTGCGGGCTCAGCGCGGGCGTCCGCAGCACGATCTCCTCGATCTGCGTCGGGAAGACGTTGACCCCGCGCAGGATGATCAGGTCGTCGGTGCGGCCGGTGACCTTGGCCATCCGCCGGAACGCCGGCCGCGCGGTGCCCGGCGACAACGCCGTCAGGTCGCGGGTGCGGTAGCGGATGATCGGCAGCGCCTCCTTGGTCAGCGACGTGAACACCAGCTCGCCGGTCTCGCCGCCGCCCAGGACCTCTTCGGAGTACGGGTCGATCACCTCGGGGTAGAAGTGGTCCTCCCAGATGTGCAGGCCGTCCTTCGTCTCGACGCACTCCTGCGCGACGCCCGGGCCCATCACCTCCGACAGCCCGTAGATGTCGACGGCGTCGAGCGCGAACCGCTCCTCGATCTCGGCGCGCATCTGCTCGGTCCACGGCTCGGCGCCGAAGATGCCCACCTTCAGGGACGAAGTACGCGGGTCGATGCCCTGCCGTTCGAACTCGTCGAGCAGCGTCAGCATGTACGACGGCGTCACCATGATGATCTCGGGCCGGAAGTCGGTGATCAGCTGCACCTGGCGCGCGGTCATCCCGCCCGACGCCGGGATCACCGTGCAGCCGAGCTTCTCGGCGCCGTAGTGCGCGCCGAGACCGCCGGTGAACAGGCCGTAGCCGTAGGCGACGTGCACCTTGTGCCCCGGACGGCCGCCCGCCGCGTGGATCGAGCGGGCCATCACCGTCGCCCAGGTGTCGATGTCGCGCTCGGTGTACCCGACGACGGTGGCCTTGCCGGTGGTGCCGCTGGAGGAGTGGATGCGCCGCACCTGCTCCTGCGGCACGGCGAACATCCCGAACGGGTAGTTCTCGCGCAGGTCCTGCTTGGTCGTGAACGGGAACTTCGCCAGGTCGGCCAGTTCCTTGCAGTCGTCCGGGTGGACGCCGGCGTCGTCGAACTTCCGCGTGTACGCGGGCACGTTCGCGTAGGCGTGCCGCAGTGTCCACTGCAGACGTTCCAGCTGGAGGGCGGCCAGCTCGTCCGCGCCGATGTCCGTCTCGATCATGGTCGGTCCCGTTTCGCGGAGAGGACGCGGCTGCGGCCGCGGAATTCGGCGACGACCTCGGGCCCGGCGGGGGTCTCCCGGTGCACGGTGACGTCGTAGATGCCGTTGCGGCCGTAGCGGGTGCGCTCGGCGGCCGTCGCGACGAGGTGGTCGCCCAGCCGGCCGGCCGCGACGAAGGAGATCTCCGCGCCCGCGGCGACCGTGACCGGGCCGTGGGTGTTGCAGGCGCAGGCGAACGCCGTGTCGGCCAGCAGGAAGACGTACCCGCCGTGGGCGATGTCGTGGCCGTTGACCATCGCGCGCGTGATCGTCATGGTCGCGACGGCCCGGCCTTCGCTCGCTTCGACCAGTTCGATCCCCAGCGCGCGCGACGCCTCGTCGGCGGCGAACATCGCGTGCGCGGCGTTGGTCATCAACCCTCCGTCCCCACCGACCGAATGGACGGTCACCTCGCGGTGCCGCTCAGTAAAGGCAGGGGCCGGCACCGGTGTCAAGCGTCCGGCCCTTCCGATCTTCGGGTGCGGCGGCTACCATGCGATTAACTGAACGTCCGGTAAGTAATTCGGCGAGAGGGACCTGATGGCACTGCTGCGCAGCTACGTCTCCGGGAGCTGGCACACGGCGGCGGACGAGGGCGTCCCGCTGCACGACGCGGCCACCGGCGAGGAGGTCGCCCGGATCTCGTCGGCGGGCGTCGACTTCGGGGCCGCGCTCGAGTACGGCCGCCGCGTCGGCGGGCCCGCCCTCCGGGAGCTGACGTTCCACCAGCGTGCGGCCCTGCTCAAGGCCCTCGCCTCGCACCTGCGCGAGCACCGCGAAGAGCTGTACGCGCTCTCCGCGCGCACCGGAGCCACGCTCGGTGACTCGAAGTTCGACATCGACGGCGGCATCGGCGTCCTGTTCAGCTACGGCTCGAAGGGCAAGCGCGAGCTGCCGAACGACACCGTCTACGTCGAGGGAAACGTCGAGCCGCTTTCGCGCGGGGGCACGTTCGTCGCGCAGCACATCGCGACCCCGCTGCGGGGCGTCGCCGTGCAGATCAACGCGTTCAACTTCCCGGTGTGGGGTCCGCTGGAGAAGTTCGCGCCCGCGTTCCTGGCCGGTGTCCCGAGCCTGGTCAAGCCGGCGAGTTCGACGGCCTACCTGACCGCGCGGCTCGTCGAGCTGATCATCGAGTCGGGCATCCTGCCGGAGGGCTCGCTGCAGTTCGTCGCGGGCAGCGTCGGCGACCTGCTCGACCACGTCACCGCGCAGGACCTGGTGTCGTTCACGGGGTCGGCGTCGACGGCGCAGAAGCTGCGGACCCACCCGGCGATCGTGCGCAACGCGGTCCGGTTCAACGCCGAGGCCGACTCGCTGAACTGCTCGATCCTCGGCCCGGACGCGGTGCGCGGGACCACCGAGTTCGACCTTTTCGTCAAGCAGCTGACCACGGAGATGACGGTCAAGGCGGGCCAGAAGTGCACCGCGATCCGCCGCGCGTTCGTCCCCGATTCGCTGCTCGACGACGTCGCCGCGGCGGCTTCCGAGCGGCTCGCGAAGGTGACCGTCGGCAACCCGGCGTCCGAGGGCGTCCGGATGGGCGCGCTGGCCAGCCTGGAACAGCGCGAGGAGGTCCGGCGGTCGCTGAAGGCCCTGCTGGACGCCGGCAGCGTCGTGTTCGGTGACCCGGAGAAGGTCGACGTCGTGGACGCCGACGCCGAGCGTGGCGCCTTCATCTCGCCGGTGCTGCTCAAGGCCGACCCCGAGCGCTCCGAGCCGCATGAGGTCGAGGCGTTCGGGCCGGTCTCGACGCTCATGCCGTACACGTCCACCGAGCAGGTCGTCGGCTTCGCCGCCCGCGGCGGCGGCAGCCTCGCCGGTTCGATCGTCAGCGCGGACAAGGAGTTCGTCCGCGAGGTCGTCCTCGGCGCGGCGCCGTTCCACGGCCGGCTGCTGGTGCTGGACGCCGAGGACGCGAAGGAGTCCACCGGGCACGGCTCGCCGATGCCGCAGCTGGTCCACGGCGGCCCGGGCCGTGCGGGCGGCGGCGAGGAGATGGGCGGCATCCGGGGGGTGCTGCACCACATGCAGCGCACCGCGGTGCAGGGTTCGCCCGCGGTGCTTTCCGCGGTCACCGGTCGCTGGGTCACCGGCGCCCCGCGCACCGAAGGCGACGTCCACCCGTTCCGGAAGTCCCTGGCCGAGCTGAAGATCGGCGACTCCGTCGTCGCCGGGCCGCGGGTGGTTTCCCAGGAAGACGTCGACCACTTCGCCGAGTTCACCGGCGACACGTTCTACGCCCACACCGACCCCGAAGCGGCGGCCGCGAACCCGCTGTTCGGCGGGATCGTCGCCCACGGGTACCTGGTCGTCTCGTTCGCCGCGGGGCTGTTCGTCTCGCCCGAGCCCGGCCCGGTGCTGGCCAACTACGGCCTGGAGAACCTCCGCTTCCTCACGCCGGTCAAGGTCGGCGACTCGCTCACGGTGACGCTGACCGCGAAGCAGATCACCCCGCGGATCGACCAGGACTACGGCGAGGTCCGCTGGGACGCCGACGTCACCAACGCCGAAGGCGAGTCCGTGGCGAAGTACGACGTCCTGACGCTGGTTTCGAAGGAGCAGCCGTGACGGCCACTGTCTCACTGGAACAGCATTTCGAGCACACCATCGAGCGCGACCAGCGGATCGAGCCGCGCGACTGGGTACCCGAGGGCTACCGCAAGACGATGATCCGGCAGATCGCGCAGCACGCGCACTCGGAGATCATCGGCATGCAACCGGAGGGCAACTGGATCACGCGGGCGCCGTCGCTGCGGCGCAAAGCGATCCTGCTGGCCAAGGTCCAGGACGAGGCCGGCCACGGGCTCTACCTGTACTCGGCGGCGGCGACGCTGGGCGCGGACCGGGCCGACCTGACCGACAAGCTGATCACCGGCAGGCAGAAGTACTCCTCGATCTTCAACTACCCGACACTGACCTTCGCCGACGTCGGCGTGATCGGCTGGCTGGTCGACGGCGCCGCCATCTGCAACCAGGTGCCGCTGTGCCGGTCGTCCTACGGGCCGTACGCGCGGGCGATGATCCGGATCTGCAAGGAGGAGTCCTTCCACCAGCGGCAGGGCTACGAGCTGCTGATGACGATGATGAAGGGCACCGGGCAGCAGCGGGAGATGGTCCAGGAGGCCGTGAACCGCTGGTGGTGGCCGTCGCTGATGATGTTCGGGCCGCCGGACGCCGACTCGCCGAACACCGCGCAGTCGATGGCGTGGAAGGTCAAGCGGCACACCAACGACGAGCTGCGGCAGCGGTTCGTCGACATGTCGGTGCCGCAGGCCGAAGCCCTCGGCGTCACGTTCCCGGACCCGGACCTGAAGTGGAATTCCGAACGCGGCCACTACGACTTCGGCGCGGTGGACTGGGACGAGTTCAAGAACGTGCTGAAGGGCAACGGCCCGTGCAACGCGCAGCGGATCGCGCACCGGCGCCGGGCCCACGAGGACGGCGCCTGGGTCCGCGAAGCCGCCGTCGCCCACGCCGGGAAGAAGGAGCGCAAGTGACCGACCTGACGGCCGAAGGCGGCCACGGCGCCGTCCCCCTGGACGGCGTCCCCGCCGCTCCGGGCCCGATCAAGCACGACTGGCCGCTGTACGAGGTGTTCGTCCGCGGCAAGCGCGGCCTGAACCACGTGCACGTCGGGTCGCTGCACGCGGCCGACGACCAGATGGCCCTGCACCACGCGCGCGACCTCTACACCCGCCGCAACGAAGGCGTGTCGATCTGGGTCGTGCGCGCGGCGGACATCACGGCGTCGTCGCCGGACGAGAAGGACCCGTTCTTCGCGCCCAGCGGCGACAAGGTCTACCGGCACCCGACGTTCTACGACATCCCCGAGGAGGTGCCGCACATATGAGTTTCGACAACGTCTACGAGTCGCTGACCGAGGAGAACGACGCCCGCTGGGCGTTCGGCACCGGCTTCGAGGACCCGCTGTCCGGAGTGGACACCTCGGTACCGTCCGGTGTGGACGGTGCGACGCTGGCCGCGTACTGCCTGATGCTGGGCGACGACGCGCTGATCTTCTCCCACCGGCTGCAGGAGTGGTGCACGAACGCGCCGGAGCTGGAGGACGAGGTCGCCATCGCGAACATCGCCCTCGACCTCCTGGGTCAAGCGCGGCTGCTGCTCGCGCGGGCCGGCAAGGCCGACGGCTCTTCGCGTACCGAGGACTCACTGGCTTTTCTTCGTGCGGAGAACGAGTTCCGCCACGTCCGGCTCGCCGAGCTGGGCGGCGGGCACTTCGGGCACCTGATCGCGCGGCTGTTCGTGTTCTCCACGTGGCGGCTGGCCCTGTTCCAGCGGCTCGAGTCGTCGGTGGACCCGGTGCTGGCGGCCATCGCGGACAAGGGCGTCAAGGAACTGACCTACCACCGCGACTACGCCGCGCAGTGGCTCGTCCGCCTCGGCGACGGCACGCCGTTGTCGCACGAGCGGATGCAGGAGGGCCTCGACGCCGTCTGGCCGTACGTGGGGGAGCTGTTCCGCACGCACCCGCTGGAGTTCGTGGACGCGGCTTCGCTGCGGCCCGAGTTCGACGCGGTGCTGGACCAGGCCCTCGCCGCGGCGACCTTGGTGCGGCCGTCGGCCGGCGAGCTCGCCGGGGTTTCGGGCCGGACCGGCCGCGACGGCGTCCACACCGAGCAGCTGGGGTACGTGCTGGCGGAGCTGCAGAGCGTCGCCCGGGCGATGCCGGACGCGAAGTGGTGACCGCCGCCGCGGTGGCCGCCACGGTCACCGACCCGGAGCTGCCGATGCTGACGCTGGCGGACCTGGGCGTGCTGCGCTCGGTGTCCGAGGAGGACGGCCGCGTGGTCGTCGCGATCACGCCGACGTACACGGGCTGCCCGGCGATGGACACCATGCGCGACGACCTGGAGCACGCGCTGGTTTCGGCGGGCTACCCGGACGTCGAGATCCGGACGCAGCTGTCGCCGGCGTGGTCGTCGGACTGGATTTCGGCGGCCGGGCGGGAGAAGTTGGCCTCGGCCGGCATTGCGCCCCCCGGCGCGGCGCCGCGGCGGTCGGGCCCGATTCCGCTGACCTTGACGGCGCCGGTGTCGCGGGTGACCTGCCCGCACTGCGGTTCCCCGGACACCGAAGAGCAGTCCCGTTTCGGCGCGACGGCGTGCAAGGCGCTGCGGCGCTGCCGCGCGTGCCTGGAGCCGTTCGAACACGTCAAGGAGATCTGAGGTGGCCCGGTTTCACGAGCTCAAGGTCGCCGGCGTCGAGCGGTTGTGTGACGACGCGGTCGCGGTGACGTTCGACGTGCCTTCGTCGCTGGCTTCGGAGTACGCGTTCAAGCCGGGCCAGTCGCTGACGTTGCGGCGCTCGATCGACGGTCGTGACGAGCGCCGGTCGTACTCGATCTGCGCCCCGGCGGGCGCGCCGCCGCGTGTCGGCGTGCGCCTGGTGCCGGACGGCTTCTTCTCGTCGTGGCTGGTGAACGAAGTCCGCCCGGGTGACACGGTCGAGGTGGCGCCGCCGACGGGTTCGTTCACGCCGGACCTCACCGCGGGCGGCCACCACGTGCTGATCGCGGCGGGCTCGGGCATCACGCCGGTGCTGTCGATCGTGGCGTCCCTGCTGGACACCCCGGACGCGACGGTGACGGTGCTCTACGGCAACCGGCGCACGGACACGGTGATGTTCGCGGACGAGCTGGCGGACCTGAAGGACCGGGCGCCGTCGCGGCTGGAACTGATCCACGTGCTGTCGCGCGAGCCCCGCGAGGCCGAGCTGTTCACCGGCCGCCTGGACGTCCCGAAGCTGCGCACGCTGTTCGCCACGTTGGTGCCGGTCGGTTCCGTGGACCACTGGTGGCTGTGCGGCCCGTACGAGATGGTGTCGGGCGCGCAGGAACTGCTGGCGTCGCTGGGCGTGCCGGACGAGCGGATCCACCAGGAGCTGTTCTACGTGGACACGCCGCCGGCGCCGGTGGAGCACCTCGACCCGGCGGTGGCGGGCGAGTCGTCGGAGGTGTCCGTGGTGCTGGACAGCCGGTCCACGACCATGACGCTGCCGCGCTCGTCGTCGGTGCTCGACGGGGCCCAGAAGTTCCGCCCGGACCTGCCGTTCGCGTGCAAGGGCGGGGTGTGCGGGACGTGCCGCGCGAAGGTGACGGAGGGGAAGGTCGACCTGCGGCGCAACTTCGCGCTGGAGAAGGCGGAGGTCGAGGCGGGGTTCGTGCTGACGTGCCAGTCGTACCCGGTGTCGGAGACGCTGACGGTGGACTTCGACGCCTGAGCTCAGCGCAGGTCGGATTCCTCGGCGTTGACGAAGCCCCAGTCGCGGGCCAGGCGGGTCAGGGCTTTCGCGGCCCAGGCCCGCCGCTCGTCGCGGCCGAGCCCGACGGGGGCGACCACGGTCACCGCACCCTGGGGGCCCGGCCGGCCGACCGAGTTGCCGAACACTGACAGGTCGATCACGTCGGTCAGGGTGCCATCGGTCTTGACCTGTAGTTCCACCGCCGGCGGAGCGAGCAGCACGGCGTTCGCGGGATCGGGGACGAGCGCGCGGGGCACCACGACGGCCGCGGTGTCCCACGCCGCCGTCCACAGTTCCACGACCTCGTTCGCGGTGATCGGCAGGTTCGATTGGAACTCGACCGTCACTGTGATCGCCGACGTCAAGCTGTTGGGCAGCATGATCCGCGCGACCGCGCGCATGCTGTCGCCGGCCGCCTGGTCGTACCGGGCGTCACGGCCGGTCTGGCGGACGTCCGGCCCGCTCGCCCGCTCCCACTGGAGCGAGGAAAGCGGAAGCCCCCGCCGCCGGCACAGCGTTGGTATCTGCGCGGTGATCTCGGCCTGGGGCAGCGCCGATTTGAGCAGTTTCCGGGTAAGGCCCGTGATTTCGAGGTCGTCGTCCAGCTGCCACGGCAGAGTCGCGATGGCCCGCACGGTCAGCTTCGCCGGCCCGGCCACCGGCAGCTGGAAGGCTCGCCGCGCTTCCATGCTCAGCCGCGGCTGGGGATGCCACCGCGGTTCGGGATCGCGGAGCAGGACACCGGCTTTCCACGTCCCGCCGCCGAGGTCGACCACCTGGGCGGCGCCGTTGACGTAGTCCGTGGTCGGGAATCCCGGACCGGCCGGGAAATCCGGCAGGGCCGACAGGTCGTCCCACACAGGCCCGGCGACCGCGACCGCCCGCTTGCCGTCGACGGCGCAGATCACGGCGTCGCCGGTGAAGTGCTGGACGAAGCCGGGTCCCTCCCGAAGGGCCGGTCCGGCCGGCTCGCCCAACCGGCCTGCGGCCCGCCGGTAGGCGTCCTGGAAGGCTCGTTTCGTTCGCGGATCAGCCCCGTCGCCGACCGGGACGGCGGGGGCGGCGGGGACGTTCATCGAGCCGACGTTTCCGACCTGGAACACGGTTCCGTGGACGGTGCCGGAGATCTCGTTCCAGACGCCGCCACCCGGTCGCCGCGCCGGTTTCGCGGACGTGGCCGGCGGCACCGGCCGCGGCTTCAGTTCCGGCACGGGCCCCAGCGGCGGCTCGAGGATCTCGGGCTGGTTGGTGAGCAGCCGCAGGAGCGGCTCCGCGCCTTCGACGGTGAAGTCCGAGACGGTGTACACGTCCGCGGTGTCGGGCCCCAGGAAGTCCGGCACGCCGTCCTTGCTCTGACCGGGCAGGACGACGGGCACGAACCGGTTCACGGCGCGGGGGTCGGCGAAGAAGGTGTCGCGGATCAGCCGGGCTTCCCACTGGACACCGCGCTCCTCGGCGGAGTCACCGCGGCCCTCGGCACTGCGGCGGTACGCGGGCGAAGCGATCACCAGCACGTGGCCGGCGTCCCGGATCTGCTGACCCCGCCACAGCGCCCAGTCCCGGCGCTGCTGCGCCTCACCCCGATCGAGCCGCGCGTCGACCCCACAGGACCGCAGTAAAGCCCACAGCCGGAGCACGGCCTCCTCGTGGGCGGGATCGCCGGGCTCCCGGGCGTAGGAGAGGAACACGGCAGCCGGCTGCGGTCCGGTTTCCGCCGGCTCGCCGACATCGACGTACTGTCCTGCCACGCGCACCTCCCACCGTCACGCGAAAGCAAGGATTCTACTCACCGGAGGAGCGGCGCCGGTTGATAAGAGGTGACACCCCCGCCCGGCGGCGGCGCTGGCGCGGCGAAGGGTCGCTCGCCGGCGGCGCGGGCGGCTCCTGGGTGACCGGCGTGCGGTCCGGTAGGCGGAGGCGGCCTTGTCGGCAGCCGGCGAGGGGTCGCCTCGGCGGCTTCCTCCTGCTCATTCCCGCCAGGCTCGTCGGCGGCGGGAGAGCGCCGGCTCGCCGGTGTCGACGGTGCGCCTCGGCGGCGGCAGGTTCGCAGCGGTGGGACCCCCGCCCCGCCGTCCGGTGGCCGGGGGTCCGGTCAGAGCAGGCGTCCCCGCCGACGGCGGCGTGGGCGCGGTGAGGGGGTCGCCTCGGCGGCCTCCTCCGGCTCCCTCCCGGCAGGCTCGCCGGTGGCCGGGTTCGTGAGCCCCAGCATCTCCGCCGCCAGCTGCTGCGAGCTCGCGAACATCCCCGTCGGCGCTTCCTGGGCACGGCGCAGGGCCGCCGGGCGGAGGCGGTTGTAGCCGCGGACCGTCACCGGCCTGCGGACCCGGAGTTCGTACGCGTCCTGTCCGTCGAGCTGCGCCGCCAGCTCGCGGTCGACCAGGATCGTGCCCGGGCGGGCCACCGACGTCAGGCGGGCCGCCAGGTTGACCACCGAGCCGTAGACGTCGCCGAACCGCGACAGGATCCGGCCCGAGGCCATGCCCGCGCGGACCGCCGGCAGCGTCTCGTCCGCCGACGTGCGTTCGGTCAGTGTCAGGGCGATCTCCGCCGCGTCGACCGGCGAGTCCGCCACGAACAGCACCTCGTCGCCGATCATCTTCACCACCCGGCCGTGGTGCTCGGCGATCACCTCCGTGGCCAGGGTCTCGAACGCGTCGAGCACCCGGCTCAGCTCGTCCTCGCCGATCTGGCGCGTCAGGCGCGTGTAGCCGACCATGTCGACGAACCCGACCACCTCCGTGCGGGCCTCGACGTTGTCGCCCGCCGCCGCGAAAGCGCGGCCCGCGTACGCAGCCAGGTGCCGGCGCCAGACGAAGTTCTGCACCCGCTCCAGCTCGGGCAGCAGCCGGTCGACCAGGCGGGTCACCTGGCGCTCGCTGCGGCCCAGCTCCGGCTGCTCCCGGATGAGCTCCCACAGCATGTCGACCTGCCACTCGGCCAGCCGCGACAGGTGCTGGCCGAGCGCGCGCGTCACCGGCACCTCGATGCTCGGGTCGATCAGCCCGGACTGCACCAGCTGGTCGGCGGTCCGCATCGCCTCGACGTCCGCGTCGGTGAAGACCACCTCGTCGTCGCGCACGGTCGCGAAGCCCAGCGCGCGCCAGAGCCGGCGTGACCGCTCGTCGGGCACGCCGGCCTTCTCCGCCACTTCGAGCCGGGTGTACTTCCGCCTGCCGCCGAGCAGGACGCGTTCGAGCCGCTGCTGAAGCTCCTCGCTCGAATCGGTCACGGCTCAGGTCGTGTGGACGATCAGCACGTCCACGCCGGACTTGCGGGCCACTTCGGACGGCACCGAGCCCAGGATCCGGCCGGCGATCGTGTTCAGGCCGCGGTTGCCGACCACGAGCAGGTCGGCCTCGCGCTCCTTGACCACCTTGCGCAGCGAGTCGACCGGGTCGCCCTTCACCGCGACCGTGTCGATCTTCTCGGCGCCCGCGCGCGCGGCGCGGTCCCGGGCCGACTGCAGGGTGTCCTCGGCCGGTGCCGAGCCCACGACCTGGTACGCCTCCTCGCCGAGGACGTCCTGCGCCTTGTCGACGTCGGATTGGCTCGCCGGGTAGAACGCACACGCGATGACGAGCGTGGCGCCCGCGTCGCCGGCCACCGCCGCCGCGCGGTCCACCGCCGCGAACGAGGACTCCGAGCCGTCCGTGCCCACCACCACGGTCCGATATGCCGCACCCATGCGCAAACCTCCAGGTGATCCCTGTGAGCAGGGACGATAGCCGGTCGTGACCGACCAGCAGGCTCGTCCGCGCCCGTGTCGGGTGGAAGGTTACTCGCCAGTCGCTTTCTGCGCTCCGCTCGGCCGCGGAGCCGGCTTGGGGGCGGGCTTCACCGCGGGTTTGGCGGCGGGTTTGGCTCCGGGCTTCGGCTTCGGCACGTCGCTGGCGCGGATCCGGATCGTCTCC
This sequence comes from Amycolatopsis sp. NPDC051102, assembly GCF_040682815.1. NCBI lineage: Bacteria > Bacillati > Actinomycetota > Actinomycetes > Pseudonocardiales > Pseudonocardiaceae > Amycolatopsis > Amycolatopsis sp. NPDC051102. The sequence goes on from NZ_JBFBBT010000004.1 coordinate 78,748, forward strand.
TCGACGTCGGGCACGCGGACGGTCTGCTCGGTCTCGTCGGCGGCGGCGTCCTGGCCCGGTGTGAGGTCGGCCTTGACGTCCGCGGGCACCTTGACCTCGTCGCCGAGGACGGTGTGCGCCTCGGCCAGCACCGCCCGCGCCGCGCGCACCTGCTCGGCCAGCCCGCCGCGCACCTTGCGCAGCGCGTCGACCCGCTCGTTGGCCTGGGTGATCCGCCGGTTCGACTCTTCGGTGGCCGACGTCACACGGCGCCGCGCCTCGTCGGCGGCCTCCGCGAGCCGCGCGTTGGCCTCGGTGATCGAGTCCTGACGGCGCTTGTTCGCCTCCGCGACCGACTCCCGCTGGCGGCGGTCGATCTCGGCCTTCGCCGCCTTCTCCTCTTCGAGGATCTTCGCGCGGATGTCGGCGGCGTCCTGCGTCGCCTCCTGGACGCGGCGCGCGGCTTCGGCCTTGCTCGCCGCTTCCTGCTCGGCCAGCACCCGCATCGCCTCGGTGCGGCGCGAGGCCATCGCGATCTCGAAGTCCTCTTCGACCTTGGTGCGGCGCTCCTGCGACTCGGTGTCGAGCCGCTTGCGCTCCGCCTCGGCCTCGTCGGTGATCTTCTTGGCCTCCGCGCGGGCGTCCTCGAGAACCCTGCGGTGCTCGGCTTCCATCTCCTTGCGCCGCAGATCGAGCTCGGTGAGCAGCTGCTCGTAGCGGGCGCGCATGGCGCTCGCGTCCGTCTCGGCCTTGGCCCGGATGTGCCCGGCCTCGGCTTCGGCGCGGGCGCGCGTGTCGGCGGACTCGTCCTGCGCCAGGCGCAGCATCCGCTGGAGGCGCTCGGACAGGCCTTCGACGCTCGTCGGCGGCTGGGCCAGCCGGTCGACCTGCCCGCGCAGGTCCGCGATCTCGCCGCGCGCGATCTCCAGCTGGCGGGCCAGGTCACCCGCCTGCGCGATGGCGGCGTCCCGATCCGCGGTGAGCATCTTGAGGTCGGCGTCCAGCCGTTCGAGGTGCTCGTCGACCTGTGCTCGGCTGTACCCGCGCTTCGCCACGTCGAAGCCGGCTCCCAGCGGCACAAGCTCCCGTTCATCGCCAAGGCTCATGCGCCTACCGTAGTCGCAGTCCGGTCACGGAAGGGTGAGCACCCGTACCGTGCGCCGAACGCGCGGTCTGCCGCGGTGAAGGGAACTGGCGTGTTCCAGCGGATCTTCGGCGGTTTCCGACGCCGGGAGCGTGCCGCCCCCGGCGTCGTCACGGCTCACGCGCCGCGGAACGCGTTGATCCCCTCGATGTGCTTCGCGCGCTTCTCCTCGTCACGGACGCCGAGACCCTCCTGCGGCGCCAGCGCGAGCACGCCGACCTTGCCCTGGTGGGCGTTGCGGTGCACGTCCAGCGCGGCCTGACCGGTCTCCTCGAGCGAGTAGGTCTTGGAGAGCGTCGGGTGGATCAGACCCTTCGCGATCAGCCGGTTCGCCTCCCACGACTCGCGGTAGTTGGCGAAGTGGGAGCCGATGATCCGCTTCAGGTTCATCCACAGGTAGCGGTTGTCGTACTGGTGCATGTACCCGGACGTCGACGCGCACGTGACGATCGTGCCGCCCTTGCGCGCGGCGTAGACCGACGCGCCGAAGGTTTCCCGGCCCGGGTGCTCGAACACGATGTCCGGGTCCTCCCCGCCGGTCAGCTCCCGGATCTTCGCGCCGAAGCGCTGCCATTCCTTCGGGTCCTGCTCGTGCTCGTCCTTCCAGAACCGGTAGCCCTCGGCGCTGCGGTCGATGATGAGCTCGGCGCCGAGCTTCCGGCAGATCGCGGCCTTCTCGGGACTCGACACGACGCACACCGGGATGGCGCCGCCGTTCAGCGCGTACTGCGTCGCGTAGGAGCCGAGGCCGCCCGAAGCGCCCCAGATCAGGACGACGTCGCCCTGCTTCATGTCCGCGCCGTTGCGCGAGACGAGCTGACGGTAGGCGGTGGAGTTGACCAGCCCGGGGGAGGCGGCCTCTTCCCAGGTCAGGTGATCCGGCTTCGGCATCAGCTGGTTGGCCTTGACCAGCGCGAGCTCGGCGAGGCCGCCGAAGTTGGTCTCGAAGCCCCAGATCCGCTGCTCGGTGTCGAGCATCGTGTCGTTGTGCCCGTCGGGGCTTTCGAGCTCGACGTTCAGGCAGTGCGCGACCACCTCGTCGCCCGGCTTCCAGTTGTGCACGCCGGCACCGGTGCGCAGCACGACGCCGGACAGGTCGGAGCCGACGACGTGGTAGGGCAGGTCGTGCCGCTTCGCCAGCGGCGAGAGCTTCCCGTACTTCTTGAGGAACTTGAACGTCGGGATCGGCTCGAAGATCGACGTCCAGACGGTGTTGTAGTTGATGGCGCTCGCCATCACCGCGACCAGCGCCTCGCCCGGACCCAGCTCGGGCACGGGCACGTCGTCGACGTGCAGCGACTTGCGGGGGTCCTTGTCCCGGCTTTCGAGGCCCTCGAACATGTCGACCTCGTCGGCGTGCACGGTCACCCCGCGGTAGCTCTCGGGCACGGGCAACGAGCCGACCGCGGCGGACTCGCCGGTCAGGATGGCCTGCTGGATCTCGCCGAGCTGCGTCATCGGTTCCTCCGCGGAGATGGGGGTTCAACGGCGTTGGCGGCAGAAATTACTCGCCGGTAACACGCGCCCACAACTGTACGAGACCGACAGCACGATTACATCCTCAAGTGTGATCGACCCATCTTGACCGGCCGGCCAGTCAAGCGGACCATCGATGGTAGCCAGCAGTTCCACCAGACGGAGGTGAGCACGAAATGAGTGAAGTCTCTGCGCGCGCGTGGTCCCGGCCCCACGACTGGGCCGAGGTCGTGATCGGGGTGGTCGCCGCTCTTTCACCCCTTTGGCTGAGCACGGATACGACCGCAATGTGGACGATGGTCGTCCTGGGTGCCCTGATCGCCCTCGACGGCCTGGTCTCGCTGGCGATGCCGGGCATGGTCTACGGCGAAGGCGTCCAGATCGCGCTCGGCGTGCTGCTGTTCATCGCGCCGTGGGTGATGGGGTACACGGAGTTCAACGGCGCTTCCTGGACGTCCTGGATCGCCGGGGTGCTGACGGTCATCGCCGGCGCGGCAGCGATGCCGGTGGCGAACGCCGCGCACCGCACCGCCGGCCAGCACTGACGCCGTAGGAGGCACGAATGACCGAGGATTCGGCGAAGGAGCGCATCCTCTGCGCCGCCGAGGCGCTCTTCGCCGAGTCCGGCTTCGACGCCACCCCGACCTCCCGGATAGCGGAGCGGGCCGGGGTGCCGAAGGGGCTGGTGCACTACTACTTCCGCCACAAGGCGGACCTGCTCACGGCCCTGGTCGAGCGCCTCCCGGACGAGCGCATCGAGCCGGCGGTGGTCGTGGTCCCGGGCGACCTGGCCGGCAGCCTGCGGCGCCTGGTCCGCGAACTGGACCACCGGTTCAGCCGCTCGCTGGGGCTCTCCCACCTGTTGTGGCGCGAGGCCGACACGCACCACGTGGTCCGCGACGCCCTCCACGACCGCTTCCAGGTCCTGGTCCGCCAGGTCCGAGCGGTGATCCAGGCCGCAACGGGCGGCGGCCTCCCCCCGGCGGACGTCGACCGGGCATCAGGGCTGCTGGCCCGGGCGGTCAGCCACCGCCACGCCACGGCCCGCCACTCGGAGGACGACCTCCCGGCGGAGTTCGACGGCGAGCTGACGTTCATCGCCGACGCCCTGGTGTCGAAGGCCGCGCCGGCGTAGGCGCGCTGGGCCGTCGTCGGGGCGGTCGGCTGTGGCCGGCGGTCGGGCCAGCTGGCTTTGGCCGACGTGCCGCCCCCGTCCGGCTGTCGCTGACGTCAGGCTTGTTGTCGCCGACGTGCCGCACCCGTCCGTCCGTCGCTGACGCCGGGTTTGTTGTCGCCGACGTGCGGCGCCTGCCCGGTGTCGCCTCTGAGCCCGCTCGGCTGTCGCGGGCGTGGCCCGGCCCGGTGATCGCCGGTGTGCCGGCCGCGCGCCCGTTTCTGTCACGGGCGTGCGGCCGCGCGGCGGCGGAATGCTTGCGCCGGAACGGGTTGGGCGCTGTCAGTGCGCCGTGGTGTCCTTGGCCGGCTCGACCAGCTCCACCAGCACTCCGCCCGTGTCCTTCGGGTGGACGAAGTTCACCCTGCTGTTGGACGTGCCCCTCTTCGCCTCCTCGTACAGCACGCGCAGGCCCTTTGCGCGCAGGGCCGCCGCTGCCGCGTCCACATCGGACACGCGGTACGCCAGCTGCTGCAGGCCCGGGCCGCTCTTGCTCAGGAACTTGCCGATCGGTGAGTCTTCGCGGATCGGGGCCAGCAGCTGGACCTGCGTCTCCGTGCCCGCCGCGCCGGGGGCGCGCAGCATCGCCTCCCGTACCCCCTGCTCTTCGCTCACCTCCTCGTGCGTGAGTTCCAGGCCGAAGTGCTCGCGGTGGAACTCGATGGCCGCGTCCAGGTCCGGGACCGCGATGCCGACGTGGTCGATGGCCGTCACGAACGGCCGCAGGGCGTCATTCATGGAGGCAGGATAGGGGGCCCGCGCGCCGCCGCGAGGGGGAATCGTCGCGTGCCCCGCCTCACACTGGCTCCATCAAGAAGCCCTGCTCCCGGGTATGGTCGGGAAAACTGCCCATGCGCCGATGCTTGGAGGACGCCGTGTCCGGTTCCGTGATCCTGGGTGCCGCCCGTACGCCGATCGGGCGCCTGCTGGGCTCCCTCAAGGACTTCACGGGGGCTCAGCTGGGCGGGGTTGCGATCAAGGCGGCCCTCGAACGCGCCGGCGTCTCCCCGGAAGCGGTGCAGTACACGATCATGGGCCAGGTGCTGACCGCCGGTGCCGGCCAGATCCCGGCCCGTCAGGCCGCCGTGGCCGCGGGCATCCCGATGAGCGTGCCCGCGCTGACGATCAACAAGGTCTGCCTCTCCGGCCTCGACGCCATCGCGCTCGCCGACCAGCTGATCCGCGCCGGCGAGTTCGACCTCGTCGTCGCCGGCGGCCAGGAGTCGATGACCCAGGCACCGCACCTGCTGCCCAAGTCGCGCTCCGGCTTCAAGTACGGCGACACCACCCTCGTCGACCACATGGCCTACGACGGTCTCTTCTGCGCCTTCGACCAGGTCGCCATGGGCGCCTCGACGGAGAAGTACAACGCCCGCTACGGCGTCACCCGCGAGCAGCAGGACGCGTTCTCCGCCCGCTCCCACCAGCGCGCCGCCGAAGCCATCAAGAACGGCTACCTCGCCGACGAGATCGCGCCGGTCTCCATCCCGCAGCGCAAGGGCGACCCGGTCGTCTTCGACACCGACGAGGGCGTCCGCGCCGACACCACCGCCGACGGCCTCGCCAAGCTGCGCCCCGCCTTCGCCTCCGACGGCACCATCACCGCGGGCTCGGCCTCGCAGATCTCCGACGGCGCCGCCGCGGTCGTCGTGGCGAGCCGGGCGAAGGCCGAGGAACTCGGCATCACGCCGCTCGCCGAGATCGGCGCGCACGGTGTCGTCGCCGGGCCCGACGCGAGCCTGCACGAGCAGCCGTCGAACGCCATCCTCGCCGCGCTGGCCAAGGCGAACCTCACCGCCGACGCGCTCGACCTCGTCGAGATCAACGAGGCGTTCGCCGCCGTCGGGCTCGTGTCGACCGAGAAGCTCGGCCTCGACCCGGAGAAGGTCAACGTCAACGGCGGCGCCATCGCCCTCGGCCACCCGATCGGCGCCTCCGGCGCCCGGCTCGCCGTGCACCTGATCCACGAACTGCGCCGCCGCGGCGGCGGGCTCGGCGCGGCCGCGCTGTGCGGTGGCGGCGGCCAGGGCGACGCCCTGCTGCTGCGGGTGCCGTCGGCGTAAGTGACCGGACCACTCGACCTCGACGACCTCGTCGGCCGCGCGCGGGACGGGCAACCCCGTGCCGTCGCGCGGCTGCTGTCGCTCGTCGAGGACGCCCACCCCCGCGTCGCCGAGATCGCGCAGGCGCTGACCCCGCACACCGGGCGGGCCCGGGTCGTCGGCCTCACCGGACCACCCGGCGTCGGCAAGTCGACTTCGACGTCGGCCCTGCTCACCGCGTTGCGCGCGCAGGGCAAGCGGGTCGGGGTCCTCGCCGTCGACCCGTCTTCGCCGTTTTCCGGCGGCGCGCTGCTCGGCGACCGCATCCGGATGACCGAGCACGCCACCGACCCGGGCGTGTTCATCCGCTCGATGGCCACGCGAGGCCACCTCGGCGGGCTCTCGTGGGCGACCCCGCAGGCCGTGCGCGTGCTCGACGCCGCCGGCTTCGACGTCGTGCTCATCGAGACCGTCGGGGTCGGTCAGTCCGAAGTGGACGTCGTGAAACTGGCCGACACCACGGTGGTACTGCTCGCGCCCGGGATGGGCGACGGCATCCAGGCCGCGAAGGCCGGCGTGCTGGAGATCGCCGACGTCTTCGTCGTGAACAAGGCCGACCGCGACGGCGCCGACGCCACCGTGCACGACCTCAAGCAGATGATCTCGCTGGCCCGCCGGGAAATCCGGGGGCCGAGCTGGCGGCAGCCGATCGTGCGGACCGTCGCGGCGAAGGGCGAGGGCATCGACGAAGTCGTGCAAGCGCTGGCCGCGCACCACGACTGGCTCGTGGAGCACGACGAGCTGGCCCGGCGCCGGGTGGCCCGGGCGCGCGATGAGGTCGAGGCCATCGCGCTCCGCCGGTTGCGCGCCGAGCTGGTCGATCTGCGCGGCGGGGGGCGGCTCGCCGGCGTCGCCGAGCGGGTCGTGGCGCGGGAACTCGATCCCTTCGCGGCGGCCGAGGAACTGATCGCGGATCTTCGAGGCTAGCGCGGACGCGAGCCTGGCGAACAGAAACCGTGCCACCGCAACGGGTCTTCGCCGGAACCTCATGGTGCCCTCCCTCCGTGCGCGGCGGGTTTGCCGCGTGCTGACCATCGTGCGCCGGGGGTCCGACAATTTCCGGGGTGCGGGCGCCGAGGTTCACCCGATGGGCTGACGAGGGCGACTTTCGCCGGTTCTGGCTGTCGGTGCCGGGCCCTAGACTGCGGGGCGCTCCGGAACCGGGCGATCACTGGGAGGGCGTGCGAATGAAGAAGACACTCGTCACCGCGCTGGCGGCAGGCGCGTTGTTCGTGGCCGGGAACGGCGTCGCCGCGGCGGCCGACGCCCCGCCGCCGAAGACGACCCACGGGCCTTGCCAGTACACCGAAACCCCGGACGAACCGGCCGCGCGGCCGGTGCCGCTGCCGCCCGACCCGCGGCACACGCCGAGCCACGGCAAGGTCGACGTCGCGGTCCCGACCAGCCAGGGTGCGCTGCCGCTGCGGCTCGACCGCGCGAAGGCACCGTGCACCGTGCAGAGTTTCCTGCACCTGGCGCGGCACCGGTTCTACGACCACACGGTGTGCCACCGGCTCACGGCCTACCCGACGCTGAAGGTGCTGCAGTGCGGCGACCCGACGGCGACCGGCGAAGGCGGGCCGGGTTACAAGTACAAGGACGAGCTGCCGGTCGACCTGCCGCCGGCGCCGACCGACCCGACCGGCGCCCGCCGCGTCTACGCGCGTGGCCTGCTCGCGATGGCGAACGCGGGCCCGGACACGAACGGCTCGCAGTTCTTCGTCGTGTACGGCGATTCCGCGCTGCGGCCGAACTACACGGTGTTCGGCACGGTCGGTGCGGAAGGGCTGAAGACGCTGGACAAGGTCGCGGCGGGCGGGATCCAGCCGACCGCGGACGACCCGGCGCCGGTCGACGGCACGCCGGTGCTGCGGACGGAACTGCTCCGCGTCCGGCCGGACTGCTGGTCCTGACGGTGGTCGCGGGCCGCTCCGGCGGGGCGGCCCGCGGGCATCCGGTGTGACGGGAGGGGCATCACGCGTGATTGGAGGGGCATCACTCGTGATTGGAAGGTCGACTCGCGTGATTGGAAGGTCGACTCGCGTGATTGGAAGGTCGACTCGCGTGATTGGAAGGTCGACTCGCGTATCTGGAGGGTCGGGTGGGGGTGGGGTCAGGTGGCTATTTCTTGGAGGGCGTCCATCAGGGTTTGGGTTGCGCCGGCGAAGGCGTGTTTCGGGGTTGCGGCGTAGCCGACTATGAGGCCGCCGGGGCCGTTGGGGGTCATCCAGTGGCTGGAGAGGCCCTCGATGCCGATTGCGCGGCGGCGGCAGGCCGCCAGGGCCTGGGTCTCCGTGGGGCCGTCCGGCGGGAGGGTCAGCATCAGGGTGCAGGCCCGCCGCGATGCCCTGCGGGCGCACCGAGTCCGGCAGCGCCGCCAGCAACCGCGCGCGGCGGGAACGGTACTCCGCGCGGCTGCGGCGGACGTGCCGGTCGTACGCGCCCGAGTCGATCAGCTCGGCCAGGGCCAGCTGGTTGAGCAGCGCCGGCCGCGAGCCGCTGTCCGCCATCGCCGCGCGGACCGGCTCCACCAGGGACCGCGGCAGCACCAGCCAGGCCAGCCGGAGGGCCGGGGCGAGCGTCTTGCTGGCCGTGCCCGCGTACACCACCCGCTCCGGCGCCAGGGCCTGCAGCGCCCCGACCTGCTGGCGGTCGAAGCGGAACTCGCCGTCGTAGTCGTCCTCCAGCACGAACGCGCCCGAGTCGCTCGCCCAGCGGGCCAGCGCCGCGCGCCGGGGTGGGGCCAGCGTGACGCCGGTGGGGTACTGGTGCGCGGGGGTGACGACCACCGCCGGACTGTCCAAAGCGGACACGTCGATGCCGTGCCCGTCGACGTCCACGCCGACGATCCGCGGGCCCTGCGCCGCCGCGATCGAGCGGTACATCTCCAGTGACGGGTTCTCGAACGCCAGCTCGCCGACGCCCAGGCCCGACAGCGCCCGGGCCAGCACCGCGATGGCGTGCGAAAACCCGTGGCACACGACGATCCGCGCCGGATCGGCGACCACCCCGCGGGCCCGGGCCAGGTAGCCGGCCAGGGTGTCGCGCAGCTCCGGCGCGCCCAGCTCCGACTCGTAGCCGAACGCCGACGCCGGGGTCCGCAGCAGGGCTCGCCGGGTGGCGGTGATCCACGCCTGCCGGGGGAACGCCGTCAGGTCCGGGCGGCCCGGGCGCAGGTCCCAGCGCGGCGCCGGGTCGCGCGGCACCTGCCGCGGCGCGGACTGGGGGAGCGGACCCCGCCGTCGCCACGCGGGTCGGCGCGCCCTGGGCCGTGTGCAGGTAGCCTTCCGCGGCCAGATCGGCGTACACCCGGGTGACCGTGCCGCGGGCGACGCCGAGGTCGTGGGCCAGCGCGCGGGTCGAGGGCACCGCCGCACCCGCCTGCCACCGGCCGTCCCGGATGGCCGCGCGGATCGCCGCCGCGAGCCCGGCGCGGCCGGAAGCGGGCTGCCAGCCGAGGTGGACGTCGAGCCCGGAACTGGACCACGAATCCGTCATGTGACTGGACCATACCCGTGGTCCAGTTCCGGCTAGCGTGGACGGCATGACCAAGCGAATCGCGCTCGGGGGCGCTCCCGAGCTCTACCAGGCGATGTCGAACCTGCAGGCCGAGGTGAACAAGGCCGGTGCCAACGCGGGGCTCGACCCGAAACTGCTGGAATTGGTGAAGACCCGCGCGTCGCAGATCAACGGCTGCGCGTACTGCCTCGACATGCACTCCCGCGACGCGCTCGAGCTGGGCGAATCGCCGCGCCGGCTGTTCGTGCTCGACGGCTGGCGCGAGACCGACCTGTTCACCGAGCAGGAGCAGGCCGCCCTCGCCCTCACCGAGGCGATGACGAAGCTGTCCGCCACCCAGACCGTGCCCGACGACGTCTACGAGCAGGCGGCGAAGGTGTTCACCGAGGACCAGTACCGCGCGGTGGCCTGGGAGGTCATCGCGATCAACAGCTGGAACCGGATGACCATCACCAGCCACACCCCGCTCCCCAAGCGCGACTCGTGACCGCCGCCGCGCTGAAGGCGCTGCACGTCCCCGGCAAGCCGCTGATCCTGCCGAACGCCTGGGACGCCGACACCGCGAAGCTCGTCGAGGCCGCCGGCTTCCCTGCCGTGGCGACCAGTTCGGTCGCCGTCGCGGCCGCGCTCGGGTTCGCCGACGGCGAAAAGGCGCCTGCCGACGAGATGTTCGCTGCCGCAAGACGCATCGCGAACGCCGTGAACGTCCCGGTGAGCGTCGACGCCGAGGCCGGCTACGGCCTGTCCGGCGCCGAGCTGGCGGCCCGGCTGCTCGATGCGGGGGCCGTCGGCTGCAACTTCGAGGACACCGACCACGCCACCGGCGGCGTCCGGCCCGTCGCCGAGCAGGCGGACCGGATCGCCGCGCTGCGCGAGGCGGCGGGGGACGGGCTGGTGATCAACGCCCGGGTCGACTCCTTCCGCGGGGTCGATGCGAAGGAGGCGCTCGCCGACGGCGTCGCGAGGGCGAAGGCGTACCTCGAAGCGGGTGCCGACTGCGTCTACCCGATCCACCTGCGCACGCCGGAGCTGATCGCGGAGTTCGTGCAGGGGACCGGCGGTGCGGTCAACGCACCCGCGTGGCCGGGCAGCCCGGGCCTCGAAGGCCTCGCCCGGCTGGGGGTGGCGAGGATTTCGCTGGGCGGCGGGCTGTGGCAGTACGTGCGGAAGCAGCTGGAAACCACTCTCGAGAGCGTCGCCGAGGGCAAGCTGCCGTACTGAAACTGGCCGAAGGCCGTCGCGAGGGGATCGGGAACACCCTCGCGACGGCCTTCGGGGTCGGTGCCGGCCGGAAAGCTAGTGGACGACGGCCTTCTCGGCGCCCGCGCCGGTCAGGGAGCGGACCTCCATCTCGGCGTACTTCTTCTCGTTGTGCTCCTTGGACAGGACCGTGCCCAGCCAGCCCAGGATGAACGCCGCCGGGATCGAGACGATGCCCGGGTTGCTCAGCGGGAACCAGGCGAAGTCGACGCTCTTGATCATCGACGTGCTCTTCCCGGACACCGCCGGCGAGAACACGATCAGCACGATCGTGATGGCCAGGCCGCCGTAGATCGACCACAGCGCGCCCTGGGTGTTGAACCGCTTCCAGAACAGCGAGTAGAGGATCGTCGGCAGGTTCGCCGAGGCCGCGACCGCGAAGGCCAGCGCGACCAGGAAGGCGACGTTCTGCCCGTTGGCCAGGATGCCGCCGCCGATGGCGAGGGCGCCGATGACCACCGCGGTGATCCGGGCGACCTTGACCTCCGCGTCCGGCGACGTCTTGCCCCGCTTGACGACGTTCGCGTAGACGTCGTGCGCGAAGGACGCCGACGCCGTGATCGTCAGGCCGGCGACCACCGCGAGGATCGTCGCGAAGGCGACCGCGGAGATCAGGCCCAGCAGTACCGGCCCGCCCAGCTCCAAAGCGAGCAGCGGGGCCGCGGAGTTGACCCCGCCCGGTGCCTTCTTGATCGTGTCCGGCCCGACGAGCGCACCGGCGCCGTAGCCGAGCACCAGCGTGAACAGGTAGAACACGCCGATCAGGACGATCGCCCAGACCACCGAGCGACGCGCGTCGCGCGCGGTCGGCACGGTGTAGAAGCGCATCAGGACGTGCGGCAGGCCCGCGGTGCCCAGCACCAGCGCGATGCCGAGGGAGAGGAAGTCCAGCTTCGAGGTCCCGGTGGCGCCGTACTGCTTGCCCGGGCCGAGCAGCGTCTGCCCGGCCTTGCCCGCCTTGTCGACGGCGGCCTGCAGCAGCTGGGAGAAGTTGAAGCCGTACTTGCCGAGGACCCAGAGCGTGATCACGAGCGCGCCGACGATGAGCAGCGCGGCCTTGATGATCTGCACCCAGGTGGTGCCCTTCATGCCGCCGATCAGGACGTAGGCGATCATGATCACGCCGACCACGGCGATCACCAGTGCCTGCGCGCCCTTGCCTTCGACGCCGAGCAGGAGCGCGACGAGGCCGCCCGCGCCCGCCATCTGGGCGAGCAGGTAGAAGAACGACACGATCAGCGTCGACGTCGCGGCCGCGGCCCGCACCGGACGCTGCTTCATCCGGAACGCGAGGACGTCGCCCATCGTGAACTTGCCGGTGTTGCGCAGCAGTTCCGCGACCAGCAGCAGCGCGACCAGCCACGCCACCAGGAAGCCGATGGAGTAGAGGAAGCCGTCGTAGCCGTTGATCGCGATGGCGCCGGCGATGCCGAGGAACGACGCCGCCGACAGGTAGTCACCCGAAATGGCGATGCCGTTCTGCGGGCCGGTGAACGCGCGGCCGGCGGCGTAGTAGTCCGACGCCGTCTTCGTGTTGCGGCTGGCCCGGAACACGATCACCAGCGTGATGATCACGAACGCGGCGAAGATGCAGATGTTGAGGAGCGGGTTGCTGCCTTCCACACCCGCGGCGATGTTCGTCATGCCTGCTCCTTCGCAGCGTCGCCTTCGATGTCCTCGCGGATCTTCTCGGCGACCGGGTCCAGCTTCCGGTTGGCGTACCGGACGTAGAGGCCGGTGATGACGAACGTCGAGACGAACTGCAGCAGGCCGAAGATCAGGCCGACGTTGATGTTGCCGAACACCTTGGTGCTCATGAAGCCGTGCGCGTAGTCCGCGAGGAGCACGTACAGCAGGTACCAGAGGAGGAAGACCGCCGTCATCGGGAAGACGAACCGGCGCAGGCGGCTGCGCAGCTCGCGGAACTCCGTGCTTTCGTGTGCTCGGTCCCAGATGGTTTCTGACGTGTCCGGGGGGCCGCCGGTGTCGGTCGTGCTCATCGCTGCTCCCTGCGACGCTGCGGAAAGTGACGTGCGACACCGTAGGGACGTGTGAGTCTCGCGTGAAGATTCAGCGGTTCAACAGCCGAGCGAGACGACGAACGGTTGACGAACGGTCGCGCGGCCCGGCCGAACGGGGTTCGTCCAGGTGGAGGCGGAGCATCGCCGCGGTGGACCAGGCGGGTGGCCTGCCCCGCAACGAGACCAGCGCCATTGCGCCGAACGCCAGCGGCACCGACCAGGGTGCCGGTTGCTGCACCAGGATCGCCACCCAGCCGTGCAGCGGCGGCCCGGCGAGGGCGAACAGGATCGAGCCGGAGGAGGCGACCAGCCCGGTCAGCACGCCGGCGATGCCGCCGGTCGCGGTCAGCCGCGGCCACCAGATGCCGAGCACGAGCAGCGGGCAGAACGTCGACGCGGCGACCGTGAAGCCCCACGTGACCAGCACCCCGGCGTCGAGCTCGGCCGAGCGCAGCGCCAGCAGCACCATGATCCCGGCGACGCCGAACACCGCGATCCGCAGCCGCCGCAGGCCGCCGGGGACGAGGTCGTGCGCGATCGCGCCGGACATCACCAGCAGCAGCCCGAGCGACGTCGCCAGGAACGCGGCGAACGCGCCCGCGGTGAGCAACGCCGTGAACAGCCCGCCGGCCCAGCCGCTGTCCACCTGGTACGGCAGCGCGACGACCACGGTGTCGGTCGCGCCGGAGAGGTAGAGCCCGGGGACGAGCACCCGGCCGAGGACGCCGTAGATGCCGGGGAAGAGGTAGAAGACGCCGAGCAGCGCGACCGTGATCGCGGCGGTGCGGCGCGCGGCGCGGCCGTCCGGGCTGGTGTGGAAGCGCATCAGGACGTGCGGCAGGCCCATCGTGCCCAGCATGGTCGCGATGAGCACGGCCCAGGTGCCGAGGAGCGGGTAGCCCTGGTCGCCGAGGTCGAGCAGCGGGCGCCGCCAGTCGGGGCCGCCGAGCGCGGCGCCGCCGCGGACCGCCGGGACGGCCGCGCCCGTGCCGAACACGACCTCGTCCTGGCTGTGCGCGGTGAACTCGCCCGGCTGCAGCATCTCGACGACGCCGTTGCGCCGCACCGGCGTCGGTTCGCGGATCTCCATGGTGACGTCGACTTCGAACCGCACCGGCGTCTCGCGGGCGAAGTGGGTGAACTCGACCGGGTTGAGCGCGTCGGTCCGGTTGACCGCGCCGGCCTGCAGCACCAGCCAGATCGCCGGGACGAGGAACAGCAGCAGCTTGAGGACGAACTGGAACGCCTGCACGTAGGTCGCCGCGCGCATGCCGCCCAGCGCCAGGGTGACGCTGACCGCGACCCCGGCCAGCACCACGCCGACCCAGTACTGCGTGCCGCCGACCGCGGCGAGCACCAGGCCGGCGGTGCGGAACTGCGGGACGACGTAGATCGTGCCGATGACCAGCACGACGACGGCGGCCAGCCGGCGCAGCGCGGGGGAGTTGAGCCGGGCTTCGGCGAAGTCGGGGACGGTCAGCGCGCCCGACCGCCGCATCGGCGCGGCGACGAGCACGAGCATCGCGATGTAGCCGGCGGTGAAGCCGACCGGGTACCAGAGCGCCCCGATGCCGTCCTTGACGACGAGCCCGGCGACGCCGAGGAAGGAGGCGGCGGACAGGTATTCACCGGAGACGGCGGCCGAGTTCACCAGCGGCGAGATCCGGCGCGAGGCGACGAGGAAGTCCGACGTCGTGCGCATGGCGGCGACCCCGCGGACGCCGATCAGCAGCGTCACGAGCACGACCGGCGCGACGGCCAGCGCGACACCCACTACCTGTCCTCGATGCGCTCGGCGCGGCGCAGCTGCCAGCGGGCCAGCAGGGCCATCGCCGGGTAGGGGAGGACCGCGAGCATCAGCCAGGAGAGCGGAATTCCCAGCAGCCGCACGGCGTCCAGGCCCGGGAAGAGCGCGAAGACGCCCGGCAGGCCGAGGAGGAGGGCGAACATGAGGACCAGCGCGGGGATGCCGCGACGGCGCTGGGCGGTGTAGAGGGCGGTGGCGCGCTGGGTGTCACCGGCGGGGAGGCGGGGCTGGCGCCAGCGGTGACGCGACCGGCGGCGCGCGTGGGCGAGGCGGGTCTGCGGGCTGGTGACGGCGACCCGGCGGATCTTGCTCATCGCGGGGCCGGCCGGAGCGGTGCGTCGCGGCTCATCGCGGATCGGCTCCGAGCTGGCCGCGCTGGGCGGCTTCCAGCAGCCGGTCGCGCAGATCCCGCGCGTGCCGGCGGCTCACCGGGACGTCGCCGGCCTCCGTGTGGGCCAGCAGCCCGCCCGCCGTGTCGCTGCGCAGCTCCAGCACTGCTCCGACGGCCAGCAGGAACCCGCGGTGCACCCGGCTGAACCCGGTGCCCTCCCAGTACTCCTCCAGCCGCGAGATCGGCATCCGCACCAGGTGGACGCCGCCGCGCGTGTGCAGGCGGACGTAGTCGCCGTGGGCCTCCACGAACAGGACGTCGTCGCGCCGGACGTACCGCGTCCGCCCGCCCGACTCCACCGGCAGCGCTGCCATCGCGTCCGGCGTAGTGCGCGAATCGGGCGTTGCCATCCGAGTCACCTTCTCCAGCGCCGTCGACAGCCGTTCGGTGCGGACCGGCTTGAGCAGGTAGTCGACCGCGCCGATGCCGTACGCCGTCACCGCGTGGCCGTCGTGCGCCGTGACGAACACGATCACCGGTGGCTCGCTCAGCTTCGCCAGCAGCGACGCCAGTTCCAAGCCGTCGAGACCCGGCATCGAGATGTCGAGGAACACCGCGTCGAACCGGTCCGCCTGAAGCAGCTTCAACGCCTTCAGCGCGTCACCCGCGCCGACGACTTCGCCGACTTCGGGCGCTTCGCGCAACATGCGGCAGAGCTCGTCCAGCGCCGGCGGGAGGTCGTCGACGGCGAGGACACGCAGGCCCGTCACGGCAGCACCCCCGGCTGGAACCGCGGTACCCGCACGATCACCCGGGTGCCCGCGCCGATCTCGGTCTCCACGGTCAGGCCGTACCAGGCGCCGTAGACGTCCCGCAGCCGTCTGTCCACATTGGCCAATCCCATCCCGGCGGCATCGTCCTCACCGGTGCGCCCGGCGAGGATGTCCGCCGCCCGGTGCGGGTCCATGCCGACCCCGTCGTCCTCGACGAAGATCACGCAGTCGTTCCCTTCCGCCTGGCCGTGCACCTGGACCAGCCCGGTGCCCGACCGCGGCTCGATGCCGTGCCGGATCGCGTTCTCCACCAGCGGCTCCAGCACCAGGTACGGCACCGCGACGGCGAGGATCTCCGGCGCGACCCGCACCTGCACGCGCAGCCGTTCGCCGAGCACCGCCCGCTGCAGCGCCAGGTACGTCTCGATCGCGCGGAACTCCTCGGCGACGACGGTGTACTCGCCGTGGCGAGCCAGGCTGTAGCGCGTGTAGTCGGCGAAGTCGAGCATGAGGTCACGGGCCCGGTCGGGGTCCGAACGCACCAGCGACGCGATGACCGTCAGCGCGTTGTAGACGAAGTGCGGCGACATCTCCGCCCGCAGCGCGCGCAGCTCGGCCTGCGCCGCCTGTTCCGCCGACGCCTCGAGCCGCCACCGCTCCAGCGCCTGCACCACGAGGTCGGCGGCCTGGGCCGCGACCGCGTCCCGGACGTCCCCGACCACCAGCAGCGCCCCGGCGAGCTCGTCGTGGACGTGCAGCGGCAGCACCAGGACGTCCGGTGCCGAACCGGGTTCTTCGCTGTGGAGGACGCTGTCGAGCACCGTCGCGACGACCGCGTCCGGCCCGGGCCGGCCCGACCACAGCAGCGAGCCGGACAGGTCGGTGAGGCCGAGGCCGGGGAACCCGAAGAGCCGGCGCAGGCCGTGCGCGGCGCGGCGGGCGCGGGTGCCGGACAGGCCGTCGCGCAGGTCGTCGGAGACGCGCCGGGCCGCGGCGAGCACCGGCAGCGGGTCGGCGCGGGACGCCGGGCGCAGGTGCACGGTCATCGGGCCTCCCCTCGGCGGCGGTGTCCAGGGCAAAGATCCTACGGCTACGCGCGCCCGTCGCGGTCGGCCAGCACCTGGGCGTGGCGGCGGAAGCGGCGCCAGTTCCGGTAGTGGTCGATCGCCGTGGCGTTGCCCAGCAAGCTCGAGTTCGCCGGGTAGGGCCGGTCCGGCAGCGAGATCCAGCCGGTCGTGCGCGTTTCCTTGACGGCCACCGGCACCGGCCGGAACGTCGTCGGGTCGAGGCCGTCGCTGTGCCGGACGACCTCGTCGAAGAACCACGCCGAGGTGATCAGCGCCAGCACACCGCGCGAGGACCTGAGCGCCTCCTTCAGCGGTTTCGCCTCCAGCAGCCGGAACGTCTGGTTGATCGCCGGCGCGGTGACGCCGTGGTCGTCGTAGGCGATCTCGCCCGCGTGCAGCGCCATCCGGAGCCGGATCCGGGCCCCGGGGTCGTGCGTGCGGTTGTGCCGGTGCAGCGCGACGGCGAGCGCGGCGGGCAGGAACTCGACGAAGAGCCCCTTCGGGACCTCCGGCGGGGCGAGGACGAACACGCCGTCGCCGCAGTCCTCGGGCCGGCAGTCCCGCCACGGGACGCCGGCGTCGTCGAACGCCCGGTCCAGCGCGCGGTACAGTCCCGCGCGCAGCAGCAGGCGGTCGGGCGTGGTTCTGCGCTGGTCGCCGTAGCCCTCGACGTCGACCGCGAAGACCGTGCGATGCACGGCCGGCCGGTACCTCATCGCACCCTCCCTGCGATCATGCATGTGCCGATGCATGTGCAAGTGAGTGTGACGGGGCACACCCGCGCGGGGGAACGGGTCAAGCGGTGAGCGGTTCTCTCACCGCGGTGACCGGCACCTGCTGTTCACTGCCGGTGAACACGCTGGTCAGGGCACTGCGGGCGGTGCGCACACCACCCGCAGGACCCTGACGGACGGCTCAGCAGCTCTGCTTGTAGAAGTACTGAGAGTTGGCGTCCATGTCGGCCTTCGTGATCGAGTGCAGCTGCGCGGTGAGGTTCCGCGTCACCGGCTTGCCCTCGATCGCCGCGACCGCCTGCTGGACGCCCTGGGTGCCGATCGCGGCCGGGTCCTGGGCGATCAGGGCCTGGTACTGGCCGTTCTTCAGGCCTTCGACCTCGGACGGGCTGGCGTCGAAGCCGATCAGGTTGACCGCGCCGACCTTGCCGGCGTTGCGCAGGCCGGTCGCCGCGCCCTCACCGGTGTTCAGGTTGGTCGCGAAGACGCCGATCAGGTCCGGGGTCGACGACAGGGCCGCCGTCACCTTGGCCGCGGCCTGCTCCGGCTCGTTCTGGGTGAACTGGACGCCGATCGACTTCAGGTTCGGGGTGTTCTTCAGCTCGTCCTCGAAGCCCTTGGCGCGCGCGGCGGTTGTGGACGTGCCGGCGATCGTGTCGAGCACCAGCACCGAGCCGCTCTTGCCGCCCGCGAGCTTCGCCATCGTCTGGGCGGCGAGCTTGCCGCCCGCGGAGTTGTCCGACGAGATCGACGACGCAGCCACGCCCGTGTCCTTCAGCGCGGTGTCGACCTCGACGATCTTCGTCCCGCGCGCCTTGACCTGCTGGATCGGCGCGAGCATCGCGGTGTCGTCGGTCGGGGCGATGAGCAGCGCCGCCGGCGGGTTCGCGCCGAGGGCGTTGACCAGCTGGGTCTGCAGGGGAGCGTCGAACTTCTGCGGCGCCTGGGTGGTCAGTTCGTAGCCGAGCTTCTTCGCCTCGGCTTCGGCACCGCACTGCAAAGAGATGTAGAACGGCTCGGCCTGCACGCCCGGGATCAGCGCGAGCTTCTTGCCGCCGACCGGCGTGGCCGTGTTGCCGGACCCGCTCTGCCCGACCGTGCCGGAGCCGCATGCGGACAGCAGGGCGGCGGCGGAGACCACGGCACCCATGGCGGTGAGAGTCTTGGTCAGTTTCATAAGCACCTCGTTGTACTTGGGGGACTGTACTCGGGGAAACTCAGCGGGAGTTGCGGCGACGGCGGCGGCGCTGGTCGAACCAGACCGCGGCGACCAGGACCCAGCTGACGATGAACATCTGCCAGAAGTCCTGGACGTGGATGATGTTGAAACCCTTGCGCAGCACGGCGGGGATGAAGACCCCGATCACCGTGCCCAGGATCGTGCCGACGCCGCCGAAGAGGCTCGTCCCGCCCATCACGACCGCGGCGATGGCGTTGAGGTTGTCGGTGGTGTGCCCGGAGATGGTGGTCGAGTTGTAGTAGGCCAGCGAGAGGAACCCGGCGATGCCGGCCAGGAAGCCGGTCAGCGTGTACACCTTCAGCAGGTGCGCGGTGACGCCGATGCCCGCGCGCCGCGCGCCCTCGGCGTTGGAGCCGACCGCGAACGTGTACCGCCCGAACTTCGTCGTCCGCAGCAGCCAGGCGCCGATCACGGTGATCACGATGGCGACGATGACCAGGTTGGGCACCACGCCGAAGGAGGTGCCGTACCCGAGGGTCTGCGTCAAAGCGGCGGGCACGGTCCGCAGGTCCGAGCCGCCGTTGAGCAGGTAGGCGGTGGCCAGCGCGGCGCCCATCGTGCCGAGCGTGACGATCAGCGCCGGGATCTTCGCCTTCGCCACGAGCACGCCGTTGATCACGCCCCAGATCGTGCCGGTGACCACGGCGACGACGAACCCGACGAGGATCACGCCCCAGCCCGCTTTCGACGCGTCGCCGCCGGACATCCCCTCCATGACCTTGCCCGCGACCATGCCCGCGAGGATCAGCACCGAGCCGACCGAGAGGTCGATGCCCGAGGTGATGATCACGAACGTCATGCCCACTGAAAGGATGAGCAGGACCGAGGACTCGATGAACAGCGTCTGGAAGGTGAACAGCGTCGGGAAGCTGTCCGGCGCGATCACGCTGAACATGATGACCAGCGCCAGCAGGACCAGCCCGATCCAGAACGTGTTGGCCTCGATCAGGCGTTTGCCCAGCGGCCGCTTGCCGAACCCGGCCTCGGGGGATTGCTGGATGTCCTTCTTCGGGGGTGTCGACACGCTCATGCGGCCTCCTCCTGCACGAGGGCGCCGGTCATCGCGGCGACGAGGTCTTCGAGCTTCGTGTCCGCCCCGGTGAACCGGGCGACGCGCTTGCCGAGCCGCAGCACCTCGACGCGGTCGGCGACCGACAGCACCTCGGGCATGTTGTGGCTGATCAGCACGACGGCGATGCCCTTGTCGCGCACCTTCTTGATGACGTCGAGGACGCGTTCGCGCTGGACGACACCGAGGGCGGCCGTCGGCTCGTCCATGAACACGACCTTCGACGCCCACACGACCGAGCGCGCCACGGCGACGCTCTGCCGCTGGCCGCCCGAGAGTGAGCCGATCGGGACGTCGGTGCTCTGCAGTGTCACGCCCAGGCGCTGGAACTCCTCGACGGCCTGCCGCCGCATCTCGGCCTTGTCGAGCATCCCCAGCTTGCCGAGGAGGCCCTTGCGGTGGATTTCGCGGCCGAGGAACAGGTTGGCCGCCGGGTCGAGCTCGGGCGCGACCGCGAGATCCTGGTAGACGGTCTCGATGCCGAGGCGCCGCGCGGTGGTCGGCGAATCGAAGTGGACCTCCGTGCCGTCCAGGACGATTTTCCCCGACGTCGGCTGCTCCGCCCCGGAGAGGCACTTGACCAGCGTCGACTTGCCGGCGCCGTTGTCGCCGATCAGCGCCGTCACCTCGCCCGCGCGCGCCTGGAACGACGCGCCGCGCAGGGCTTCGACCGAGCCGTAGTGCTTCGTGAGGTCGATCGCGTCCAGCAGGATTTCGCTCATCCGTGCCTCTCTTCCGGCGCCGGCGGGCGGCAGCGGATCACCGTCGCCGTACCGGACAGCTCGGTCTGGCCGGCGTCGAACGGGACGACGTAGGTGTCACCCTTCGCCAGCGCGTGCTCGCCGCCGTGTTCGGTGCGGAGGGTGCCTTCGCCGTCGAGGACGACCAGGACCGCGAACGACGGATCGAGTGACAACGTTGTCGCCTTGTCGGTGCGCAACTGGTCGGCTCGGAAGAACCGCTCCGATCCGCCGGCCAGCAGGTCCACAGTGGACGAAGAATCGCCCGCGGTGCGCCTGATGATGGTTTCGAGGCGCTCGGCGTCCCAGCCGGAGGTGTCCAGCGCCTCGATGGCGGTGTCGAAGCCCAGGCCGAGGTGGCCCTTCTCCGGTGACGCCAGGAAGTCACGCCACTCGATGGTGAGCGAGAAGTCCGTCGGCTGCTGCAGCTCGACGACGAACACGCCCTCGCCGATCGCGTGCGGCAGCCCGGCCGGGATGTAGACGGTGTCTCCCGCCGACACCGGGATGCTGTTGAGCGCGCCCAGCATCGACGGCACGTCCTGCTCCCGCGTCCACTCGGACACCGTCGCCTTCGGCAGCGTCTCCTTGAAGCCCGGGTAGACGCGCGGGTCGTCGCCGTAGGTGCCGACCACGATCCACGCCTCGGTCTTGCCGAAGTGGGAGTCGAAGTGCTGCTTGGCGAAGGTGTCGTCCGGGTGGAAGTGCACGGGCAGCCGCTGGCCCGCGTCGAGGAGCTTGACCAGCAGGCCGGTCGACGTCCCGAGCGCTTCGACGTGCTTCGCGCCGAGCCAGCCGTTCGGGTTCGCCACGACGGCGTCGCGCAGCCAGGCGCCGTCCGGGAGCCGGGTGAGGCCGTTGGTGTCCTGGCCGAACATGGTGCTCACCGACGCGACCCAGTCCTCCGGGCCGAACTTCTTGTCCGGCGAGGCCCCGCGCAGCGCCGCGATGGCGTCGCCCCCGCGGTAGAACTGCGGCGGCTGGTTGGCGGGGAGCCGGATCGGTTCGAGGGTCACGGGGCGACCTCACCGGAACCACGGGCGACGAGATGCACGGGCAGGACTACCTTTCTCGGCGGGGACTGATCTCCCTGTACTCGGGCGAAGAGCAGCTCGGCCGCGGCGTGGCCCAGCGCGCTCACGTCGTGCGCGACCACGGTGACCGGCGGGTCCAGCAGGTCCGCCAGTTCGAAGTCGTCGAACCCGACCATCGCCGGGCGGCGCTCGGCGTGGGCCAGCGCGCGCAGCAGGTGCACGGCAACCCGGTTGTTGCCGGCGATCACCGCGGTGGCCGCGTCCGGGCCGTCGAGCAGCCGCTTGACGGCGCTGCCGATCGACTCCGGCGTCGGCGTGCCCATCGAGACCAGCGACTCGTCGTAGGAGATCCCGTTGCGGACACAGCCCTCGCGGAACCCGCGCAGGCGCTCGGCCGCGGTGAAGATGTCCGGGCTGTCGCCGAGGAACGCGATCCGCCGGTGCCCGTGCTGCGCCAGGTGCGTGACGGCTTCGATGGTGCCGCCGAGGTTGTCGACCAGCACGGTGTCGGCCACGATGTCGCCGGCCGGGCGGTCGATGAACACCACCGGCGTGCCCGCGCGCATCTCCGGCACGAGGTAGCCGTGCTGGAGGCCGGCCGGGACGACGAGGATGCCGTCCACCCGCCGCGCGCAGAACTCGAGGACGAGCTCGCGTTCGCGGTCGGAGTTCTCCTCGGACGAGCCGGTGAGCACCTGACGCCCGAAGGAGGTCGCGATACGCTCGACCGCACGGTTCAGCTCGGAGTAGAAGGGGTTGCCGACGTCCTCGACGATCAGCCCGATGGTGCCGGTGGTCGACCCGCGGCGCAGGTTCCGCGCGCCCAGGTTGCGCCGGAAACCCAGCTGCTCGATGGCCGCCATGACCCGCTCGGCGGTGTCCGGGTGCACGGCCGGTTCGTCGTTGACGACGCGCGAGACGGTCTTGATGCTCACGCCCGCCAGCCGGGCCACGTCGCTCATCGTGGCCCGCCTGCTCGCGGTGCGCGTGCTGCCGCCGGAGTCCCGGCCCGGAGGAGACAACGTTGTCATAGTGACCGGGATTGAACGCCACGCGCCCGGTGCTTGTCAACGCCCCGGACGGGGATTGTGCCGATTCGGCTACCGACGGCGTAGGACAGACGGCTGATCACGCTGTCCGGAACCGGACAGGTCTTGACGGGACCCTTGACTGTCCGGTGAGCCGCTGCCCAAGGTGGCCCGGTTCGACCGACTGCGCGACAAGGTTGTCATGGCACCGTTTCCGGTCGCGCTGATGAGGTGGAGAGGCGATGGCAATGGCGCGTGTGCGCTTCAGAGCCGGTTTAGCTTTCTTGACATTGGCGGTGACCGCAGCGGTGGCTCCCGCTGTCCCCGCTGCGGCGGCTACCAGTACTGACTACGCGAAGTGGGTCAACCCCTTCGTGGGCACCCGGCCCGGCGGGGCCGACCACGGCACCGGGGGCGGTGCCGGCAACACGTTCCCGGGCGCGGTCGCGCCGTTCGGCATGGTCCAGTGGAGCCCGGACACGGTCAAATCCCAGCCCGGCGGCTACTTCTACGACGACAACGCGCTGACCGGGTTCAGCCTGACGCACCTTTCCGGCGCCGGCTGCTCGACCTACCAGGACATCCCCTTCATCCCGTACGTCGGCGAGGTGACGACTTCCCCGGCGACCGACCCGGCCCACTACACGTCGAAGTTCTCGCACGCCAACGAACACGCGACCGCGGGCGCCTACGACGTCACCCTCGACAGCGGCGCGAAGGTCGAGCTCAGCGCGACCCAGCGCACCGGCTCCGCGCGGCTGACCTACCCGGCCGGCGCGTCCTCGACACTGCTGGTCAACACCTCCGGCTCGGTCAACGGCACCGACGACGCGTCCATCACCATCGGCAAGGACACCATCAGCGGCTGGGCCACCAGCGGCCGCTTCTGCGGCGCGCGCAACAGCTACCGCGTCTACTTCTCGGCCAAGTTCGACACGCCGTTCGCGTCGATCGGCACCTGGAAGAACGGCGCCGTGACGCCGAACAAGGCCGCCGAAACCGGGGGCGCCAAGGCGAAGGTCGCGCAGCCCAACGGCGTGAACGCCTCGATCGCGCGCCCGGCCAAGGCGGCGACGCAGAACACCACCGTCAGCGGCCCGGGCAGCGGCGGGTACGTCACCTTCGCCAACCTCAACGGCGCACAGGTGAACGTCCAGGTCGGACTGTCCTTTGTGTCCGTCGACGGCGCGAAGGCCAACCTGAAGGCCGAAAACACCGGGAAGTCGTTCGACACCGTGGCGGCGAACGCGCGCAAGGCGTGGAACGCGCAGCTCGGCAAGATCGCCGTCACCGGCGGCTCGGACGCCGACATGACGACGTTCTACACCTCGCTGTACCACTCGCTGATCCAGCCGAACGTGTTCTCCGACGTCAACGGCCAGTACCCCGGCTTCGACGGGCGGATCCACACGGCCGACAAGGGCCACGCGATGTACACGAACTTCTCCGGCTGGGACATCTACCGCTCCGAAGCCCCGCTGCTGGCGACGATCGCGCCGCACGAGACGTCGGACATCGTCCGGTCGATGATGGCCTACGCCGAGCAGGGCGGCTCGTGGGACCGCTGGACGGTGGCCAACGACTACACCGGCGTCATGAACGGCGACCCGTACCACATCATCGTCTCCAGCGCTTACGCCTTCGGTGCCCGTGACTTCGACGCCCAGAAGGCGTTGCTGCTCATGATCAAGGGCGCCACCCAGCCGACGCAGGGCTACACCGAACGGCCGGGCCTGGACGACTACCAGAAGCTGGGGTACGTGCCGGGTGCCGGCGCGGACACGCTCGAGTACACCAGCGCCGACTTCTCCATCGCCCAGTTCGCGAAGCGGCTCGGAGACAGCGCGACGTACACGACGTTCATGAAGCGCGCGCAGAACTGGCAGAACCTCTACAACCCGGGCACCGGGCACCTGCAGCCGCGCAACGCGGACGGTTCGTTCGCCGGCACCTACGACCCCGCCAGCTCGCAGGGCTGGGTCGAGGGCAACGGCGCGCAGTACGAGTGGATGGTGCCCTACGACCTGGGCGGCGTCGTGACGGCGTTCGGCGGGAACACCGCGACGCAGTCGCGGCTGGACACCTTCTTCACCCAGCTGAACGCGGGCACGCAGCTCCCGTACGCGTTCATGGGCAACGAGCCGAACTCCAACGCGCCGTACGTGTACTCGTACGCGGGTGCCCCGGCCAAGACCCAGGCGATCGTGCACCGCTCGATGGACGAGCTGTACAACCCGCGTCCCGAAGGCCTGATCGGCAACGACGACCTCGGTCAGATGTCGGCCTGGTACGTCTGGTCGGCGCTCGGCATCTACCCGGAGATCCCGGGCCGCGCCGAGACGCTGCTCGTGACGCCGCGCTTCGAGCACGCCGTGCTCACCACCGGCTCGGGCAAGACGATCACCATCAACGCGCCGGGCACCGGCGACTACGTGGGCAGCCTGAAGGTCAACGGCGGCGCGGCGGCCAAGGCGTGGCTGCCGGAGGCGCTGATCTCCAGCGGCGGCACGCTCGACTACACGCGCTCCGCCACGGCGACCTCGTGGGGCAGCGCGACGGCCGACGCGCCGCCGTCGTTCCGCGAGCAGGAGAAGCCGAGCCTGTCCTTCGTGGACCCGGCACGCGCGGTGACGCCCGCGGGGTCGACGTCGAAGGCGTCCGTGGGGGTCCAGGACCTCTCCGGCACCGCCCGGACCTGGACCTACAGCGCGGGCAGCGTCGACGGGATCACGCTGACCCCGGCGACGGGCACCATCACGGTGCCCGCCGCGGGCAAGGCGAGCGCGGAGCTGACGGTCTCGGTACCGGCGGGGCTGGCCGACGGCGCTCGCCGGATCCCGGTGACGTTCTCCGCGCCGGGCGTGGCTTCCTCGCAGGCCGTCCTGACGGTGCTGGTGGCCCAGCCGAACAGCTGGCTGGCCACCGTGAACAACGCCGGCATCTCCCCGGATTCGAACTCGGGCGCGGCCAACTTCGACGGCGGCGGCTGGAGCTACTCGGCCGACGCCCTCGCTGCGGCCGGGGCGACTCCGGGCAGCACTGTGACCAGCGACGGCATCAAGTTCACCTGGCCGTCGTTCCCGGCGGGCGACCCGGACAACGTCGTGGCCGGCGGCCAGACGGTGAACGTGACCGGGTCCGGGCGGCTGGCGCTGCTCGGCTCGGCGTCCAACGGCAACGCGTCCGGCACGCTGACCGTCACCTACACCGACGGCAGCAAGTCCACCGCCACCATCGGGTTCTCCGACTGGACCCTCGGCGGCGGCGGCGCGCAGCCGGCGTTCGGCAACCGGATCGTGCTGTCCACGCCGTACCGCAACGCCTCGGGCGGCGACCCGCAGCAGATCCGCACGATGGTGTTCGGCACCAGCCCGATCACCCTCGACGCGGGCAAGACCGTGGCGAGCGTGACGCTGCCGGGCAACGTCAGCGGCGGTGCCCTGCACGTGTTCGCCATCGGTATCGGCGCGTGACGATCCGACCCTGAAAGGCCGCCCGCGTTCCGCGCGGGCGGCCTTTCCTGTTCTCCGGAGGGCTGTTCAGTGAAGAGCAAGGTCCTGGCGGGCGCGTTGACGCTCGCCGTGGTGGCGACGGGGGTGAGTCCCGCCGCGGCCCAGGCGTCCGGCGGGGACGCCCTCGACGCCGTCAACACGTTCATCGGCACGCAGGACGAGGGGAACACCTTCCCCGGTGCCTCGGCGCCGTTCGGGATGACGCAGGTCAGCCCGATCACCTCGCACTACGCCGGCTACCGCTACACCGACACCGCGATCCGCGGGTTCGGGCACTTCTTCCTGTCGGGCGCGGGCTGCTGGGAGCAGGGCGGCCTCGTTTCGACCCTGCCGACCACCGGCGAAGTGGGTCCCGGCAAGGCGTTCGACACGACCAAGCCGGCCACGTTCGACCAGAAGCAGTACGCGGCGCCGTTCACCCACGACGGCGAAGTCGGCAAGCCCGGCTACTACAAGGTGCACCTGACCGGCTACGGCGGCGTCGACGTCGAGACGACCGCCGCCACGCGCGCGGGTGCCGAGCGGTACACGTTCACGAAGCCGGTTGATGCCAACGTCTTCGTCAACGTCGGGCAGGCCAACGACAAGGAACCGGTGACCGGCAGCAGCATCCGCGTCGTCGACGACCGGACCGTCGAAGGAACCGTGGAGTCGCAGGCGTTCTGCGGCGGCAAGGCGTACACGACGTACTTCACCACGAAGTTCGACAAGCCGTTCAAGGCGTTCGGCACGTGGTCGCCGACCGGCGGCACGCCCGGCTCGCGGTCCTCCGAAGGCGGCGCGGGCCTGCGCGGCGCGTGGCTGACCTTCGCCGGTGGCGGCCAGGTCACCGCCACCACGGCGATCTCCCAGGTGGACGCGGCCGGCGCGCGGGGCAACCTGGCCTCGGAGCGCATCCGGTCGTTCGACGCCGCCAAGGACGCGGTGCAGCGCACCTGGCGCCACGAACTGTCCACTGTGGACATCAAGGGTGGCACACCGGACGACCGGACGGTGTTCTACACCTCGCTGTACCACGCCCTGCTGCAGCCGCTGACGGCCGACGACGCCGACGGCCGCTACTACGGCTTCGACAAGAAGATCCACCGCGCGATCGGCTGGACGTACTACGACTTCTTCTCGCTGTGGGACACCTACCGCAGCCAGAACCAGCTCCTCGCGCTGCTGCGGCCGGACCGGGCGCGGGACATCGCGAAGAGCATCCTCGCCATCCACGACCAGGGTGGCTGGCTGCCGCGGTGGGCGTACGCGAGCCAGGAGACGAACACGATGACCGGCGACCCGGTCACGCCGTTCCTGGTCGACCTGTGGCGCTTCGGCGCGCTGTCCGGCGAAGAAGTGCACGCCTACCAGGCGCTCCTGCAGAACTCGCGCGAGATCCCGCCCGCCGCGTCGCCGTTCCAGGGCCGCTCCGGCAACGCCAGCTACCAGCGGGACGGGTTCGTCCAGTACGACCCGGACTTCCCGAAGAAGGGCCAGGACACCGACCCGAACCACGGCGCGTCGGCCACCCTGGAGTACGCGCTCGGTGACTGTTCGCTGTCGGTCATGGCCGCGGCCCTCGGCAAGAAGGCCGACGCCGCCGCTCTGCGGCAGAAGGGCCGGACCTACCGGACGCTGTGGGACACCACCCAGGCCGACCGGGGCTTCACCGGCTTCTTCCGGCCGAAGGTCCTCGGCGGCGCGTGGTTCTCGCCGGCCGACAAGCCCTACAGCCCGCAGAGCCAGGACGGCTTCCACGAGGGCACGGCCTGGCAGTACCAGTGGCTCGTTCAGCAGGACGTGCCCGGCCTGGTGCAGCGGATGGGCGGCCCGGCGGCCACCGGGAAGCGCCTGGACGACTTCTTCGCCTACGACGAACTGGTGAAGGACCCGGCAACGGCGGTGCGCGAGAACTGGGTCGTCGGCCCGTACGACTACTACGACCAGTTCCGCTACAACCCGAACAACGAGCCCGACCTGCACTCGCCGTGGATGTACGCGCTCACCGGGCAGCCGGCGAAGACGTCGGCGGTCGTGCGGGCGGCGCACACGCTGTTCACCAACGCGCCCAACGGCGTCACCGGGAACGACGACCTCGGCACCATGTCGGCCTGGTACGTCTTCAGCGCGCTGGGCCTGTACCCCGCCGTCCCAGGGACTGGGAACTTCGTGCTCAACGCGCCGCGCTTCGCGAAGTCCGTCCTGCACCTGGAGAACGGGCGCGACATCACGATCAAGGCGCCCGGCGCCGACGGCTCGAAGCTGCAGTACGTCTCGGGCCTGAAGGTGGACTCGCGCGCCAGTGATCGCGTGTACGTCAACGTGGACCAGCTGAAGCGGGGCACGACGCTCGACTTCGGGCTGACCGCCGACGCCACGGCGAAGTGGGGGACGTCACCCTCGTCCGCGCCGGTTTCTCCCTGCGCGGAGTAGACGCGCACGCTCACGGCCGTGGTCCAGACCACAATGGACCACGGTCGTGAGCAGGGTCACGGGCCCCGGTGTTCCGGTGAGCGCCGTCACGCCTCACACTGGGTATCAGTACGTCCGACAGCGCCGTTGACGTCCGAGACGAGTCCGTCTTGGACGGTGTGTCGGGCGTTTTCTCGTGCCAGTACGAACGTGGTGAGACCCCACAGGAGGAAGCAGTGTCCAGCAAGGCCGCTCTAGTGTTCCGCGTGGCCGCAGTAGCCGAAGCCCTGTCCTGGGCCGCGCTGCTGGTCGGGATGTTCCTCAAGTACGTCGTCCACTCCTCCGGCGAGGGCGGCGTGCCCGTCATCGGCATGGTGCACGGCGTGATCTTCGTCCTCTACGTGGTCGTCTCCCTGTCCGTGGCGAAGCCGCTCGGCTGGCGCCCGAAGACGCTGGTCCTGGCCCTGCTCGCGAGCATCCCGCCGCTGTTCACGTGGCTGTTCGAGAAGTGGGCGCTGCGCAACGGCAAGCTCGACGGCCCGCAGCGGCTGTCCCACGGCGGTGTCGGCCTGTTCCAGGTGAAGGAACCCGTCGCCGCCTGATTCCCAGAACGTGAGAAAGGCCCGCGCTCCGGCGCGGGCCTTTCTGCTTTGGACAGTGCGCGGCCGGGCGTTTACTCGCTGAAGTCCCCGGCGGCGCGGCGCACCTTCGTCAGCAGGTCCGTCAGCTGCTCGGTCTGCCGCTCGGTCAGCCCGCTCAGCCCGAAGTCGATCGCGGTGACGGCCTCCGTCGCGGCCTCGCGGCGCTTGCGGCCCTCGTCGGTGATCTCCACCAGCGTCGTCCGGCGGTCGGTCGGGTGCGGCACGCGCTTCACGAGCCCGTCGCGCTCCAGCCGGTCCACTATGTTGGTGACACTGGTGGGGTGCAGCTGGAGCCGTTCGCCCATCACCCGCATCGGCAGGCTGGCGCTGCGGGCGAAGGTGAGCAGCACCAGTGCTTCGTACCGGGCGAAGGTCAAGCCGTGCGGCTTGAGCGCGCCGTCCACCGCGGACTGGATGATCTGCTGGACCCGCATCACCCCGGTCACCGCGGCCATGGTCCCGGAGGGCCCGATGCGGTCCTCCCAGATCCGGGCCGCGCGGGCGATCGGGTCGAACGGCAGCGGACGGTTCATGACACGCGAAGTTACCAGCGGGTACCGGCGGGTGTCGCACGACTGGCGGAAATGACCACCGAAGAAGGGACTTCCGAGCATGATCGTCGCGTTCAGCGTGAGCCCGTCCGGCGGGGACCCCGACGGCGGGGTGAGCGAAGCCGTGGCCCGCGCGGTGAAGGTGGTCCGCGACTCCGGGCTGCCCAATTCGACCAACGCGATGTTCACCAACATCGAGGGCGAGTCCTGGGACGAGGTGATGGACGTGGTCAAGCGCGCGGTCGAGGCCGCTGGCGAAGGCTCGTCCCGCGTCAGCCTGGTCCTGAAAGCGGACATCCGGCCGGGCTTCTCCGGCCAGCTGGCGGCCAAGGTGGACCGGGTGGAAGCCCACCTCCGCGACGGGTCGTGAGTGGCAAGGCGAGTTCTAACTCGCCTTGCCACTCACGAGGGGGTCAGGGCAGCGGCGGGGTGAAGGCGATCGTCCAGCGGCCGTCTTCGCTCGTCACCGTCAGCGGGTAGCTGAACGGCCGGCCGTCGCCGAGGGCGCCGGTGACCGTGGCGCGGGTCGGGGCGGCCGCGTCCGGGCCCAGGTCCACGTGCACGTCGTGGGCACCGCGGTCGGCCAGCACCGAGACGTAGTCCTTCGCGAAGTCGCCGCCGCCCGAACCGGGGTAGTCGAGGAGGTCGGCGAAGGCGTCGGCGTCGTGGCCGGAGAGCGCCGAGGCGAGCCGGTCGCGCAGCTCCGCCGGGCTGGTCGCGCCCGGGTCCGGTTCGTGCACGATGAGCAGCGTCACCGCGCCGATCCAGACGACGGCGGCCGCGACCGACAGGCCCACCTTCACGTCACGCCGGATGTGCACCCGGCCGAGCCTGCCCCAGCGGTGCCGTCCTGCCAAGCGGACGGGCCGGGGAGCGTGCGGAAACCCCGCGGATCGGCCCGGTCACCCCGCTGAGCAAGCCCCGTTTCCACGCTACCGGTGACCACCGACAGTTCCCCGGGGCTGCGCGCGCGGCCCGGAATCGTCGGTGCCGGTCGGTAAGCTGGACACCGGGGGCCGGAGGCCGGCACCAGCTCGCCGCCCGCGACCCGCCCGTGGCTTTCGAACCCGCGCCGCAGCCGTCGTCGGCGCCCGGACCGGCCACACCGTGGACGGGCCGGGCACCCCGTGAAACTTCTCCGGTGCGCGTGCCAGGATGGAACCGTGACACAACCACGCGGATCTGCAGCGAAGTCAGCGGCCTTGTCCGCCGCCCTTTCCGGCGCGGTCGACCTGTCCGCGCTCAAGGCCCGCGCCGAAGCGGCGCAGAGGCAGCCGGCGGCCCCGCCAGCCGGCCCGGCCGGGGGCGACGGCCCGCCGCGGCCGGCGCCGGGCGACGCCGTGATCGATGTCACCGAGGCCACCTTCCAGGCCGAGGTCGTGGAGCGGTCCCTGCACCAGCTCGTGGTCGTCGACCTGTGGGCCGAGTGGTGCGGCCCGTGCAAGCAGCTGTCCCCGGTGCTGGAGCGGATGGCCGCCGAGTCCGGCGGCGCGTGGGTCGTGGCGAAGGTCGACGTCGACGCCAACCCGCGGATCGCGCAGCTGTTCGGCGCGCAGTCGATCCCGACGATCGTCGCGATCGCCGGTGGCCAGCCGGTCGACGCGTTCTCCGGCGCGCTGCCCGAGCCCGAGATCCGCAAGTGGATCAACGCGCTCCTGGACGCCCTGCGCGACAAGCTGCCGGGCATCCGCGACGCGGAGGCGGCCGGCGGCCCGGTCGAGGAGCCGGAGGACCCGCGCTTCACCGAGGCGGAAGAGGCCTTCGAACGGGGTGACTTCGCGGCCGCGCAGGCCGCGTACGAGCGCATCCTCGACGTCGAACCGGCCAACGAACTGGCGAAGAACGCCCTGGCCCAGGTCAAGTTCACCGCCCGCGCGGAAAGCGCCGACCCGGACGCGCGCGCCAAGGCCGACGCGGACCCGTCGGACCTGGCGGCCCAGCTCGACGCGGCCGACCTGGACATCGCGGAGAACGACGTCGAGGCGGGCTTCAAGCGCCTGATCGACACCGTCCGCCGCACGGCGGGCGAGGACCGCAACAAGGTGCGCGAGCACCTGGTGGCCCTGTTCGACCTGTTCGATCCGGCCGACGACCGGGTCATGAAGGCCCGCCGCGACCTCGCGAGCGCCCTGTTCTGACCGCAGGCGAAAAGGGGCCCCCACCGCGGTGAGGGCCCCTTTTCACGCCGTGATCAGGCGTACTGCTTCGAGCAGACCGACGAGCCCTCGAGGTACCCGCGGCGCAGCGCCTCGACCCGGTCGAAACCGCTGTCCGGGCGCTTGCCGTTGACGTCCGCCGAGACGAGGCTCTCCGGCTGCAGCAGGTCCGCGATGGCCTCGTCGAGGTCGCCCGCCGACAGCCGCAGGTCGCCCGGGCGGTTGGTGAACGCCGCCCACGCGCCGACCAGGCAAGCCGTGCGCAGGCCCGCGTTCGCGTTGTCGATCGACGCGCCGACGCCCTTCTGGATGCCCAGCGCGTACCGCGACGCGACCTCGGAGAACGCCGCGAAGTCGCCCATGCCGCCCGGGTCCTGGCCCTTCATCTCGGCCTCGCGGTCGATCGGCTGGGCCAGCTGCGCCAGCTTGGCCAGGTCGATGCTCACCGTGTTGTCGCCCGCGCAGTAGGACGCCGGCGGCGTGGTCTGGCAGCTGCCGCTGTCGGAGATTTCCGGCGCGGCCACCCCGGCGCCCTTGAACGCCTCGTCGAGGCTCTTCTTCAGCAGCTCGACGGCCTGGGCGTTGAACTTCGCGTCGCCCTTGCCCTTGTCGCCCTTGTCGAACGGGCGCTCGGTGAGCCGTGCCTTGACGTTCTCCGCGGTCATCCCGGCGCACTCCTTGGGGCCCTTCTCGAACCCGGCCTGGAACGCGTAGGTGCGGTCGAACGCCGTGCCGTGCGCGCCCTTGTCGGCGGCGCTGGTGCCGGCCTGGTCGCGGATCAGGAACATCGACGCCATCACCTGGTTCAGGCCCTCGGACGTCGACACGCGGTAGAACTTGCTCTTGTCCTCGGCGACCCAGCGGAAGTAGCCGCCGGCGAAGCAGTCGGCCTGCTGCTCCTTGACCACGGTGGGCGTGCTCTTGCTCACCCCCGCCTTGTCGCCGAGCCGGTACTGGACGGCGTGGCCGAACTCGTGCGCGAGCACGACGACCACCGACATCGGGCCGAACCGCTGGCGCAGCATCGGCAGCAGCACGCCGCGGTCCCAGGCCACCGAGTCGTCGTTCGGGCAGTAGAACGCGTTCACGAGCTTCTTCACGCTGCCGCAGCCGGTCTGCTCGGTGTCGGTCTGCGCGTCGTAGGACAGCAGCGACTTGACCGGCTCGAACTGCTGGCCGAAGTTCGCCGGGAGCATCTCGCTCCAGTACGCCTGGACGTCGGCGATCGCGGCGGTGGCGAGCTTGTCGTCCTCCCCGCCGTCGGCGTTGCGGACGTTCAGGTCCGGCGACGGCGCGCCCGGCTTGAGGCCGCTCTCGAAGTGCGTCACCGGCAGCCCGGAGACCGAGCCCGCGCCGGTGTCCTTGGCCGGGTCCCCGTTCGCACCGCCCTTGCTGTTGCACCCGCTCACGGCGACCGCCGCGACGGCCAGCAGCGCGACCAGCGCCCGCCGTCCTCCCCCTGGGATCATCTGTCCAACTCGCTCTCGTGCCCACCCGGTACCCGACGCGCAGGACCCTACCCAGGGCATACGCGGGATGTGCACGTAATCCCTCAACTCCTCCCTGCGCATCGCGGACCGCGGCCCGATATCGTCGCTTCCCATGCGTGCAGTCCGCCGGTTCACCGTCCGCGCCAGCCTCCCGGACTCCCTCGCCGGCCTGGGTGCGCTGGCCACCAACCTGCGCTGGACGTGGCACCCGCCGACCCGGGACCTGTTCGCGTCGATGGACGCCGAGCTGTTCAACGCCGTACGCGACCCGCTGCGGATGCTCACCGCGTTGCCGCCGGCCCGCCTGGACGAGCTCGCCGTCGACGACGACTTCCTCGAGCGCGCGAGAACCGCGGCCGAGGACCTGGAGAAGTACCTGTCCGAGCCGCGCTGGTACCAGCGCCGCGAAGACGACGACCTGCCGTCGGCGGTCGCCTACTTCTCGATGGAGTTCGGCGTCACCGAAGCGCTGCCGAACTACTCCGGCGGCCTCGGCGTGCTGGCCGGCGACCACCTCAAGGCCGCGTCCGACCTGGGCGTGCCGATGGTCGGCGTCGGGCTGCTCTACCGCAACGGCTACTTCCGGCAGTCGCTGTCGCTGGACGGCTGGCAGGTCGAGCACTACCCGGTGATCGACCCGAACGCGTTCCCCCTGGAGCTGCTGACGGCCGGCGGCCGGCCGGTGCTGATCGGCGTCGCGATGCCGGGCGGGCGCGACCTGTGCGCGCAGATCTGGCAGGCCCGCGTCGGGCGGGTGCCGCTGCTGCTGCTCGACACCGACCTGGAAGCCAACGAC
Source organism: Amycolatopsis sp. NPDC051102 (assembly GCF_040682815.1). Classification (NCBI taxonomy): domain Bacteria; kingdom Bacillati; phylum Actinomycetota; class Actinomycetes; order Pseudonocardiales; family Pseudonocardiaceae; genus Amycolatopsis; species Amycolatopsis sp. NPDC051102. The sequence goes on from NZ_JBFBBT010000004.1 coordinate 112,786, forward strand.
GAAGACCTGCGCGGCGTCACCGACCGGCTCTACGGCGGCGACGCCGACCACCGGCTGCGGCAGGAGATCCTGGCCGGCATCGGCGGGTTCCGCGCGGTGCGGAAGTACTGCGAGCTGACCGGCCACCCCCAGCCCATGGTGTTTCACACGAACGAGGGGCACGCGGGGTTCCTCGGCCTCGAGCGCGCCCGCGAGATCGTCCAGGCCGACGGCCTCGCGTTCGACGAGGCCATGCCCGCGGTCCGCGCCGGGACGCTGTTCACCACGCACACCCCGGTCAGCGCGGGCATCGACCGGTTCCCGGTGGACCTGGTCCAGCGCTACTTCGCCGACGGCAGGCTCGTCCCGGACATCGACCCGCGCCGCGTCCTCGCGCTCGGCGCCGAGGACAACCCGGGCCTGTTCAACATGGCGCACATGGGCCTGCGGCTGGCGCAGCGCGCGAACGGTGTGTCCCAGCTGCACGGGCGCGTCACGCGCAAGATGTTCTCCCGCCTGTGGCCGGGGTTCGACCACGACGAGGTGCCGATCTCGTCGGTCACCAACGGCGTCCACGGCCCGACGTGGGTGGCGCGCGAGCTGAGCACGCTGCTTGGACGCGAGTGGGGGCTCGACGTCGGCGAGGGGCCGCTGCGCGACGGCGTGTCCGACGCCCAGCTGTGGGGCCTGCGGCGTGACCTGCGCGAGAAGCTGGTGCACGAGGTCCGGCGCCGGGTGCGCGCGGCGTGGCTGCAGCGCGGCGCGTCCCCGCTGGAGCTGGGCTGGGTGGACTCGGTCTTCGACCCGGACGTGCTGACGGTCGGCTTCGCCCGCCGCGTCCCGACGTACAAGCGGCTGACGCTGATGCTGCGCGACCCGGAGCGGCTGCGGACGCTGCTGCTGCACGAGGACCGGCCGATCCAGGTGGTCGTCGCGGGCAAGTCGCACCCGGCCGACGAGAACGGCAAGCAGCTGATCCAGCAGATCGTCCGGTTCGTCGACGGCGCGGACGTCCGGCACCGGATCGTCTTCCTGCCGGACTACGACATGTCGATGGCCCGGTACCTGTACCGCGGCTGCGACGTCTGGCTGAACAACCCGGTGCGGCCGCTGGAGGCGTGCGGGACGTCGGGCATGAAGTCGGCGCTGAACGGCGGGCTCAACCTGTCGATCCGCGACGGCTGGTGGGACGAGTGCTACGACGGCAGCAACGGCTGGGCGATCCCGACGGCGGACGGCGTCACCGACCCCCTGCGCCGCGACGACCTGGAGGCGGCGGCGCTGTACGAGCTGCTGGGCCAGCAGATCGCGCCGCTGTTCTACGCCCGTTCGCCCGACGGCGTGCCGACGGGCTGGCTGTCGATGGTGTGGCACACGCTGGAGACGCTCGGCCCGCGGGTCCAGGCGTCCCGGATGGTCCGCGAGTACGTCGACAACGGCTACCTCCCGGCCTCCCGCACGGTGGCGGCGGCCACGGGCGACGGCTACCGGGGCGCCCTGTCGCTGGCGGATTACCGCACGAAGCTCGAGGTGTCGTGGCCGCGGGTGCGCATCTTCGACTCGGAGCTGCTGGTGGAGGCGACCGAGCCACTGGTGGTCGGCACCGAGGTGACGATCCGCGCCCGAATCGACCTGGCCGCCCTCGAACCGTCCGAAGTGGACATCCAGGCGGTGGTCGGCCGGGTGGGCGACGACGACGAGCTGCGCGACACGGTGACGGTCCCGATGACCGCCGACGGCATCGGCGCGTTCGCGGCCCGGGTGAAGCTGCCCCGCCCGGGATCGATCGGCTACACGGTCCGGGTGCTGCCGAAGCACGGGTTGCTGGCGACCCCGGCGGAGCTGGCGCGGGTCGTGCTGGCTTAGCTCCGCACGGCGGCGAGGAACGCGGCGAAGCTCTCCGCGGGCACGGCGATGTGGCCACCCGCGCGGTCCTTGGTGTCGCGGACCGCCGCGTATCCGGGGATGACCGCAACCTCGACGCACGTGCCGTTGCTCTGGGTGTAGCTGGAGGTCTTGAACGTGGCAGCGGTGAAGTCAGGGGACATGGGGGACCGTCCTTCGATGTCACGCGTAGTTCTGGGCGATCTCCAGGATAAGCCTCCGTGACTTGTCGATGCCTGAGGCGTTCGCGGTAAGGCGGCTCCACAGCTTGGCGTAGTCCGCTGTCTCGGCGACACCGTCGAGGTAGTCGGCATCGTGCAGGTTCTCCACGTAGACCATTTCCAGCGGCTGCGCGGAGGCGGTGGGAGCGGGGATGCGCAGCATGGTGAAGCCGAACGTGTTGCCGCCGCCCGGTGCGTCGAAGGGCAGGATCTGGAGCTGGATGTTCGGCTTGCGGCTGATCGCCACGAGGTGCTTCAGCTGCTCGTTCATCACCGCGTTGCCGCCGGCCATACGGCGCAGGCAGCTTTCGCTCAGGATGAAGTCGGCGGTCGCGGGCCGCTGCCGGAACAGGACCTCTTGGCGCTCCAGCCGGGCCGCGACGACATCCTCGATGTTGATCGTGTCCCGGCGGAAGTCGTGGCCGAGCATGGCGCGCATGTACGACTCGGTCTGCAGCAGGCCGGGCACCATCTCGGCGCCGTAGTGCTGGATCAGGTTCGCGTCGCACTCGAAGTCGTAGTACGCGCGCTGCTGGAGCGGAACCGCGGCGCGGTGGCCGGACCAGCGGCCGCGCTGGCTGCGCGTCCTCGCCAGCTCGACGATGGCGGCCTTCTGCTCTTCGCTGTGCACGTCGTAGTGGTCGAGGAGCATCTTGGCGTCGCCGGGAGTCAGGCCCTCGCGGCCCTTCTCCATCTTGGTGACGCGGGTCGTGTCGCGGCCGAGCAGCTTGGCGGCGTCCTTCATGTCCACGCCCGCCTGGAGCCGGGCCTCCCGCATGTAGATCGACAGGAACTTCAGCCGCACCGTCGGTGTCATCGGCATGCGCATCATCCGTTCGTGTCAATTGCTGTACAGCAGTTGCAAAGTTTGGCTGGTGAATTCAGACTAGCAACCGTTGGCGGAGACGTGGGGTTGCGCGCTCCGGGATCACTCGAAAGGGGATGGCTTGTGAGCGAGCCGCTGATCAGGAGCACCGAACCGCGGCGGGAATGGCTGGTGCGGTGCACGGACGCCTGGTGTGACCTGGCCGTGTGCTCGGTCGAGGTCAACCGGGGCGAAATCGGCATCTTCGGGCCGCGCGGTGACGTGTTCATGCTGAACCGCGCGGAAATCGCCGATTTCCGCACCGCGCTCGACGCGGCGATCGGGCAGGCCGAGTCCGACCTGCAGGCGGAGCGTGCCGGCCGGGCGGCGGACTACCGAATATAGCGGCGCACGCAGCCCTGGGCGACGCTAAGTTGGGGGCATGCGCTTCGGAATGTTCGTCCCGCAGGGCTGGCGGCTCGACCTGGCCGGCATCGACCCCGCGGACCACTGGAAGACCATGCTCGGCCTCGCGAAACACGCGGAGGCGGGCCCCTTCGAATCGATCTGGGTCTACGACCACTTCCACACCGTGCCGGTCCCGAGCGGGGAGGCCACGCACGAGGCGTGGTCGCTGATCTCGGCGTTCGCCGCCGCGACGGAGACCATCCGGCTCGGGCAGATGTGCACCTGCATGGGCTACCGCAACCCCGCCTACCTGGCGAAGGTCGCCGCCACCGCCGACATCATCTCCGGCGGCCGCGTCGAGATGGGGATCGGTGCCGGCTGGTACGAGCACGAGTGGCGGGCGTACGGCTACGGCTTCCCGTCGGCCGGTGAGCGGCTCGGCCAGCTCGACGAGGGCGTGCAGATCATGCGCGACCTCTGGACCACCGGTAAGTCCACATTGGACGGCAAGTACTACCAGACGGACGGGGCGATCCTCCGTCCGCTGCCGCTGCAGGAGGGTGGCATCCCCCTGTGGATCGCCGGCGGCGGCGAGAAGAAGACGCTCCGGATCGCGGCGAAGTACGCGAAGTACACGAACTTCTTCCCCGAGCCGGAGATGTTCACCCGCAAGTCGGAGATCCTGGCGGCGCACTGCAAGGACGTCGGCACCGACTTCGACGCGATCGTCCGCTCGGGCAACGTCAGCGCCGTCCTCGGCGAGACCGACAAGGACGTCCAGGAGAAGGTGGCCTGGCTGAAGGCCCACTACGAGAAGTACGTCCCGGCGGAGGCCGCCGAGCGGGCCGTCTCCACGTTCGCGAGCGGCCCGACGGTCGGTACTCCGGAGCAGGTCGCCGAACACCTCGCCGCGCTGGGCAAGCGGGGCCTGTCGTACGCGATCGTGAACTTCCCGGAAGCCGCCTACGACCGCTCCGGCATCGACCTGTTCACCAAGCACGTCGCCCCGGCGCTGGCCGGCTGACCGTTCCCGATCCGGCCGGACGGCTGTGGAGCAACGGTCCTCTGCCTCCGGGCCGGATCAGGAAACTGTCGGCCCTCCCCGGTAGCGTGGAAACGGGGGCTGCTAAGGCACCGCGGGGCTTCCGCCGGCCTGCACGGGCAGGCCGGCGGAAGCCCACGCGCGGAACCCGCCGTCTAGGTCGGTCGCGTTGCGCAGGCCCAGCCGCTGCAGGTCGGCGGCCGCCAGGCTCGACGAATAGCCCTCGTTGCACACCACGATCACCGTCGTCTCGGGTGTCACCGACGGCAGCCGCCATTCGCTGTCCGGCGCCAGCCGCCACTCCAGGTGGATCCGCTCGACGATCACCGCACCCGGGATCTCGCCCTCGGCGGAGCGGTTCGCCAGCGGCCGGATGTCGACCAGCAGCGCCCCCGCCTCCTGCAGCTCGCGGGCCCGGACGGGCGTCACCCGGTCCAACCCGGACCGTGCGGAAGACAGCAGCGAATCGACAGCGCTCATGACCGGACGATAGCGGGCAGCGGGGGAATTTCCGCCGGAACGTCGGCGAGCGTGGCGTACTCGCGCGTCGCCACCAGCGGCGGCGAATACGCGTGGACGCTGGCCGCGGGCCGGTCGCCGACGCCGGTGACCTGGTGAGCGCGGCCGGCGCCGAAGCCGATGCCCTCGCCGGCGGTGTGCGTGCGGCGCCGGATCGGGCCGCCCGGGTAGCGGTACTCCTCGCCGAGTTCACCCTGCAGGACGGTGAACGAGCCGGACGCGCCGCCGTGGTCGTGCGGCTTGGTGTGCTGGCCGGGCAGCCACGACAGCAGCCACAGCTCGACGCCGTCGGTCAGCGCCAGGCGCGCCCACCAGCGGCGGTCCTCGTCGAAGCGCAGGACGGCGCGCAGGCCCGCGGTCAGCTCGGTGGTGACGGTGGCGGTCAGCTCGGCCAGCTCACGCGGCGTCCAGAGCAGCCGCGACGGGTGCAGCAGCTCGGGCAGCAGCGGGTCGGTCAGCTGCGGGTGGATTTCGACGGACGGACGAACCAGGGAAGTGGTCAACGCGGGTGCTCCTCGCAACGCACAGGGATCGGGACGCCGGGGCAGCACGGCACCGCACGCGCCCGTGGACGCGAGGGATCAGCGGAGCCGCGCCCGCGTACACCCGGCCGAAGCGACGAGGAGCAGGTCGATCGCGCGACGGCGCCAGAACGAACCCCGGGTGATCCCGGTGGCAGGCGCGTCGGCTGACATGCCCGCGATCCTGCCACAACGACGCGCCGGGCTGCTCTCCCACGGTGCGGCGTTCCACGTCGTGGACACTTCCCGACCTGGCGGTTCGCCGTCTCGCCCGGGCGGGTGCGCACGCGCGCGAGACGGCAGACAGAATGGGCCTCGTGAGCGAGCCGATCCAGCCCAGCGAACTTGACGACCTCGTGGTCCGGATGGCCGGTGTCGGCGTCCGCCGGGGGACCAACGACCTCCTCGCCGGCCTCGACTGGACCGTCGAACTGGACGAGCGCTGGGTGGTGCTCGGCGCGAACGGCGCAGGCAAGACCACCCTGCTGCGCCTCGCCGCGGCCGAACTGCACCCGACCACCGGCGAGGTCGACCTGCTCGGCGAGCGGATCGGCCGGGTCAACATCTTCGACCTGCGTCCCCGCATCGGCTTCACCTCGGCCGCGATCGCCCAGCGCGTCCCGGGCGACGAGCTGGTCAAGGACGTCGTGGTCAGCGCCGGCTACGCGGTGCTCGGCCGCTGGCGTGAGGAATACGACACCCTCGACACCGCCCGCGCGACCGAGCTGCTCGACGCGATGGGCATCGGCAACCTGGCCGAGCGCACCTTCGGGACGCTGTCGGAGGGCGAGCGCAAGCGCGCGCTGATCGCCCGGTCGCTGATGACCGACCCGGAGATGCTGCTGCTCGACGAGCCGGCCGCCGGTCTCGACCTGGGTGGTCGCGAAGACCTGGTCGCACGGCTGTCCGACCTGGCGATGGACCCGGACGCGCCGGCCATCGTCCTGGTCACCCACCACGTCGAGGAGATCCCGCCGGGGTTCACCCACGCGTTGCTCCTTCGCGACGGCCACGCGGTGGTCTCCGGCCTGGTCGACGACGTCATCACCAGCGAAAACCTGTCGAAGACGTTCGATCAGGACCTCGTGCTGGAGCGCTCCGGGGATCGCTTCTTCGCCCGTCGCCGCTAGGGTGGCCTTACCGACCGGTAGCCTGCTGGCAGTCCGTCAACGAGGAGGAGTGACGTGGGAGAGTTCGTAACCCTCGAGGTCAAGGACGGGGTCGGCACGATCCGGCTCGACCGGCCGCCGGTCAACGCCCTGAACGCCCAGGTCACCGCCGAACTCGCCGAACTGGCGAAGGAAGCCACCGAGCGTGACGACGTCCGCGCGGTCATCCTCTACGGCGGCGAAAAGACCTTCGCGGGCGGCGCGGACATCAAGGAGATGGCCACCCGCACGTACCCCGAGATCGCCAAGTTCGGCGCGAACCTCACCGGCACCCTCGCGGCCATCGCGAACATCCCGAAGCCGGTCGTCGCGGCCATCACCGGGTACGCCCTCGGCGGCGGCCTCGAACTGGCGCTGACCGCGGACTGGCGCGTCGCCGGCGACAACGTCAAGGTCGGCCAGCCGGAGATCCAGCTCGGCGTCATCCCCGGCGCGGGCGGCACCCAGCGCCTGGCCCGGCTGATCGGGCCGAGCAAGACCAAGGACATCGTCTACACCGGACGGTTCGTCAAGGCCGAAGAGGCCCTGCAGCTGGGGATCGTCGACCAGGTCGTCGCGCCCGACGACGTCTACGCGGCGGCCCACAAGTGGGCGGCGCAGTTCGCGAACGGCCCGGCCGTGGCGCTGCGCGCGGCGAAGGCGGCCATCGACGGCGGTCTCGACATGGACCTCCCGAACGCCCTCAAGCTCGAATCGCATCTGTTCGCCGCGCTGTGGGCGACCGAAGACCAGCAGAACGGCATGAAGTCGTTCATCGAAAACGGGCCCGGCAAGGCCACTTTCGAAGGGAAATGACGCCTTGACCGACGTGAACGACCCGGCGCCGAACCCGCACGCCACCGCCGAAGAGGTCCAGGCCGCCTACGCCGACCCCAAGCTGGCGAACGTGCTCTACCACGACTGGGAAGCCGGCACCTACGACGAGAAGTGGTCGATCTCGTACGACGAGCGCTGCATCTCCTACGCCACCGACGTGTTCAACGCCGTCGCGGGCGAGGACGGCCAGCCCTACCAGCACGCGATGGAGCTGGGCAGCGGCACCGGCTTCTTCCTGCTGAACCTGATGCAGGGCGGCGTCGCCAAGAAGGGCTCGGTCACCGACCTCTCGCCCGGCATGGTCCAGGTAGCGCTGCGCAACGCCGAGAAGCTCGGCCTCGACGTCGACGGCCGCGTGGCCGACGCCGAGCGCATCCCGTACGAGGACAACACGTTCGACCTGGTCGTCGGGCACGCGGTGCTGCACCACATCCCGGACGTCCAGGCGGCGTTCCGCGAGGTCCTGCGCGTGCTCAAGCCGGGCGGCCGGTTCGTCTTCGCCGGCGAGCCGACCAAGATCGGCGACTTCTACGCCCGCAAGCTCGGCCAGTTCACCTGGTTCCTGACCACCCGGGTGACGAAGCTGCCGGTGCTGAGCGGCTGGCGGCGTCCGCAGTCCGAACTGGACGAGTCCTCGCGCGCCGCCGCGCTGGAGGCCGTGGTCGACATCCACACCTTCGACCCGTCGGAGCTGGAGTCGATGGCCCGCGGGGCCGGCGCCCAGGACGTCCGCGCGGTCACCGAGGAGTTCGCCGCGGCCCTGGCCGGCTGGCCGATCCGGACGTTCGAGGCCGCGGTGCCGCAGGAGAAGCTCACCGTGCGCTGGCGGCTGTTCGCCTACCACCTGTGGCTGCGGCTGTCCGCCGTGGACAAGAAGGTGCTGGCGAAGATCCTGCCGCGGGAGCTGTTCTACAACGTGATGATCACCGGGACCAAGCGGCCGTCCTGAGTTGGGTTATCCGTTCAGTCTCGGTGACGTCGCCTACCTGCGTTCCGGCGCGGGTGTGGCGGCGCTCGCCGAGGTCGCGGCGCTGCCGCTGACCGACCACATCGCGTCCGTCGCCGCCGTGCGCCGCCTGGCCGGCGAGGAGCACGCGAGCGCGGTGCTGGAAACGGTGCTGCTGCGCCGCAAAGCCGGGTCCAAAGTGGATTCCGACGGCTGGCTGTTCACCTCGGACGCGCTCCAGCAGGCGAGTGCGACGCCGGTCGCGCGGCACCGGGCGGCGCGGCTGGCCGGGCTCGACGTCCACGACGTCACGTGCTCGGTCGGGGCCGACCTCGTCGAGATCGCCCGGGTGGCGCGGCGCGCGCTGGGGTCCGACCTGGACCCGGTGCGGCTGGAGATGGCCCGCCACAACGGAACCACCGCGGGGGTTGCGTTCGGGCTCGTGCGCGCCGACGCGCTGCGCCCGGTCAGCCGGTCCGGTGTCGTCGTCGCCGACCCGGCGCGGCGCGACTCCGCCGGCCGCCGGGCGTGGAAACCCGCCGACTTCGCCCCGCCGCTGGACGGCCTGGTCGAGGCGTACCCCGGACGTCCGCTGGCCATCAAGTGCGCGCCCGGTCTCGACTTCGCGCTCACGCCGTGGGCCGAGGAGGTCGAGCTGGTGTCCCTGGACGGCCAGGTCCGCGAGTCCTGCCTCTGGCGCGGCCTCGGCAGCGGCGTCACCCGGCGGGCGAGCGTGCTGCGCTCGGACGGAACACAGTGGACGGTCACCGACGCCGAGCCGGACGAGCTGCCCACGCGGGAGCCGGGGGAATGGATCGTCGACCCGGATGGCGCCGTCGTACGCGCGGGACTGGTCCGGCACTACGCGGCGCGGCACGGGTTGTGGCAGCTGGACGAGCGCATCGCGTACCTGACCGGGGACACTCCACCGCCCGGCGTGCGGGCCTTCCGCGTCCTGGAACACGGTCCGTACAGCGAGAAGGCGCTGAAGGCCGTCCTCAAGCGGCATGACGTCGGACGCCTGGAGATCCTGGTCCGGGGACTCGACGTCGACCCGGACGCGTTACGCCGTCGGCTGAAGCCGCGCGGCGAAGCGGAAGCTTCGGTGGTTCTGACGCGGATCGGCCGCGCGCCGGTGGCTTTCGTCTGCCGGGCGGAACGGGTGACGTAAGTTCCCCGGGTCGTCAAGTTTCCGTGGAGGTCGCTGTGTCCGGAAAATGGTCAGGTCTCGTCAAGCTCGCCGCCGCCGCGGCCATCGGCGCCACTGTCGCCTCCGGAGCCACCGCGCTGGCCGGCTCGGACGAATCGACGGCCGCCCGCGCGAAGGAGCCGGCCAACATCGGCCAGGTCAAGCTCGACGTGAAGGCGTACTACGGCGACTACGTCGACGCCGCGGGCAAGCACCACTACTCCGACACGAGCCGGTTCGTGAAGGACACCAACCGGGTCGTCTCGGACGCGAAGCACTTCCTGCAGCAGCAGCTGGGCCGGGTGAAGAACCCGGCGATCGTGCTGGACGTCGACGACACGTCCGAGGTGACCTACGGCTGGGAGGCCGACAACGACTTCGGCTTCGACCCCGGCAAGCAGCAGCAGGCGATCGACAACGGCACGTTCGTCGCCAACAAGCCGGTCCTGGAACTGGCGAACTGGGCGGCGCAGCGCGGCGTCAAGGTCTACTTCCTGACCGGCCGCAACGAGTTCCAGGGCCCGCAGTCGCTCAAGAACCTGGCCAACGAGGGTTTCCCGGCCCCGGCGGGGTCGTTCTTCAAGCCGAAGACCGCCGCGCCCGATTACCTGCCGTGCGGGCTGACCTGCACCACCGTCCAGTACAAGTCGGGCACGCGGGCGCACATCGAGGCGACCGGCGCGAAGATCGTGCTGAACCTCGGTGACCAGTTCAGCGACCTCGAAGGCGGCTACGCGCTGCACCCGGTCAAGCTGCCCAACCCGATGTACTACCTGCCGTGAACCCGGAATAACCGCCGCGTCCGGGGTGCTGCTCCCTGTACACAGGACTCTTAGGGAGCTGACATGGCGAAGCAGGTTCTGCAGCCGGGCCCGGACCACCCGATCACCGTCGAGCCGACGAAGGCGCGTGTGGTGGTCAAGGCGGGCGGGCGCGTCGTCGCGGACAGCCGCAACGCGCTCACCCTGCAGGAATCCACGTACCCGGCGGTCCAGTACATCCCGCTGGCGGACGTCGACGCGAGCGTGCTGGAGCGGACCGACCACGGAACGTACTGCCCGTACAAGGGCGAGGCGAGCTACTACTCGCTGAAGGCGGGCGACGTGCAGGGCGAGAACGCCGTCTGGACGTACGAGCAGCCGTACGACGCGGTGGCGCCGATCAAGGACCACGTCGCGTTCTACCCGAACGTGGTGGATTCGATCGACCTGGTCGAGGACTGAGCTGGACCTCGACCTGCTGCGCACGTTCCTGGCGGTCCACCGCGCGGGTTCGCTGACGGGCGCGGCGCCGTCGCTGGGCGTGTCCCAGCCGACGGTGACCGCGCAGGTCAGGGCGCTGGAGGAGCAACTGGGGCAACAACTGTTCGTCCGTCGCGCCCGTGGCGTGACACCGACGTCGGTGGCCGACGAGCTGGCGGCCCGGGTCGCCCCGCACCTCGACGCGCTGACGGACGTCGTCGCCGGGCAGCCCGGCCCGTTCGCCGTTCCGGTGCACCTGGCCGGGCCCGCCGAGCTGACGACGCTGCGGGTCCTGCCCGCGCTGGCCGGTCTGGTCGCGCGCGGGCTGGAGCTGCGGGTGACGTTCGGCCTGGCCGACGACCTCCTCGCCGGCCTGGCCCAGCGCCGGTTCGACCTGGTCGTCTCGACCATCCGCCCCCGCGGCCGGGCCTTCACGGCGACACCCCTCACGGACGAGGAGTTCGTGCTGGTCGGCCCCCGCGGCTTCGCGGGCGACCCCCGGACGGCGCCGCTGGTGGCGTACGCGGAGGACCTGCCGATCATCCGCCGCTACTGGCGCACGGTCCTGGGCGCCCGCCCACCGGCGGGCCCGGCGGTGGTGGTCCCGGACCTGCGCGGGGTCCTGACGTGCGTCCTGGCGGGCTGCGGCGTCACCGTGCTGCCGCGCTACCTGTGCGCGGCCGAGCTGGCGTCGGGGGCACTGATCGCGTTGCTGGAGCCGGAGGAGCCACCGATCAACACGCTGTTCGTGGTCAGCCGGGCCGAGCCGTGCCGGGCGGGGCCCGCGGCAGTGCGGGACGCACTGCTCACGGACGCCGCCCGCTGGTGACTCAGCCGGTGTAGCCGGCGAAGATCTTCGCGAACTCGTACTTCGACTGCGGCACGTTGGTGCACTTGTACAGCGCCCCGGTGCACGCGTTCGCGTCGCGGCCCTGCTCCCAGAACGACAGCATCCCCAGGTGGACCGTCTTCGCGAACGCCACCAGTGCCTTTGCGTCCTTCTGGTAGAAGATCTCATTTTGCGAGTCGTTGACGCCGATCATCGGGGTGACGCCGACCTTCTTCCACGCCGCCGCGTCGCTCAGGCCGTACAGGGACTTCAGTTGCGCTTGAGTGGCCTTGGCCGCCGAAATCGCCTTCGCGCCCTGGTCGCCCGCGCCCTGGTAGTAGTCCATCGCCATGATGTTGACCAGGTCCAGGTTCACCCCGGCGTTCTTGGCCGCCTTGACGACGTTGAGCCCGTCCGCGGTGAGGCCGTCCGGCAGCACCGGCAGGGTCAGGGAGATCTTCAGCCCGGGATTGCCGTCCTGCAGTGTCTTCAGCGCCTGGGAGCGACGCGCGATCGACGCCGGGTCCGCGACGGCCGCGCCCTCGATGTCGAAGTCGGCGTACTTGAGGCCGTACGCCTTGACCACGGCGTCGTACTCGGCCGCCACCTGCGCGGACGTGCTGCACGCCTGCGCCAGCTCGATGCCGGACGCGCCGCCGAAGGAGATCTTGACGTCGCCGCCCGCGTTGCGGATCTTGGCGATCTCCTCCTTCTGCCACGCCGTGCGCGGGTCGTAGGCGCCGAACCAGCTGGCCTTGCAGCCGTAGGAGTTGACGAACGCGAGCGTGAACCCCTTGACGCCGCTCGCGGCCGACATCGCCGACAGGCTGGGCGTCGGCCACGCGCCCATGTCGACGTAGGGCCCGACCGGGATCGGGGAGCCGGCCGCGGCACCGGCGGGGGCGGCGAACCCGGTGCTCAGCAGGGTGGCGCCGGCCAGCACGGCCAGCAGGGAACGGAGACGCATGGGAACCTCCACGACGACGAGCGCGGCGGCGGGGAACTGCGGTCCCCATTGGTATAGACCTTTTGTCTTGGTGTAGACCATCGGCCGATCGGGCTACCCCCGTGACGGTGCGTTGCGGCGGCGGCCGGGGCGGCGGCCGAGCCACCACTCGGCGACCAGCAGCGGCAGCACCCAGCCGGTCCACGTCGTGATGCCGGCGATCGCCTGACCCAGCGCCGCTTCGCTGCCGCCGAACGTCGTGTCGAGCTGCGGGGTCAGCACGATCGCCCAGACCACGCCCCAGATCCGGTTGCTGATGATCGACATGCACAGCGCGAAGCTGCGCACCATCCAGCGGCGGTGCTCGCCGAACCGGCGCGCCCGCGCCGTCCGGTAGCCCTGCACGGTGCAGCCGAACCAGAGCACCGCCAGCAGGACGTTCGACACGGCCCCGACCGGTCCGAAGGGCGCGGCGAGCGCGATGGTGAACCCGGCGATCGACGCCGGGATCGCCCCGGCGAAGACGTACACGCGTCCGGTGCGGCGGTGCACCGCCGGGTGTTTCTGCCGCAGCCACGGCCAGATCTGCAGCGCGCAGGTCACCATGGCGACGGTCGCGAAGCCGATGTGGGTGACCAGCATGGGGTAGTACCAGCCGGTGGGGGCCGGGATCCGCGACTTCGCCGGGTCGAGCCCGAGGTAGGGCGGGAGCGAGAACACCAGGAAGGCGGTGACGAGCAGGCCCAGCGGGAAGACCCACGGGCGTCGCCACCACGGTGCCGCGGGCCGGACCGCGGGTACTGGCTGTTCGGTCGTCGTCATGGTGCCCCCTTGTTTCGTACGGTGTATTGGAACCGTATTGAGGACGGCAACTGAACGACAACAATCCCGTGCAGTAATGGGGGAGTACCCTGAAACTGTTCTACCACTGATCGGCAACTGTTCTAGTACGGATCGGGGAGTTCGTGGCGGAGGCGCCCTACCTGCGGATCGCGGCGGACCTGCGTCGCCGGATCACCGCGGGCGAGCTGCGGCCCGGCGACCGCGTGCCGTCGACGCGCGCGCTGGTCCGCGAGTGGGGTGTCGCGATGGCGACCGCGGCGAAGGCGCTGGCCGCGCTGGGGGAGCAGGGCTGGGTGCGCGCGGTGCCGGGCAGCGGCACGGTCGTCGCCGACCGGACGCCGGCGAAGCCGCCGCTGGGCCGGGACGGCTTGGTGCGCGCGGCCATCGCGCTGGCCGACGCCGACGGCATCGCCGCGCTGTCGATGCGACGGCTCGCCGCCGAGCTGGGCGTCGGCCCGATGGCGCTGTACCGGCACGTCCCGGACAAGGAGGAATTGCTCCGGCTGATGGCCGACGTGGCGCTCGGCGAGGCGGAGCTGCCGGAACCCGGCCCGGCGCAGTGGCGGCCCCGCCTCGAACTGGCCGCCCGCGCGCAGTGGGGGGCGTACCGGCGGCACCCGTGGCTGGCGCCGATCCTGCTCAACTCGCTGGTCCGCCCGCCGGTGCTGGCGGCCGGCCTGCGGCTGGTGGACTGGTCGCTGCGCGCGCTGGCCGGCACGGGCCTGAAGCGGCGGGTCAAGCTGCAGGTGGTCATGACGCTCAACGGCTGGGTCGGCGGGCTGGCGGTGACCAACGCGTTCGAGGTCCAGGCCGAGCAGGACACGGGCATCACGGGCGACCAGCGCCTGGCGGCGGACATGGCGCTGCTGGCGCGGCTCCTCGGGTCGGGCCGCTACCCCGAGCTCACCGAGGTGATGACCGGCCTCGCCGACGTCGGCCTCGACGAGGCGTTCGAGTTCGGGCTGCGCCGCCAGCTCGACGGAATCGCCGTGCTGCTGGGCGAACACTAGACTGGCCGCGATGCAGATCATCACGGAACGGCTCACGCTGCACGCCTGGTCCGAGGATTTCTTCGACGACCTGTTCGCGCTGGCCCAGCTCCCCGAGACGGTCCGCTACGTGGGCACGGGCGAGCCGTGGAGCCGCGAGTACACGCTGGCCAAGCACCGCGCAACGCTGGCGCACTGGGCGGAGCACGGCTTCGGCTGGTTCGCGGTCTCGGCGGCGCCGGGATCGTTCGACGGAGTGGTCTCCCTGGTCCGCCGCAGCGCGACCGAGTCGGGCCTCGGCTCGCCGGCGGTGGAGATGGGCTGGTGGATAGCGCCGTCGGGCTGGGGCCGGGGCTACGCAACGGAAGCGACGTCCGCGGTCCGCGACCGGGCATTCGAGTCAGGCTGGGCGGACCGGCTCCTGGCGGTGTACGAACCGGCGAACAAGCCGTCGGGGAGGGTGGTGGAGAAACTGGGGTTCACGCCGCACAGCCGTTTCGTGCTGGACGGCAGGGTGGAGCAGCGGGCGGTGCTGGACCGCCCGCGCTGAACCCCGCTCAGACGGACGCCGGAACTTCCCCGACCCACCGGTGCACGGCCTCCGCCAAGCCCGCGTCACCCGAGCCGGACGTACCCACCCAGGCGACGTGCCCGTCCGGTCGCAGCAGCACCGCGTCGACGTCCGAAGTGGACGGACTCGTCGCCGCGACCACCGGCACCCCGGCCGACCACGATGCGAACGACCCCGACGGCGTCAGGTCCAGCAGCACCGGCCGCCCGGAATGCAACAGGGCCGGCAACGGCGTCTCCACTCCCGACACCAGCAGCGGGACGTCCGGCGCCAGGCGCCCCAGCCACGGGTGCCCGCCCGGCTCGTAACACGCGTCCAGCCCGGTGATGATCTCCGCCAGCGCGCGGTTTCCCGCCGGGTGCGCCGCGACGCGCCGCAGCAGGTCCGCCCAAGGTTCTGCCGCTGCTTCCTCCAGTGCCACCTGGGCGCGCGTGTTCGCCAGGATCCGCTCGCCCGCCGCGTGGCGCTCGGCGTGGTAGGTGTCCAGAAGACCTTCCGGAGCCGTTCCGCGGACCGTGGCCGCCAGTTTCCAGCCCAGGTTGAACGCGTCGTCGAGGGCCACGTTCACCCCGATCGCCCCCGCCGGCGGGTGGATGTGGGCCGCGTCGCCCGCCAGCAGCACCCGGCCTTCGCGATACCGCGAGGCCAGCCGCGCCGCGTCGCCGAACCGGCTCAGCCAGCGGGGTGCGCGCAGCTCGACGTGCCGGCCCAGCACCGCGTCCACCTGCGCCTGCAGCCGCTCCAGCGTCACCGGCGTGTCCTTGTCCGACGGCGGGTCGTCCTCCCGGACCACGATCCGGACGTACCCCGGCCGCGGGATCACGAACAGGCTCCGCCCGTCCGGTCCGGCGGCGGGCCCGTACGGCAGCTCGCATTCGACGTCGCCGAGCAGCGCGTACCAGCGCGCGTCGACCCCCGGGAAACCGATTCCCGCCTGCTTGCGCACCGTGCTCCGGCCGCCGTCGCAGCCTGCGAGGAACCGGGACCGGACCGTCCGGCCGAACTGTCCATTGTGGACCACGGTGGTGACGTCGTCCGCGGACTGGGTGAACGAGCGCAGGTCGTGGCCGCGCAGGATTTCGACGCCCAGTTCGCGGGCCCGCGCCTCCAGGACCTCCTCGACGCGCGTCTGCGGGATGCCCAGCGAGAACGGGTGGCCGGTCGCCGCGCCGTCGAGCAGCAGCGGGCCGGGCAGGCCGGTGACCGGCGCGTGCGGCACCCGGTGCCCCTCCGCCACCAGGCCTTCGGCCAGGCCGCGCCGGGCCAGCAGGTCCAGCGCGCGCGAGTTGAGGTTGAAGCCGCGGCAGTACGGCGGCCGTTCCGGCAGGCGTTCGACGATCGTGGTGCGGACGCCGGCCAGCGCGAGTTCCGCGGCGAGCAGCAAGCCGGCGGGGCCGGCGCCGGCGACGAGGACGTCGGTTTCGAGATCGGGCACAGTGTTCCCCTCAGAAGTGGTCGGGCCAGGGCAGGGAGCCGGACCGGATTTCGGCGGCCGTGCGGCGCGCCCAGTCGAGCTCCGCCTGCCACGCGTGCCGGACGAACTCGACCTCGATCATGAACAGCCGCGGCGCGCCCTTGCCGACGGTCTCGGCCAGCGCCGTCTCCGCGCCGTCGATGCGTTCGGCGAGGTGGCGGGCGCGTTCCTCCAGCGCATCGGCGGCGCGGTCCGGGCCGAGCGCGCCGAGGTAGCTCACCGCCGCGACGAACTTCGGGTACTCCGCGACCGGTTCGCGGACCAGCTCGTCGAGCCAGGCGACGAACTCCTGGCGGCCGAGTTCGGTGTGCGCGTAGACGGTCCGCTCCGGCCGGTTGCCTTCGCGGACGGTCTCGACGGGCTCGATCCACCGGTGTTTCGCCAGGGCCTCCACGGTGTCGTAGAGCGAGCCCGGATTGATCTTGAACGTCGAGCCCTTGTAGCGCTCGCGCAGCGTGGACGCCATTTCGTACGGGTGCATCGGGCGTTCCAGCAGCAGGCCGAGCAGGGCCAGAGCCAGGGTGTTGCGGATCTTGCGTGGCACTAGTCGCTCCCTATTAGTCGGATCCGACTATACGGCGTCGGTCAAGTGGGCGGGAACAGCGGCCATGATCCGTAGGGTGGCGGGGTGACCGAGGACCTGAAACGCGCTCGCTTGGGGGTTTCCGTCGTGTTCGCGGTGTGCGGCGCCGCGTTCGCGACCTGGCTGGCGCGGGTGCCCGCGGTGCAGGAGCGGCTCGGGCTCAGCACGGGCGAGCTGGCGACCGGGTTGTTCGGCCTCGCCGCCGGATCGGTGCTCGCGCTGCTGGGCGCGGGCGCGCTGCTCACCCGGATCGGCAGCCGGGCGGCCGTCGTGCTCGGCGCGGTCGTGCTGTGCGCGGGGTTGCCGCTGGTCGCGCTCGCGTGGTCGGCGCCGGTGTTCTTCGCCGCGCTCGTCGTGCTCGGGGTCGGCAACAGCCTGCTCGACGTCGCGATGAACGCGCACGCGGCCCGCGTCGAGGAAGGCTACGGACGCCCGATCTTCGCGGGTTTCCACGCCTTCTGGAACATCGGCGGCCTCGCGGGCTCGGGCGTCGACGCGCTGATGGAGGCGACGCACGTTCCCGTGTCCGTGCACTTCCCGGCGGCCGGCGCGGTGCTGCTCACGCTGGCGCTGTGGGCCGCGCGCACCCGCTTCCTCACCGGCGCCGATCGCGGCCAGGGCGAAGCGGCGTTCGCGTGGCCGAGCCGGGTGCTGGTGCCGCTGGGCGTGCTCGCGTTCTGCGGGTTCGTCGCCGAAGGCGCGGTCAACAGCTGGAGCGCGGTGTACCTCGCCGACGTCACCGGCGCGACGCCCGCCCTCGCCTCACTCGGCTACTTCGCTTTCTCCGGAACGATGATCGCGGTCCGCCTGGTCGCCGACCGCATCGTGGCGCGGACGGGCGCGGTCCGGTTCGTCCGCGCGGCGGCCACGGTCGCGGTGCTGGGTTTCGCCGTGGTGCTGGCCGTGCCGTGGCCGGTCGCCGGGGTGCTCGGCTTCGCGGTCGTCGGGCTCGGCGTGGCCGGGATCGTGCCGATCGCGTGGAGCGTGGCGAGCCGGAAGCAGGCGGACGCACCCGGCCGGGCGGTCGCCGCCGTCGCGGCCTGCGGGTACCTCGGGTTCCTGGTCGAACCGGTGCTGGTCGGCGCGCTCGCGACCCGCGTCGGCCTGCACTGGGCGCTGTCGTCGGCGGTCGTGGTCACCTTCGGGATCGTCTTCCTCGCCCGGTCCCTGCGGGAATCCACCCCGGCGCGGGCCGGTTCGGCTTAAAGTCGTTGCCATGGGGGAAAAAGCCGTCTCGATCGACCAGGTGCTGCACCGCGCGTACCGGGCGGAGGGCCCGATCACGCTCGCACACCTGGCCTTCGGCCTGCTGCTGGCGGGCCAGAGCGTTGCCTTCCGGGTGCTCTCGGAACTGGGCGCGGATCCGGCCGCGCTGGTGGAGCGGTTCCGGCCGCCCAGCCGCCCCGACACGGAACCTTTCACTCCCGAGTCCTTCATGCGCGCGCTGGAGGAACGAGCCCGCGCGGAGCTGACACCGGAGGCCCAAGCCCTGGTCGACCGCGTCCGCGAGGAGCGGGACTGCACCCCGGCGCTCCTGCTGGCGCTCGCCGAGGCGGACGTGTTGCCGGTCTCGCCGGAGGAGGTCCGGACCGAGTTCGAGAAGTGGGGCGTGGAACCCGAGCCGCTGTTCCCGCCGGACATCCGGAAACTGAACAAGCTGATCGCCCGCTACCGGGAACTGAAGGAGGCGGCCGTCGACGCGGGCCACTACGAACAGGCGACCGCCTTGAGGACCCGTGAGAAGGCGGCGATGCACCGTCGCGCCGAACTCCTGACGGAATGGGCGGCCGAAGCCGAGCTCGTGGCCATGGTGGAAGAGATCGAGTCCCTCCGCGCCACGGTCCGCCGTCTCCGCGGATGAGGCTCAGTGCGTGCCCTGGACGTCGGCGCGGCACGCCTCCAGGAACCGGTCCCCGGCGTCGCTGATGCCGGTCAGGAGCTCGTCGAGGCTCTCCCGGCGCACTTTCGAGGCTCCGGCGTCCAGCTCGGCGAAGACGGCGTTCGCCCCGTTGCGGGCCGCCTTCCACAGCTCCTTCCCGCGCTGCCGCGGCTCTTCGGTGCCGAACAACGCCACCTGGTTGTGCGCCTTGCGCAGCTCCGCGCGCCGCTCGCGCCAGCGTGTCTCGATCGCCTTGCGGTCCTCGGGCAGCTTGATGAACTCCGACCGGACCAGCTGGAACGCCTCTTCGCTCGCCGTCGACAGGCCCGCGTACGCCTTGACGCGCTCGTCGCGCAGCCAGTTGGCGTGGTCCGCCGCCCGCTTCTGCGCTTCGGCGCGCTGGGTCGCCTTCAGCTTGCGGCCCTCGACGAACGTGTTGGTCAGCAACGTGAGCACGACCCCGCCGAGCGTGGCGCCCACGGTGATCAGCTGCGTGGTGGTCCCCGAGTCCATGGCCGGAGTATTCCGGATCCCGTGCCAGACTCCGGTTATGATCTCCGGCTACCCCGGTACCTGGACGCTCGGCGACCGCACGGTCCACCGCATCGGCTTCGGCGCGATGCGGTTGCCGCAGTACGGCCAGGCGTTCGCTCCCGACGCCGTCCCGCGCGATCGCGAGCAGGCGATCGCCGTGCTGCGCCGGGCCGTCGAGCTGGGTGTCGACCACATCGACACCGCGGCGTTCTACTTCTCGCGGCTGCGGTCGGCCAACGAGCTGATCAACCGCGCGCTGGCGCCCTACCCGGACGACCTGGTCATCGCCACCAAGGTGGGCCCGGCCCGTGATCCGGCCGGCGAATGGCTGCCCCTGGCCCGCCCGGAGCAGCTGCGCGGGCAGGTCGAGGAGAACCTGCGCCGGCTCGGCCGCGACCACCTCGACGTGGTCAACCTGCGCGTGTCCGGGCTCGACTCGATCGCCGAGCACTTCGGCGTGCTGGCCGGGTTGCGCGAAGCCGGGTTGATCCGGCACCTCGGCATCTCCAACGCGCGTCCCGCGCACCTCGCCCAGGCGCAGGCGATCGCGCCGGTGGTGTGCGTGCAGAACGCGTACGGCCTCGGTTACCGCCCGGAACAGGACGCCTTCCTCGACACCTGCGGCGAGCAGGGCGTCGCGTTCGTGCCGTTCTTCGCGATCGCCGGCGCCGGGCGCGAGGCCGGCGCGGGCGAGGACGAGCACGAGGAAGTGCTCGCCATCGCCCGCGCGCACGAGGCGAGCCCGGTGCGGGTGCGGCTGGCCTGGGCGTTGCAGCGCGGACCGCACGTGCTCGTCATCCCGGGCACCGGATCGGTCGGCCACCTCGAGGACAACGTCGCGGCGGGCACCCTCCGGCTCACCCCGGACGAGGTGGCCCGCCTCGACGCCGTGCACTTCACCGGGAAGGTGAGCCGAACCAGCGGGTGAGGTGGTCGTCCAAGTCCCGCTGGTCGTCGCCGACCCAGGCGACGTGGCCGTCGGGGCGCAGCAGGACGGCCGGGACGTCGAGCGCCGCCGTGGGATCGGCGAGGTGGTCGACCCGGTCGGGCCGGCCCGCGGCGGTCAGCCGTCCGGTGCGGTCCAGCAGCAGGCCGCGGCCCCGGTGCAGCCGGTCGTAGAGGCGGCCGCCCCGCACGTCGATGTCGCGCAGGCGGCGGCCGAGCAGGTCGGGACCGTCGCCGAAGTCGTAGCGGATGCCGGTCGCGGCGATCTTCTCGATCAGGTGGCGGTTCACCTCGTTGAAGTCCATCAGCTCGGCGAGCAGCCGGCGCACGGCCTGCGGGCCCGGCTCGGCCGACGACAGCTCCATCTGCGCGCGGGTGTTGTCCAGCACCTCCGCGGCCACCGGGCGACGCTCGGCCTCATAGGTGTCCAGCAGCGGTTCCGGCGCCCAGCCGCGGATCCGGCCGGCCAGTTTCCAGCCGAGGTTGAAAGCGTCCTGAACGCCGAGGTTGAGCCCCTGGCCGCCGGTCGGCGGGTGGATGTGCGCGGCGTCGCCGGCCAGCAGCACGCGGCCCACGCGGTACCGCTCGGCCAGCCGGGTGGCGTCCCCGAAGCGGGACAGCCAGCGCGGCGAGTGCACGCCGAAGTCGGTGCCGGCGACGGCCCGCAGCTGCTGCTTGAAATCGTCCAAAGTGGGCGGTTGCGTGCGGTCGGCGACGCCGGCGGCGGGCACGACGACGCTGTAGACCTCTTCGCCGACGGGCCTGAGCCAGAACCGCCGGTGGGGCGCGCCGACGCCGGCGAGCTCCGACGGCGGGACTCCCACTTCCATCTCGCCCATCAGCGTGTCGGCCCGCGAGGGCTCGCCGGGGAAACCGACGCCGAGCAGCTTGCGCACCGAGCTGCGCGCGCCGTCACAGCCGACGAGGTAGCGCGCACGCACGTGTTCGCCGCCGGCCAGCTCGACGGTCACGCCGTCGGCGTCCTGCTCGAACCCGGCGACGGTGGCACCGTGCCGGACCTGCGCACCGAGCTGGATCGCGTGCTCTTCGAGGAGGCGGACGAGCACCGGCTGCGGGATGCCCAGCAGGTACGGGTGGGCGGAGTCGAGGCCCTCGGGCACGGGTTTGACGATTCCGGCGAAGAAACCGGCGGCCGGCCGCCGTCGTCCGTGTTCGAGGAGACGATCGAGCAGTCCGCGCATGGCCATCAGCTCGAGGCTGCGCATGTGCAGGGCGACGATCCGGACGAAGGCCGCGGGCGCGGTTTCCCGTTCCAGAACGAGGACGCGCACGTCGTGCAGCCGCAGCTCGGCGGCCAGCACGGCACCGGTCGGCCCGCAGCCGGCGATGACGACGTCGAAGGGCGGAGAGTCCATGGGTGGTGCCTTTCGGGAGTGCCTGGTGGTTCGCGGCGCTCCCGGCGACACCTACGTCAATCGCCGGCCGTGACGGGAACGGGGAGCACCCACGTCGATACAGCGTTCATGGGTCTCACCTCCTCGGGCCGGTCACGGACGGCTGCACGCTACAAGGCCGCGTGGCCCCGCGTCCAGCCGGTTTCAGGCCGTCGGGCGGCCCGCTCCCGCGTAGTCGTCGCCGTCCCGGCGGTACGAATGGACCTGGACCGCCTGGCCGGTCTGCGGTGCGTCGATCATCTGCTGGTTGCCGATGTAGAGCCCGACGTGGTGGATCTTCGTCGCCGGTTCGCCGTAGAAGATCAGGTCGCCCAGCTGGGGGTCGGTCACGTGCGGGACGCTGCGGAACTGCGTGTCCGCCGTGCGCATCAGCTTGATGCCCGCGCTGCCGTACGCCGCCGTGGTCAGGCCCGAGCAGTCGAAGCCCGGGTCGTTGCCGCCGGTGCCGTTGCCGCCCCAGATGTAGGGGAGGCCGATCTTGTCGATGGCGAAGTTCACCGCGCTCAGCACCGCCGGGTTCGGCGGCGCCGAGCCCTGGCCGACCGTGCCGTAGACGTTGACCGTGGCCAGCGTGCGGTGCAGGAACAGCGGCGCCGGCTGCAGCGTGCCGACCGCGTTCCACCACGCCTGGCCCTGCGAGAGGTCGTGGCCGTCGGCGCACAACGCACGGCCGGTGGTCAGGGCCGCGTCGTCGATGTTCTGCACGTCGGGCTTCCCGCCCGCGTAGCTCGCCTGGTACTTGCCCCAGATCGCCGGGGACAGCTGCATCGGCCCGGCGGCGTTCGCCGTCGAGACGACCTTGTTGTAGAAGTCGCGCACCTCGATCGTGCCGAGCGGTTTGTCCAGGACGCCGGTGGTGCCGAGCTGCCTGCCCTGGGCCCGGCCGTGGTCGGTGGTCACCTTTCCGACCGCGGCCAGCGTCACCCACGACAGGTGGCACCCGGGGACGTCCTTGCCGAGTTTCGTCGTCGCCTTCGCGTAGCCGACCATCGCCCGCAGCGGGATGTCGAGCCACTGGCTGGTCTTCGACGCCCAGGCGTCGAACTCGCTGGCCTCGGGCACCTTCGGCGGCGCGGACGTCTGGGGCGGCGTGGTCGTCGGCGGCTTGGCGGTCACCGACGGCGCCGGCGCGACCGTCGCGGCGGTGTTCGTGGTCTCCTGCTGCTTCGGCGCGAGCAGGATGCCGGCCACCAGCGCGGCCGCGACGACGACCACCGCCGCGACCACGACCACGGGCTTCCGGCGGCGGGGCTCGGACGTCGGCGTGTCGTCCGGGACGACGTCGGGCTCGTCGCTCACCGCGCGGCCCCGGTCAGCCGGTCGAGCACGAAGCCGCGCAGGCCGTCGAGGTCGGTGTCCAGCGCGACCTCGATCGGACGGCCGGGGGTGAACTGCGGGTCGTCCTCGCCGAGCCGCCGCCGGTCGACCAGGGTCTGGCCGCGCGCCGGGCCGAGGCCGCACTCGACGTCGACGCGGTAGGTCTCGGTGCGCAGGATGCCCGGTGAAATCGCCTCGGCGACCGCGACGGCGTCGTGCATGACCATCCGGTCCTCGCCGAACACGCGCGTGTAGTGCTGCCGGTAGGTCGACGTCAGTCCTTCGAGGGTGGCGCCGACCGGCCCCGACGCCGCGAGCTTGGCCAGCCATTCGCCGTCGACGGCGCAGCGGTGCGTCAGGTCCAGCGGCACCAGCACGACCGGGAGGTCCTCCTCGACCAGCACCCGCCGGGCCGCCTCGGGGTCGCTCCAGATGTTGAACTCGGCGGCGGTCGTGCTGTTGCCGAACGTCACGCCGCCGCCCATGATCACCAGCCGCGCGATCTTCGCCGCCGCGCCCGGGTGCGCCGCGAGCAGCGCGGCGATGTTCGTCAGCGGCCCGATCGGGGCGATGGTCACCGGTTCGTCCGACGCTTCCAGCAGGTCGACCATCAGCCGGACGGCATCGCGCTCGTCCAGGGGCCGGGTCGCCTCGGGCAGCGTGTAGGAGTGGCCCGACAGGCCGTCGCCGCCGTGGACCTCTTTCGCGTCACGCGGCTTGGAGTGGACCAGCGGCCGCGCGGCCCCGGCGGCCACGGGCACGTCGGCGCGGCCGAAGAGCTCCAGCAGCCGCCGCGCGTTCGCCGTCGTGCGGTCGAGGGGGACGTTGCCGAAAACCGACGTCACCCCGAGCAGGTCGACGTCCGGGGACAGCGCCGCCAGCGCGATCGCCAGCGCGTCGTCGACGCCCGGGTCGGTGTCGATGATCAGCTTCGTGCCCATCCAGCTCCCCTTGCCTGCGAACCCGTCCCGCACACAGGTTACGGTCACGGGCATGACGTCGATGTGGGGTGCGCCCGCGCTGTCGCGGGTGCGGGCCTGGCGCCGCGCCCGGCAGGACCCGCGGCAGGCGAAGTTCCTGACCGCCGACTCGCTGCGCTGGGTGCTGCGCAACCGCGCGTACACGCCCTGGTACCTGGTCCGGTACTACCGGCTGCTCAAGTTCCGGCTCGCCAACCCGCACATCATCCTGCGGGGGATGCTCTTCCTCGGGAAGGACGTCGAGATCCACTGCCGGCCGGGCTACGGGCGGCTGGAGATCGGCCGCTGGGTCCACATCGGCGACGGCAACGCCATCCGCTGCCACGAGGGCTCGCTGCGGATCGGCGACAAGTCCGTGTTCGGCCGCCAGAACGTGATCAACTGCTACCTCGACATCGAGCTCGGCGCGGCCACGCTGGTCGCCGACTGGGTGTACATCTGTGACTTCGATCACGTCATTTCGGACATCCACGTGCCGATCAAGGACCAGGGCATCGTGAAGTCCCCGGTCCGGATCGGCCCGGACACCTGGCTCGGCACCAAGGTCAGCGTGCTGAAGGGCACCCGCATCGGCCGCGGCAGCGTGCTCGGCGCGCATGCGGTCGTCCGTGGTGACATCCCGGACTACTCGATCGCGGTCGGCGCGCCGGCCCGCGTGGTCCGCAACCGCGAAGACGACTACGCGGCCGACGCGGCGCGGCGCGAGGCCGTGGCGGACATGGCCCGCAAGGCGAACAAGGCCCTGCAGAAAACGCTCGGGGAGCAGTAGGACTACTCAGGCCGCGTGGTCGTTTCCGCGACATAGTGGGTCGCGTGGGGGAGAACCGCGAGGTCGTCGTGTCCGTCGTGCTCGCGCTGGTCGCGCTGGTCGCGGTGGGGTGGCTGATCGCCGTCCCGTTCCTGGTGCTGCTGGGCCTGCTGGGGAGCGTGCCGGTGTTCGGCACGAGCACACACCGGGGGCGACGCCTATCTGACCTGGGCGGCCTGGCTCGGTGCCGGGCTGCCGCTCGTGGGCGTGGTCGTTTCGGCGGCCACGCGGCGCCGCGGGTGGACGTGGTTCTTCGGGATCTGCCTCGCCCTGGCCGCCGTCGTCGCGGCGCTGAACTGGGCGGACGACGTCCGCCACCGCCCGCCGCCCCCGCCGGAGCCGCGCCACTGCGTCGAGCACAGCGGCGGCGGCAACGAATGCCCGGGCGGCTGATCCGTCCTCAGATGCGGGCCCGCAGCTGGTCGCGGACCTCCATCAGCGCGAAGCCGAGCAGGTTCAGCCCGCGCCAGTAGTCGGGCTTGGTCGCGTTCTTCTCTTCGCGGGCGATGCCGGTGCCCCAGACGAGGTCCTTCTTGGACGCTTCGACGAGCACCTTGTCCTCGGTCCCGAGCAGGAACCGGCGCAGGTCGCGGTGGGCGCGGAACTTGGCGAGGTTGCCGTCGACGACGATGTCGAACCGGTGCCGCTCCCAGGTCTCGGCGTCGAACCCCGCGACCTCGCGGCCGAGCACCTTCGCCGCCTTCGGGTCGGGCGTGGCCCGGATCAGCTCGGCCTTCTCGTGGTCGCCGAACAGGTCGGCCTTGCCGGCCATCATGTAGTGCTCGGCGGTCGGGTAGACGACGCCGTCGGCCTCGAACGGGTCGACCCACCACTGGCTCAGGCAGCTCGCCGTCACCCGCCCGGACTTCGAGGGCGTGTGCCCGTAGAACAGCAGGTATTCGGGCTCCGCACCCTCGTGGACCTTTTCGCGCAACGCCTCGACACTGCGGACACCGTCGACCTTCACCATCCGACTAGTGGACCACGCGCTCAAAGCAGGAAGTGGAACAGGGGGCTGCCCGGCTCGATCCGTTCCACCTGCAGCGGGCTCGCGTCCATCCGGGCCAGCAGGCCGGGCAGGTCGGCCGACCGGGCGATCTCGATGCCGACCAGCGCCGGGCCGAGCTCGCGGTTGGTGCGCTTGACGTACTCGAAGCGGGTGATGTCGTCCTCGGGCCCGAGCACCTGCTCGAGGAACCGCCGCAGCGCGCCCGGCTCCTGCGGGAACCCGACGAGGAAGTAGTGCTTCAGCCCTTCGTGCATCAGCGAGCGTTCGAGGATCTCGCTGTAGCGGCTGACGTCGTTGTTGCCGCCGGAGACCAGGACCACGACCGTCTGCCCGGGCGTCACCTGGACCACCGACCCGAGCGCCGCCGCGGCGAGCGCGCCCGCGGGCTCGGCGATGATGCCGTCGGACTGGTACATCGCCAGCATCTCGGTGCACACCGCGCCCTCGGCGACCGCGGTCAGCTCGGCGCCGCTCTCACGGATCAGCGGGTAGGTGACCGCGCCGGCTTCGCGGACGGCGGCGCCGTCGACGAACGAGTCGAGCGCCGGCAGCCGCACCGGCCGGCCGGCGTCGATGGCCGCCGCCATGCAGGCCGCGCCCGCGGGTTCGACGCCGACGATCCGCACGTCGGGGTGCCGTTCGCGCAGCCAGCTGCCGACCCCGGCGAGCAAGCCCCCGCCGCCGACCGGCACGACCACGACGTCGGGCACGAACCCGAGCTGCTCGATCACCTCCCGCGCGACCGTGCCCTGGCCGGCGACGGTGCGGACGTCGTCGAACGCGGGGACCAGGGTCGCGCCGGTGCGCTGGGCGTCCTCGTTGGCCGCGGCGAAGGCGTCTTCGTACGTTTCGCCGACGACGATGACCTCGATGTGCGCGCCGCCGAGCGTCGCGATGCGTTCGCGCTTCTGCCGCGGCGTGGTGCCCGGGACGTACACGCGGCCGTTCGCGCCGAGCCGGCGGCAGGCGTACGCGACGCCCTGGGCGTGGTTGCCCGCGCTGGCGCAGACGACGCCGAGGGCGCGGGTGGGCTCGTCGAGCTGGACGATGAAGTTGTAGGCCCCGCGGATCTTGTACGACCGGACCGTCTGCAGATCTTCGCGCTTCACCCAGACCTGCGCGTCGACCCGGGCGGACAGCCGGGCGCTCGGTTCCAGCGGCGTCCGGGTCACCACCCCGGCCAGCCGCTCGGCGGCCTGGTCGATCGTGGCCGCGGTCACCGTGTCGATGTCGTGCACCCCGCTGAATCTACGACTCGCGCGTCCCGGGCAACCTCCCGGGCCTCCGGGCGCATCAGAGGGGTGTCGAACAGGATGGGGGGGGCGCCGATGGACGCCGGATTCACGGAGTACGTGACCGCGCGGGCGGCTTGGCTGCGCAAGGTCGCCTACTTGCTCTGCGGCGACTGGCACCGGGCCGACGACCTGGTCCAGTCCGCGATCACCCGGCTCTACGCGAACTGGTCACGGGCCGCCCGGGCCGACAACGTGGACGGCTACGTGCGGCGCACGCTGGTCAACACGTTCCTGGCCGAGCAGCGGACGTCGTGGTGGCGCCGGGTGGACCTGGGCGGCGCCGGCGACGTGCCCGTGCCCCGCGCGGACGTGGAACTGGCCCTGGACCTGCGGGCGGCGCTGGACCGGCTGCCCGCCCGCCAGCGCGCGACCGTCGTCCTGCGGTACTTCTGCGACCTCCCGGTCGCGGACACCGCGCGGGCGCTGGGTTGTTCCGAAGGCACCGTCAAGAGCCAGACTGCGAGGGCCGTGGACGCGCTGCGCGAGCTGCTGGGCGAACCGATCCGGGAGGGACGAGCATGACCGACCACGAGCTGAGCACGATGCTGAAGGACCTGGCCGACACGCCCGCTCCGCCGCCGTCGATCGACGTCGAGCGCGCCCGGCGGCTCGGGGGACGCCGTCGCCGCCTGCGGACGGCTGCCCTGGTCGTCGGCTGTGCCGCGGTGGTGACGGCGGGCGGGTTGACGGCGGTGTCGGCGTTCCGGCCGCCGACGCCCCCGATCGCTCCGCCGGCCGTCTTGCCCAAGCCCGCGCCCGTCGCACCCGCGCCCACCGACGACCCGCTGGTGGCCAAGGCGAGCTTCGGCTGGCTGCCGGAGCCGATCAAGGGCGTCGAGTACGGTGCCGGCGGCCACGGTGACTACGCGCTGGCCATCGGCCGCGGCGACCTCGCCCCGATGATCTGGCTCGCGGTGTACGACCGGGAACCGCCGCTGGACCGCAGGCACGACATGGGCGGGCGCGCGGTGCGCGTCCCGGTCCGGGTCGGCGACCGCGACGGCTACTGGATCACCACTGATCCCGCGGATCCGCTCAACCGGGGCGACAGTTACCTGCGCTGGCCGACCGCGGACGGCCGCTGGGCCGAGCTGAACGCCTATTACCTGGCCCTTCCCGACCTGCAGCAGGCTTTGCTGCACGTCGCCGCGGAGGTGACGTTCGCGAACCGCGCGGTGCCCCTGCCGCTGCACATCACCGGCCTGCCGGAGACGTTCCGCGTCGCCGACGTCAACCTGTGGCGCCGCCCGGACACCGACGGCGTCCCGTGGCGCGCGGTGCTCCAGTACTCGTCGAACGGCGCACTGGCGACGATCACCGTCTCCCCGCCGGGTGGCCGCGCGGATGGCCTGGGCAAGCCCGTGTGCACGTCGGAGAACGGGCTGCGGGCGTGCGTCGCGATCGACAAGCCGCAGGCCGCGGGCATCACCTCGAAGGAGCTGCTGAACCGGATCACCCTGCTCGGCCCGGACGAGGCGAAGTGGACGCCGCACGTGATCGGCTGATCAGCCCTTCGGCACCGCCGGGTAGGGGACGAAGGTGCTGGTGTTCTCGTCCACGGTGAGCTGCTTGCCGATCGTCGGGAACGCGCGCTGCGAGCACGCCGGGCGTTCGCAGACTTTGCAGCCCATCCCGATCGGCGTGGCAGCGGCCGGTTCGTCCAGGTCCAGGCCGGTCGAATAGATCAGGCGCCCGGCGTGGCGCAGTTCGCAGCCGAGGCCCACGGTGAACGTCTTGCCCGGGCTGCCGTAGCCGCCGATGTTGCGTGACACCGTGCGCGCGACCCAGAAGTAGCTCTTGCCGTCGGGCAGGGTGGCGATCTGGGTGAGAATCTTGCCCGGCTGGGTGAACGCCTCGTAGATGTTCCACAGGGGACACGCCCCGCCGACGCGGGAGAAGTGGAACCCGGCCGCGGACTGCCGCTTGGACATGTTCCCGGCCCGGTCCACCCGCACGAAGGAGAACGGCACCCCGCGCTGCTTCGGCCGTTGCAGCGTCGAGAGCCGGTGGCAGACCGTCTCGAAGCCGACGCCGTAGTGGTCGCAGAGCCGCTCGATGTCGTAGCGGAACCGTTCGGCGGCGGCCAGGAACGGTCCATAGGGGAGGATCAGCGCCCCGGCGAAGTAGTTCGCCAGGCCGACACGGGCCAGTGACCGCGCGGCCGGGCCGGAGAACGCCCACGAGTCGGCCAGCTCGGTGATCAGATCGTCGTACTCGAGCAGGGCGATCTGCGAAGCCATCCGGAACGCCTGCTGCCCGACCCGCAGGCTGGGTGCCAGCCGCAGCACCCGCGTCACCGGCTCGTAGCGGTGCTGCTGGCCGGCGGCTTCGTCGATGCCCTCGCTGGTCACCTCGACGCCGTAGCGCTGGGACAGGCGTTCCTTCAGTGCGCCGAGCACCTGCCCGCGCTGCAGCGGGACCTCCGCGGCCATCTTCTCGGCGCGTTCGTCCAGTTCCGCGACGTAGTTCTCGCGCTCGTAGAAGAAGTCGCGGACCTCCTCGTGCGGCAGCGCGGCGGCGGCGCTGCCGTGCAGGCCCAGGCCGTTTTCCATGGTCAGCGCGGCGGTGTTCTCGACGGCGTTGCGGTAGCTGCGGTGCAGCTTGACCAGCGCCTGCGCGATCGCCGGCAGGTTGGTGGCCAGCTCGTTGAGCTCGCTCGTGGTCACGTCGATGCCCAGGGCCTCGTCGAGCAGGGCTTCCTTGACGTCGGCGACCAGCCGGGACGTGTCGTTGTTGGCGAAGAACTCCGTGTCGACGCCGAACGCCTGCGTGATCCGCAGCAGCACCGGCACGGTCAGCGGGCGCGAGTTGTGCTCGATCTGGTTGAGGTAGCTGGGTGAGATCTCCAGCACACGAGCGAGGTCCGCCTGGCTCATCGAGCGGCTTTCGCGGAGGTGCCGCAGCCGCGCGCCGGCGAAAGTCTTCTCCATTCGTGCCCTCCTTTCCGGAAGGTTTCCCGTCCTGAACGGTTACGTGAACGGTCAAGAACGCGGATTTTCGATCACTTGCGAACCGGCCGATTCGCAACCTTTGCAAAGAGCGTACGGACCCTTCGCACAAATTGGCAAATTGGATAACTGGACCGAGTTTTCGCTGGCGTGTCAGGGTCACAGCAAGCAAGGCGAGCAATCGCAAACTTCGCAACACCGGGAGAGTCCGATGACGGAACAGGCCAAGCAGGCGGCCGCGGAGCTGGCGGCGCAGTGGGCGAACGACCCGCGCTGGGCGGGCGTGCAGCGCTCCTACTCGGCTGAGGACGTCGTCAAGCTGCGCGGCAGCGTGGTCGAGGAGCACACCCTGGCCCGCCGCGGCGCGGAGAAGCTGTGGGACCTGCTGCACACCGAGGACTACATCCACGCGCTCGGCGCGCTCACCGGCAACCAGGCCGTCCAGCAGGTCCGCGCCGGCCTGCAGGCGATCTACCTGTCCGGCTGGCAGGTCGCGGCCGACGCCAACCTGGCGAGCCAGACCTACCCCGACCAGAGCCTCTACCCGGCCAACTCGGTGCCGGCCGTGGTCCGCCGCATCAACAACGCGCTGGGCCGCGCCGACCAGATCAGCTGGGCCGAGGGCAACACCGACATCGACTGGTACGCCCCGATCGTGGCCGACGCCGAGGCCGGCTTCGGTGGCCCGCTCAACGCGTTCGAGCTGATGAAGGGCATGATCGCGGCCGGCGCCGCGGGTGTGCACTGGGAAGACCAGCTCGCGTCCGAGAAGAAGTGCGGTCACCTCGGCGGCAAGGTGCTGATCCCGACCAAGCAGCACGAGCGCACGCTGAACGCCGCCCGCCTCGCCGCGGACGTGCTGAACGTGCCGTCGCTGATCGTCGCCCGCACCGACGCCCAGGCCGCGACGCTGCTGACCAGCGACGTCGACGAGCGCGACCAGCAGTTCCTCACCGGCGGCCGCACCGCCGAGGGCTTCTACGAGGTCCGCAACGGCATCGAGCCGTGCATCGAGCGCGGCCTGGCCTACGCCCAGTACGCCGACCTGCTCTGGATGGAGACCTCGGAGCCGGACCTCGAGGTGGCGCGCAAGTACGCCGAGGCGATCAAGGCGAAGTTCCCGGACCAGATGCTGGCCTACAACTGCTCGCCGTCGTTCAACTGGAAGAAGCACCTGGACGACGCCACGATCGCGAAGTTCCAGCGCGAGCTCGGCCACATGGGCTACAAGTTCCAGTTCATCACGCTGGCCGGCTTCCACGCGCTGAACTACTCGATGTTCGACCTGGCGCACGGCTACGCCCGCGAAGGCATGACCGCCTACGTCGACCTGCAGGAGCGCGAGTTCGCTTCGGAGAGCCGTGGCTACACCGCGACCAAGCACCAGCGCGAGGTCGGCACCGGTTACTTCGACCAGGTCGCGACCGCGCTGAACCCGGAGAGCTCGACCACCGCGCTCAAGGGCTCCACCGAAGAAGCCCAGTTCCACTGATCCCCGGCCGCGGCCTGACGACGGAAACCCCCACCGTCGTCAGGCCGCGTCCCTCCCCTTCTTTCTTCCCTGCCCACAGCTCGCGGAGGCACCCCATGGTTGATCGGCTGAACTACCGCATCGAGGTCACCGGACCGGTCGAGGGCCGGTTCGCGGAGATCCTGACCCCGGCGGCACTCGACTTCCTGGCCAAGCTGGACAACACGTTCGCCGGCCGCCGGCGCGAGCTGCTCGACGCCCGCCGCGTGCGGCGCGAGGAACTGCAGTCCGGCGAGAAGCCGCTCGGCTTCCTGCCGGAGACCCGCCGGGTCCGCGACGACGAGTCGTGGCACGTCGCCCCGGCCGCGCCGGGCCTGGAGGACCGCCGCGTCGAGATCACCGGCCCGACCGACCGCAAGATGACGGTCAACGCGCTGAACTCCGGCGCGAAGGTCTGGCTGGCGGACTTCGAAGACGCGACGTCGCCGACGTGGCACAACGTCATCGACGGCCAGATCAACCTCTACGACGCGATCCGCCGCAACATCGACTTCACGACCGAGGCCGGCAAGCGCTACACGATCGGCGACGACCCGGCGACGATCGTCGCGCGCCCCCGCGGCTGGCACCTGGTGGAGAAGCACATCCGCATCGACGGCCGTCCGGTGTCGGCGAGCCTGGTCGATTTCGGCCTGTACTTCTTCCACAACGCGCGCCAGCTCGTCGCGCGCGGCATCGGGCCGTACTTCTACCTGCCGAAGCTGGAGAACCACCTCGAAGCGCGGCTCTGGAACGACGTCTTCCTGCTGGCGCAGCGCGAACTCGGCATCCCGCGCGGCACGATCCGCGCCACCGTGCTGATCGAGACGATCACCGCGGCGTTCGAGATGGACGAAATCCTCTACGAGCTGCGCGAGCACGCCGCGGGGTTGAACGCCGGCCGCTGGGACTACATCTTCAGCATGATCAAGAACTTCGCCGCGCACGGCGCCGACTTCGTGCTGCCGGACCGCGCGCAGGTCACCATGACGGTGCCGTTCATGCGGGCCTACACCGAGCTGCTCGTGCGCACCTGCCACCGGCGCCGCGCGCACGCCATCGGCGGCATGGCGGCGTTCATCCCGAGTCGCGATCCCGAGATCAACGCGACGGCGATCGAGAAGGTCCGCGCGGACAAGGAACGCGAGGCCGGCGACGGTTTCGACGGCTCGTGGGTCGCGCACCCCGGCCTGGTCCCGGTCTGCCGCGAGGTCTTCGACGGCGTGCTCGGCGGCTGGCCCAACCAGCTCGGCAAGCTGCGTGAGGACGTCGACGTCACGGCCGAGGACCTGCTGGACGTGGCCAGCGCCGGCGGCGAAGTCACCGAGGCGGGCGTGCGCGCGAACATCAACGTGGCGCTGCGGTACGTCGACGCGTGGCTGCGCGGCACCGGCGCGGCGGCGATCCACAACCTGATGGAGGACGCGGCCACCGCGGAAATCGCGCGTTGCCAGATCTGGCAGTGGATCCGCAACGGCACGAAGCTCGAGGACGGCACGGCACTGACCCGCGAGCTGGCGGTCGAGTTCCTGGACGACGAACTCGCGTCGGTGCGCGCCGACCTGGGCGAGGGCAACCGCCTCGACGACGCCCGCGAGATCTTCACCGAAACCGCGCTGGGGGAGAAGCTGCCGAGCTTCCTCACCACGGGTGCCTACGCGCGGTACCTCACGGACGCCCGGTAGCAGGGCCCCGGTCTCCCCTACCTGACGAGGGGAGGCCGGATTCCACACCGATTGGGATGGTGTGGGTCCGGACCGGTCCGGTGACGGCGGCTCCCCGTCACCGGACCGGTTCATTTTTGCGTCACACTCTCCGTCTGAGCGGCCAACAGCACCTTCGCGGCTTCACGGGCCGTATCCGCTTCGCCGGAGTCGCCGGTGATCGCGGCGAGCACGGTCGCGCCTTCGACGAGGGCGAACAACTGGTCGGCGACGCCCTCGGCGGGCACCAGGCCACGGAGGTAGGCCCGCACCTCGTCCTTGTGCTTGCGGATGGCAGCGGCGATGCCCGGCGCGGGTTCGCCGAACTCGCCGAAGGAGTTGATGAACGCGCAGCCGCGGAAACCCGGCTCGGCGAACCAGTCCTTCAGCCAGGCGAAGACGGCCAGCGGGTCGTCGCCGCGGGCGTGGACGAAATCGCGCAACGAGCCGCGCCAGCGTTCGTCGCGGCGAAGCAGATACGCCTCGACGAGGTCGTTCTTCGCCGGAAAGCACTGGTAGAGCCGCTTGAGCGAGACGCCGGAGCGCTCGCGGACGGCGTCCATCCCGACCGCCTGCACGCCGTGGGCGTAGAAGAGGTCTTCGGCGGCCTCCAGCAACCGCACGGTCGCCTCCGTGGAATCCATGTCACCTGCCCCTGGCGCTGAGAATGAACGTTCTCTAGTCTAGCGGCAGCCGCGGAGAACGCACGTTCTCCGCTGGGAAGGAGCCTGCCATGACCTCGCGCCCGCCGTTTCCGCCGTTCGACGAAGACACCGCCCGCCAGAAGGTCCAGGCCGCCGAAGACGCGTGGAACACCCGCGATCCCGAGCGGGTGTCGCTGGCGTACACGGAGGATTCGGTGTGGCGCAACCGCGACCGGTACGTCGTCGGGCGCGCGCAGATCGTCGAGTTCCTGACCGAAAAGTGGACGCGCGAACTGGACTACGCCCTGCGCAAGGAACTGTGGGGCTTCCGCGGCAACCGCATCGGCGTCCGGTTCCAGTACGAGTCGCGCACCAGCGGAGGACAGTGGTTCCGCAGTTACGGCAACGAGCTGTGGGAGTTCAGCGACGAGGGACTGATGCGCCGGCGCGAAGCGAGCATCAACGACGTCCCGATCGCGGAAGCCGACCGCCGCATCTTCGGCCCGCGGCCGCAGTCGGAACACGGCGTCCTGCTGCCGGTCTTCTGAATCCGCTCTCGGCGGAACCGCGCCCGGCCGTCCCGGGCCGTGGGCATGCTGCGGTCATGACGACTTCGGCGTTCGGCGGGGAAGTGAGCGAGTACTACCAGCGGTTCCGCCGCGGTTACCCGCCCGAGGTGGCGGACGCGCTGGCCGCGAAGTTCGAGCTGACCCCCGACGACGTCGTCCTCGACCTCGGCTGCGGCACCGGCCAGCTCACCCGCGTCCTCGCGCCCCGGGCCGGCGCGGTCCTCGGCATGGACCCGGAGCCGGCGATGCTCGCGCAGGCCCGGCAGGCGACGGCGGCGCCGAACGTCACCTGGCTGCTGGGCGCGGATTCCGACGTCACCGCGCTGACGCCGCTGCTCGGAGCGGGCCGGCTGGCCGCGGTGACGGTGGCGCAGGCGTTGCACTGGATGGACCACGAGCGGCTCTTCGCGGCGGCCCGCCCGCTGCTGCGGCCCGGCGGCGGCATCGCGGTGGTGACCAACGGCGAACCGCTGTGGCTGCAGGACACGGCGTGGTCGGCGGCGCTGCGGGAGGTCGTGTCGGCCTACCTCGGCACGCCGGTGCACCGGACCTGCGGCACGGACGACGCGAGCCAGGAGCGGTACGCGGCGGCCCTGGCGGCCGCCGGGTACGCCGTGGGATCGGCGGTCGTCGAGTACTCCGCGCCGCTGAGCGTCGAGGAAATCACCGGTGGCGTCTTTTCGGCGATGAGCCCGGAGCAGCTGCCCGCCCCGGACGCGAGGGCGGCGTTCACCGAGCGGGTCCGGGCGGCAGTGGTCCCGCACGGGCCGCTGCGGGAACGGGTCCGGGTCCGGCTGCTGACCGGAACGCGGTGAACCATCACGGAAGGCGAATGAGTACCGGCCCCTGTAGTTCCGCTTATTGTTTCCCGGGGACGCGGCGCGGATGCTCGCTACGAGGCGCCGATCGCGCCGCCGTCCCCGAGGAGTCCCCATGACCAGCCGGTTGAAAGCCGCCGTCGCCACCCTGCTCGTCGTGCTTTCGCTCGCGTTCGTCGTCGAAACGGCCACGGCCACGCCCTCCGCGGCGCGGCCGGACTGCATGCGGCACTGCCGGTTCTGAGCGGGTGATCCCCTACAGTTCCGGGATTTCGGCCGGCACCGGCTCGAAGGCGTTGCCGGTGGCGATCTTGGGCCGGGGCAGCTCGACCGGCTCGCCCGGCTTCGCCCGCCGGTAGACCTCGGCGGTCGCCTCGGCGATCCGGCCCCAGTCGAAGTCCGCGGCCAGCCGCGACTGCGCGGCCCGCGCCCGCTTGGCCGCGGCGTCCGCGTCGGAGAGCACCGTCGTCACCGCCTCGGCCAAGGCGGCGACGTCGCCGGGGCTGAACGCCAGCCCGGTCTCGCCGTGCACGACGACCTCGCCGAGCCCGCCGGCCGTCGACGCGACCAGCGGCGCCTTCGCGGCCGCGGCCTCCAGCGCGACGATGCCGAACGGCTCGTACCGGCTGGGCAGCACCACGGCGTCGGCCGCGGCCAGCGCCGCGCGCAGGTCGCGGTCGGACAGGTGCCCGACGAAGTCGACCGCGCGCCGCACCCGCAGCTTCCGCGACTGCTCGACGAGCTCGTCGAAGTGCCGTCCTTTTCCGGCGACGACCACGCGCGTGCCGGGGTGGCGGCGCCGGATGCGGGGGAGGGCGGCGAGCAGGTCCTGCACGCCCTTCTCCCATTCGAGCCGTCCGAAGTAGAGCAACAGCGGCGCCCCGGCCGGGCTGTAGACCTCCCGGGCGCGCGCGATCTCGCCGGCCGGCACCTGCCAGCCGCGTTCTTCGATGCCGTTGTGGATGACGGTGACGTCGGCCGCCTCGACCTCGAAGAGGTGCGCGACTTCCCGCCGCATCGCCTGCGAGCAGGTGATCAGCGCGTCGGCGCGGTTCGCCAGCCACCACTCGACCGAGTGGACCTGCTGGTTCAGCGGGTGCGACAGCCAGCCGGAGTGCCGCCCGGCCTCGGTCGCGTGGATGGTGCCGACCAGTGGCACCCGCGCGGCCTCGGCGATCGCGATGGCGGGGTGGGCGACGAGCCAGTCGTGCGCGTGGACGACGTCGGGCTGCCAGCTGCGCAGCAGGTCCTGCGCGGCGCGGATCATGGCGTGCCCCATGGCCAGCGTCCAGGCGACGAGGTCGCGTTCGAACGTCACGTGCATCGGGTCCTCGGCGACCCGGATGACCCGCACGCCCTCCACGACACGGTCGGTGCGCGGGTGCGTCCCGGCGTCGGTGCCCGCGGCGTGCCGGCAGAGCACCACGACGTCGTGGCCCTGGCGGGCGAGGTGGGTGGCGAGCGCGTGGACGTGCCGGGCCAGGCCCCCGATGGCCACGGGCGGGTACTCCCAGGACAGCATCAGCACACGCATGGGCAGAGGTTACTCGCGAGTCGGAAACCGCCGGCGCGCCCGTGGTGGCGGACCGTCCACATGTGACCTCGATCACTGGTGGGCCTCTGTCGCCATGGGCCGGGATGACTTCTGACTGGCGCCGGCTCGACCCGCTCTGTCCACGCCGTGGAGCGCGACGTCGCCCCGGACAACGCGCTGCCCGAGTACCCGCGGCCCCAGCTGACCCGTCCGCGCTGGCTGAGCCTCAACGGCGTCTGGGAGTACGCGGGCCGGCCGTCGTCGCCGGCCGAACCACGCCGGGCGCCTTCCGGCAACCGCCGCCGACGGTCCGGTGCCTGGTCAGCTTTCGGCGACGCGTCCTCCGTCGTTTTCGGCGACTGTCGCCGACAGGCCGGCGCGTGGTCAGCTTTCGGCGACCGCCCTGACCAGGCCGTCGCGGCCGTGGTCGAGGGCCGACAACAGCGCGCCGCGCAGAGCTGCCGAGTCCGTCACCTCGCTGGCCGCCACCCGCACCGGCCCGGGCGCCGCCGCCTCAACTGTCTGCCGGATTTCGGCCACGAGTTCCGGCCGGCTGCCCGCCGGCCCGCCCAGCACGATCAGGTCCGGGTCGACGATCGTGCAGATCGCGGCCACCGCCTGCCCGAGCGTGGAGCCCAGGACTTTCAGCCGTCCGACGGCCACGATGTCGCCGCCCACGGCGGCGTCGAGCGTGGCCAGCATCGCGTCGACGTCGAGCGAAGGCGCGCCGGCGCGGCCGAAACCCTGCCTGGCCAGCGCGCGGGCGAGCGTCGTCCCCGAACTGTCGAGGTAGCCGATCTCGCCGGCGAGCCCGTGCGCGCCCCGGACCAGGTGGTCGCCGAAGTAGAGGCTGACGCCGAGCCCCGCGCCGACGTAGACGTACGCGAAGCTCTTCGCCTCCCGCGCAGCGCCTTCCCGCCGTTCGGCGAGCGCCGAAAAATTGACGTCGTTGTCGAGCAGGACGTCCGGCCCGATCTCCCCGGCCCGCAGCGTGCCCTCTGGGAACGGTGACCCCGGCAGAGCGATGACCTCGTGCGAGACGGGGTCGACGGGATTGGCGACGGAGAGCGCGGTCGCCCGCACCGGCCCCGGCCCGGCAGTACTCGCGGCGGTGACGGCTGCCCGGACCGCGGCGGTCATCGGCCGTTCGCCGGGCGCGTGCCGCGTGGTGGCCAGGACGGCTCCGGTCAGGTCGGTCGTCACGGTGCGGATGCCCTGCTGGTTGACCTCGGCGGCGACAACGCGGCCGGCGTCGGCGGCCAGCTCGTAGAAGGTGGCGATCCGGCCGCGGCGGCCGGTCTGGTCGGTGCCGGTCGCCCGCAGCGCGCCCGCCGTCTCGAGCCGCCGGACGGACTCGGAGATCGTCGGCTTCGAAATCCCGGTGGTCGTGGCCAGCTCGGCGCGGGTCGTCCGGCTTTCGGCGAAGACCCGGTCGAGGACCGCGCGGTCGGTCATGGCCCGCAGCATCGCCAGGCGCGGAAGCGGCCGGTCGGGGTCGGACATCGCACCTCTTGTGCCAGGGAACGGACAGGAGTTACCGTAGCCGGGACATTCTAGTAAGGAGTCCTAACCAAAACGGAGGACGCCGATGACCACCACCGAACTGCCCGCGAACATGTCCGAGGCCGTCTCCCGGACCAAGCAGGAGCTGCGCGCCCGGATCGGCGACGTCGCCGGCGTGTTCGCCGGAATCCGCGACCGGATGCGGCGAGAGGTCGACGCCGTCGCCGCCGACCCGGACGCCTTCCCCGTCGTCCGTTACCGCGACATCGCCGAAGGCGCGGTCCTGCAACGCACGTCCGACGCCATCCGGCGCCGTGGTTGCGCCGTCGTCAAAGGCACCTTCGCGCGCGAAACCGCCGAAGCGTGGGACACCGAACTCGCCGCGTACCTCGCGGACAACGACTTTGCCGGCACCTACCAGGGCCCGGTCGACGACGTCTTCGCCGGCCTCGCGTCGGGCCAGCCGCAGATCTACCCCGTCTACTGGTCGAAGCCGCAGATCCAGGCTCGCCAGCACGAACACATGGTCGCCGTCCGCCGATTCCTCAACTCCTTCTGGCGGCACGAATCCGAGGGCCGCGTCTGGTTCGACCCCGACCGCGACACGGCGTACCCGGACCGCATCCGCCGCCGCGCCCCCGGTTCGGCGTCGCTCGGCCTCTCCGCCCACACCGACTCCGGCTCGGTCGAACGCTGGCTGCTGCCGGCTTACCAGCAGGTCTTCCGCCACGTCTTCACCGGCGACTGGCAGGCGTACGACCCGTGGGACGGCGCCTATCGCACGGAAGTCGACGAATACCCGTCGACGGTGATGTGCTCGGCCTTCCGGACCTTCCAGGGCTGGACGGCGTTGTCGGAAATGCGCCAGGGCGACGGCGTGCTGCACGTGGTGCCGATCCCGTCGGCGATCGCGTACGTCCTGCTTCGCGCGCTCCAGGACGACATCCCCGACGACGACCTCTGCGGCGCGGCCAACGGCCAGGCGTTGCCGGTGAACGACAAGTACCACGACGACCTGCTGCCGGCCCTGACCTCGATCCCCGACGTCGAGCCGGGTGACACGGTGTGGTGGCACGGCGACGTCATCCACGCGGTCGCCGACGGCACCAACCCGGACCGCTGGGGCAACGTCATGTACATCCCGGCCAGCCCGCACTGCCCGAAGAACGCCGCGTACGCCGCGAAGTGCGGTCGCGCGTTCCTGGCCGGCAAGAGCCCGGGCGACTTCGCGCCCGAAGACTACGAAGTGAACTGGGCCGGCCGCGCCACCCTCGACGACCTCAACGCCGTCGGGCGCGAGCAGCTCGGCCTGTGACGGCGCAGCGCCGGGCGAAGAGCCCGGCGCAGCACCGCTGCCTCACGCCGGGAGCGCGGCCTCGATGGCCTTGACGACCGCCTCGTCCTCGGGCTCGGTCCGCGGCCGGAACCGCGCGAGGACTTCGCCGTCGGCGCTGACCAGGAACTTCTCGAAGTTCCACTGGACGTCGCCCGCCGCGCCGTCGGCGTCGGCCGTCTTGGTCAGTTCCGAGTACAACGGGTGCCGGCCCTCGCCGTTGACGTCGATCTTCTCGAACAGCGGGAAGGTCACGCCGTAGGTCGTCGAGCAGAACGTCTGGATCTCCTCCGCGCTGCCCGGCTCCTGACCGGCGAACTGGTTGCACGGAAAACCGACCACGGAAAAGCCCTGGCCGCCGAAGCGCTCCTGGAGCCGCTCGAGGCCGGAGTACTGCGGAGTCAGGCCGCATTTCGACGCGACGTTGACCACGAGCAGCGCCTTGCCGGCGAGCGAGCCCAGCGAGCTGTCCTGCCCGTCGAGCGTCTTGACCGGAATTTCGTGGATCCCCATGAAGGTCCCTTCAGTCGTGCTTCAGCGCCCGGGCGTCGAGGTGCCCGAACGGTCCGTCGTCGGCGCGGTAGGCGGCGGCGAGTTCCCCGGCCCGCGCGCGGTCGCCGCGTCGCAGCAAATCGGCCAGAGCGTCGAAGCGCTCGGTGTGGACGGCCGCGCGACGACGGGCGTAGTCCGCGGCCGAATCCTTCGTGACCATGAACGCCCAGTCGCTTTCCAGCGCCAGCATCGCCTCGGCCACGGCCTGGTCGGCGACGGTGTCCCGCGCCGTCCGGTCCAGCCCCCGGACCAGGTCGAGCAGCCGGTCCTGCAACGCCGCGTTGGCGGCGACCATGTCCTTGACCTGCTCGCCGTCCCAGACGCGCCAGTCCTTGCCCGATCCCCACGACGACGACGGCAGGTCGATCGGCTCGCCGACGTGCCCGGCTTCCAGGGCGCCCTTCAGCGTCGTCACGCGAACGCCGGCCTCGGGCAGTGCCCGCAACACGCCCTCGAGCCACGCCGGTCCCTCGTGCCACCAGTGCCCGAACAGTTCCGTGTCGTACGCGGCGACCACGAGCGCCTCACGACCGTGCTGCCGCTTCAGCGAACGCAGCCGCGTCACGACCGTGTCGACGAAGTCCTTGACGTGCGTCCCCAGCACGTCCGCCGCGAGCGCCGGGTCGTACGGCGCCTTGTCCTGCGGCTCGACGGTCTTGCCGGTCACGCGAGCCGCCTTGAGCCCGACCTCGTGCTGCCAGGTGTGGAAGTCGCGGTAGGCGGCGTGGCCGGGATACCCGGCCTTCGGCGACCAGACGCGGTAGGTGACTTCGAGGTCTCGTCCGAAAGCGACCACGTCGCTGTCGCCGATCGGGCGCGCCGCCCAGGTCTCGCCGCGCAGCGACGGCCCGTCGACCATGAACCGCCGCACGCCCGCGGCCGCGTAGTCCTTTTCCATACCGGGGGCGTAGCCGCACTCCGGCGCCCAGATCCCCTCGGGCCGCGTCCCGAGCCGCAGCGCCGTGTCGGCGAGGCCGGCGTTCAGCGAGAACGCCCGCACCCGCGGGTCGAGCAGCGGCTGGAACGGGTGCGCCAGCGGCCCGCCGAGCAGCTCGATCGTCGAGTTGTCGACCAGTGACCGAAGGATCGGCGAGAAGCCGTGCCGCCAGCGCGTGCCGAGTTCTCCGGCCGCGCGGACCGCGGTCCGGTGTTCGGCCGCGGCGAGCTCGCGCAGCAACGGGTCGCCGCGCCACAGCGTCGACGCATGCTGGGCGCGCAGCTGCCAGTGGCCGAGCCAGTCGTGGAACGCGCGGATGCTGTACGGATCGTCGAGCTGCGCGGCGAGCACCGGCGTCACGCCGAGCGTCAGGACGTCTTGGCGGCCTTCGTCGGCGAAGCGTTCCAGCAGCTCGACCATCGGCAGGTAGGAGTGCGCCCACGCCTGGTAGAGCCATTCCTCGCCGACCGGCCAGGTGCCGTGGTGCGGCAGCCACGGCAGGTGGCTGTGCACGACGAGACAAAAAGTGCCTTCGCTCACCGGCGCACCGCCACGGCGATCAGGTCGAGGCTCGCGTCGAGGTCGTCGCCGTGGATGTCGAACCCGGTGGCCTCGATCGCGGCGACGTCGGCGAGCAGTGCCTCCGGCCACACCGCCTGTCCCGGCAGCTTGCCCATGACCACGTCGAGCTGGGCGTCGATGATCGAACCGCCGTACCGCGCGTCGAGCGCGCGCACGGCCTCGCCGTGGTGCAGCCCGTGCAGCGATTCGACGGTGAACCCGGCGTCGGTGAGCAACCCGGCCAGCTCGGACGGCGCCAGCTCGCGGGTGTGGAACGGGTTCAGCGGCGTGTCACTGTCCGGGGTGAACGTCAGCCGGTTAGGAGTGGTAACCAAAAGCCTGCCACCCGGCTTCAGCACCCGGCGGCACTCGGCGAGAAACCCGGATTGATCCCACAGGTGCTCGATGACCTGGAAGTTCGCCACGACGTCGACGACGGCGTCCCGCACCGGCAGGTACGCCAGGTTCGCCCGCGCGAC
The DNA here is from genome assembly GCF_040682815.1 of Amycolatopsis sp. NPDC051102. NCBI lineage: Bacteria > Bacillati > Actinomycetota > Actinomycetes > Pseudonocardiales > Pseudonocardiaceae > Amycolatopsis > Amycolatopsis sp. NPDC051102. The sequence goes on from NZ_JBFBBT010000004.1 coordinate 155,034, forward strand.
GGCGACCTCCGGGTAGCGGCGGGCGACGTGCTCGGTGGTCGGCACGTCGTAGTCGAGGGCGAGCACCCGGCGGGCCGTGGTGGCGATGAGCCCGGCACCGTAGCCCTCGCCGCAGCCGGCTTCGAGCACCGTCGCGTCCGCGCAGTAGGGGAGCAGGGCGGCGTACGCGGCTTCGTGGCGGCGGAACCAGTAGTTCTCCACGGCGATGCCGGGGACAGTTCGCTCGCCGGTCAGGTGCAGCGCCTCGGCCCGGGTGGCTGGGGTGGTCACCTCCGCGACCCTAGCGGGTGTCACGTCCGGCACCGCCGTCTCGTTCCGCCGTCATGCAACGAACCATCACCCGCGTACTGCTCGCTTTCTTCGGCCTGGTCGAAGCTGTGGCCGGAACTTGGCCGCTGGTCTCGCCCACCGGCTTCTACCAGGACTTTCCCGGCTTTCGCACCGGCTGGGTCGCCATGGACGGGCCCTTCAACGAGCACCTCCTGCGCGACTTCGGCGGCCTCAACCTGACGCTCGCCGCCCTGCTGCTCGGCGCCGCCGTGATCGGCACCACAACCGTGGCGCGGCTCGCCGGAGTGGCCGGGCTGCTGTTCGGCCTGCCGCACTTCCTCTACCACCTCGGCCACGTGTCGCACTTCGCGCAGATCGACCAGGTGCTGATCATCGCGACGACAGGCTCGGGCGTCGTGGTTCCGCTCGTGGTGCTGGCGATCCCGGGGCGGCGCGTCAGCCGACCGGCGACACCGTGATGCCGAGCGCGCCCGGGCCGAGGTGCGCGCCGATGACCGTGCTCGCCTCGACGACCATGCTCTCGGCCATCGCGGGCACCCGGCGTTCGATCTGCCTGCCGATCTCGAGTTCGTGATCACTGGCGCCGAACCGGGTCACGGCGATGTCGGCGCGGAACCCGCCGGACTTCTTCACCGCGAGGTCGACCATCTTCGCCAGCGCACGCCGCGTGCCGGGCACCCGCGCCAGCGGCGCGACCTCGCCGTCCTTGACCGTGAGCAGCGGCTTGATCGAGAACGCGTTCCCGAGCATGGCCTGCGCGGCGCCGATCCGCCCGCCGCGGCGGAGGTACTCCAGCGTGTCGACGTAGATGAACTCGGTGCTGGTGAGGCAGCGGCGTTCGGCGGCTTCGATGACACGGGTGGCGTCCGCGCCCGCCGCGGCCGTCCGGGCCGCAGACACCGCCGCGAAGCCCAGGCTCATCCCGGTGGTCCGGCTGTCGAGGACGTGCACCGGGATGCGGACCTGCTGGGCGGCCTCCCGCGCCGCGCGGACGGTGTCGGACATGCGGCCGGAGATGTGGATGCTGACGATGGCGGTCGCGCCCGCCGCGGCCGCTTCCTGGTAGGTCCAGAAGAACGCCCCCGGATCCGGGGGCGCGGTGGTGATCGTCTGCCCGGCTCTCATCGCGTCGATCACCTCGCCGCGGTCGTAGCGGTTTTCGTCGTCGAGGTGACCACCCAGGTCCAGCTGGATCTGGACGACCCCGATCGCCCACCGGGAGGCGACGATGTCGGGCAGGCAGGAACTCGAGTCGGTGATGACGGCGATGCGCGCGGGCATGGTGCCGGAGATTAATGCCTCACACCCACCGGGAGTAGGCCGTGGTTGGTCCGATCGGACGAACGGCCTTTCGGGTGGGGTAACCGGTAGACTACTGGGACGATCGTCCCGGTAAATTGCGCATCCAGGTGAATGGCGTCACCTCGACGGGTCCTGCGCGCCGATTGGCCCTAATCTACCGGCCAGTAGAGCACTGTCCCGTGGTCGACCGCGGGCCACGAACCGGGAGGTCGAAGCAGACCCATGACCAACATCGTCGTCCTGGTCAAGCAGGTACCGGACACCTACTCGGAGCGGAAGCTCAACGGGTCCGACCACACCCTTGACCGCGAATCCGCCGACGCCGTGCTCGACGAGATCAACGAGAAGGCCGTCGAAGAAGCGCTGAAGATCAAGGAAGCCGGCGAGGGCGAGGTCACCGTGATCTCGGTGGGCCCGGACCGCGCGACCGACGCCATCCGCAAGGCGCTGTCCATGGGCGCCGACAAGGCCATCCACGTCTCCGACGCGGCGCTGCACGGCTCGGACGCGATCGCCACCGCGAAGGTCCTCGCCGCCGCCATCGGCAAGGTCGAGGGCTTCGACCTGGTCATCGCCGGCAACGAGTCCTCCGACGGCCGCGGCGGCGCCATCCCGGCGATCCTCGCCGAGCTGCTGGGCCTGCCGCAGGTCACCTACGTGCGTGAGCTTACCGTCGACGGTTCGACGATCAAGGCCACCCGCGAGACCGAGGACGGCCTGACCCACCTCGAGGCGAGCCTGCCCGCGATCGTGAGCGTCGGCGAGAAGATCAACGAGCCGCGCTACCCGTCGTTCAAGGGCATCATGGCCGCGAAGAAGAAGCCGGTCGAGACGTTCACCATCGCCGACCTGGGCGTCGACGCGGGCGAGGTCGGTCTCGCCAACGCGTGGTCCACCGTGACCGAATCCGCGCCGAAGCCGCCGCGCACCGCCGGCGAGAAGGTCGAAGACGAGGGCGACGGCGGCACCAAGGTCGCCGAGTACCTGGTCGGCCAGAAGCTCATCTGACAACGGCTCTTCGAGGAGGAACAAGAACATGGCTGAAGTACTCGTCCTCGTCGACCACGTCGACGGTGAGGTCAAGAAGGTCACGCTCGAGCTGCTGACCGCCGCCCGCGCGCTCGGTGAGCCGTCGGCCGTCGTCGTCGGCCCGACCGGGACCGCCGCCAAGGCGAAGCAGGCGCTGGCGTCGCACGGCGCCGCCAAGGTGTATGTCGCGGAAGGCGACGACGCCGCGAACTACCTGGTCACGCCCAAGGTGGACGTGCTCGCCGCGCTCGCGCAGCAGGCGTCCCCGGCGGCCGTGCTCGTCACCGCCAGCGGTGAGGGCAAGGAGGTCGCCGCCCGCCTGGCCGTGCGCCTGGGCTCCGGCCTGATCTACGACGCCGTGGGCGTCAACGGCGACGGCGTCATCGACCAGTCCATCTTCGGTGGCGCGTTCTCGGTCAAGTCCAAGTCCGCGAAGGGCGCGCCGGTCGTCTCCATCCGCCCGGGTGCGGTCGAGGCCGAGCCGGCCGAGGGCGCGGCGGCCGAGGAGAGCGTCGAGATCCCCGCCGTCGACGCGGCGAAGGCGACCAAGATCACCGGCGTCGAGCCGGTGACCGGCGGTGACCGGCCCGAGCTGACCGAGGCCTCGATCGTGGTCTCCGGCGGCCGCGGCGTCGGCTCGGCGGAGAAGTTCGACGTCGTCGAGAAGCTGGCCGACGCGCTCGGCGCGGCTGTCGGCGCTTCGCGTGCCGCCGTCGACTCCGGCTACTACCCGGCGCAGTTCCAGGTGGGCCAGACCGGCAAGACCGTGTCGCCGCAGCTGTACATCGCGCTCGGCATCTCCGGCGCGATCCAGCACCGCGCCGGCATGCAGACGTCGAAGACGATCATCGCCGTCAACAAGGACGCCGAGGCGCCGATCTTCGAGATCGCCGACTTCGGCATCGTCGGCGACCTGTTCAACGTGGCGCCGCAGCTGACCGAGGCGGTCGAGAAGCGCAAGGGCTGAGCCCCTCGTCCGAAGGGCCTTCCGGGAGCTCCCGGAAGGCCCTTCGCGCGTTTCCGGGACCTGAGAAGAGCCTGAGAACCCGCCATTAACTGAACGTGCACTAATCGGTCATCGGATCGCACTCTCCGCGGCTTCCTCCGCGCAGGTACACCTTGACCATGACGACGTCACAGCTCCTCGTCAGCACCGATAAGGCGGGTGCCCAGCTCCCCGCCGACGCCCCCCGGTACTCGCTTCTCGTCGCGCACGCGAACGACGAAGTGGTCGCCGCACAGAAACTGCGGCACCGGGTTTTCGCCGAGGAAATGGGTGCGCGCCTCCACTCCCCGCGGCCCGGTCTCGACGTCGACGAGTTCGACGAGTTCTGCGACCACCTCGTGGTCCGCGACGACAACACGGGCGACATCGTCGGCTGCTACCGGATGCTGCCGCCGGAGCGTGCCGTCCAGGCCGGGAAGCTGTACGCCGACAGCGAATTCGACCTGAGCGCACTCGACGCCCTGCGGCCGTCGCTGGTCGAAACCGGCCGGTCGTGCGTGCACCCGGACCACCGCAGCGGCGCCGTGGTCAGCCTGGTCTGGGCCGGGATCGCCCGCTACATGCTGCTGTCCGGCCACCGCTACCTCGCCGGCTGCGCCTCGGTCCCGCTGTCCGGCGACGGCTCCTTCGCCGCCGGCGTGTGGGACATCCTGCGCACCAAGCACTACTCCGACGAGGCCGCCCGCGTCACGCCGTTGATCCCCTGGGACGCCTCGGGCATCGAGCGCCCGGCGCGGCCCACTTTGCCGCCACTGATCAAGGGCTACGTCCGGCTCGGCGCCAAGGCCTACGGACCGCCCGCGCTCGACGCCGACTTCGGTGTCGCGGACTTCTTCGTCGTGCTGGACCTGCAGAACGTCGACGAGCGGTACCTGAAGTTCTTCCTCGGGGTCCAGTCATGAGCCACGCCTGGATGCCGACGTCGCCGTGCGGCGACGGCTGTCTCACCGCCGACGACCCGGTGGTCGGCCTCCCGCGCCGGGTCCTGCGTTTCGCGGCGGCGATCGCGGTGGTCCTCACGGCGTTGCTGTCCGCGCCCCTGCTGCTGGTCGCCCCTGGCCGCGAGCGTCTGCTTCGGCTGATCTTCCTCGGCGTGCTCCGGGCGTTCGGCGTCCGGCTGGACATCCGGGGCGGCGCGGACTTCCTGACCGCGCCGGCCGGCCGTGGCGCACTGGTGGTCAACAACCACATCTCGTGGCTGGACATCGTCGCGATCAACGCGCTGCGCCCGATGCGCGCGCTGGCCAAGAAGGAGATCGCGAGCTGGCCGGTGCTCGGCGGCCTGGTCCGCCGCGGCGGCAGCATCTTCCTCGACCGCGAGCGGCTGACGACCCTGCCGGCCACCATGGCGTCACTGGCCGACGCGCTCCGGACGGGCTCGCTGGTGAGCGTGACGCCGGAGGGCACGACGTGGTGCGGCCTGGCCTCAGGCCACTTCACGACGGCGACGTTCCAGGCGGCCATCGACGGCGGCGTCCCGGTCCGCCCGATCGCGCTGCGCTACCGCCTCGCCGACGGCCGCGAGACCAGCCGCCCGGCGTTCATCGGCCCGGAGTCGCTGATCGCGTCGCTGCGCCGGGTCGCGGCCCTGCGCGGCCTGGTGCTCGAGGTCCACATCTGCCCGGAGATCGCCCCGGGCCGCGCGGAGACCCGCCGCGAACTGGCCGCCCTCGCCGAGGCGGCGGTCCATTCCGCGCTGGGCACGGTGCAGATCCCGGCGCAGCGGAAACGCCGCACGCCGAGCCGCCCGCCGGCACCGTTGGCTTCGCCTCCCGCGAAGTGATCCGGGTCCTGCCGCCGCGATCCGGCGGCAGGCCCGGATTGGGAGGCGTGCGTTCTTGCCGTGCACGGGCCCGCACCGAGATCCGGTGCCGGGCCCGTTCCCGGTTCAGCCGATGGACAGCGTGAGCTTGCCGCCCGGGTGCCCGCCTTCGCTCTCGACCTGCGCGGCGGCCGCCTCGGCCAGCGGGTAGCTCTTGCCCTGCGCGATCCGGACGCCGCGGTCGGTCACCCAGCCGGCGATCCCGGTCAGCACCTCGCGCGACTGCTCGCCACCGCTCGAGAACGGGATGCCCAGCTCGAACGCCGCGCTGTCGGCGATGGTGATGATCCGGTCCTTCGTCCCCCGCAGCTCGACCGAACCGGGCAGCACGCCGTGCCCGGCGGCGTCGAACACGGCGTCCACCGGCCCGGACGCGGCCTCCCGGACCCGCTCCAGCCAGCCGTCGCCGTAGCGCACCGGGACGACGCCGAGCGACTTCAGGTCGTCGAGGTTCCGGCTGCCGGCGGTGCCGATGACGGTCACCCCCTGCGCCACGGCCACCTGTGCGGCGAACCGGCCCACCGTGCCGCTGGCGCCGTGGATCAGCAGTGTTTCGCCTTCGCGGACCTCGAGCAGCGCGAGGACGCGAAGCGCCGTCTCGCCGGCGACCGGCAGGGCCGCCGCGTCCGCCCACGAGATGCTCGCCGGCTTCGGCGCGAGGGCCTTCGCCAGCGCGTACTCGGCGTAGGCGCCGGTCTCGGACCAGCCGAACACCTCGTCACCGACGGCGAAGTCCGCACCTTCGCCAACGGCGTCGACGACACCGGCCACCTCGACGCCGGGGGTGTGCGGGAAGGCGACCTGGAAGTTCTGCTGCATGGCGCCGGTGCGGATCTTCCAGTCGATCGGGTTGATCCCGGCGGCCCGGACGGCCAGCCGCACCTGCCCCGGGCCGGGCTCCGGCACCGGCACCTCGGACAGCTGCAGGACGTCCGGCCCGCCGTAAGCGGAGAAGGTGATCGCTCGCATGGTGGTTTTCGCTCCTTGGTTCGTGACCTTCGGTTCGAATGTCCTCCCCGGGAAGTCAACTCGCCCGGCGGAAGCGGCGAACCGCCCGGACGAGCAGAGTTCACTAGCCGGACGAGCAGGTCCCCCGATCGTGGACGCGCCTACCTTGGACGGCATGGACGCTTCCTGGTCGGATCCGCGACACGTGCTCGACGTCGTCGAGCGGCTGCTGTCGGCGCCACGGCCCCAGCTGCTCAGCCGGTTCTCCGCCGAGCTGGGCAAGCTGGTTCCGCACCGCGCGGTCGCGATGCAGACGGGCGACTGTCCCCGCAGCCCGCTCAAGGTCCTCGGCGACGAAGCCCTCACCCGGGCCGTGACGACCGTCGAGCTGCAGCGCCTGACCGACCGTAGCGAACCAGGCAAGGCCCTGGTGGTCGACGGCGTGCTCGGCGGCGTCGAACGCCGTCTCGTCCTGCTCGCGGCGACACCGGCCGTCGGCCAGGGCGCGGTCCTCGCGGTGGTGCCGGAGGCCGCGGAGCCGCCGTCCGAGGAGCTGGAGTTGGCAGCTCGGCTGTGGCACATCGTCAGCACCGACGCGGGCCAGCGCGCGGCCGACCCGGGCCCGGACGTCCTGGCCGGCAGCCTCGCGGCAGCGTCCGCGCGCGCCCAGGCGATCACCGACCTCGGCCAGACGCACGCGGCAACCCTGGTCACGATCCTGGCGGTGCTCCGCTCGGGCCGGCTTTCCGACGTCGTCGCCCGCCGCACCGCGGTCGAGCTGGCTGCCGCCGCGCTGCTCGAGCTCAAGGGTGTCGTAGACCGCGACGAAGTCCTGTCCGCGGAGCAGGTGGACGCGGCGTTCGAGGTCCTCAAGACCCAGCTGGCCGACCTGGCGCGGCACACGGAAGTCGACGTCGACCTGCCCGCACCGGTCGGCGACGCGTCCCTCCCGCAGGACATCGCCCACACGGCACGGACGCTGACCCGCGGCCTCGTGCTCGGCGCCTTGGACCGCCCGGCGACCACGCGCCTGCGGGCGTCCTGGCGCGTGGACGGCTCGTTGCTGCGGATCACGGTCCGCGACGACGGCCCGGAAGTGGCGGACGCGGTCCCGCCCCGCCGGCTGACCGAGCGCCTCACCGCCCTCGGCGGCCACTGGGAGGTCGACGCCGTGCCGGGCTGGGGCACGACGGTCACTGCGGTCCTCCCGCTCGGCGTGCCCGAACCGCCGGAGCTGCGCCCGCTCGACCGGCTCAACCCGCGCGAACTGGAGGTGTTGTCGGGTATTTCGCAAGGCCTGTCCTCAAAGCCAGAGGAGCAGGGTGGCCAGGTCGATCATGCTCCGGTAGGAGGTGGCGGTCTTGTCGAAGCGGGTGGCGATGGCGCGGAATTGCTTGAGGCGGTTGAAGCAGCGTTCGACGACGTTGCGGCGTTTGTAGGCGGTGCGGTCGAAGGCCGGTGGGCGGCCACCGGCCTGGCCGCGGCGTAGCCGGTTGGCTTGCTGGTCCCGGCGTTCGGGAATCGTCGCCGGGATGTGCCGTCGTCGCAGGTAGGAGCGGATCGCGCGGCTGGAATAGCCCTTGTCCGCCAGCACCCGACTCGGGCGGGTCGCTGGTCGCCCCGGTCCAGGGCGGCGGAACTCGACGCCGGCCATGACCGTGGTGAACTGGGTGCAGTCGTTGACGTTGCCGCCGGTCAGCATGACCGATAGCGGTCGTCCGTGGCCGTCGCAGGCGAGGTGGATCTTGGTGGTGAGTCCGCCGCGGGACCGGCCGATGGCATGATCACCTGGCTCGCTCTGCCCGCCGCAGGATCCGCTCACCCCCTGTGTGAGACACCGGTGCGCGGCGGGCGCCGGCGGCGTGCTGATGCGCCCGCACGATGCTGGAATCGACCGACACTTCACGGTCGAGTTCGTCGATCGCCTCGGCCAGCACCTGCACCTTCGCCACCAGGACGGACAGGGTGCCGGTGCGTGACCAGCGCCAGAACCGGTTGTAGACGGTCTTCCACGGCCCATACCGCTCCGGCAGGTCCCGCCACGTGACACCGGTTTTGGCCTTGAACAACATCCCGTTGATCACCCGCCGGTCATCCACCCGCGGACGCCCCTTCGCACCTGAAACAGGCAGCAACGGCTGGATGACCTGCCACTGCTCATCGGTCAGCTCATGCCTACGCACCACGACCGAAGATCAAAGCAGATCACCCACCGCTTTGAGGACAGGCCCTAGGCCTGCGGAACCGGCAGATCGCCGAGCAGTTGCAGCTGAGCGAGCACACGGTCAAGTTCCACGTCCGCAACATCCTCGACAAGCTGAACGTGAGCTCCCGCGGCGAAGCGGCCGCACTGGCCCGCGACCTCCCGCTGGAACCGGTGGCGCACCGGTCCGCCTGAACCGCCTTGACCTCCACCGGGCTGGAGGTTGCACGCTGCTGATCATGGCCTCGACGATCGACTCCGCTCCCCGTCGCCGAAGCGTGCTCTGGAGCCCGGAACACCGGCTGACCACGATCGTGCTGCTGCTCGTGGTCACCTTGGTCGCGTTCGAGAACATGGGCGTGGCGACGGCGATGCCGACCTTGGTCGCCGACCTCGACGGGCTGTCCCTCTATTCGTGGCCGTTCACGATCTTCCTGATCGCCAGCGTGGTGGCAACGGTGCTGTCGGGCCGCATCGGCGACCGCCGCGGCCCGGCACCGGCCCTGCTCGCGGGGCCCTTGCTGTTCGCCGCCGGCCTCGTGGTCGCGGGGACGGCAACCGGAATGCCGGTGTTCCTCCTCGGCCGCGCACTGCAGGGCTTCGGCTCGGGCCTGCTCCTGGTTTCGGTCTCACTCCTGATAGCCCTGACGTTCACCGACCACGAACGCCCGGTGATCTACGCCGCGAACGCGGCGGCCTGGGTCCTGCCGGCGGTCATCGGCCCCTCGGTGGCCGGAGTCGTGACGGTCAGCGTCGGTTGGCGCTGGGTGTTCCTCGGTCTGGTCCCGCTGGTCGCCATCGGGGTCGTCATGCTGGCGGTGGTCGTCCGGCGCTTGCCGGCGCACGCACCAGCAACAGGCGGACGACGGGCAAGCGTGCCCCAGGCGATCATCGCCGCACTCGGCGTCGCGGCGTTGACGTGGGCCGTCCAGCACCAGTCGTTCGTCGCGCTGGGCTACGGCACGGTCGGCCTCATCGCGCTGGCCTACGCGCTCCGGACACTGCTGCCGGTCGGGACGCTGACCTCTCGCCCCGGTCTACCGACGGTCGTCGCCTCCCGCGCCCTGATCGCCGGCGCGTATGCGGGAATGGAGGCGTACTTGCCCCTGACGATGAGCGCGATCCACGGCTACAGCCCAGCCCTCGCCGGGCTGCCCCTGACGATCACGGCGCTGGGCTGGTCCGCGGCATCAGCAGCCCAGGGCCGCTATCTCACCTGGTCGAGGGAGGCATCACTGCGCACAGGGTTCTGGCTGGTCGCGGCCGGCCTCGTCGGCTTCGGCCTGGTTTCGCAGCCGTGGTGCCCCGAGTGGTCGGCGTTCGCGGCGTGCGCGGTCGGCGGCGCCGGCATGGGGATCGCAATGCCCGCCATCTCTGTCCTCCTGCTCCGCTACTCACCCGAAGGTGAGCGGGGATTCAACACGTCGGCGATGCAGCTGGCGGACTGGGTCGGCTCGGCGCTGCTCATCGGCCTGGGCGGCGTCCTGCTCGGCGTGGTCGGCTCGGTGCTCAACCCGTCGCCTGCGATGGCCCTGCTCACAGTGGCCTTGGTGGTGCTCGCGCTGGTGGGCGTCCGCTTGACCGGGCGGTGGCCGTCAAAGGTGTGACAGGCCACTTCGAGAGCCAGGGTGGGCTTCGTCACGCGCTGGAGCGGACTACCCTGAAGGAGCGATGACCTATCTCGACCACGCGGCAACCACTCCGATGTTGCCCGAAGCCATAGCGGCGATGACCGAGGCGCTGTCCACCGTGGGCAACGCCTCGGCGCTGCACTCGTCGGGCCGCCGGGCCCGGCGCATGGTCGAGGAAGCCCGCGAGACCATCGCGGAAGCCCTGGGCGCTCGCCCTTCCGAGGTAATCTTCACGGGCGGCGGCACCGAGAGCGACAACCTGGCGATCAAGGGCATGTACTGGGCTCGCCACGACGAGCATGAGCAGCGCCGTCGCATCCTGTGCGGCGCAGCGGAGCACCACGCGGTGCTCGACACCGTCGAATGGCTCGAAGCCCGCAGCGACGCTGAGGTCGTTCTGCTGGACGTGGACAGCCAAGGGCGGGTCTTGCCAGACGTCCTCCGCGCAGCCATCGCCGAGGACCCGGAAACGGTGGCGCTGGCCACCGTGATGTGGGCGAACAACGAGGTCGGCACGGTCAACCCGATCGCCGAGCTCGCGGCGGTCTGCGCCGAATTTGGAGTCCCCTTCCACACCGACGCCGTCCAGGCCGTCGGTGCCGTCCCGGTCGACTTCGCGGCCAGTGGCGCTGCTGCGCTCACCCTGACCGGCCACAAGCTCGGTGGTCCTTTCGGAGTGGGAGCCCTTCTCCTTGGCCGCGACGTACCGTGTGTGCCCCTGCTGCACGGCGGCGGCCAGGAACGCAATGTCCGCTCCGGCACCCTGGACGTCCCGGCGATTGCGGGATTCGCGGCTGCTGTCCGAACCAGCGTCGCGACTCGAGCCGAATACGCGAAGCGCGTCGAGGAACTCCGAGATGGGCTCGTAGAAGCCGTTCAGCGCGAGGTCCCGGACGCCCTCCTCAACGGTGGAGATGGCGCGAGGCTGCCCAGCCACGCCCACTTCACATTCCCGGGGTGCGCCGGCGACAGTCTTCTCATGCTGCTGGACGCCAAGGGCATCGAATGTTCGACGGGCTCGGCATGCACGGCAGGCGTCGCCCAGCCCAGCCACGTACTGCTCGCCATGGGAGCCGATCCGGCAGCCGCTCGCGGTTCGCTTCGTTTCTCTCTTGGCCACACAACCACTGCCGCGGACGTCGAGGCGGTCGCCGCGGAGATCGGTGGCGTCGTCATGCGCGCCCGGCAAGCCGGCCTCGCCGGAATGCGCAAGCAGACTCAGAAGCAAGAGGTGTAAGGCAATGCGGGTTTTGGCCGCGATGAGCGGAGGAGTGGATTCGGCGGTCGCCGCGGCGCGCGCGGTCGACGCCGGGCACGATGTCGTCGGTGTGCACCTGGCGCTGTCTGCCAAACCAGGAACGCTGCGGACCGGCTCACGCGGTTGCTGCACGATCGAAGATTCCCACGACGCCCGGCGGGCCGCGGACATCCTCGGAATTCCTTTCTACATCTGGGATTTTGCCGAACGCTTCACCGAAGAGGTCGTCGAGACCTTCGTCGGCGAATACGCTGCCGGGCGTACCCCAAATCCGTGTGTCACCTGCAACGAGAAAATCAAGTTCGAGGCGCTTCTCGAAAAGGCGATGGCACTCGGGTTCGACGCGGTCGCAACCGGCCACTACGCGCGCCTCTCCGTGGAAGACGGTGTGCCCGAGTTGCGCCGTAGTGCAGACAGTGGCAAGGACCAGTCGTACGTTCTCGCCTCGCTGACCGCGGAACAGCTCAGCCACGCCATGTTCCCCCTCGGCGATTCTTGGAAGACGGACGTGCGGGCGGAAGCCGAGCGACGGGGTTTGTCCGTTGCCAACAAGCCGGACAGTCACGACATTTGCTTCATCCCGGACGGCGACACCAAGAAATTCCTGGAGAACCGGCTGGGGCAGCGGCCCGGCGAGCTCGTGGACGCCGAGACGGGTGCGGTTCTCGGCCAGCACACCGGCGTGCACGGCTTCACGATCGGCCAGCGCAAGGGCCTCGGGATCGACGCTCCGGCGCCCGATGGCCGCCCTCGGTATGTCCTTTCGCTCGAACCGGTGTCCGGGTCCGTCAAGGTCGGCTCCGTGGCGGGGCTCGGTGTCAAGGTGATCGAAGCCGACCGGGCGATCTGGCCCAGCGGCCGGCCACTGACCGAACCTACCGAGTGCGTGATCCAGGTGCGGGCTCACGGAGGCATCGTGGACGCGGTTGCCGACGTGGATGCCGACACCATGACAGTGCACTTGCGCGAGCCGCTGCGGGGAGTTGCTCCCGGCCAGGTCGTCGTTCTCTACCGTCCCGATCCCGACGGCGGAGACATCGTCCTCGGCAGCGCGAAGATCTCCGGTACCCGCTGAGTAGCGGTCACGTTCCTGGCCTCTTCCAAAATCGGTGCACCCGTCGGCGGGTCGGGTGCACCGACGGCGGCGTGGTCGAATGGACCTGTCCAGCGGGAGTTGCGACGTTGACCGTGCCGTCCGAGGTGACTTCGTAGTTCCAGCCGGGCTGTCCCTTGAGCCTGCGGTGACGTGCGCAGTAGGTGATCGGCTGGTCGGCAGTTCCTTCGGCTTCGCCCTTTGTGCGAGTCGCTTCGATACCGCAGTTCTGCGCGGGGCGAGTGCATCCGGGCTGACGGCATTCCTGGTCGCGGACCCGGATGAACTCGTCTTGCTGGATCCGGTAGCGGGTCGGGGAGAGTTCGGTCGCCTGACCCGTTCGCGGGTCGGTGAGAACGCGGCGGAGCGTCGTGTCCGCCCCACTGATGATGTGGCGCGCCACCGCGGCCGCGATAGGCCCGCCGCCGGCCAACGTCGCCGGAGACTGGCCGAGTCCGAGATAAGTGGCCAGGTCGATGTGCAGGAAGACCTCGGTGCGCGCGCCGGGGCCGCCGGTGCCGCTGAGGAGCAGGTCGATAGCGACATCCGCGCGGAGCTGATCCAGCGTTCGCGGCTCGTCCGCGGTTTTCAACGCTCGGGCGGCCTGGTCGACGCGGGCGTAGGCAGCAGTTGCCTTCTCGGTCGGTGCGTTGCTGACCGATACATTGGTCACGCCGGTGTCCTGGTGGTGCATGGTGAACCGCCGCTCGACGAGCTTTCGCTCGGTCCGGAGCGCAGCTCCCTCGGGATCGACCTTCGCTGCTGCGTAGGCCGCGGCTCTGCGGACCTGCGTCGCGTTTCGCCCAGGAACCCGGTCCTCCAACGTCGCATCGACGACGCGTACGTGATCTCCCGACAGCCATGATGTCGCGTCGGTGACCTTCATGGCGCGATAGAGGTCGAGCCGGCCGTCATCCATCAGGTTGAGCATGCGGGGGAGACGGGCGATCAGCGCGTTGGCCGCGGAAACGATGGCGCTGGCGCGGTGTTCCGTTATGGACAACGCCAACGCTACTTCCGAAGATGCGCTTGGCGCCCGTCTCCGGCGCACGCTCAGGTCCGCGATCGCTCTCAGCTGAAGTGCTTGCAGCTTCGAGATTTCCGCGTCGGTATCGCGGATGAGGTCTACGACCTGGTCGTCTTCCATGTCTTGCAACGAGTTCGGGTTGGTGCGGAACGACTGCAGACTCGACGGTAGTTCGTCGTCGATGCCCTGACCGGTCGACGTGGGAACGAGCTGGTGGAGTGGCTGTGAAGATGTCATGTATCCGACCGTACGACGGCACGCGACGAAAGTCATCGAAAGGGCGCGAACGGTCCATTCGCGCCCTTTGCTTGACTAATCGCGGTTCCTTCGGGATCGTCGCGCGTATGAGAACGTCCGCGCTGATCACCCGAAAGGGGTACGTATCCAAAATGGACAGTCGAGGATTTGCCGCCTGTTGTGGCGCCGCTGCTCAGAACTTGAGCTTGAATCCCGTGTGACTGGGGGTGAATCCGAGGCGCTCGTAGAACCGGTGTGCGTCCGTTCTGGAAACGTCTGACGTGAGTTGCACCAGTGCGCATCCGCGCCGCCGTGACTCGTCGATCGCCCAGCGCACGAGGTCGGCTCCCAGTCCGGAGCCCCGATGATCGGCATGAATCCGGACGGCTTCGATCTGACCCCGCAGCGCGCCACGCCTGGCCAGGCCGGGGATGATCGTCAGCTGCAAGGTGCCGACCGGCTCGTCGCCAGACACGACGACCACCAGGAGCTGGTTCGGGTCGGCGTCGATCTCGTCGAAGGCGCTCAGATACGGCTTCAGGTCGCGAGGATCGTCCCGGGTGGCGCCGAGCTGGTCGTCCGCCAGCATGCGCACGATCGCGCCGACGTCGTCACGCTGGGCCCTGCGGATGGTGTAGTCGGTCACGGCGCCAGTATCACAGGACGCGGGTGAATCCTTGGTAGCTGTACTCGAATCCAAAGCGGGCGTAGAAGTCTCGCAAGTCGCCGCGGTTGAGGCCGGAATCGAGATGGATGCGTGTGCACCCGCGTCGCCGCGCTTCGTCGATGCCCCAGGTCAGCAGTGCGCTCGTCACCCCACGTCGAGCGGCGCGGATACCCTCGAGCAGGCCGCGAGGCGCGCCTTCCCAAGCGAGACCTCGCAGCACCGTCAGCTGTGCGGTGCCGGCGACGCCGTTGTCGTCCTCCGCCACGACCAACGTGACGTGCGGGTCGTTCATGAGTTCCCGAAGCGCGGTTGCCAGCGGTTTGCCTGGTGCGCCGAACAGGCGCACGAGCGCCTCGATGTCCGTGGCCCGGGCGCGTCTGATGACATCCATTTCACCCAGTATGCAGCAGGGCAGCCGACGGACATAACTGCTACGAGGCGGCTACTCGTAGTGCTGGCGGCAGGAACGTCAGGGCAGCGTGTAGCGTCGGACACCATCGACGACCTGAGCGTGCAGTTTGCCCTGTGACACCAGGAGGTCGAGGTGGGCCGCAGTTTCCAGCACCGCGAGTGTTTGATTGAACGAGTCCATTTCGGACAGTTTGCGGTTGCGGCGGGTCCAGCCGATCCGGTGCGCCGCTTCGTACGCGCTGGTCGCGCCGGCCGCGATTTGGGCACCGATTGTCTCGAGGCGCTTACGGTGGTGTTCGAGCAACTCGTCGACCCGCGTGTGCACGCTTTCGGACACTGGGCCGTGCGCGGGAAGCATGCGGCGGTCCGGCATTGCACGCACCAGGCGGAGGGAGCCGATGAAGTCGTTGAGCGGCAACTCGGCCGGTACGGGCTGGAACCCGATCGAGGGCGTGATGTGCGGCAGTACGTGGTCGCCGGAGAACAACAGGCCGGCGGTGTCGTCGACGAAGACGACGTGCCCGGACGTGTGCCCCGGAGTGGCGACGACGTCGAACTCGCGCCCGGGCAGGATCGGGCGCGGGCCCGGTGTCAGCCATTCGTCAGGCGCTTCCCAGAGGTCGGCTTCGGTG
Source organism: Amycolatopsis sp. NPDC051102 (assembly GCF_040682815.1). Taxonomy (NCBI): domain Bacteria; kingdom Bacillati; phylum Actinomycetota; class Actinomycetes; order Pseudonocardiales; family Pseudonocardiaceae; genus Amycolatopsis; species Amycolatopsis sp. NPDC051102. The sequence goes on from NZ_JBFBBT010000004.1 coordinate 170,591, forward strand.
TGCCGACGATCCGTGCCGAATTCCCGGGCCAGCGCTTCCACGACTTCGCCCGCTCCGGCCTGGTACAAGAGGTCGACCTGGGCCTCCATCGGCAGCCGCTCGGGATTGCCCGATGCCTTGAGGGATGGCTCTTCGTCCTGGCCGAGGGCGATCTTCGAGCCGAAATCACGACGGAGGACAACGGCCTGCGAGTAGTGGTCCCGATGTACGTGGGTGACGAGGAACTCGCTGACGTCGGCGAGTTCGGCGCCGATCCCGCCGAGGGCGGCCGCAAGCTGTTGGCGAGCTACGTCCAGCGCCCAGCCCGAGTCGACCAGGACCAGCTTCTTGCCGTCGGTGACCGCGTAGACGTTGACCGCGCGCAGCGCGTCGTTCGGCAGGGGCAACGGGATCCGATAGACGCCGTCCGAAACCTCGTAGATTCCGGGCTCGGTCCAGTTTCGGTCGGTGCTTTCCGGCAACGGTTCCACGGTGACCTCCGTCCCGGCGAGACTGCGGTGTCCCGGCCTTTCTTCACCCTGAGCTGTGCTGGGCCCGCTGTCCACCTGGTGGCGCTGAGACGCCGGTCACTCGATCAGTCGGTGTCCTGCTTCAGAGCGGTGTCGATCGTTAGGGCCGCGGCGATCACCATGCTCGCAAGCGGGTCTGCCAGCGGGTTCGGGATCTCCACGACGTAGTTGTCGGCCGTGGTGAAGGCGGCTTTGAGGAAGCCGCCCCAGGTCTTGGTCACCCGGGCGACCTCGGTGCCGGCGTGGTCGCGGATCGAGAAGTTCCAGGCGCGCCAGTTCTCGGCGAAGATCCCGCCGACCGATCGGCCGTCGACGACGAAGCCGAACCGGATCTTCCCGAACACGTTCTCCTGGACGATCTCGCCGATCGGGGTCTCGTCGGCCCTGGTGACGAGGAACCGCGACTTGAACACCTTCGCCGGCCGGGTCACCTTCAGCACGGTGCTGTGGTTGGCGTCGCGGACCTCGAACTTGTGCGTCAGGAACTGGTCGTAGTTGGTCAGGAGCCGGATCGCCTTCTTGAGCGTGCTCTGACCCACCTCGACGACCCCGCCGAGCCGGTTGCCGTTCTGGTCGAAGACGCCGAACTCGTTGGCCATCTCGATCAGCTTCGCGCGCTGGTTGACCACCAGGACCGGCTCGGTGAACAGGGTGCCGCCCCCGCTGTGGGCACCGCCCCGGCCGCGTGTCGCCCGATGGACCTGGTTCTGGATCCGGGCCGGGTCGTGGGCGCGTTCGATGTCCAGCTCGATCGGCTCGGAATCGCTCGGCGGCGGGGGCTGGTAGGCGGGCCGGGTGTCGGCGGTCCACGCCCGGCCGTCCCACCAGCGATGCAGACGGGGGTCCCGCGCGTCGGGGTACCAGCCCGGCTGCGGTGGCGAACTCGTCATGGCCGGTCAGCCTATCGCTGCGGACCCGCTCGTGGTGCCACCCAACGGTTATGTGGTGAATGTCCGCATCTCGGTGCCCCGCTACACCGGCCCGGTCGGCGCCGACGGCCGGTGGTCGACGAGAATCCGTGGTCGTGAGCGAGCGAATCTGGCCCGTCGGGGCCGCAACGGCGATCGGCTCGATGCCGGGCAACGACCCCGCCGAAGCGGCGGCGGTCGTGTTCGGCGAGCTGCCCGACTTCCCGCACCTGCCCGAGCTGCCGGCCCGCGGGGTCGGGGCCGACATGCTCGGCCGGACCGCCGCGCTGCTCGTCGACCTGGCCGTCGATGTCGTGCCGAGCGGCTACCGCGTCGCCTCCCGGCCCGGGCACGAGCACCGCCGGGCGGTCGACCTGCTCCGCTGGGACCTCGACGCCGTGCAGGAGGCGCGGGAAAAGGCCGGGGTCACCCCGCCCGTCTTCAAGGTCCAGGTGGCCGGGCCGTGGACGCTCGGCGCCGGGCTCGAACTTCCCCGAGGTCACCGGGTGCTCACCGACCACGGCGCCTTGCGGGACTTCACGTCGTCGCTGTTGGACGGCCTCACGGAACACGTCGCGGAAGTGCAGGCCAGGACCGGTGCGCCGGTCGTCGTCCAGTTCGACGAGCCGTCGTTGCCCACGGTGCTGGCCGGTGGTCTGTCGACGCCGTCCGGCTACGGGAACGTCCCGGCCGTGCCGGCGCCCGAAGCCCGCCAGCTGCTTGCCACTGTGATCGACGGCGCTCGGCGCATCACCGGCCAGCCGGTGATCCTGCACTGCTGTGCCGCGCAACCGCCTCTGGGGCTGCTGCGGGAAGCCGGCGCGGACGCGCTGGCCTTCGACCTGGCCGCGCTCGATGGCGCCTCCGCTGCGTTCCTCGACGAGATCGGCGAAGTGTGGGACGGCGGCGCCACGCTGTTCTTGGGCGCGGTTCCGACAACGGCTCCGGGGGCTCCGCCGAGCCTCAAGGACGTCGGTGAGCCGGCCTTCCGGCTGGCCGACCGGCTCGGTTTCAACCGCAGCGTCCTCGCCGAACGGGCCGTGCCGACACCTGCTTGTGGCCTCGCCGGTGCGACGCCGGAGTGGATGCGCCGGGCCCTCGCGTTGACGCGGGATCTCGGCAAAGCCTTCGTCGAGCCGCCCGAAGGCTGGTGACGGAATCCGGCAACTCGCCGACGTCCGTTCCGGACGGCAAGTAGCGTGTCGGGGAAGCCGACCGAACGAGGATCACCCGTAACCATGCGCCTGTTCCGCCGCAAGAACGCCGCCGCTGATCCGCCCGACCCGCGTACCGCGTGGCCCGAGCAGCCCGTGCCGGAGGACCCGGCGGCGGCCGCGGAGGCGTTCTGGCACGGCTGGTTCGAACTGCTGCCGATGGTCAGCGCGGCGCTGGGCGAGGGCGAACCGCACCGGGTCGAACATGAGCTGTGTCAGCTGGTCGAGGCGCTCCACCCGCGGCTGCACTTCTCGCTCGAACGTGGCCGCCAGGCGATCTACGCCCTGGTGGTGACCGGTCAGGAGGATCCGGCGGTCCGGCCGTTCACCGACGCGTGGCGCGCTGCCGCGCCGCCAGACGATGCGATCTGGGAGTACCACGACTCGGTTCCGCCCGTGCCCGATCCGACCGAGGTCACGGTGAACCTGGGGGAGCGCCGGATCGCGCTGGCCGATGTCCGGGTTGTCGCGCAGGTGGACGACGCCGAGCAAGTGGTCGACGTCGCCGTCTTCCACCCCGGCTTCGGGGACCTCGACGACGCGACCCGGCAGACCATGACCTTCCTGCCGCTCGATGCGACATTGGGTGAACGGCTGGCCGCCGAACGGTTACGCCGCGTCGAGACCGCGGCCGTCGAGCCGGCCGGGGCGATCACCCTTCTGGAGTTCCGTGAACTGGTCCGCGGGCTGGGCGGCGACCACGACGAAAATGTCGGTACCGCCGACTAGGGTTACCACCCGTGAGCAGCACCGACCTTCCCCAGGACCAGACCGCCGAGGACGTGACCGACGTCCCGGCCGACGTGCGCGAGCGGCACGGCGCCCTCGCCGAGGAACTGCGCAACCACCAGTTCCGCTACTACGTCCTGGACTCGCCGATCATCTCCGACGGGCAGTTCGACGAGCTGCTGGGCGAACTGCAGCAGCTCGAGGACGAGTACCCCGGGCTGGTCACGCCCGATTCGCCGACCCAGCGGGTCGGGGGCACGTTCTCGACCGAGTTCACCGCGTACGACCACCTCGAGCGCATGCTGAGCCTGGACAACGTGTTCGACACCGAGGAGTTCCTGGCCTGGGTGGAGCGCGTCGAGAAGGAGGTCGGGCGGACCGAGTTCCTGGCCGAGCTGAAGATCGACGGCCTGGCGATCAACCTCCTGTACGAAAACGGTCACCTCACCCGGGCGCTCACCCGCGGAGACGGCCGGACCGGCGAAGACGTCACGCTCAACGTCCGCACGCTCGACCAGGTCCCGGAGACGCTGACGGCAACTGACCAGTTCCCGGTGCCCGCCCTGGTCGAGGTGCGCGGCGAGGTCTACTTCCGCGTCGAGGACTTCCTCGAGCTGAACGCGAAGATGGTCGAAGCGGGGAAACCGCCGTACGCGAACCCGCGCAACACCGCGGCCGGCTCGCTGCGGCAGAAGGACCCGAAGATCACGCGCGAGCGGCGGCTGCGGCTGATTTGCCATGGTTTGGGCAAGCGCGACGGCTTCGAGCCCCAGCGTCAGTCGGAGGCGTATGACGCCCTGGCGGCGTGGGGCCTGCCCGTGTCGCCGCACAGCAAAGTCCTGACGTCGGCCGACGAACTCACCGCGCACATCACCTACTGGGGTGAACACCGGCACGACGCCGAGCACGAGATCGACGGCGTGGTCATCAAGGTCGACAGGGTGGCGTTGCAGCGCCGGCTCGGCACGACGTCGCGCGCGCCCCGGTGGGCGATCGCGTACAAGTACCCGCCAGAAGAGGCCATCACGACGTTGCTGGACATCCAGGTCAACGTCGGGCGGACCGGGCGGGTGACGCCGTTCGCCGTCACCGAGCCGGTCAAGGTCGCGGGGTCGACCGTCGCGCGGGCCACGCTGCACAACCAGGAAGAGGTCAAGCGCAAGGGCGTGCTGATCGGCGACCGGATCGTCATCCGGAAGGCCGGTGACGTCATCCCCGAGGTCCTCGGGCCGGTCGTGGACGCCCGGACCGGCGACGAGCGCGAGTTCGTCATGCCCACCCACTGCCCGGCCTGCGGTACCGAACTCGCCTACCAGAAGGAAGGCGACAAGGACATCCGCTGCCCGAACAGCCGCTTCTGTCCCGCGCAGCTGCGGGAGCGACTGTTCAGCCTGGCCGGGCGCGGTGCCTTCGACATCGAGGTCCTCGGCTACGAGGCGGCGGCCGCGCTGCTCGACGCGCGGGTGATCGCCGACGAAGGCGATGTCTTCGACCTCGACGAGGACAGCCTCGCCGAGGTCGAGCTGTTCCGCACCAAGGCCGGCGAATTGTCGGCGAACGCGCGGAAGCTGCTCGCCAACCTGGAAGTGGCGAAGGACCGGCCGTTGTGGAAGGTGCTGGTCGCTTTGTCGATCCGGCACGTCGGGCCGACCGCGGCGCAGGCGCTGGCGCGCGAGTTCGGCTCGATCGAGCGCATCGAGCAGGCGACCGAGGAAGAGCTCGCGGACGTCGACGGCGTCGGGCCGACCATCGCCCGCGCGACGCAGGAGTGGTTCGAAGTCGGCTGGCACCGGGAGATCGTCGAAAAGTGGCGACGCGCCGGGGTGCGGATGGAGGAGGAGCGCGACGACTCGATCCCGCGCAACCTCGAAGGTCTGTCGATCGTGGTGACGGGCTCGCTCGACGGGTTCTCGCGCGACGAGGCGAAGGAAGTCATCATGGCCCGGGGCGGGAAGGCTGCCGGGTCGGTCTCGAAGAAGACCGCCTTCGTCGTCGTCGGGGATTCGCCTGGTTCGAAGTACGACAAGGCGGTGCAGCTCAAGGTGCCGGTGCTCGACGAAGCCGGTTTCCGCGTCCTGCTGGAGCAGGGGCCCGAGGCGGCGCAGGAGGTGGCGCTGCCGGCCGGCGACGAGACTGCCGAAGAAGACTCAGGGGAGACGGATGGGTGATGTCGAGATCCGGCCGCCGCGGCCCGACGAGTACGCCGCGGCGGGCGAGGTCACAGTGCAGGCGTACGAAGCCGACGGTCACCTCGCCGACGACGTCGGCTACGACGCGAAGCTGCGTGATGTCGCGCGACGGGTCGAGGAGGCCGAGGTCCTCGTGGCCGTGGACCGGGCGGGCGACGTGGTCGGCACGGTGACGATCGTGCAGCCGGGGTCCGAATACGCCGAGATCTCGCGTCCGGGCGAGCTGGAGTTCCGGATGCTGGCGGTGGCGCCCTCGGCGCGTGGGCGCGGGATCGGCGACGCGCTGGTCGGGGCCGTGTTCGACCGCGCTCGCGCGCTCGGGCTCCGCAAGGTGGTGCTCAGCAGTCTCGACCGGATGCACAGCGCGCACCGGCTCTACGAGCGGCTCGGGTTCGCGCGCCTGGCCGAGCGGGACTGGCGGCCGTTCCCGCACGTCACGCTGATCGCCTACCAAATCGACGTCTGATCAGGGCTGCCGGAAAAGGGACGAGCCCGCGTGGGGCTCGTCCCTTTTCCGACGACGGGATTGGTCTGCGCTAGCCGTCGAGGACGACCGCGACGATGCCGGCGAGGTGGGCCAGGCGGGCGACCTCGGCGGCGCGGAAGTTCGGGCCACCCGGGCGGGCGACGAGCAGGGCCTTGCCCGGTTTGCCGAGCGGGGTCGCCGCCAGCTCGGTGCCGAGCTCCTTCCACGTCTCCGGGATCCAGGCTTCCTCGCTGTCGAGGACGGTCGCGCGCTCGAGCGGCAGCCACGGCAGATCCGTGATCGGCGTCTCCGGCGCCGCGCTCGACGAAGCCAGACGGACCGCGCCGGTCTCGGCGTACTCGACGATCATCGCCCAGCCCGCGCGCACGATGCGGGGGACGCCCTCGGCGAGGATGTCGAGGCCGGACTTCGGCTGCGCCGCGATCTCTTCGACCAGTTCCAGCTCACGGTGGGTGTCCAGGACGCCCGCGTACGGCCGGACCGCGTCCACTTCGACGCCTTCGACGCTCTCGGCCGCCGTGATCAGCGCGTCGGGCAGGCGGCCCGACGGCAGCTCGACCACCAGGTCGTCGACCGCGACTCCGGTGCCGCGCTCGACGACGTCGACGCTGAGGATGTCGGCGCCTACCGTGCCCAGCGCCGTGGCGACCGCGCCGAGGGTCCCCGGGCTGTCCGGAAGGATGACCCGGATCAGGAACGACACCACGCGCCCCTCTCACCTCTGGCGTCCCAGCCTTGCCGTGGGACGCTCGATGCCGGTCGCCGATTGTGACAGACCCACCCGGCTCGTGGGACCTGCTGTCCGCCGGGCGGGATGCGAGCGTCGCCGGACGGCAGCCTGCCTGCGCCGGGCGTAACCCAGTCGAGTCCGCCCGCGCCGCCACCATAGACTTGCAGCTTCCGAGACAACCCGCACAGCACAACCCGGGAGTCACCCGCGTGCCCAACATTTCCCGAGACGAGGTCGCGCACCTCGCGAAGCTGGCCAGGCTGGCCGTGACCGACGACGAGCTCGACGTCTTCGCCGGCCAGCTCGACCAGATCCTGGACTCGGTGGCCAAGGTGAGCGAGGTCGCCGCCGATGACGTGCCGCCGACGTCGCACGCCGTGCCGCTGACGAACGTCTTCCGACAGGACGTCGTCGTCCCCGGGCTCTCGCAGCAGCAGGCGCTGGCCGGTGCGCCGGCCGCCGAGGACGGGCGTTTCCGGGTGCCGCGGATTCTGGGGGAAGAGCAGTGACCGAGCTCATCAAGCTGACCGCCGCGGAGCTGGCGGAGAAGATCCACGCGCGTGAGGTGTCCGCGGTCGAGGTCACGCAGGCCCACCTGGACCGGATCGCCGAGGTCGACGACCACATCCACGCGTTCCTGCACGTCGACACCGAGGGCGCGCTCGCCGCCGCCAAGGCCGTCGACGAGGGCATCGCCGGTGGTGACGCGCCCGCGTCGCCGCTGGCCGGCGTGCCGCTCGCGCTGAAGGACGTCCTCACCACCGAGGGCGTGCCGACGACCTGTGGTTCGAAAACGCTCGAAGGCTGGATCCCGCCGTACGACGCGACCGTGACGCGCAAGCTGCGCGAAGCCGGTGTCGTGATTCTCGGCAAGACGAACATGGACGAGTTCGCCATGGGGTCGTCGACCGAGAACTCCGCGTACGGCCCGACGCACAACCCGTGGGACCACGCCCGCATCCCGGGCGGGTCGGGCGGTGGCTCGTCGGCGTCGATCGCGGCGTTCGAAGCGGCCATCGCCATCGGCACCGACACCGGTGGGTCGATCCGGCAGCCCGGGTCGGTGACCGGGACCGTCGGGGTCAAGCCCACCTACGGCGGTGTCTCGCGCTACGGCCTTGTCGCTTTTTCGTCGTCGCTCGACCAGGCCGGCCCCTGCGCGCGGACGGTGCTCGACGCCGCCCTGCTGCACGAGGTCATCGCCGGGTACGACCCGCGGGACTCGACCTCGATCGACGCGCCGGTGCCGCCGGTGGTCGCCGCCGCCCGCCAGGGCATGACCGGTGATCTCAAGGGCGTCAAGGTCGGCGTCGTGAAGGAGTTCGGCGGCGACGGCTACCAGCCGGGCGTGGAGCGGTCGTTCCAGGCCGCCGTCGAGCAGCTGCGTGCGCTCGGGGCCGAGGTCGTCGAAGTCTCGTGTCCGCATTTCGTCTACGCGCTGCCCGCGTACTACCTGATCGCGCCGAGCGAGTGCTCGTCGAACCTCGCGCGGTTCGACGCCATGCGCTACGGCCTGCGCGTCGCCGACGACGGCACGCACAGCGCCGAAGAGGTCATGTCGCTGACCCGCGAGAAGGGCTTCGGCGCCGAGGTCAAGCGGCGCATCATGCTGGGCACCTACGCGTTGTCGTCCGGCTACTACGACGCTTACTACGGCTCGGCGCAGAAGGTGCGCACGCTGATCACGCGTGACTTCGACGCCGCCTTCGAAAAGGTCGATGTCCTCGTTTCGCCCACGACGCCGACCACAGCGTTCAAGATCGGCGAGCGCGTCGACGACCCGATGGCGATGTACCTCGCCGACCTGTGCACGATCCCGTCGAACCTCGCCGGCAACGCCGCGATGAGCGTGCCGAGCGGGCTGTCCGACGAGGACGGCCTGCCGGTCGGCCTGCAGATCATGGCCCCGGCGCTGGCCGACGACCGGCTCTACCGGGTCGGCGCCGCATACGAAGCCGCGCGCGACGCCGCCGCTGGTGGGGCGCTCATCCACAAGGTCCCGGAGCTGGGAGGAACGAAGTGACTGCCGTGGCCGAGTTGATGGACTACGCCGACGTCGTCGAGCGGTTCGACCCCGTGCTCGGGCTCGAGGTGCACGTCGAGCTGAACACGAACACGAAGATGTTCTGCGGCTGCCCGAACGAGTTCGGCGGCGAGCCGAACACGAAGGTCTGCCCGACCTGCCTGGGCCTGCCCGGGGCGCTGCCGGCGGTCAACGGCAAGGCCGTCGAGGGCGCGATCCGGATCGGTCTCGCGCTGAACTGCGAGATCGCCGAATGGTGCCGGTTCGCCCGGAAGAACTACTTCTACCCGGACATGCCGAAGAACTTCCAGACCTCGCAGTACGACGAGCCGATCGCCTTCAACGGCTACCTCGACGTCACGCTCGACGACGGCGAGGTCGTGCGCGTGGAGATCGAGCGCGCGCACATGGAGGAGGACACCGGGAAGTCGCTGCACGTCGGCGGCGCCACCGGCCGGATCCACGGTGCCGAGCACTCGCTGCTCGACTACAACCGGGCCGGCGTTCCGCTGATCGAAATCGTCACCAAGCCGATCGAGGGCACCGGCGAGCGGGCGCCCGAGGTCGCGCGCGCGTACGTCTCGGCGTTGCGTGACCTGCTTCGCGCCCTCGACGTGTCCGACGTCCGGATGGACCAGGGCTCGCTGCGGTGCGACGCGAACGTCTCGCTCATGGCGAAGGACGCGACCGAGTTCGGCACCCGCACCGAGACGAAGAACGTCAACTCGCTGCGCAGCGTCGAGCGCGCCGTCCGGTACGAGATGACGCGGCAGGCGGCGATCCTCGCCGAGGGCGGTTCGATCAAGCAGGAGACGCGGCACTTCCAGGAGGCCGACGGCACCACGTCGCCAGGCCGGACGAAGGAGACCGCCGAGGACTACCGGTACTTCCCGGAGCCCGACCTGGTCCCGATCGCGCCGTCGCGCGAATGGGTCGAACAGCTGCGCGGCACGCTGCCGGAGATGCCGGCGGAACGGCGGAAGCGGATCCAGCAGGAGTGGTCGCTTTCCGACGAAGCCCTGCGTGACCTGCTGAACGTCGGTGCCGTCGACCTCGTCGCGGCCACGGTCGAAGCCGGGGCCAAGCCGGACGAGGCGCGCGGCTGGTGGGTCAACACCCTCGCCCAAGAGGCGAACGCGCGCGAGGTCGAGCTGACCGACCTGGCGATCACGCCGAAGCAGGTGGCCGAGGTCATCGGGTTGGTGTCGTCCGGTGAACTGACGAACAAGCTCGCCAAGGAGGTCGTCCAGGGTGTGCTCGCCGGTGAAGGCGAGCCGCGGGACGTCGTCGAGAAGCGCGGGCTGAAGGTCGTCTCGGACGACTCGGCGCTGCTCGCGGCGATCGATGAAGCCCTGGCGGCGCAGCCCGACGTCGCGGACAAGATCCGCGGCGGGAAGGTCGCCGCGGCGGGGGCCATCGTCGGCGCGGTCATGAAGGCGACCAAGGGGCAGGCCGACGCCAAGCGCGTCCGGGAACTGATCATCGAGCGCGTCGGTTCCTGACCGGTTTCATGACACAGCCGTTCTCCGTCAAAAGCGTCACCTGGCGCGAGTGGCTCGGCCTGGCGGCCGGGCTGCTCGCGCTGGGTTCGACGTTCCTGCCGTGGACGACCCTCAGTGCCGGTAAGCCGGACATCGAGAGCATCCTCGCGCAGCTGCCGCACGGTGACGTCGTCCGCGACGCCTGGCACGCGAGCTTCTTCGCCTGGTGCCCGCCGCTGCCGCTGCTGCTGGCCGGTCTCGTCGTGGTCGTCTTCGGGCGAATCCGGAACCTGCGGGTCAGCGGCTTGCCGCACCTGTGGCTGGTGGTCGCCGCCGCATCGCTGCTGATGATGGTCATCGGCTGGGTCACCCTCGACTGGGAGTTCGACGCCGACCAGCGCGGCATCTTCGACGCCGCCGGGATCACCATCGGGGCTGGCCTCGGCCGGTTCCTCGGGCTGTTCGCGGGGCTGGTGTCCGTCGTGGTCGCTTTCCTGGACGTGCGGGCGATGCGCGCCGAAAGCCGGCAGCCGCGGAAGGTGCGCAGCAAGAGCCGCTGATCCTCCATCGGGGGACGGGTGAGGGCCCCTCGGTGGTTTCGGCAAGGTTCCTAACGTTGGGTGAATTTCCGACCTGGTGTCGGAGTCGTCCGTCCGGTTGATCGGTGGCGTTGACAACGTTGACATCGGCGGCGGCCGTTGCGTGAGAAAGCGCTTTCTGCAACGGTCGGAGAGGTGCCGCCCCGCACGAGGAGGTCGCTCGGCCGCGGGCATATGGACGGCGCGGACCGGCGCCGTCCGGGCGCCGGAGCCGAGGAAGGAGACCCCTGTTGGCCCAGGGAAAGCGCTTACGGGTCGCCGTCGTCGGGACCGGGGCCATCGCGGACAGCCACCGGGCCGCCTACCAGGCCCATCGCGATGACGTCGACATCGTGGCCGCCGTCGACATCGACGAGGGCCGGGTGGCCGCGTTCTGTGCCGGGATCGGACACGCCCGGCCCTACCATGACCTCGGCACCCTGCTCGCCGAGCAGGAGCCCGACCTCGTCTCGATCTGCACCCCGCCGAGCCTGCACGTCGAGCAGACGACGAAAGCCCTCGAGAGCGGCGCCTGGGTTTGGTGCGAGAAGCCGCCGTGCCGGTCTCTCGCCGAATACGACGAAATGACCGCCGCCGAGCGGGACGGGGGGCCGTACGCGGCCTTCGTCTACCAGCAGCGGTCCGGCTCGGCCGCCGCGCACTTCCGGGCCCTGCTCGCGGACGGGGAGCTGGGCCGTCCGCTCGTCGCCCACTGCCAGACCACGTGGTTCCGCGACGCCGCTTACTACGCCGTGCCGTGGCGTGGACGCTGGGAGACCGAGGGCGGCGGCCCGGCCATGGGGCACGGCATCCACCAGATGGATCTGCTGCTCCACCTGCTCGGTGACTGGGCCGAGGTCCGCGCGATGACCGCGCGGCTCGTGCACGACGTCGAGACCGAAGACGTCTCCACCGCGCTTGTCCGGTTCGAGTCGGGGGCGCTTGCCACCGTCGTCAACAGCGTCCTCTCGCCGGACGAAGTCAGCCGGATCCGCATTGACTGCGAGCGCGCCACCGCCGAGCTGACTCATCTCTACGGATATGGCGTCAAGGACTGGTGCTACACGCCGGCGCCGCACGTCGGGGGCGAGATCGTCGAACGCTGGCACACTCCGGCCGCCGACGTCGACAGCTCGCACGCTGCCGCCTTCACGCCGATCCTCGCCGCGTACCGGGCCGGGCGGCGGCCGCCGTGCAGCGGGGATGACGGGCGGCAGGTGCTGGAGTTCGTCGCGGCGCTCTACAAGTCCGCGGCCACCGGGGCCGGCGTCCGGCGCGGGGAGATCGGGCCCGGCGACGCCTTCTACCGCTCGATGGCCGGGACCGCCGCGTGAGCGCCGCGATCACGGTCACCCACCGGCACGGCGAGCACGTCGCCGTGGAGGCGGGCGGCGTCCAGCTGATGTCCTATGTGTACAAGCCCGACCCGGTCGCCTTCGAGTCGCGCAAGCCCTACGTCCATCCGCTGCGGACCCTCGGCGGCCGGCACGTCAGCGGGTACCGGCCCGCCGACCACCGGTGGCACAAGGGCCTGCAGATGACGTCCAGCCACCTGTCCGGCCAGAACTTCTGGGGCGGCCACACCTACGTCCCCGGCCAGTGGTACCAGCAGCTGCCCGACCGCATCGGCTCCATGCGGCACGACGGGTTCACCGCCTTCACCGTCGAACCCGACCGGCTGAGCTTCACCGAGGCCCTCACCTGGGTCGCCAACGGCGGTGACGAGTGGGCGCGGGAGCGGCGCGACATCGTCGTCCACTCGGTCGAGCCTGCGGAAGGGACGTGGGCGCTCGACTGGGGGATCGAGCTGACCAACATCCGTGACACGCCGCTCGTGTTCGGCAGCCCGACCACCGCCGGTCGCGAACGGGCCGGGTACACCGGCCTGCACTGGCGGGGGCCGCGGGACTTCGGCGGCGGCCGTGTTCTCGGGCCCGGCGACCTCGAGGGCGACGAGATGATGGGTGCGCAGGCGCCGTGGCTCGCGTTCGTCGGCGAGCACGACGACGTCGACGCGCACTCGACGCTCCTCTTCGCCCACGCGCCCGAAAACGACAAGGCCATCCACGAGTCGCACTGGTTCGTCCGTTCCCAGGAGACGCCCATGGTCGCTTTCTCGTGGGCGTTCTTCGAGGAATTCGCCCTGCCGCCGGACGAAAGCTTCACCTACCGCTACCGGATCGTCGTCGCCGACGGCGCCTGGGACCGCGACCGGGTCACCCGCTACCTGGACGGTCACGGATGGTCATGAACGAATTCCCGCTACCGGGCGGCATCGGCGTCTCGCACCTGCGCGCCTACGACTGGGCGGCCGAGGACGGCGTCTGCGGCGGCAGTCCGCACCTGCACCTCGCCTGCACCGAGGCCTACGTCGTCACCGGGGGACGAGGGGCCGTCCAGACGCTGAGCGTCGGCGGCTACGTGGAGACGCCGCTGGAAGCCGGGGTCATCGCGTGGTTCGCGCCCGGCACCGTGCACCGGATGGTGCAGGACGACGGCCTGCGCGTCACGGTGCTGATGCAGAACAGCGGGCTGCCGGAGGCGGGAGACGCCGTGTTCACGTTCCCGCCCGACGTGCTCGCCGACGCGGTGGCCTATGCCGAAGCGGCGGCGCCGCCGAAAACCGACGACGCCGCACGGCGCCGTCGTGACCTGGCCGTTCGCGGGTACCTGCCGCTGCGGGACGCCCTGCGGGACGGCGACCCCGAGCCGCTGCGAACTTTTCACCGGGCGGCCGTCGCGCTCGTCGCGCCGAAGGTCGCAGAGTGGGTACCGCGCTGGCGCGCCGGGGCGCTGAAGGCCGCCGAGCTGACCGGCGCGCACCTCACGGCCCTCGCCGACGGCGACGGGAGCCACCTCGACCGGTCCGGCGTGCGGGTCGCGACGCCGTCGAACCCGGACGGCTACGGCATGTGCGGACGCCGCGCCGAATACGACATCCCGCTCGACCAGGAAGGCCTGCAGTGATGAACCAGTCCAGCATCGGAGTGCTGCTCAACGGGGTGACGGGCCGGATGGGGTACCGGCAGCACCTGCTCCGGTCGGTCCTGGCGATCCGCGACCAGGGCGGCGTCGCCCTGCCGGACGGCAGCCGCGTGCAGCTCGAGCCGATCCTCGCCGGGCGCAGCGCCGCGAAACTCAAGGACCTCGCCGACCGCCACGGCCTCACGGCGTGGACCACGGACGCCGGCTCCGCGTTGCAGGACGCCGACATCTACTTCGACGCGCAGCTGACGTCGGCGCGGGAGCCGTCGGTGCGGGCGGCGATCGCCGCGGGCAAGCACGTCTACGCCGAGAAGCCGCTGGCCGAGTCGCTGCCGGCGGCGCTGGAGCTCGCCGCGCTCGCCCGCGACGCCGGGATTTGTCACGGCGTCGTCCACGACAAGCTGTTCCTGCCCGGGCTGCTGAAACTGCGGCGGCTGATCGACGGCGGGTTCTTCGGCCGGATCCTGTCGGTGCGCGGCGAGTTCGGCTACTGGGTCTTCGAGGGCGACTGGCAGGAGGCGCAGCGCCCGAGCTGGAACTACCGCGCCGAGGACGGCGGCGGCATCGTGCTCGACATGTTCTGCCACTGGAACTACGTGCTGGAGAACCTCTTCGGCCGCGTTTCGGCGGTGACGGCCAAGGCCGTGACGCACATCCCGCGCCGCTGGGACGAGCAAGGCGAGGCGTACGCGGCGACGGCGGACGACGCCGCGTACGGCATCTTCGAGCTGGAGTCGGGGGCCATCGCACAGATCAACTCGTCGTGGTCGACGCGGGTCTTCCGCGACGAACTGGTCGAGTTCCAGGTCGACGGCACCGAGGGCAGCGCGGTCGCCGGGCTGCGGCGCTGCCGCGGCCAGCACCGCTCGGCGACGCCGAAGCCCGTGTGGAACCCCGACCTGCCCGCGACCGAGCCGTTCCGCGACCAGTGGCAGGAAGTGCCCGACAACGCCGAGTTCGACAACGGCTTCAAGACGCAGTGGGAGGAGTTCGTGCGGGACGTGGTCGCGGGACGGCAACACCGGTACGACTTCTTCTCGGCGGCGCGGGGGCTGCAGCTGGCGGAGGCCGGGTTGACGTCGTCGGCGGAGGGGCGCCGGGTGGAGCTGAAGCCGCTGAGCTGACCGGCTGCCGGAGCAGGTGGGCCGTGCCCGGCGGGGGTGGGGCACGGCCGGCCGTCCCGGATCAACGCCGTGGTCGGCTACGGGGACATCCGCAGCTCAGTCCTTGCCGTTGCCGCCGCCGGAGGTGGCCGGGGTGATCAGGACCACTCGGTCGTCGCTCGAGACCGGGGTTCCGCCGTCCTTGTTGACCGTGCCCGCCACCGCCATCTGCGGGCTGATCATGCTCATGCCCGCCAGCCGTCCGTACGTCACCGGGGGCTTGCCCGTCTTGCCGTCGAGGCTGACCGTCGGCTGGCCGCTGATCGCGCCCTCCGGGGTCACCGGGAGGTTCTGCAGGTTTCCGGCCAGGGAGGTGCCGACCGACAGCGAGCCGTTGGCGTCGACGAAGTCGGCGCAGCCCGCGACGCCCGGTTTGTCCGGCCACGTCCACGCCGGCGTCGTCAGCGGCCGGCCGGCCTGGAGGCGGTAGAGGGCGTCCTTGTCGGCGAGCCGGTCGGTGACCCAGACGCGGCCGCCGTCGGCGGAGGCGCACACCCCGCCCGGCGCGTGCAGGCCCGCTGCCACCGCCAGGGCGCCGTTCGGGTTGCCCGCCGCGGCCTTGCCCGACGTGTCGATGCGCAGCACCTTCCCGGCGAGGGAGTTCGCGTCGGCCGCCGCGTTCGGGTTGCCCGCGTCGCCGGTGGCGACCAGGAGCGCGCCCCGGTTGTCGGTGCCGATCGTGCCGCGGTTGCCGGTCGCGCCCTTCGGGATGCCCGTGAGCACCGGCTTCGGCGCCTGGCCCTTCGCGAACCGGACCACGCGGTTGTCGGTCGCCGTCGTGATGTAGGCGAAGACCAGCTGGTCTTCGACGTACGACGGCGAGAGCGCGAGCCCGGTCAGGCCGCCGTCGCCGGCCGGCTGGACGTCGAGCTTCGCGAAGTCCGTCGCCTCCTTGCCGCTCGTCGCCAGCAGGACGCGGCCGCTCTTGCGCTCGCCAGCCAGCGCACTCGGCGTGGAGCCGTCGCCCGGCAGGCCGGCCACCGCCGCCACGGTGTCCAGGCAGGTCGCGATCACCGACGAATCGAAGTCCTTGCAGCCCTGGGGCGGCGGCACCGGTGCGGCCGACTGGCCCGGGCGCGGCTGCCTGCCGTCGCTGCCCGAGTCCGCGCCGGGGCCCTGGACCTCGGGCGGCGATTCGGGGCTCGGCACGGGGGCGGGGCTGAACGTCTGGCCCGCCGCGGTGTCGTCGAACCGCGCACATCCGGCGGGCAGCAGGACGCCGCAGGCCACGATCGCCAGCAGGGCCGAGCGGTACCGGGTGCGCATGATCCCCCAGCCTAGGGGCCGGTGCGTGAACCATGGGTGAGTACTCCTCGGTTACGTTGGAGATCATGACGCTGACCGTGCTGGTGCCCGACGACGAGGGCATGTCCGTGCTCGCCGAGGTTCCGCGGGTCCTGCCCGTGCGCTACCAGTGGGGCGATCCGGTGCCGCCCGAGGCCGGGAAGGCCGAGGTGCTCATCCCCGGCAAGCACCCGCCGGGCGAGCAGCTGTGGCGGACCGTGCCGAACCTGAAGCTGATCCAGCTGCTGTCCGCCGGCGCCGAGGACTGGGTCGGCCGGGTGCCCGACGGCGTCCTCCTCTCCACCTGCCGCGGCGCGCACGGCGGGAGCACCGCGGAGTGGGTCGTCGCCGTGCTGCTGTCGGTGTACCGGCAGCTGGACGTCTTCGCCGCGGCGCAGCGCGAGGGCCGGTGGGTGCGGCGGACGACCGAAACGCTGCAGGGCAAGCGGGTGCTCGTCATCGGCGCCGGCGACCTCGGGCAGCACCTGCGGCGCCGGCTGGAGCCGTTCGACGCGCGCTGCACGATGGTCGGGATGACCGCGCGGGAGGGCGTGCACGGCGTGCGGGAGCTGCCCGGCCTGCTCGAGCTGCACGACGTCGTGGTGCTGATGGTGCCGCTGACCTCGCGCACGCGGGGCATGGTCGACGCGGACTTCCTGTCGCGGATGCGCGACGGCGCAGTGCTGGTCAACGTCTCGCGCGGCGCCGTCGTGGTCACCGACGCCCTGGTCGCCGAACTGACCACCGGACGGCTGCGGGCCGCCCTGGACGTCACCGATCCCGAGCCGCCGCCCGCCGGGCACCCGCTGTGGACGGCGCCGGGGCTGCTGCTGACTCCGCACGTCGGCGGGGCCGTGCGCGGTGTGCGTGGTCGTTCGTACGCCGTCGCCGCGGCGGAGATCGCCCGATACGCAGGTGGGGAGCTGCCCGACAACCTCGTCCACGGGGAATACTGAGCTCGCCAGGGCCGCGCGATTCCCCTAACCTGCGCGGGTGAGCAGTGGAGACGACTTTTCGCAGCAGCCCACCAGCCTCCTGTCGGGTGTCGAGGACGATCGGTCGGACGACACGCCGCGCCAGGGCGGCCTCGGGCTCGGCCTGCTGATCCTGCGGCTGGCGCTCGGCCTGACCATGGGCGCGCACGGTCTGCAGCACCTGTTCGGCCTGTTCGGCGGCCCGGGCATCGGCGGGTTCGCGCGGATGCTGGAGATGTTCGGCTACCACAAGCAGACGACGCTGCTGTCGTGGATCACCGGCATCACCGAGGTCGGCGGCGGCCTGCTGGTGATCGTCGGGCTGTTCACGCCGCTGGCGGCGGCCGGGCTGCTCGGGGTGGCGGCCAACGCGGTGTACGCGAAGTTCCACGGCGGGTTCTTCGAGGGGCAGGGCCAGGGTTTCGAGCTGGAGCTGCTGCTCGGGGCGGCGGCGTTGAGCCTGCTGTTCACCGGGTCCGGGCCGATTTCGCTGGAGCGGAACACGCCTTGGCGGAAGCGGCCGTTGCCGCTGGGACTGGTGTCACTGCTGCTGGCGACGGCCGCGACGGTCGTGGTCATCGTTCTGACGCGGTAGCGGTCGCCGGCTGGGGACAACTCGGGGCTCGGGGCGGCCCTGTGGACAACTGCGGCTCGCGGGCCCGGAATTGTCGGTGGCCGCGAGTAACGTTGAAACCGGGGGTCCCCCAAGAGCGGCGGGGAGTTTTCGGCACGAAAAAGCCGCCCCGGGTCAGCGGGGCGGCTCTCGGTTCAGGTCAGGACTACTTGTTCACGTCGCGGACCGCGCCGGTGTCCGCCGACGTCGCCATCCGGGCGTAGGCGCGCAGGGCCGCCGTCACCGGGCGCTGGCGGTCCTTCGGCTGCCACGGCCGCTCGGCTGCCTCCATCTTCGCGCGGCGCTCCGCCAGCACTGACTCGTCGACCAGGAGCTCCAGGCGTCGCTCGTGGATGTCCAGGAGGATCCGGTCGCCGTTCTCGACCAGGCCGATCAGGCCGCCCGCGGCCGCCTCCGGGGAGATGTGGCCCACCGAAATGCCCGACGAACCGCCCGAGAACCGGCCGTCCGTGATCAGGGCGCACTTCTTGCCGAGGCCCGAGCCCTTGAGGAACGCCGTCGGGTGCAGCATCTCCTGCATGCCCGGGCCGCCCGCCGGGCCCTCGTAGCGGATCACCAGGACTTCGCCCGGCTGGATCTCCTTCTTCAGGATCGCCGACACCGCCTCCTCCTGGCTCTCCAGCACCCGGGCCGGGCCCTCGAAGTGCCACAGGTCCTCGTCGATGCCCGCGGCCTTGATCACCGCGCCGTTCTCCGCGAGGTTGCCGCGCAGGATCGCCAGGCCGCCGTCCTTCGTGTACGCGTGCTCGACGTCGCGGATGCAGCCTTCCGCCGCGTCCGTGTCCAGCGACGACCAGCGGTTCGACGTCGAGAACGCCTGCGTCGTGCGGACCCCGCCCGGCGCCGCGTGGAAGAGCTCGACCGCGGCAGGGGACGGCGAAGCAGCCCGGATGTCCCAGGCGCCGAGCCACGACTCGATGTCCCGCGAGTGCACCGACCACACGTCGGTGTTGAGCAGGCCGCCGCGGTAGAGCTCGCCCAGGATCGCCGGGATTCCGCCGGCCCGGTGGACGTCTTCCATGTGGTAGTCGGAGTTCGGCGCCACCTTCGACAGGCACGGCACGCGGCGGCCGATCGCGTCGATGTCGGCGATGGTGAAGTCGACCTCGCCCTCCTGCGCCGCGGCGAGGATGTGCAGCACCGTGTTCGTCGAGCCGCCCATCGCCATGTCCAGGGCCATCGCGTTCTCGAACGCCGCCTTCGACGCGATCGAACGCGGCAGGACCGAAGCGTCGTCCTCCTCGTACCAGCGGCGGCACAGCTCGACGACCGTGCGGCCGGCCTCCTCGAACAGCGCGCGACGCGCCGCGTGCGTCGCCAGCGTCGAGCCGTTGCCGGGAAGCGACAACCCGAGGGCCTCGGTGAGGCAGTTCATCGAGTTCGCGGTGAACATGCCGGAGCAGGAGCCGCAGGTCGGGCAGGCCGAACGCTCGACGACGTCGAGACCCTCGTCGTCGACCTCGGTGCTCGCCGACGCCGCGATCGCGGTGATCAGGTCGGTCGGGGCCTGCGCGACGCCGCCCACCACCACGGCCTTGCCGGCCTCCATCGGGCCACCCGAGACGAACACGACCGGGATGTTCAGGCGCATCGCCGCGTTGAGCATGCCCGGGGTGATCTTGTCGCAGTTGGAGATGCACACGAGCGCGTCGGCCTGGTGCGCGTTGACCATGTACTCCACCGAGTCGGCGATGATTTCGCGCGACGGCAGCGAATAGAGCATGCCGGAGTGGCCCATCGCGATGCCGTCGTCGACGGCGATCGTGTGGAACTCGCGCGCGACGCCGCCCGCTTCCTTGACCGCGTCCGCGACGATCTCGCCGAGGTCCTTGAGGTGCACGTGGCCGGGCACGAACTGCGTGTAGGAGTTGGCGATCGCGACGATCGGCTTGCCGAAGTCGCTGTCGGTCATGCCCGTGGCGCGCCAGAGCGAGCGTGCGCCCGCCGCGTTGCGGCCGTGGGTGGTGGTCCGGGAACGGAGAGGCGGCACGGAAACTCCCAGGTCAAAGGGTGGCCGGCGAAACTGGTAGGACCAATTTACGCTGCCGGGCGCAGCTCGTCCGCTGAGGGTGGGGGCCGGACCTACTCGGCGGCCGGGGTCTCCGACGTCCCGGGCTTGATGTCCTCGGCGCCGAGCACGCCGCTCGGGTCCGCGATCAGACCTTCGCTGACCAGCGACAGCACCGGCAGGTGCCGGGTCCGCACGGTCGGCAGCGGCACCTTCGTGTCGTCCTGCAGCACCGCCTGCACGCGCGACTTCTTGGTGATCGCGAGGCCCTTCAACGCCGGCCACGGGATGTCGCGGTGGCCGAACACCGTGCGCACCGCCAGCCCCGAGCGCGTCGCGACGGTGCGGTGGCGGACCACGAACACCGCCAGCGCGATGGGGAAGATGTACAGCCACTGCAGGTACGGGATCTCCCCGAGCGCGATCGGCGTCACGCAGATCGTCAGGAGAGCGATCGCCATGAAGGACGTGCGGGGGACGCGGAAGACGGCCTTCCGGCCTTCGTCCTGCTGTTTTTCGGCCACGCGGAAATGGTGCACCGCGCGCGCGACCGGCTCGAACCCGGGTGGCGCGCGCGTGACGTGCGCCGCGCAGGTGTCCACCATGCGGACTCTCCATCCCGCAGAGTTGACACCCGCATGGCGTTCGGTCTAGCGTCATCGCCGTGACACCGCTGACCGGCCTCGTACTTCCCAAGCGCGTCGACGCTTAGGGAAGACTTTCCGCTGCGTCGACGCGCGAACCCTCGTGCGACCTTACGGTCGGCGAGGGTTTTTTGTTGCCCAAGGGAAGAGATTCCTGGCCCCACCGCACAAAACCGACCCGAACGAGTGACACCGAGACCCACGAGGCAGATCCGATGACCAGTGCCACGTCGCGCAGCGACGCGAAACCCGGGCCGACGCCCGGAACGCCCGGAGCACGTCCGAAGCCGGCGCCACCGGCGGGAACGCCGGTGCGCGTCACCGGCGCCCAGTCCCTCGTGCGCTCGCTCGAGGCCGTCGGCGCCGAGGTGGTCTTCGGGATTCCGGGCGGCACCATCCTGCCCGCCTACGACCCGCTGCTGGACTCGACGAAGGTCCGCCACGTCCTGGTCCGCCACGAACAGGGCGCCGGCCACGCGGCCACCGGCTACGCCCAGGCCACCGGCAAGGTCGGCGTCTGCATGGCCACCTCGGGCCCGGGCGCGACCAACCTGGTCACCCCGCTCGCCGACGCGAACATGGACTCGGTCCCCGTCGTGGCCATCACCGGCCAGCAGTCGCGCGCGCTGATCGGCACGGACGCCTTCCAGGAAGCCGACATCTGCGGCATCACCATGCCGATCACCAAGCACAACTTCCTTGTCACGGACCCGGCGGACATCCCGCGGACCATCGCCGAGGCGTTCCACCTGGCGTCGACGGGCCGACCCGGCCCGGTGCTGGTGGACATCCCGAAGGACGTGCTGCAGGAGATGACCTCGTTCTCCTGGCCGACCGAGCTGCGCCTCCCGGGTTACCGCCCGACGCTGCGCCCGCACGGCAAGCAGGTCCGCGAAGCCGCGAAGCTGATCGCGAAGTCGCGCCGCCCGGTGCTCTACGTCGGCGGTGGCGTGATCAAGGCCGAGGCGCACGAGCAGCTGAAGCAGCTCGCCGAGCTGACGAACATCCCCGTCGTCACCACGCTGATGGCGCGCGGCGCGTTCCCCGACTCGCACCCGCAGCACCTGGGCATGCCGGGCATGCACGGCACGGTCGCCGCGGTCGCCGCGATGCAGCGCGCCGACCTGCTGATCGCGCTCGGCGCCCGGTTCGACGACCGGGTCACCGGCCAGCTGTCCTCGTTCGCGCCGGACGCCGCGATCGTGCACGCCGACATCGACCCGGCCGAGATCTCCAAGAACCGCAAGGCCGACGTCCCGATCGTGGGCGACTGCAAGGAGATCATCGGCGAGCTGATCACCGCCGTGAAGACGGAGTTCGACCACAGCGGCAAGCCGGATCTGGCCGACTGGTGGACCCAGGCCGACGACTGGCGCAAGAACTACCCGGCCGGCTACGAGTGGCCCGACGACGGTTCGCTGTCGCCGCAGTACGTCATCGAGCGGATCGGGCAGCTCGTCGGCCCGGACGCCGTCTACGCCGCGGGCGTCGGCCAGCACCAGATGTGGGCCGCGCAGTTCGTCAAGTACGAGAACCCGCGCACCTGGATCAACTCCGGCGGCCTCGGCACCATGGGCTACGCGGTGCCCGCCGCGATGGGCGCGCAGTTCGGCGTCCCGGACAAGCAGGTGTGGGCGATCGACGGCGACGGCTGCTTCCAGATGACCAACCAGGAACTGGCCACCTGCGCGATCGAGGGCGCGCCGATCAAGGTCGCCGTGATCAACAACGGCAACCTGGGCATGGTCCGGCAGTGGCAGAACCTCTTCTACTCGGAGCGGTACTCCAACACCGACCTCGGCACGCACAAGCACCGCATCCCGGACTTCGTGCTGCTGGCCGAGGCGCTGGGCTGCGCGGGCCTGCGCTGCGAGACGAAGGAAGACGTCGACGCCACCATCCGCCGCGCGATGGAAATCAACGACCGCCCCGTCGTGATCGACTTCGTCGTGGGGAAGGATGCCCAGGTGTGGCCGATGGTCGCGGCCGGCACCGGCAACGACGAGATCATGGCGGTCCGGGGCATCCGGCCGCTGTTCGACGACGACGAGGTCTCGGTCGAGACGACCGAGGCCGCCGCGGAAGCCGCCGGAGAGGGTGAGCGCTGAGATGAGCGTCCACACGCTGAGTGTCCTGGTCGAGAACAAGCCCGGTGTGCTCGCGCGCGTGTCCGGGCTGTTCTCCCGCCGCGGGTTCAACATCGAGTCCCTCGCCGTCGGGCCCACGGAAAACCCCGAGGTGTCCCGCATGACGATCGTGGTCGCCGTGGAAGAGCTACCGCTCGAACAGGTGACCAAGCAGCTCAACAAGCTGGTCAACGTGATCAAGATCGTCGAGCTGGAGCAGTCGACCGCCGTGCAGCGTGAACTGCTGCTGGTGAAGGTGCGCGCCGACAACACCGTGCGCAGCCAGGTCCTCGAAACCGTCCAGCTCTTCCGTGCGAAGGTGGTGGACGTGTCCCCGGAGGCGCTCACCGTCGAGGCGACCGGGACGTCGGACAAGATCGGCGCCCTGCTGCGGATGCTGGAGCCCTATGGCATCCGCGAGCTGGTCCAGTCCGGCATGGTCGCGGTGGGACGCGGCGCCCGCTCGATCACCGCAACCTCACCGCGCTAGTCCATCCATGCCCCCGCCACCACCCTCAACGGAGGCGCTTCGCGCCGCTGTTCCGGATTTCGTAAGTCAGGAAAGGAAGCAGTAACCCCCATGGCAGTGGAAATCTTCTACGACGACGACGCCGACCTCTCGATCATCCAGGGGCGCAAGGTCGCTGTCATCGGCTACGGCAGCCAGGGCCACGCCCACTCGCTGAGCCTGCGCGACTCCGGCGTCGACGTCCGCATCGGCCTGCCCGAGGGGTCCAAGTCGCGGGCGAAGGCCGAGGAGCAGGGCCTGCGCGTGCTCACCCCGGCCGAGGCGTCGGCCGAGGCCGACCTGATCATGATCCTGGCGCCGGACACGAAGCAGCGCTTCATCTACGAGCAGGACATCGCGCCGAACCTCAAGGACGGCGACGCCCTCTTCTTCGGGCACGGCTTCAACATCCGCTACGACCTGATCAAGCCGCCGTCGAACGTCGACGTCGCGATGGTCGCCCCGAAGGGCCCGGGCCACCTGGTCCGCCGCCAGTTCGTCGACGGCAAGGGCGTCCCGGCGCTCATCGCCGTCGAGCAGGACGCCACCGGCAACGCCCAGGCGCTCGCGCTCTCCTACGCGGCCGCTATCGGCGGCGCCCGCGCCGGTGTCATCAAGACGACGTTCACCGAGGAGACCGAGACCGACCTCTTCGGCGAGCAGGCCGTGCTCTGCGGTGGCGCGTCCGCGCTGGTGCAGACCGGCTTCGAGGTGCTCACCGAGGCCGGCTACGCCCCGGAGATCGCCTACTTCGAGGTGCTGCACGAGCTGAAGCTGATCGTCGACCTCATGTACGAGGGCGGCATCGCGCGCCAGCGCTACTCGATCTCCGACACCGCCGAGTACGGCGACCTGACCCGCGGCCCGCGCGTCATCTCGCCGGCGGTCAAGGAAGAGATGAAGAAGATCCTCGGCGAGATCCAGGACGGCACGTTCGCCCGCGAATGGGTCGCCGAGGACGAGGCCGGCCGGCCGAACTTCACCAAGCTCGAGGAGCAGGGCAACCAGCACCCGATCGAGGCGACCGGCAAGAAGCTGCGCGACCTGATGTCGTGGGTGGACCGGCCGATCACCGAGACCGCCTGAGTTTTTCCCGCAAGACCCGAAGGGGACGCCCGGTGCCGGGCGTCCCCTTCGGTGCGTTCGGTGCCCGGGTCGCTACGCTGGTGACATGAGTGATCAGCCGGTCGACGACAAGGCGCACATCCGGCACCACCTCGACTTCACGAAGGCCGAGTGGATCCGGGCCGAGCCCGAAGGCGTCACCCTCGACGACTGCGTCGAGTACGCGTTCATCGAGCACACCGACGGTGTCACCTACACCGCGATGCGGCAGTCGGCGAAGCCGGACGGCGTGATCCTTGTCTTCACGCCGGGGGAGTGGGACGCGTTCGTCAAGGGCGTCCGCGACGGCGAGTTCGACCTGCCCGAGGACCTCGCCGCGGAGGCTTAGAGCTTCGCGGCCAGCTCGGGGATCCGGCCGAGGTCGCCGGCGATGCCGAGGTGGTCGCCGTAGTCGCGGGATTCGACGACCAGGCCGTCGCAGATCCGCATGGCGAAGATGTTCGCGATCCGGACCGGGTGGCCGCCGTAGCTGCCCTGGTAGGCGAACTCGGCGATCAGCATCTCCGGGTCCGTGCCCTCGTAGGTGACGAGGTCGGCGATCTCGAAGTCGACCCCCATGGCCGCGGCCTGCTCGAAATGCGCCCGCAGCTCCTCGCGCGTGCGCACGACGGCCGAACCCGGCTGGAACGGGTGCGTGACGTGGGTCGGCTCGGCGTACAGCTCCGCCAGGTGCGGTCCGGCCTTGTCGCACACGCCGTAGACGAGCCGCTCGAACACCCCGCGCCGGCTCTTCGGGTCGCTCGATGTCCGCTCGCCGATCGGCGACAACTCCCGCGGCGGCGCCTGCGCGTACGCCTCGGCCAGCTGGCCGACGCCGTCGCGGATCACGGCGAGCCGCAGGTAGTCGTGGTAGTCGCGGGAATGGACGATCAGGCCGTCGCGGACGCGCAGCACCTGGATGTTGGCCGTCGGGATGGTGCGCCCGGTCGTCACAGATTCGGCGTCGTAGTCGTATTCCGCGACGATCACTTCGGGGTCCGTCGTCTCGTGCACGACGACGTTCTTGCGCTTGAGACGCAGGGTGCCGGCGAGAGCGCTGGTGAACCGTTCGTGGATGGTCGCGCGGCCGGTGATGCGGCCCGGCCGCGGCACGGCCTGGGGGTGTTCGACGACGGCGTCTTCGGCGTAGAGCGCGGACAGCTCGTCCCATCTTCCTTCGCTGATGCCGTCGGACAGCGCGGCGAAGACGTCGCGGGGTGTGGTCATGGTTCCTCCCAGAGGCAAAACGGAGTCAGCAGGCCGTCTCCAACGATACGGACTGCTGACTCCGGTTGTCTACCGAAGCAGGTCCTGAGCGGCCGGCTGCTCGCCCACCTCCGCCCACTTCTCCGGCGTACTGCCGTAGATCGCGTCCCGTGCGCCGAGGTCGGCGCCGTTCTCGACGAGAGTGCGGATGACGTCGAGGTGCCCGGACTGGGCGGCCAGGTGCAGGGCTGTGACGCCTTCGCCGTGGTTCGGGCCGCCGAAGGTGCCGCGATGATTCACGTCGGCGCCGAGGTCGAGGAGCGTCCGGACGGCGGCGAGCTTGCCCTGCGCGGCCGCCCACGTCAGCGCGGTGCCGCGGTAGACGTCGGCGTTCACATCGGCTCCGCGTGCGCCGAGGGCGCGCAGGGCTTCGGTGCGGTCGTTGCGCGCGGCCCAGGACAGGGCTTCGTTCTTGACTTCGGCGGGGTCGTCGGTCGGCTGCCAGCGCGGGAAACCGCTGTGGGGGCGGTAGAAGCCGCGATGCGCGCCGGGGTCGCCCGAGGTCAGGAGTTCCGCGATCGCGTCGACGTCGCCGAGCCCGGCCGCGACGCGCAGGTTGCCTGGCGCCCGGCTGTGTTCCGCCAGCTTCTCCGCGGCTTCGCGATGACCCCAGAACAGGGCGACGACCAGGGGAGTGCCGCCGTCGCCCCGGGCCGAGACGTCGACGGGCGCGCCGTGCCGCAGGAGCAGGTCGAGCAGGAGCGGCAGGTTGCTGTAGGCGGCCTGGTGCAGGGGCGTCCAGCCGTGGACGTTGCCGCGGGCCGGATCGGCGCCGTGGTCGAGGAGGATGCGGCTGAGCCGCTCGTCGCACGTCGCGCCGGCCATGCCGAGCAGGTCGTTGCCGTTGGTGCCGCGGGCGTCGACGAGTCCGGGGAACTCGCCGAGCAGCGTCTCGAGCTGTTGGAGATCCCGGGCTTCGATCGCCCGGTAGGCGCGGGCGAACGGCTCACCACTGTCCACAAGAGACTTGACGTGCTCGCGGAGTGCTTTCCAGGAACCGAAACCGTGTTCCCGGGCGACGACCGCGCGGGCGCCGTCTCGGGTGAGCGGCTGGTTCCATCGGGCGAACGGCTCTTTCGCGCCGGGCGTGTCGTCCTCGGCCGAGGCGAGCAGCCCGAGCGCGCGTCCGGCGTAGTACTCGACGTCCTGGTGGTACGGGTGCTGCAGGGTTTCCCCGTGCTCGGTGACGCGCCGGACGTACGCCTGCAGCTTCGGCCAGCTCGGGAACCCGTGGTCCCGCGCGATGCGGAACTGCGCTTCGGCGAGTTTGACGCCTTCGGCGCGCGCGAGGTCCTTCGCGCGCTTGCGCAGCTGGTCCAGGCTGGGTTTCGCGGGCAGCGTGCCCATGGTGCCTCCTTCCCTCGTCGCCCGTGGTCCGCCGGCACCGGGCAGGAAAGAAGGTGCGGAGCTGGTGGTGGGGTGAAGCAGGGGTGGGCTCGGCCCTTTCCGCGGACGGGGCGCGGCCCGGACCGCGCCCCGCCACCCTACCCCCGCGTGAAGGAAGGGTCATCACGCGTGATTGAGGGGTCGACTCGCGTGATGGGAAGGCCGACACGGCGAAGCTGGGGCTCGTCGCCGTGTCGTCGCTTCAATCACGCGAGTCGGCTTCCTGATCACGCGAGCCGACCCCTCAATCACGGGAGGAGGTCGGCCAGGAGGCGGTAGGACTTCGCGGTGCGGGCCAGGACCTGGACGCAGACGTG
Organism: Amycolatopsis sp. NPDC051102; assembly: GCF_040682815.1. Classification (NCBI taxonomy): domain Bacteria; kingdom Bacillati; phylum Actinomycetota; class Actinomycetes; order Pseudonocardiales; family Pseudonocardiaceae; genus Amycolatopsis; species Amycolatopsis sp. NPDC051102. Next base: position 197,838 of record NZ_JBFBBT010000004.1, read on the forward strand.
GTCGGCGCCTGCGTCGAGGTGGGCCTGGATGCGGGCCGCGGCCGCCTGTTCGCCCGTGGCGACGACGGCGTCGACCAGGCGGTCGCTGCCGCCGTCGGCGAGGTCGGCGTCGGTGAAGCCGAGGCGGCGCAGGTTCGCCTGGTGGTGCGGGGCCTGCCGGACGTACAGGCCCACGTGCTCCCGGGCCGCGGCGCGGGCGGCCTCCGGTGCGGCGTCCAGGATCACCGCCTGCTCGACCGCCAGGTACTTGCCCGGGCCGAGCCGTTCCCGCGCGGCCGCCGTGTGTTCGGGCGGGACGAAGTACGGGTGCGCGCCGTCCGCGCGTTCGGCCGCCAAGCCGAGTGCGCGGGGACCGAGGGCGGCGAGCAGCCGCCGGGGCCGCGGCGACGGCGGCGGCAGGGCCGGCAGGTCGGCGTCGTCCATCCCGGCGAGGTACTCCCGCATCGCCGAAATCGGCCGGGCGCCCGGGAAGTGGCCGCCGAGGCCGACGACGAACCGGCCCGGGTAGGCCTCGCCGAGCGCGCGCGTCGCCGCTTCCGCCGTGATCGGCGCGCGGCGGTCGAACCGGGCGATCCCGGTGGCCACGGTGAGCCGGGACGTCGCCGCGAGGATCAGCGCCGCCTGCGTGAACGCGTCCCGGCCGGCGTATTCGCCGAACCAGAGCGCGTCGAAGCCGAGTTCCTCCACCTCGGCGGCCGTTTCGCGGAGCTCGCCGATCGGGGCGCCGTCGAAGAACCGCCAGATCCCGACGCTCATCGGACGACCTCCGGAGCCAGCTCGGCCAAAGTGTCCACAGCGGACTCGAAGGTGGGGGCGGACGGTGTCAGCAGGACGTGGTCCGCGCCCGCGTCGAGCACCTCGGCGAGGCGTTTCGCGATGGTTGCGGCGTCGCCCCAGAGCACGAGGTCGTCGACGAACCGGTCGCTCGGCCCGGCGATGTCGGCTTCGGTGTAGCCGAGCCGCTTCCAGCCCGCGAGGTAAACGGTGACGGAGTATTCCCGCGATTGCGCCACCCGGCGCCGGATGCTCCCGCGGGCGTCCTCGCGGCTGCCGAGGAGGACGGTCTGCTGCGGGATCAGCAGCTTGTCCGGCCCGAGGATTTCCCGGGCGTACGGCGTGTGCGAGACCGGCTGGGCGAACGGGTGGGCCCCGTCCGCGTGGTCGCGGGAGAGGGCCAGCATCTTCGGCCCGACGGCGGCCAGCACGCGCGGAAATGCCACCGGCGAAAGGTTTTCGGCTTCCGCTGCGTCCATATCGGACAGATAGGCGCGCATCCGGTCGATCGGGCGGTACTCCTCGCCGAGTTTCGTGGCCTGGAACGCGTGCCCGGCACCGATGCCGAGCACGAACCGGCCCGGATGGGCGTGGGCGAGCGTCGCGCCGCCTTTCTGCGCGGTCGCTCCGCGCCGGGCCCACAGGTTCGCGATGCCGGTGCCGAGCACGACGTCCGGCACGGACGCGAGCAGATCGCCGAAGTGGGCGAACACTTCCCGGGTGCCGGGTCCCTCGCCGCTCCAGACCGAGCGGTAGCCGGCTTCCGCGAGCCGTCGTGTCGCCGCGCGTTCGACGTCCGGGGGCGGTTGCAGCGGTGCACTCGGCAACCACGCGCCGATGGCGCCGAGCCGGGTCCGGGTGTCTTCGATCAGGGTCATCCTCGAGTTCCCTCCAGTAAGCTGAGGCTGCCTCCGGTTAATATACGGAGGCGACCTCCGATTGGCTACCCGGTACGCTCGGGAGCGCGATGACCGACGTCAAACCGATGCGTGCGGACGCCCGCCGCAACTACGAGCGCCTCCTCGAGGAGGCCCAGCACGCCTTCGCCGAGCACGGCGTCGAGGCGTCCCTGGAAGAGATCGCGCGCCGCGCCGGCGTCGGCATCGGCACGCTGTACCGGCATTTCCCGACCCGGGACGCGCTGCTCGAGACGCTCCTGCGCGCCCGGTTCGACGCGCAGGCCGAGCGGGCCCGCGAGCTGCTCACCCACCCCGAGCCGCTGAACGCCCTGCAGACGTGGCTCGCCGGGCTCGGCGACGCCACCGGCACCTTCCGCGGCCTGGTCGAGCTCACCGCCGACGCACTGAACGACGAATCATCCCGTTTGTACGAGTCGTGCCACGCGATGCGTGACCTCGGTTCCCAGCTGGTGGAACGGGCGAAGGACGCGGGCGAACTGCGCGAGGACGTCACCGCGCACGAGCTGCTTCTCTTGCTGCACGCGGCATCCTGGGCGGGCGGCCACCTGCCGGGCGAAGGGGGCATGCAGCGGCTGCTGGCTCTTGTTTTCGAAGGATTGCGCGCAAGTTAACACCAGAAGAAGCCACAGGCCCGGCCAGCGCGTTAAACTCCCGCTCGACCGGGGCACAACGACGTGCAATGACCGTTTGTCGACACATATCGCGTCCTGGAAGTGACCAGATAGTGGGAGCCGCATCGTGAGCAAGCCCAATAAGCCCGTCGTCCTCATCGCGGAGAAGCTCGCCCCCTCCGTGCTGAGTGTCTTCGGTGACGAGGTGGAGGTCCGGCACGTCGACGGCACGGACCGGTCCGCGCTGCTCGAGGCGGTGAAGAGCGCCGACGCGCTCCTGGTCCGCTCCGCCACCCAGGTGAACGCCGAAGTCTTCGCCGCCACCACGCAGCTGAAGGTCGTCGCCCGCGCAGGTGTCGGCCTCGACAACGTCGAGGTGCCCGCCGCGACCGAGCGCGGCGTCCTGGTCGTCAACGCGCCGACGTCGAACATCGTCTCCGCCGCCGAGCACGCCGTTGCCCTGCTGCTGGCGGTCGCGCGCCGCGTGCCGGCCGCCGACCAGAGCCTCCGCGGCGGCGAGTGGAAGCGCAGCTCCTTCTCCGGTGTCGAGCTGCAGGGCAAGACCATCGGTGTGGTCGGCCTCGGCAAGATCGGCCAGCTGTTCGCCCAGCGCCTCGCCGCCTTCGACACGCACCTCATCGCGTACGACCCCTACGTCTCGGCCGCGCGCGCCGCGCAGCTCGGCATCGAGCTCGTCACCCTCGACGAGCTGCTGGCCCGTGCCGACGCGATCTCCATCCACCTGCCGAAGACGCCGGAGACCAAGGGCCTCATCGACGCCGAGGCGCTGAAGAAGACCAAGCCGGGCGTCATCATCGTGAACGCCGCCCGCGGCGGGCTGATCGTCGAGCAGGACCTGGCCGACGCGCTGCGCTCGGGCCACGTCGGCGGCGCCGGCGTCGACGTCTTCGTCTCCGAGCCGACCACGTCCAGCCCGCTGTTCGAGCTGGAGAACGTCGTCGTGACGCCGCACCTGGGCGCGTCGACGGCCGAGGCGCAGGACCGCGCGGGCACCGACGTCGCGAAGTCGGTGCTGCTGGCGCTGCGCGGCGACTTCGTGCCGGACGCGGTGAACGTCTCCGGCGGCGGCGCGGTCGGCGAGCACGTCCGCCCGTACCTGTCGCTGACCCAGAAGCTCGGCCAGCTGCTGACGGCGCTCAACCCGACGTCGCCAACGTCGGTCACCGTGCAGGTGAAGGGCGAGATCTCCAACGAGGACACCGGCGTGCTGCAGCTGGCGGCGCTGCGCGGGGTGTTCACCGGCGTGGTCGAGGACCAGGTCACGTTCGTCAACGCGCCGCAGCTGGCGGAAAAGCTCGGCGTCCAGGTCGAGCTGACGACCGAGCCGGAGAGCCCCAAGTTCCGCAGCCTGGTCACGGTGCGCGCGGTGCACGCGGACGGCCAGGCGCTGACGGTATCCGGTTCGGTCACCGGCCTGGACGAGGTCGAGAAGCTGGTCGAGGTCAACGGCCGCGGCTTCGACCTGCGCGCCGAAGGCACCGTGCTGCTGGTCGAGTACCCGGACCGCCCGGGCGTGATGGGCCGCGTCGGGACGCTGCTCGGCGAAGCGGGCATCAACATCGAGGCCGCGCAGATCAGCCAGACCACCGACGGCTCGGACGCGGTGATGCTGCTGCGCGTCGACCGCCACATCGACGCGCACCTGCTGGAGCCGATCGGCGCCGCTGTCGGGGCGCACACGATCCGTGCGGTCGATTTCAACTGACGTAACCCTTTCGAAGGCCCCCTGTCACCCGACAGGGGGCCTTCGTGCGCAATCACATTCACGTAACGGAGTCCTTTGCCTACCTAAGTAGGTGTTTTGGGGCATTAGGTTCGCTGCGCGAGGTTGAACCACGCGCCGTCGAGGGCACGGCGCTGTGCCGCGCTTCACCGTCGGGGGTGTTCAGGAGCGGTCGGCAGGTTCGGGTCCAGACCTCGGGTAAGGGGCCGACTCATGAGCAGATCCCGCCTCCCCGCGCGCGCCACGACGGCGGCCTTCGCCGTCGTTCTTGCGGCCGCGCTCGGGGCGCCGGTCGCGAGCGCAAGTCCTGATCAGACACAGGGCTCGCAGCTCGCCGACGGCGTCGCGCCGGCGAAGATCGACGACGCGAAGCTGCAGGGCAAGGTGTCGCCGCGGCTGGGGGCCGCGCAGGGCCGCGTCACCGCGTTCGTCGAGCTGGCGAAGAAGCCGGCCGTCGATGCGTTCACCTCCGCGCAGCCCCAGGGCAAGGAGGCCGCCAAGCGCGCCGCCCGTGCCGCGAAGGACGACACCGCGGCCGCGGTGAACTCGGTCGTGGGCCAGCTGCGCGCGGCCGACGCCCAGCCGCAGGTCGTCACGCAGACCGCCAACGCCGTTCCCGGCGTGGTCGTCACCGCCGACGCCGCGAAGCTGCGCGAAGTCGCGAAGCGGGCGGACGTCGTCGCGGTGCGCACGGTCGTGCCGAAGACCCGCACCAACGCCAGCGCCGAGCAGCTGACCAACACGCTCGCCGCGTGGCAGCAGACCGGCAAGTTCGGCGACGGCGTCCGGGTCGGCGTCATCGACGACGGCATCGACTACACCCACGCCGACTTCGGCGGCCCCGGTACGCAGGCCGCCTACAAGAGCGTCGACAGCACCAAGCCGACCCCGCTCTTCCCGAGCGCCAAGGTCGTCGGCGGCACCGACCTCGTCGGCGACGACTACGACGCCGCGACGGCCGGCAAGACCACCCCGAAGCCGGACCCGAACCCGCTGGCCTGCGGGGAGCACGGCACGCACGTCGCCGGCACCATCGGCGGCTTCGGTGTCACCGCCGATGGCAAGACCTTCAAGGGCGACTACAAGAAGCTGGACGCCAAGAAGGTCGACGCGATGCTGATCGGCCCGGGCACCGCGCCGAAGTCGCTGCTCTACGCGATCAAGGTGTTCGGCTGCACGGGCTCGACGAACGTCACCTCACAGGCGCTGGACTGGGCGCTCGACCCGGACGGCGACGGCGACTTCACCGACCACCTCGACATCGTCAACCTCTCCCTCGGCTCCGACTTCGGCGCGCCGGACGACCCGGACTCGCTGTTCGTGCGCAAGCTCGCCGCGAACAACGTGCTGCCGGTGATCTCCGCGGGCAACGGCGGCGACATCAACGACATCGCCGGGTCCCCGGGCAACACCCCCGAGGCGCTCACCGTCGCCAGCACGCGCGACGCGGGCGTCCTGCGCGACGCCGCCGAGGTCAAGGCGCCGGCGACGGCCGCGGGTCAGAAGACCGGGCAGTACAGCCAGAACTACACCGGCTACGACACGCTGGACGTGACCGCGCCGGTCGTGGCCCTTTCGGCGGCCAACGCCGCGGGCTGCGCGCCGTACTCCGCGGAGGACAAGGCGAAGGCCGCTGGCAAGTTCGTCTGGCTGGAGTGGGACGACAACGACTCGACCCGCGCCTGCGGTTCGGCCGCCCGCGCGAACAACGCGCAGGCCGCCGGGGCGAAGGGCGCGCTGCTGTCGTCCACTTCGGAGCACTTCAGCGCGGGCATCGCGGGCAACGCGGCGATCCCGATGTTCCAGTTCACCGGCTCCGCGACGAAGACGCTGCGCACGGCGCTGACCGCGGGCACGCTGCAGGTCCGGCTCTACGGCGCCGGCCGGGCGTCGATCCAGACCTACGACAAGACGATCGTCGACACCCCGAGCTCGTTCACCTCGCGCGGTACCCGCGGGCCGGCCGTCAAGCCGGACCTCGCCGCGCCCGGTGACACGATCACCTCGGCGTTCCGCGGCAGCGGCAACGGCCGGACCGTGCTCTCGGGCACGTCGATGGCCGCCCCGCACACCACGGGCATCACGGCGCTGGTCCGCCAGTCGCACCCGGACTGGTCGGTCGAGGAGGTCAAGGCGTCGGTCATCGGCACCGCCGGCCACGACGTCGGCGACGGCGCGGGCCACACCTACGCGCCGCAGCGCGTCGGCAGCGGCCGGATCGACGCCAAGGCGGCGCTGGACAACCAGGTGCTCGCCTACGTGCAGGACGACCCGGGCGCGGTGAGCGTCAGCTTCGGCACGGTCGAGGCCGGGGGCCCCGTCACGCTGTCGAAGACGATCAAGCTGGTCAACAAGGGCGTCACCCCCGCCGAGTACACCGTCGCCTACCAGGCGGTCAACGCGCTGCCGGGTGTCGAGTACACAGTGGACAAGCAGTCGGTGAAGCTGACCCCGCGCGGGACCGCGAAGGTGCGCGTCACGCTGCGGATCGCCGACCCGAAGGCGCTGCGCAAGGTGATGGACCCGACCATGGCGGCCACCCAGGCCGGCCTGGCCCGGCAGTTCGTCGCCGACGCCTCCGGCCGCGTCGCCTTCACACCGGTCAGCGGGGCCAAGGTGCCGCTGCGGGTTGCGGTCTACGCCGCGCCCAAGCCGGTCTCGGCGATCACGACGCCGGCGTCGGTCAGGTTCGGCGCGGACGCCACCCAGGCCGTGCTGAACCTGGGCGGCAAGGGCGTCGACCAGGGCGCCGGCGCGCAGCGGTACCGCTCGCTGATCAGCGTGCTCGAGCTGCAGGCGGAGTCCCCGCAGCTGCCCGAGTGCGACGCGGACGTGGTCACCGACTGCACGCTGAACAAGACGGCCAAGGGCGGCGACCTCCGCTACATCGGCGCGGCGTCCACCGCGCCGCTGGCGAAGGCGCAGGGCGAGCCGGAGAACGCGCTGCTCGCGTTCGGTCTCTCCACCTGGGGAGACTGGGCGAACATCGGCAGCAACACCTCGCCGTTCGTCGACATCGACACCACCGGGGACGGGCAGCCGGACTTCGAGACCTACGTGACCAAGGCGACGTCCACCGACGTCCTCCTGGCCAACACGGTCGCGCTGACCCCGGGCTTCCCGACCGTGGACGTCCAGGCGGTCAACGGCCAGCTCGGCGACGTCGACACCAACGTGTTCGACACGAACGTGCTCACCCTGCCGGTTTCGCTGGCCGCGCTGGGCATCGACGCCAACGCCGACAGCCACCGCATTTCCTACACGGTGGGCGTCAGCGGCTTCTACGTCGCGCCGGGCACGACGAACGGGCTGATCGACTACGTCGGCACGCCGCTGTCGTTCGACGCGCTGGCGCCGGGCTACGCGGTGCAGGGTGGCGGCGACGCCGCGCTGGGCTACGTCGCGAAGCCGGGAACGGCGCTGGTCGTCACGCGGAACGCGGCGTCGGCCGCGGCCGACAACGCCCTCGGCCTGCTGGCCATCGAGCACCACAACGCCGCGGGCAACCGCGCGAACGTGGTCAAGGTGGAGGACGCCCGGCCGGGGAACGACCGTCAGCCGATCGGGGGCGGTCGCCGCTAGGCCGCGGCAAGATCGATTTCCGCAGGACCAGGGGCGTCTCCGGGGGATTTCCGCCGGGGACGCCCCTCTGTTGTTCACCCGATTGGGTGTCTCACCCTGCGGGAGGATGCGGCATAAGGGTGGTGCGGCTACGGCGGTTTGTCTACGGCCGGTAACCTTCCGGCTGCTGGCGTTTTGTTGCGGTGGGCCATCGGTGCGGCTGGTGGTCCGGTCGACGGAGGTGTGTGGATGCGGCTCGCGGTGATCCCAGGAGACGGGATCGGGCCCGAGGTGGTCTCCGAGGCGCTGAAGGTGCTCGGCGAGGTAGTACCGACGGCGGAGATCACGAACTACGACCTCGGCGCGGCGCGGTGGCACTCGACCGGTGAGCTGCTCCCGGAGTCGGTCCTCGGCGAGCTCCGCCAGCACGACGCGATCCTGCTGGGCGCGGTCGGCGACCCCTCGGTGCCGAGCGGGATCCTGGAGCGCGGCCTGCTGCTGCGCCTGCGGTTCGAGATGGACCACCACGTCAATCTGCGCCCGGCGCGGCTGTACCCGGGTGTCCGGGGACCGCTGGCCGACGCGGGCGACGTCGACATGGTCGTCGTGCGCGAAGGGACCGAAGGCCCGTACGCGGGCACGGGCGGTCTGCTGCGCAAGGACACCGAGCACGAGATCGCGACGGAGGTCAGCGTCAACACGGCGTTCGGCATCCGCCGCGTGGTCGCGGACGCGTTCAACCGCGCCGAGGCCCGCCCGCGCAAGCACCTGACGCTGGTGCACAAGACCAACGTGCTCGAGTACGCGGGTTCGCTGTGGTCGCGGATCGTCGAAGAGGTCTCGCTGGAGCACCCGGAGGTGACGGTCGCCTACTCCCACGTGGACGCGGCGACGATCCACCTGGTGACGGACCCGTCCCGGTTCGACGTGATCGTGACGGACAACCTGTTCGGCGACATCATCACCGACCTGGCGGCCGCGGTGACGGGCGGCATCGGCCTCGCGGCGAGCGGCAACCTGGACATCACCCGCCGGAACCCGAGCATGTTCGAGCCGGTCCACGGGTCGGCGCCGGACATCGCGGGCCAGGGCCTGGCGGACCCGACGGCGGCGGTGCTGTCGGTGGCGTTGCTCCTGGACCACCTGGGCCAGAAGGAGTCGGCGCGCCGGATCGAGGCATCGGTCGCGTTCGACCTGGCCACGCGGGACCAGGCATCGCCGGGCGCCACGCAGGCGATCGGGGACCGGCTGGCGGCGCTGGTTTCGTCGAACGTGCGGACTGCTTGATTGTTCGGGGAAGCCCCGCGCCCGTGGTGGGTGCGGGGCTTTTTCGTGCCTGGAGCTGGGGGCTTCTGGTGGCTGGTTGGGTTCGGTTCGGGGCGCTTTGTGTCCCGTGGGGTGCTTGTTGGTTGAGTTTTGCGGTTCCGAGGGGCTTCGCGTCCTGTAGTGGGGTCTGGCGGTCGGTTGGGGTTCCCATTCTGGGGAGCTTCGCGTCCTGGGGTCTGGGGTCGGTTGAGTTTCCGGTTCCGGGGAGCTTCACGTCCTTGGGGTGTGGCGCCTGTTGATCGGTTGAGCTTCCGGCTCGGGGCTGGGGGAGTGGTGCCAGTTGGGTCGGCTGAGCATTCGGGTTCGGGAGAGCTCCGCGCCCTGGTGGTGCGGGGTTTTCGGGCCGCCGGCCGGCTTCGCCGCCACGCTGCCGCGAACTTGTCCACAACACCGCCGGGATGTGGAGAACTGCGTGGCCGAGCGGCTTTTCGGCCGGTTTCGTCGGTGGGCGCCGATAGACTGGACCGGGGTCAGCCCCCAGGGATGGGTGGGGCTTGCTGTGTGGGGGTGGGGGGCTGATTCGGCCCGTTTCCAGCGGAGTGATCCCGGCCGAGCCGGTGAGTGCGTCGCCGGGCATGTTCCCGGATGGTGGGAGCTTGGCCCAGTTCCTGGACTCGTGCGCTGGCGCTGTGGCATGATGCGACCGTGACCAGCTTCGCGATCATTATCGACGAGCGCGCCGGACGATAGCTCCACAAGAGCTCCCGGCGCGCAACCTCTCGCACCCTGCGGGAGGTTTTTTTGTTGCCTTGAAACGATTGGGAGAAGACCGTGACCCGCAAGGAGCCCGCCGATACCCCGCTCGGCGACGCCTTCCACCTCTACGACACCACCCTCCGAGACGGTGCGCAGCGGGAGGGCATCTCCTACTCCGTCCAGGACAAGCTCGCCGTCGCGCGGCTGCTGGACGAGCTCGGTGTCGGGTTCATCGAAGGTGGCTGGCCCGGGGCGCTTCCCAAGGACACCGAATTCTTCGCCCGCGCCGCGAAAGGCGAGCTGCCTCTGAAGCACGCGGCGCTCGTCGCCTTCGGGGCCACGCGCAAGGCCGGCACCAGCGCCGACGTCGATCCGCAGGTGCGGGCCCTGCTCGACAGTGAAGCGCCGGTTATCACGCTCGTCGCCAAGTCCGATCTGCGGCACATCGAACGCGCTCTGCGCGTCGACGTGGACGAAGCCTGCGCGATGGTGAAGGACACCGTCGAGTTCCTCACGAACGAAGGCCGGCGGGTCTTCCTCGACGCCGAGCACTTCTTCGACGGCTACGCGCATTCCCCCGAGACCTCCCTCCGGATCCTCGACGCCGCCGCGCACGCGGGCGCCGACGTCCTCGTGCTCTGCGACACCAATGGCGGCCAGCTGCCGCTCGGGCTGGCGGAAACGGTGCGGGAGGTCAAGGAAAAGACCGGGTTCCGGCTCGGCATCCACTGTCAGGACGACACTTCCTGCGCCGTGGCGAACTCCGTCGCCGCGGTGCAGGCCGGCGTGACGCACGTCCAGTGCACCGCCAACGGTTACGGGGAGCGGGCCGGCAACGCCGACCTCTTCGCCGTGACGGGAAACCTGGTGACCAAGCTCGGCCTCGACGTCCTCCCGACCGGAGGCGCCGCCGAGCTCACCCGGGTCTCCCATGCCCTTGCCGAAATCGCCAACCTCGCCCCCTACACCCACCAGGCTTACGTAGGGGCGTCGGCCTTCGCCCACAAGGCGGGACTGCACGCGAGCGCGATCAAGGTGGATCCGTTGCTGTACAACCACATCGATCCGTCTTCCGTCGGCAACGACATGCGGGTACTGGTCACCGAGATGGCCGGCAGGGCCAGCCTCGAGCTCAAGGGACGTGAGCTCGGGGTCGACCTTGCCGGCCGGCCCGAGGCGCTGACGAGCGCCATCACGAAGGTCAAGCGGCTCGAGTCGGAGGGCTGGTCCTTCGAGGCCGCCGACGCCTCCCTGGAGCTCCTGCTGCGCCAGGAGGCCGACGTCCCGGCGGAGGCCCCGTTCGAGCTGGAGTCCTACCGGGTGGTCCTCGACCACCGCCCGGACGGCGAGGTCGTGGCCGAAGCCACCGTCAAGGTGCACGTCGGCGGCCAGCGCGTCATCGCCACCGCCGAGGGCATCGGGCCGGTGCACGCCCTCGACGCCGCCCTGCGGGAAGCCCTGAGCCCGCACCTGTCCTGGTTGGACAGTGTGGAGCTGGCCGACTACAAGGTCCGCATCCTCCAGGGCAACCCCGGCACCGACGCGGTGACGCGCGTGCTGGTCGAGAGCACCGACGGCGAGCGCGAGTGGACCACCGTCGGCGTGCACGGCAACATCGTCGAGGCCAGCTGGCTGGCCCTGTGCGACGCGCTCGTCCACAAGAGCACCACCGTGGCCTGAGGGGCGAGCCGGGCGCACACGTAGACTGGACGCGTGCGCCTAGCCCGAATTGCTCATCCCGGTGGTGTCGCGTTCGCCTCGATCGAAGGCGACGGCGACGACGCCCAGGTCCTCGAAATCGCCGAGCACCCCTTCGGCCAGCCGAACTTCACCGGCAAGCGGTGGCCGCTGGCCGACGTCCGGCTGCTCGCGCCGATCCTGCCGTCGAAGGTGATCGCCGTCGGCCGCAACTACGCCAAGCACGCGGCCGAGTTCGGCAACGACGTGCCCGGCGAGCCCATGCTGTTCATCAAGCCGTCGACCACGGTCATCGGTCCCCACGCGGCCATCCGCCGCCCCTCGGGGATCGGCCGCGTCGACTTCGAGGGCGAGCTGGCGATCGTCATCGGGCAGCCGGTCAAGAACGTGCCGGCCGCCCGTGCCGCGAGCGTCATCCTCGGCTACACCGTCGCCAACGACGTCAGCGCCCGCGACCTGCAGAAGTCCGACGGCCAGTGGGGCCGTGCGAAGGGCTTCGACACCTTCTGCCCGATCGGCCCGTGGATCGAGACCTCGATCGACGCCTCCGACCTTTCCCTGCGGGCCGAGGTCGACGGCGAGCTCAAGCAGGACGGCCGTACTTCGGACCTCGTCCACAAGATCCCCGAGCTGGTCGAGTTCGTCTCCGGCGTGATGACGCTGCTGCCCGGCGACGTCATCCTCACCGGCACCCCCGAGGGCGTCGGCCCGATCGAGGGTGGCCAGAGCGTCTCGATCACCATCGAAGGCATCGGCACCCTGACCAACCCGGTCGAAGAGGTCTAACCCCGCGCCGCCGGCTCCACCGGCCGCCGGGCGAACGCCGGAGCGTGCTCCGGCCGCAGCCCGAGGCCGAGGAGCCGGGCCGGGAAGTACGACAGCCGCGGGAACCGCGCGAACGCCTTGATCATCGGCGCCGGCGGGCCGTTGCGCCTGCCGTTCATCACCCCGCGCACCACGGTCCGGTGCATCAGGCGCTGCAGCCCCTGCACCAGCAGCGTCGGCGCGAGCCGCCGAGCGCGCACCTTCGCCAGCTCGGCCTCCGTCGGACGGCCCCGGCGCAGCGGCTCGGCCAGCAGCGTCGCCGCCGCGACCGCGTCCTGCACGGCCAGGTTGATGCCCACGCCGCCGATCGGCGACATCGCGTGCGCCGCGTCGCCGATGCACAGCAGCCCGTCGACATGCCACCGGCGCAGCAGGTTGAGCCGCACGTCGAGGAACTTGACGTCGTCCATCGTCGCCAGCTCGTGCACCCGGCCGGTGAACTCGGGGCAGATCTGCGCGACGTTCTCGCGGAAGGCCTCGATACCCTGTTTGCGCAGGTCGTCGCCCTTGGGCGCGAGGTAGGCGACCTGGTAGAAGTCCGGCCGGGGGAGCGGCACCGCGAAGCGGCGGTCGCGCATCCTCGGCATCAGCATGCTGCCTTCCTCGTCGTCACCGCGCGAGAGCCGGAACCACCAGACGTCGAACGGGCAGTCGTACTCCCGCGGCACCAGGCCGGCTTCCCGGCGGGCCAGCGACCAGCGTCCGTCGGCGGCGATCACCAGGTCGGCGCGGATTTCGCCGGTCTCGCCGGCGCTGGTGCGGTAGGTGATGCCGGCGACCCGGCCGTGCTCGCGGACCAGGCCGGTGCACTCGGTCTCCATCCGCTGGACGAACGTCGGCTCCTTGCGCGCGCTCTCGGCGAGCAGGTCGAGGAAGTCCCACTGCGGCACCATCGCGATGTACGGGTGCGCCACCTTGAGCCGGGTGAAGTCGGCCAGCTTCATCAGCTCGCCGTTCTCCTGCGGGAACCCCGCCGCGGTCAGCTCGCTGTGCGGGAGCGCGTGGAACTTTTCGCCGAGGCCCAGCTCGTCGAGCAGCGTCAGCGTCGACGGGTGGACCGTGTCCCCGCGGAAGTCGCGCAGGAAGTCGGCGTGCTTCTCCAGCACCGTCACCTCGACGCCCGCCCGGGCCAGCAGCAGCCCCGTGACCATCCCGGCCGGCCCGCCACCGATGACGACGCAGCTCGTGCGCTCGGTCATCTCGACCATCTCCCTTATTCATCGCCTGTTGAATAAGATGAGGATGCACCTCACGGGCACCGGCGTCAAGGGGGGTGAGCGGGGATACGCTGATCGGGCGACGGCGTGCCGTCGCCGCCGCTGGTGGCCGGAAACCGTCCAAACGCGACAGTTCGTCGAAGGTGTTCAACGCCGGCACGCTATCGGCGGCCGTTCGCCGTGGCGCCGATGTGGACGGAGCGGATTCCCCGGTGGTACAACGGTTTTGCCGTGGGGACGAGTCCGCACCGGAGGAGGCGACAGGTCCGCCGCGCGGTACCAGGTAACCGAACGGGGACGGTTCGCCAACTGCGAGTAGAGCCGGTGCGCCGGAACAGGGCAGTGGCAATCACCTCTTTGGCAGCGTCGCGAACGCGGCGGTTGCCCTAGCCTCACTGGGTGGATTTCGCCCTGGCACCCCGGACCCCGTCGCGAACCGCCCCGCCCGCCGCGGCGGCGTCCGAGCCCTGGGCGCCGCCCGAGCTCCGGCTGGTGTGCCTGGACATCGACGACACCCTCATCGACTGCACCGCGGCGATCCGCCGGAGCCTCCACATCCTCACCGGCCGCGGCGACCTGTGGCCGTTGTGGGACCTGATCACCGAGGAGCACGTCGCCCTCGTCGTCGCGGGCGAACTCGACTACGCGACCATGCACCAGCGGCGCACGGACTGCTTCCTGGCCGAAATCGGCATCCTCGCCGACGCCGAGCAGGTGAGCTCGTTCGAACGTCGCCGCCGGGAGCTGCTCGACCACTCCTGGCAGCTGTTCGACGACGTCGTCCCGTGCCTGGAATGGCTCCGCGCGGCCGGCCTGGTCCTCGCGGCGGTGACGAACGCCTCGGGTGCCCACCAGCGCCGGAAAATCGCCGACCTGGGCCTGGCGCCGTTCTTCGACCACGTCGCCATCGCGGGCGAGCTCGGCGTGGCGAAGCCCGACCCGGTGATGTTCCACACGGTGTGCCTGGGTCTGGACTGCGCGCCGGCCCAGGCGGTCCACGTCGGCGACAAACTGGACACGGACGCGATCGGCGCCCGCGACGCGGGCCTGGGCGCGGTCTGGCTCGACCGCGACGGCATCGGCGAGCGCGCCCCGGAGGGCGTCCACACGGTCGCCGGCCTCGCCGAGCTGCCTGAGCTGCTGGTTTCGGAGTACGCCACGATCGGCGTCCCCGCCCAGCGCGGCAGTGGCACCCCCGCGTTCACCGTCCGGAACGGCGTGCTCTAGTATTTCTCCTCGTGCGGTGCTGAACCGGCCAGCCGGAGCAGTACCTCACTGGGGTATGGTGTAATTGGCAGCACGACTGGTTCTGGTCCAGTTAGTCTAGGTTCGAGTCCTGGTACCCCAGCTGCGGAGAGTGACCCCCCTGCGGATCGGGAAACCGGCTCTGGTAGGTTCTCTCCAGCAAGAAAAACCGAAAAGCCCCTGGGAAACCAGGGAAGATCCTAAGCCCCCGTCGTCTAGCGGCCTAGGACGCCGGCCTCTCACGCCGGTAGCGTGGGTTCGAATCCCATCGGGGGTACCACCGAAGCCGGACTGACTCAAGTCAGTCCGGCTTTTTGGTTTGCGGCCGCTGCCGCGCGCGGCGGCGCGAGAGGCGTGGACCACGTCCTCCCCGGCGAGGTCGGCGAGGCTGAGCCGGGTGCGGCACGGCCTGGCCGTTCGTCGCAGAGGCCGCCGGGTCAGCGACCGCGAAGAGCGGGCGATCGCCCACGGGGCGAGCCCGATGGACAGCTTCGTGCAGTCCCGCCGATCCGCCTGCAGTCGCGCATCGATGCTTTACACAACCGGTTCCGCTCCTTACCCTTCCTCTCTGGAAGCGCTCCCAGAACGAGGAGGCGTTGTGCGTACTTCAATGACGAAGGCGTTGGCCCGGACGGTTGTGGCCGTGCTCGTGCTCGGCCTGACCCTTGTGGTGCCGGGTGTTCCCGCAGGTGCCGCCGGGAAGTTCAACTACGGCGAAGCGCTGCAGAAGGCCGTCTGGTTCTACGACGCCCAGCGCTCCGGCGCTCTGCCCGCCGGCAACCGGGTCTCCTGGCGTGGCCCGTCCGGCCTCGATGACGGCAAGGACGCCGGCCTCGATCTCACCGGGGGGTTCTACGACGCCGGTGATCACGTCAAGTTCGGGCTGCCCTTCGAGTCCAGCATGACCATGCTCGCCTGGGGTGCGCTCGAAAACCGCGCCGCCTACCAGAACTCCGGCCAATGGCCGTACCTGCTCTCGAACCTGCGCTGGGGCGACGACTGGCTGATCAAGGCGCACCCGCAGCCCAACGTGCTCTACGGCCAGGTCGGCAAGGGCGACGACGACCACAAGTGGTGGGGCCCCGCCGAGACGATGACCATGGCGCGCCCCGCCTACCGCATCGACACCTCCTGCCCCGGCTCGGACCTCGCCGGCGAAGCCGCCGCGCAGCTGGCCGCCGGCTCGATGGTGTTCCAGTCCGACGACCCCGGCTACGCGGCCACCCTGCTCACCCACGCCAAGCAGCTGTACTCGTTCGCCGACAACTACCGGGGCGTCTACTCCAACTGCATCACCGACGCCCAGAACTTCTACAAGTCCTGGAGCGGTTACCAGGACGAGCTGGTCTGGGGCGCGATCTGGCTCTACAAGGCCACCGGCGACACCGGTTACCTGACCAAGGCGCGCAGCGAGTACGAAAAGCTGTCCACCGAACCGCAGACCACCACCCGCTCCTACCGCTGGACGCTGGCCTGGGACGACAAGTCCTACGGCGCCTACGTCCTGCTGGCCCAGCTCACCAAGGACCCCGAGTACGTCGCCGACGCCGACCGCTGGCTGGACTGGTGGACCACCGGCGTCAACGGCCAGCACGTGCCCTACTCGCCCGGTGGCCAGGCCGTGCTCGACCAGTGGGGCTCGCTGCGGTACGCGGCGAACACGGCGTTCGTCGCGCTCGTCTACTCGGATTCCCTGCGCGCCACCGATCCCACCCGCGCCACCACGTACCACGACTTCGCCGTGCGGCAGATCGACTACGCGCTCGGGGACAACCCGCGCGGCGCGAGTTTCGAGGTCGGGTTCGGCGTCAACCCGCCCCGCAACCCGCACCACCGCACCGCGCACGGCTCCTGGGCCGACAACATCAACGAGCCCGCGCAAAGCCGGCACGTCCTCTACGGCGCCCTCGTCGGCGGCCCCAGCTCGGCCAACGACGCATACACCGACGACCGCACCAACTACACGATGAACGAGGTGGCTCTCGACTACAACGCCGCCTTCACGGGTGCGCTGGCCCGCCTCTACGGCGAGTACGGCGGCACGCCGCTGGCGGCCTTCCCGCCGAAGGAAACCCCGGACGGCCCGGAAATCCTGGCGCAGGGTGCGCTCAACCAACCCGACGGCGGCACGTTCACCGAGGTGAAGGCGTACGTGATCAACAAGTCGGCGTGGCCGGCCCGCACGTTCACCGGCGCACTGCGCTATTACTTCACCCTCGACGGCGCCACCACGCCCGGCCAGATCTCGGTCAGCTCCGCCTACAACCAGTGCGACGCGCCCACGCTGCACCAGTTCTCCGGCCCGGTCTACTACGTCGAGGTGCCGTGCTCCGGCGGCGTCGCCCCGGGAGGTCAGTCCCGCTACCGCAAGGAGGTGCAGTTCCGGATCAGCAGCACCGGAACGTGGAACCCCGGCAACGACTGGTCGCACACCGGCCTCGCCCCCAGCGGAACCACGCCCGCCGACGACCCGAACCTGGTGCTCGCCCAGGGTTCCACGGTGGTGTGGGGCAGCCAGCCCCAACCGTCCACAGGGGACACCACCGCGCCGTCCGTGCCCACCGGGCTCACCGCCACCCCCGGCAGCACCAGCGCCGGTCTGACGTGGACCGCCGCCACCGACGACGTCGGCGTGGCCGGCTACGACGTGCTGAACCCGGCCGGTGCGACGGTCGCCAGCACGACGAGCACCAGCTACCAGGTCACCGGACTGACCCCCGGCACCGCGTACACGTTCTCGGTCCGCGCCCGCGACGCCGCCGGCAACCAGTCCGCGCCCAGCAGCCCGGTGTCCTTCACGACCACCACCACCGGCGGCGACCCCGGCACCGGCACGCTCGCCGTGCAGCAGCGAGCCGGCACCGGCGACAACCAGATTCGCGTAGGCCTCCAAATTGCCAACCGCGGCAGCACATCCGTCGCCCTGAACAGCGTCACCGCGCGGTACTGGTTCACCGGCGACGCCGCCAACCCGACCTACCAGCTCTGGTGCGACTACGCGGTCGTTGGCTGCGGAAACGTCACGTTGCGCGTGGTGAAGCTGAGTACCCAACGCCCGGGGGCCGACGCCTACGTGGAAGTCGCGTTCACGGCCGGTTCCCTCGCCGCCGGCGCGAACACCGGTGAGATCCAGGTCCGGCTCGCCAAGTCCGACTGGTCGGCGTTCAACCAGGCTGACGACTACAGCTACCGCGCCGCGGCGTCGTTCACGGACCTGGCCACCGTCACCGCCTACCAGTCCGGCTCCCTGAGCTGGGGCACCGAGCCCTGATTCCCGAGGAGCCGGCGGCCGACCGGGGTCAGGGCAAGCCGAGCGAGCGAGAGAGGTGCGTGGTCCACCAGCGCAGCTGCGGACCACTTGCCGTCGCCGCCCGGCCGGTGACACCGGCGCTGCGGCGGAACGCGGGGCCGTAGGCGGACTCGGTGACGAGGGCTTGGTGGAGAGCGGCGACGGCCAGCCGGGTGTCCTCGACCGGGATGCCGGCTGCGCCGGCTCGCAGTGCGTGCAACGCGTCGACGACCGGGGCGAGCATGCCCGATCCCGCGTCCCGCCACCCGGCGGCGTGCAGCGCCATGGCCAGCTCGCCGTAGCCCCGGCGGTAGAACCCGGCCAGGGCGTCGACGAGCTCACCGAGGTCGGCGCCGCGATCGAGCCAGGAGTCCAGCACGTCCGCCACTCCGGCGCGGATCTTCCGGCCGCCGTGCCGCAGCAGTGCTTCCAGGAGGCGGTCGCGGCTGCCGAAGTGGTGGCCGACCCCGGCGTCGGTCATGCCGACGCGGGTGGCGACGGCCCGGACCTGGACGGCGGCCACTCCGCCCTCGGCCAGGAGCCGCTCAGCGGCTTCCAGGATCAGGCGCCGCGCTTCGCCGGGAGGACGGCGCACCCGCTGAGATGTCACAACCGCCACCTTACCTTGACTGGTCAAGGTAAGGTGGCGGTTTTCCGGCAAGGCAAAGAGGTGCTGTCGCCATGACCGAGCTCTCCGGCGTCCGGGCGCGGCACATCACGCGCCCCGACGCGGTCCTTCGCGGGCAGGAGGCCGGGTCCGGGCCGGCCGTGCTGCTGCTGCACGCCGGCGGGGAACGACGCCGGGTCTGGACGCCGGTCATCGAGATCCTCGTCGACGCCGGATTCCGCTGCGTGGCCTTCGACCAGCGCGGGCACGGTGACAGTGACGGATCACCGCGGGCGCTCGCGGCCTGCGCGGACGATGTCGCCGCGATGCTCCACGCCGAACCGCCGGGATGCGTGGTCGTCGGCGCTTCGCTCGGCGGGCTCGCGGCCCTCGCCGCCCTCGGTGATCCGGCGGTCCGGGCGAGGGTGGCAGGTCTCGTGCTGGTGGACGTCGTGCCCGACCTCCAGCCCGACCGGGTCCGCCGTTTTCTCGCCGACGGCGGCATGCTCGACGCGTACGCCGAACTCGTCGACGACATCCTCGCCCAGGTTCCGCGGCTGGGGCGGGTCACCGCCCAGCTCGAGTTCCCCGTCCTGCTGGTTCGCGGCGGCAACGGGTCACCCGTCACCGACGTCGATGCCGACCGCTTGCTGCGCCGAACTCCGCACGCCGAGGTGACCCGTATCCGCGCAGCCGGGCACCTCGTCGCCCGGGACCAACCGGTGGCGTTGGCCGAAACCGTCGCCGCCTTCGCCACCGAGTGGCCGGCGCTGGCGCTCCTGCGTGAACTCGGCGCGGGAGAGGTCAGCCATCCCGGTGGCCATCTTCTCGACCACCTCCGGCGCGTGCGCGATCTGGTGGCCGGGTGGGGCGGCAGCCGGCGCGCCCGCCTCGCCGCGCTGTGTCACGCCACCTACGGCACCGACGGCTTCCCGCACCCGCTGCTGCCGCCGGATCGGCGAGCCCGGCTGCGCGCAGCCATCGGCAACGACGACGAGGCTCTCGTCTACCGCTACGGCGCTTGCGACCGGAGCAAGACTTACGCCCACCTCGGCACGACGCCGCTCCCGCTCACCGACCGCTTCACCGGCGAGGTCGTCTCCCTGGCCGGCGGCGACCTCACCGACTTCGCTCTCCTCACCATCGCCAACGAACTCGACGTGGCCCGCACCGCCCGGCTCAGCTCTGAAACCCGTACCGGCATCCGTAGCCTCATCGTCGCGCTGGGCGCTTATGTTCCCGACGCCACCAGGCGAGCTCTGGCCGACCCGTCCCTGTCGTGACAGGGCGCCGGCCGGGCGGGGAATCCGGCCGGCGACCCGGGACTCTGCGATCAGACGCCGCTGACCTGGCGGATCCAGCCGCGGCCCGCTGCGACGCTGCCGTACGTCGTCGTGCTGGAGCGGTCGCTTGTCGAACACACCCCCACCTGCACGCCGCCGTCGAGCATCGGGCCGCCCGAGTCGCCGCCCGCCACCGCTCCGTCCAGCGTGTCCGCCGTGATCGCCGGGCCGCCGAAGTAGTCGCTCGCGTTCGTGTCCGAGACCTGCACCGAAGCCTGCTTCAGGACCGCCGACTGGTGACTGCCCTCGTCCGTGGACTGCGTCGCGCCCCAGCCGTAGACGCGGGCCGCGTCCCCTTCCTGGGCATCCGAGGAGCTGTCCGCGAGCCGGGCGAACGTGCTGCCGCCGTTGGTGTTCAGCTTGATCAAAGCGAGGTCGCCGCCCGAGTACACGTACGTCGTGGACGCCTTCGCGTGCACGCCGCCGGAGGCGTTGTTCGAGCCGACGTAGAGGTCGATGTCGGTGAGCCGCTGCCCGTTGTTGTCGTACATGCAGTGCTTGGCCGTCAGCACCCAGCGCGCGCCGATCAGGGTGCTGGTGCAGAAGAACGTGTAGCCGTTCGCGTGCCCGTTGAACCGGGTGATGTAGCCCGGGTTCTGGGCCGTGCTGCCGCCGATGATCGACGGCTGCGCGTCGGGCGAAAGGGGGGTGATCGTGGTGCTCGCCGACGCCGGGGCGGCGGCGAGCACCGCGAAGGCGGCGCACGAACCGGCGAGCAGCGCGGCGGACCGGGCGGAGGGGTGGCGCATGGGGACTCCTTGGGAGGAACCGGTGGGGACTCACCGAACGTAAGCGGACGGTGCGCCACCGGTAACCGCCCGAAGATCCGAGCCCATCAACGGAACAGAACGGATCTTTCGGCGGGTTGCGCGGTCGCCGGCCGACGTTCGTCGGGTGACAACCGCGATCCGCGGCTGTTAAACCGAGGGCGGTCCGGCACCACCGGACACTCCTGCCACGACGGCGTGATCCGCCGGACGGCGCCCTCTTTCCCCGCACCGACGCCGAGGAGCGCCGATGCCGTTGTTCGCGGTGCCGCCGGAACCCGCCGGGCGGGAACTGGCGCAGGCGCTGGCCGACGGCCCGTTCAGCCGCGCGCTCTCCCTGGCGATCGACCGCAGCGGGCTCGGGCTCGCCCGCCTCAAGGACCGCCTGGCCGCCGCGGGCGTGCCGGTCAGCACCACGACGCTCAGCTACTGGCGCACCGGCCGCACGCGCCCGGAACGGCCCGAGTCCCGGCGCGCGGTGGCTGTCCTGGAGGACGTCCTCGGCGTGCCGTCACGGTCGCTGATCGAGCTGCTGGCCCGGCCCGGGCACCCGGGGACGCCGGACCTGGTGCGCTGGGAACGGCTGTGGGGCCCGCGCAACAGCGTGCTGTCGGTGCTGCGCTCGTTCGAGGCGGCCGACGAGACGTCGCTGCTGGTGCTCAGCCTGCACGAGACGCTGCGCGTCGCCGCCGACCGGTCGCTGGCCCGGCTGCGGGTGCGCGAGGTCGTCCGCGCGGTGGAAGAACCGGTCCAGGCCAAGGTGGTGGCCCTGCGCGGCTGCGTCCCGGGCCACCCGCCGCGCCTGGTGTCGACGCGGTACTGCCGGCCCGTGCGCACCGAAGTGCTCCCCGAGCCGGGTTTCGTGATCAGCGAACTGGTGCCGAGCCGGTCGATGGCCGTCGGGGAGACCGCGATCCTCGAGTACGAGTTCGAATACACCGACGGCGTCCCCGACACCAGCTACGACCGCCGCTTCCGGCACCCGGTCGCCGAACACCTGCTGGAGGTGCACTTCGCCCTGGGCACGCTGCCCGCGACGTGCCACGCCTACCGGCTGGACACCCCCGGCGGGCCGGAACGGGACGTCACGCCCGTTCCGGTGTCACCGGCGTCGCCCGCGCACCACTTCGCCGGCGGGATCGGGCCGGGCATCGTGGGCATGCGCTGGAGCTGGCCGTGACCCGGCCGGGTGTCAGGCGGCCGCGTTCTTGCGCGACGAGCGCCGCGCCGGGGCCGGCGCGTCCGCGCCCGCGTGCGCCTGCTCGTAGGCCGAAACCACCTGGGTGGAGAGCCGGCCGCGCTCGGAGATCTCGTAGCCGTTCGCGCTGGCCCAGGCGCGGATCTGCTGGTTGCGCTCACGGTCGGACGTCGTCATCGGGCGGCTCGCCGCCGCGCGCGACCGGCGGCTGCTGATGCGGCGGCCGGCGCCGATGTAGCGGGTGAACTCGTCGCGCAGGGCCGTGGCGTTCTCGTCCGAGAGGTCGATTTCGTAGGTGACGCCGTCGAGGCCGAACTGGACCGTCTGGGCGGCGGCGCTGCCGTCGATGTCGTCCAGGATCTCGACGAGGACTTTCTGGGCCATTGATTGCTCCTCGGGTGGTGTGTCCGGGAACGTGAGGCGTGTCCGGCGCACAATGGGCGACGTGCTCCCGCCCGAGTGTATCCACAGAACCGCCGGAAAGGGAAATACCAACGCCGGCGCCGGTCGCGGGGAAACCACGTGATCAGCGGTTCTTCCGGCGGCGTGCGCCGAGGTCGGGGGAGGGATCTTCCGTTGCCGGCATTGGCGATCCGGCCGCGCCGCGCATTACGGGGAAACGGCGTGAGGCCGTTCGGCGTAGTCGGCGCCGGGACGCGGCGAAATGGGACACATTCGCCTCATCGAGTGATGATCGACGCCCGGTTTTCGGTGCGGAATCCGGTGCCGGCCGCGGTGGGACGCCTCTGTCCGCTGTGGAGGGTGCGGCGCCGCCTCACCGCACCGCCAGCGGCCGTCCCAGCGCGTTCAGCCTGGCCAGGACGCGCTGGGCGTCCTCGGTCCGGTTCTGGGTTTCGAACATCGCGAGCGCGGTGCGCCACGCGGTTTCCGCGGCCACCGGGTCCGCCATGGCCGCGTGGACTTCGGCGATGTCGACCTGGGCGTTGGCTTCGGCGAATTGATCGCCGATGTCGTGGTAGACCGGGATGGAACGGCGGAAGCAGCGCAATGCCTCGGCGTACTGGCCCGTTCTCTTCGCGATGTATCCGAGGCTGTGCAGCGCGCACACCTCGTACCGGCGATCGCCGCAGCGCACCAGCATGTCCAGTGCCTTGGCGCAGTACTCCCGCGCCGACTCGAATTCGCCGAGCATCGCGTGGTGCCAGCCCATCGCGTTGAGGGCGTTGGCCTCGTCGCTCGCCTTGCCGATCGATCGGAACAACCGCGCCGACCGGAGCGCGTAGCCGATGGCCGTCCGGTGGTCGTCGCCCAGCTCCGCCAGGTGCGTCAGGACGCCGTAGGTGTGCGCGAGCGCCTCGGTGAAGCCGTGCTCCTCGTTGATCCATCGCGCCCGCTCCAGGCACGCCGTCGCCTGGGCGCGATCGCCGAGCCGGAGCAGGTCGTAGCCCAGGTTGCGGGCGATGACGGCGATCGCCTCCGCGTCGCCCAGCTCCTCCGCGGCGGCGAGGGCGCGCCGCGAGGAGACCAGGTCCTCCGCGAACAGGCCGCGCCGCCAGTGGAAGATGGCCAGCGCCTGCCCCAGCCACCACACCCGGGCGTGCTTGCCCTGCGCGGCCGCCGCGGCCTGGATCGCGAGCAGCGCGTCGTGCTCGTCGGCCAGCCACGCCATCGCGGCACCGATGCCCGCCGGCGATTCCGGCACGCTGCCTTCGGCGGGTTCGCCCAGCTCGACCACCTCGGTGCGGTCGCGCAGCACCCGGTCGGCGGCGATCGCGGTGTGCACGTAGTGGTCGGCCAGCCGATCCAGCGCCGAAGCGCGGTCACCGGCCGGGAGGTCCGCCCGGGCCCGTTCGGTCGCGTACAGCCCGATCAGGTCGTGCATCCGGTACCGGCCGGGCCGGGGCTGCCCGACGAGGTGGGCGTTCTCGAGCACCCGCAGCACCTGCCCGGCCTTGGCGGCAGGCCACCCCGCGAGGCCGGCCACCGCCGGCACGCCGACCTCCGGCACCGGCACCAGGCCCAGCAGCCCGAACAGCCGCCGGGCTTCGGGGTCCAGGACGCCGTAGGACGCCGAGAAGACGGCTCTCAGGTTGGCGTTGAGCTCCCCGGCGTCGAACCCGTCGAGCCGTGCGGTGGTGTTGTGCAGCTCGTCGGCCAGTGCCCGCAACGGGAAACCCGGGTTGCTCGTGGCGCGTGCCGCGACGATGCCGAGCGCCAGCGGCAGCCCCGAGCAGTGCTCCAGCAGCTCGGCGACGGCGCCCGCCTCGCGGTCGGTCCGGGCCCGGCCGACGTGCCGGGTCAGCAGCCGCCGGGCGTCGGCGGTGTCGAGGACGTCGAGGCCCACCGTCGTCGCGCCGTGCGTGGCGACCAGGCCGGCGAGCCGGTTGCGGCTGGTCACCAGCACCACGCACGCCGACCGGCCCGGCAGCAGCGGGACGAGCTGCTCGGTGTCGAGGGCGTTGTCGAGCACGATCAGGAGCCGGCGTCCTTCGGTGAGGCTGCGGAACAGGCCGTACTGCGCCTCGGCCTCCAGCGGCAGCGACGCCGCCGGGACGCCCAGCGCCTCGAGGAACCCCCGGACCACGGCCTCGGGACGCGCCGGGGTCCCGCTCGGGTCGAAGCCGCGGAGGTTGGCGTACAGCTGGCCGTCGGGGAAGTCGTCCGCGTACCGGTGGGCCCAGTGCAGGGCGAGCCAGGTCTTGCCGATGCCGCCCGCGCCGCCGACGGCCGAGACGGCGACCGCGCCGCTGCCGGCGGCCGCCGCCGCGCGGGTCAGCTCCGCCAGCTCGCGGTCCCGGCCGGTGAACCGGTGCGGGGGCGGCGGCAGCTGCCGCGGGACCGGCCGCTCCGGCGCCTTCGCGGGGCCGGTGAACACCGCGGCCATCAGCTCGGCGCGGTCGTCGGCCGAGAGTTCCATCGCGTCGGCCAGCAGCTGCAGCGAACTGCGCTGCGGATTTCGCCGTGTTCCGGTCTCCAGCCCGCGAATCGTCCGGACCGACACCCCCGAGCGCTCGGCGAGCGCTTCCTGGGTCAGCCCGACGTGGCGCCGGAAACGTTTGAAGGTCGTGCTCGGCCGGTCATCCACACCGATCTCCCCCTCGGTTTTCCTCCCCTTGTCACCGACGATAACGCCCGGACCGGGGCCCGGGACCGTGGTGACCCCCATCAGAGCAACGCCGGGAACCGGCAACAGGTTGCCGGTCCGTGGCCTGGTACCGCGAATGGCGCAACCGCCATGATTCGTTTCGGCAACAGTTCAGAGAGGGAATCGATGGGGAAAAGAACGGCGGCCACCGGGGGAGCTCAGGTGCCGAGCCAGCGCAGCAGCGTTTCCGTCTCGCGCGGCAGCACGGCCGGGTCGTCGTCCGGGACGAACTCGAGCAGGACGTCCAGCGGGCGGTCGGCGACGAGTTCCAGCGCGGGCCGCCACAGGCGTTCGCGCTCGTGCAGGGGGAGGCGGGCCGGCCCGGGCCACCACGAGAAGACGTGGACCGCGCTGACCCGCTCCAGCACCGTGGCCAGGCCGGCGAGGGCGGGCTCGGCCGGCGCGCCGACCGGCGGCTGCCAGTAGGTCGACAGCGCGTCGTGGCCGACGTCGTCGAGCAGCCGCAACGTCGCCGCCGGGGTGTCCGCCAGCGTGCCGGCGTGGAACTCCAGCGCGACCGACAGCCCCCGGGCGGCCGCGATCGCCACCGCCTCGCGCAGCGACGCCGTCACCCGGGAACGGGACTCCGCGGACGCGTCTGCGGAGTCTTCGGTGCCGGCCCACACCCGGATCCGCGGGGCGCCGAGGGCCGCCGCGGCTTCGGCGAGGGCGGCGAAGTCCTCGGTGGCGTCCCGGCCCGCGCGCCAGTACGAGCCGTAGGAGCAGACCGCCAGCCCGTGGGCGGCGGTCTGCTCGCGCACCTCGCTCAGGGTTTCCGCCGCGTGCGGAGGAGCGTGGACGTCGGCGCCCCACTCGACGACCCGCAGCCCGGCCGCGGCGGCGACCCGGGCCACCTCGGCGGCGGGCAGCGAACGGAACGTCACCGAGCACAGCCCGATCCGGTCTCGCAGGGTGGTCGGCACGCGGCTCCTTCGGGTGATCGCCTTCCCCACGAGCGTAGGTGACGGCGTTCCCGGCGGGCAAGCGCTGCGGAAAGCGCTTTCTGCCGCCGGGGTCAGCTGGTTGTGCAGCTGGTCGCCGCGGGCCCGGTCGCCGAGGACATGGACCCCGAAGTCGCCAGCGCGACCTTCGCCTCGCCGTCGACCAGCGAGACCACCGCGAGCAGCGACGGCTCGGTTTCCCCGCGCTCGGCCCGGCTGCCGGCCGCTTCCCGAAGGGCTTCGAGAAAGGCCGTTTCGTCGCCGGAGAGGCCGGGAGTCTCCTCGTCCTCTTCGTAGGGGAACCAGTGCGTCATGCGGTCAGGCTGGAGCCGCCGTCCGGCCGCGCGAAACGCTTTTGCCCGCGGCACGCCTACGCCGGTGACCGGTCCTTCTCGCCGTGCGGGACGGGCTCGGTGCCCGGCTCGTCCGACCGGCGCACCAGGCGCTCCCCGCGTCCGGTCAGCGCGGTGAGGACGAAATCGGCCACGGCTTCGGGTGCGGGGGCGCCCGGCAGCGTGGCGACGACCTGGACCGCGCCGTCGCGGCCGTCGTCCGCGGCGAGCTGCCAGCCTTTGCCCGGTGTCCAGAGCAGCAGGTAGTCACTCGGTTCGCGCTCGACGGCGCGGCCCGCGAAGCGGATGCGGCCGCCCTCGAAGTCGCCGGTCCGCGCGCGGGTGTCCTCGGGTTGCAGCCCGAGCTCGGCAGCCACGGCCTGCAGGTGCGCGGCCGTGGGCGGTTCGTTCGTCATGGCCCGCCCTTCTGTCGCGAGGGAGGGCTACCCGGCCGCGACGGGCGGGAAACGCCGGAACCCGCGGAACCGCACGGGGGAACGGTTCCGCGGGTCCGGCCCGGGGACTACGGCGCCCAGGGGCTGTTCACGGCCCAGCTGACGTCGTTGGCCCAGGAGGCCGTGGCGTCGAAGGTGTCGGGGCCGCCGTTGCTGGCGATGTAGACGGTGTTGTCGTAGTGGCGGATGAAGCGGTCGGGATAGTTGTAGGAGGCGAAGGACGTGCCCTGGCCGTTCTTCCCGGCCTGCGGGCAGAACGTGGCGTCGGCGCGGAAGACCGCGCTGCCGTCCATCGGCTGGCGCAGCAGCTGGTAGTTGTAGTGCCGCAGGAAGTCACCGGGGTAGTTGCGCGACTCGAACGACACGCACGACGGGTTCGCCAGGCCGCGGCGCACGATCCAGGACGCGTCGCTCTTGTCCAGCGCCGGGCTCGTGGAGCTCACCACCGACGTCACCGCGTCGTCGAACTGGTGCCGGATGTACCGCGTGGTGCAGCAGGCGGTCGTGGCGCGCAGCGAGATCGTCGAACCGGGGCTGAGCGTGCCGCCCGCCACCGGGCTGGGGCCGCCGTAGCCGACCGAGACGACGTTGGCCTGCACGGCGTTGTCGGCCGCGTCGGTCGGCAGCCCGCTGGTCATCACGCCTTCGAAGAACGACCCGATCGAGCCGTTGCTGTTGTCGCCGCCGGTGCCCAGGACGATCGAACCCTCCTGGTGCATCGGGGAGTACCCCGCCTGGGTGGGTTCCGGCCCCGAGTAGCGCGTGGCGAGGCCGCCGGACTGGGCGTTGCCGTCCTTCGTGGCGAAGAAGTTCTGCCCGTTGTTCTTCAGCAGCGCGGTGACGAACGGCGCGGCGTTGCCGGTGTAGGAGCTGTTCCTGCTCGGGCCGGCGTCCGACTGGAACAGGCCGTTCTCCAGGTCGGCCTGCACCCACGGGCCCTGGCCGGCGCACGGGGAGAACCAGCACTCGGTGCCGAAGTTGATCGCGTCCATGTGGCCGTTGCCGGTGTCGGCGATCGACACCTCGGCGTTGCCGTAGTCGAAGCAGCACCGGTTGTTGACGTGGGTCCCAGACGTCACCATGTACATGCCTTCGGCCTGGCCGTTCACGGCGACGCCCGCGGCCGCGGTGTGCCGGTAGCCCATGCGGCCGGAGAACGAAGCGCCGTACACCGCGTGGCCGCCCGCGGTGACGGGCAGCGCGTCGGCCGGCACGCCGGAGTTGGCCGGTCCCGCGGCGCCGGCGGGTTCGATGAACAGGTCGTTGTGCCGCGGCGACTGGTCGTAGATGACGTTGATGACGCACGTGGTGCCGCCGCAGAAGGAGTCCTGCGTGGCCGCGTTGGCGTACCCGCCCGCGGCCAGCAGCCCGACGTCTCCGACGGCGCCGTCGGACGCGCGCTTCAGCTGGTACAGCGGGCCGTTGTAGGACGCGTACAGCGCGCGGGTGGTGCTGTGTGCGGCGACGCAGGGGGTGCCCGCGGCGCCGTAGATGTCGCACGGCAGCGAGGTGGCCGCTTCGGCGGCTTGGCCGGCGTTCAGGACGGTGGCGGCGAGCACCAGCACGCCACCGGTCAGGAGTGAAGCAGTTCTCCGAGCGAACATGAAAGCTCCTCGTTCCGAGGGTGGGGATCGGAAAAAGCGCAGCGCGAAAACAATTCCGGGAGACGCCGGAATGCGGGGAAAGATCTTGGGGGAGCCGGCCCGGGCCGGGCCTGTGATCAGGCGCGGAGCGCGGGCTCAAGGGGAACGGCGATGACGAGCAGCGTGAGAACCTCCCTGCGGCGCTGCAAGGTGTTAGCGCTAACATTTGTGCTGGAGAGAGCTTAGACGGCGAGTTCCGCGTTTGGCAACCGACGTCGTCGAATTGCCGATGGGGATATCCGGAAATCTCCGGCGAACCGGGCAATCGTGTCCACTGTGGACGTCGAGCGGGGCTTGACACCCGCACCTTGTCATTCATACATTCGATGTCTCTTTGTATGAATGACGGGAGTTGATCCGCATGCGGCTCGGCAAGACCGCCGTCGTCCTGGGCGGCAGCGCCGCCGGTCTGTGCGCCGCCGGCGCGCTCGCCCCGCACTTCGACCGCGTGCTGGTGCTGGAACGCGACGAACTGCCCGCCGGGGCCGCGCACCGGCGCGGCGTGCCGCAGAGCAAGCACCCGCACTTCCTGCTGAACTCCGGCCGGCGCGCGATCGGCGCGTTGTTCCCCGGGTTCGAGGACGACCTCATCGCCGCCGGCGGCCTGCTGCTGATGCCGTCCATGGACGCGGCCTACCTCGACGGCCCGGGCTGGTCGGCCCGCAAGCGCAGCGCCATGACGATGGTCTACGGCTCGCGGATCCTCATCGAGCGCGTGCTGCGGGACAAGGTGGGCGAGCTGGGCAACGTCGTCGTCCGCGAGGGAGCGTCGGTGCGCGGCCTGACCACGCGCGACGGCGAGGTCGCCGGAGCCGCCTTCACCACGGCCGAGGGCGACGAGCATGTCGACGCCGACTTCGTGGTGGACGCGATGGGCCGCGGTTCCCCGGTCGCCGGCTGGCTGGTGGCGGCCGGCTGGCCCGAGCCCGAGGTGCGGACGCTCGACGCCAAGGTCACCTACACCTCGCGCTGGTACGACCTGCCCGCCGAACGCCCCGCGTCCTGGTGGTGGCGGCACCTGGTGATCATGCCGACGCCGGACAAGGGCGACCACCCCGCCGAGCACGAGTACCTGGTCAACTTCTTCCCCATCGAGGGCAACCGCGTGATCGCGTGCATGGGGTCGTGGGGCCTGGAAATGCCCAGCACCACCGAGGCTTTCACCGAAACGGCCCGCCGCGTCCGGACCCCGTTGTTCGCCGCCGCGATGGACCGGTGCGAGCCCGCCTCGCCGGTCCACCTGACCCGCTCGACCGGCAACAAGTGGCGGCGCTACGACCGCCTGCGGACCCCGCCGCGGCGGCTGGCCTTCGTCGGCGACTCGATCTGCGCGTTCAACCCCTTCTACGCCCAGGGGATCAGCTCGGCGTCGGGTTCGGCGCTGCTGCTGCGCGAGCACCTGGCCCGCGCCGGACGGCTCGACGCCGGGTTCTCCGCCCGGTTCCTCGCCGCGCAGCGCAAGCTGCTGCGCGTGCCGTGGAGCCTGGCGATGGCACGGGACCAGGGTTACGCGTGCGCGTCCGGCACCGAAAAGCCGCCCGAGTGGCGGCGGCGCATCGTGGCGGCGCTGTCGGCCCCGGCGTTCAGCCTCGTCGTCGGCGCCGCCCGGGAGGACGCCGTGGTCGACGAGCACTTCGCGAAGGTGTTCAACCTGGACGAGTCACTGGGGCAGATGCTGCGGAACCCACGGGTGCTCGCGGGCCTGGTGCGCCACCGCGTCCGCACGGCGCTGGGCCGGCAGCGGGTGCCCTCCGGGTTCGACCCCCGGGCGGAACCGCCGGCGACGGACTACTCGACGGCCGTCGCGCGATGACCGCGGCCTGCGGTCCGGACGCCGAAGCCGTCACGCGCGGCCTCGGGTTCGGCTGCCACGACGTCTCCGCGGTGGTCTCGGTCCGGCCGCCGTGGACGCTCGCCAACTGGACGATGCCGCTGCTGGAACTGCTCGTCGTGGGCGGCGCGGTGTTCGCACTGGTGCACGCGGTCCGCCGGTACCGCGCGGGCGATCCGGTGAACCTGGCGCTGTGGTGGGCGTCGCTGGTCTACCTCTTCGTCACCGAACCGCCGCTGTACTTCCCGGAGTGGTTCGGGCTCGACCGCCTCTACGGTTTCATCTTCGCCCACAACCGGTTCACCGTGCAGTTCATGGCGGACCGGCTGCCGCTCTACATCGTGGCGTTCTACCCGGTGATCAGCCAGCTCGCCTACGAGCTCGTGCGCTCGCTCGGGATCTTCCGCCGGGGCGCGCTGAGGAGTTCGGTGGCCGTCGCGTTCGCCTGCCAGGTGTTCTACGAGGTCTTCGACCAGCTCGGCCCGCAGCTGCGGTGGTGGGCGTGGAACCCGGGCAACACGATCGTGAACCACCCGGCGCTCGCGGCGGTGCCGATGACCAGCATGGTGCTGTTCGCGTCGGTTTCGATGGCGGCCATGACGTACCTGGTCGTCCGCCTGGCCGGCGGACCGGTGCCGCGGCGCGGGTGGCGGCTGGTGCCGCGGATCCTGCTGGCGGGCGTCCTGACGCCGGTGGCCATGGCGGTCGCCGGGATCCCTTCGGGGCTGGCGGGGGAGAACACCACCGCACGGGCGTGGATCCTCGGCGTCGAACTGGCTCTGATCTGGCTGGCCGGTGCCGTGGTGGTCCTGCGATCCGCCCGGCCGGAGCCCCTGTCCGCCTTCACGCGGATCTACCCGGCCGTCTACCTGGGCGGGATGCTCGTGTGCTGGATCGGCGCCCTGCCGGCGTACTTCGCCGCCCGCGACGGCATCACCCCCGAGGGCACCCCGATCGGCAGCGGCCTCTACGCACTCGCCTGCTTCGCCGCGGCCGGGCTGCTGCTCGCGCTGTCGCGGAAAACACCTGCCGCCGCCTGAACCCGCCGGCTCGGGGAAGATGGACCGCATGGGGCACCACGGATGGCAGGGCAACCCGCCCGGCACCGAAGACGAGGCACGCCGCCGGATCGTCGAAGCGGCGGTGGCGTGCCTCGACCGGGCCGGCCTGGCCAAGACGAGCCTTTCCGACGTCGCCGCCGAAGCAGGCGTCACCCGCCAGACCGTCTACCGCTACTTCCCGGGCCTGAAGGACATCCTCCGCGCGGTCGCGCTGGCCGGGGTGGAGGAGTTCGCCGGGCGGATGGAACGGCACCTGGCCGCCTTCGGCAACGCCGAGGAGGCCGCGGTGGAGTCCGTGGTGTTCGCGGTCCGGACGATCCCCGGTGAGCCGCACATGGGCCTGCTCCTGCAGGCGGGCGAAGCCGACTTCTTCACCGACGGCGTCGTCTCGCCGCTGGCCTTTTCCTACGGCGCGCGGATCCTCCGCAACCTCCCGGTGGACTGGGCGGCCGCCGGCGTCGGCACCGAAGCGGACCTTCGCGGGCTCGCCGAGATCCTGATGCGGCTGTTCCTGTCTTTCCTGCAGTACCCGTCGGCGCAGCCGCTCACCGACGACGAGCTGCGGGCCCTGGTCCGCCGGTGGATCGGGCCGGCGTTGCGCGGATAGTTTCGCTGTCGGTGTCCGTGCGGTCGCGCTGTGGTTTGCGGAAACACCGCCGCCGAATGCGGATGACAATTCCTGACAACGCGGATCGTGTGACGGTGCCCACGCCCGATCCGGAATGCCGGACGCGGGCGGCGAGGAGGTTCAGTCCTCGCCGCCCGCGCGGCCGTGCTCTTTCCCCAGTGATCTGCCGGCCACCGCCTTACTTCTTGGCGGCGGCGACCTTCTTGCGCGGAGCGCGCTTGCGCGGCGGCGCGGCGGGCGTCTCGGCCTCTTCGGCCTGGGCGGCTTCGTAGGCGGAGATCACCTCGGAGGACAGCCGTCCCCGCTCGGAGACCTCGTAGCCGTTCGCGTTGGCCCAGGCGCGGATCTGCTGGTTGCGCTCGCGGTCGGTGGTGCTGGTCGTGGTCGACTGGCCGGTCGCGACCCGGACCTTCCGGCCGCCGATGCGCCGGCCGGCCGCGATGTAGCGGGCCAGTTCGTCGCGCAGGGCGGTGGCGTTGCCGTCCGAAAGGTCGATTTCGTAGGTGACGCCGTCGAGGCCGAACTGAACGGTCTGGGCGGCGGTGCTGCCGTCGATGTCGTCCAGGATCTCGACGAGGACTTTCTGGGCCACGTGAATGCTCCTCAGCTGGATGTGCGTCCGGGGGAACGCGACGTGTGACAAGTTGCACAATGGTCGGCGTTCTTCGGTGGAGTGTATCCACCCGAGGAGAGGTACGGCAATTTCCTCCCGGTTACGCGGAACGGACGACGGCCGGGCAGGTCCTGATAGGACTGGCCGGCCGCCGCGTTCCGGGCGAAAGGCCGCACCCGCCCGGTTCGCCCGGGAGCGGCAATACCGGCGGAAATGGCGGCCGGGAATCTACTTGCCGGACGGCGTGGAGCCCTGCTCGCCGTGGTGGTAGGGCGGATCGGTGGCCAGCGCCTCGTCGGCGTCCCCTTCGGCCGGATCGGCCAGGTCGGCCTTCTCGGCGGCTTCTTTGGCCTCTTTGATGGACTGCCGGCTCCGGGCGAGGTCGTCTTCGGGGTCGCCGGGCCGGTTTTCGTTCTCCGTCATCGCCACTCCTCGCGGTCGGACAGGTTTCTCCTGGCTACCCCGGCGGCAGCGCGGACAACCACCGCCGCCCGATTCGGCCGTCGTTCACCCCAACGAGTGGCACGGGATTCTTCGGCGGGGTGGCGGCGGATCGGGTGAGGCGGTGACCGGGACCGGTTCCGGAGCGGGGAAACGGCGTTCACCGTGGCGGGGAACGGCCGCGGTGGGAAAGGAGGGGCCGGGCGGGAATGCCGGGGAGTGTGGGGCCGAGCTCGTGTGGGGCGATCCACCTGAGCCCGGTGGTCCGGTGGGCGGTGTTCTTGCGGGAGCTTCCGCCGAGGAGCGCAACGCGAGTCCGATCCTGCCCGGCGGGTTCGCGCTGAGAGGCGCGACAGCCACCCTGGGCCCCGGCGGTCCCCGGGCCGATGTCGTCCCGTCACAAGCGACCTCAGCGCCCGGCCGGGCGACAGCTCACGGCGGAGCCGACCCGTCCCGAAACGCCGGAAGGGCCCCGCACCAGGCAGGTGCGGGGCCCTTCCGAGGTCGCCGGTGTTACTTCTTCTTGGCGGCCGACGTGCGCTTGGCCGGGGCCTTCGCCGCCGTGGTCTTCTTCGCCGCGGCGGTCTTGGTCGCGGCCGCCGGCTTGGCGGCGGCGGTCTTCGCCCGCGTGGTGGTCGCCTTCGCCGTGGTGGCCTTGGCCGCCGTCGTCTTGGTCGCGGCCGCCTTCGGGGCCGCCTTGGTCGCGGTGGCCTTCGCCGCCGGCTTCGCGGCCGCCGTGCGGGTCCGGGTCGTGGTCGAACGCGTGGTGGCCGGCTTGGCCGCCGCCGCGCGGGTGGTGCGGGTCGTCGTCGCCTTGGCCGGGGCCGACGCGGCCGCGGTCTTGGTGGCGGTCGCCCGGGTGCTGGTCGTCGTCGCCGTGGTGGCGCGCTTGACCGGGGTGGCCTTCGGCAGCTTCTTGGTGCCGGAGATGACGTCCTTGAACGTGGTCCCGGCGCGGAACGCGGGCACGTTGGTCTTCTTCACGCGCACGGCCTCGCCGGTGCGCGGGTTCCGGGCGGTGCGAGCGGCGCGAGCGCGCTTCTCGAACACCCCGAAGCCGGTGATGTTGACCTTTTCGCCCTTGTTGACCGTCCGGATGATGATGTCCACCAGACCGTCAACGGCCTGCGAAGCCACCTTCTTGTCGCCCAGACGCTCCGACAGCGCCTCGATCAGCTGGGCCTTGTTCGTCATTCCAGTCCTCCATAGTGGAACTACTAGTCACGGCCCATCTCGGCCGACACTGCACACGGTATTACCAATACCGCACAAAATCCAACCGGGGGTCGAAATATTTCCTTGTACGGGGGCGGGTTCCGCCCCCGTGGAGCCCCCGGCCGGACGGACCCCCGAACGCGGCGCGGACCTCCGCCATGCCCCTGAGCAGGCAAAACCCGGTACACGAGCCGTCCACAGTGGTCGTCCATATAGGACCCGAGGCCCTTCCGGAGAACTTTTCCCGCGACACGCCGGAGAGGGGGCCCCGGCGTGTGCCCGAGGCCACCCGGACCCCGATCCCCCGCAGCGACGGGGGATCGCGGGCCGCCCGGACGGCCCCGGGCGGGGGTCCCGGCGGGCGCCGCCGGGCCCCGGCAGCCGGCGCCGCGGGGCAGTGGCACGCGCGATTGATCGGCGGGGCAGTAACTCCGCGGCCGCCGCGGGCGATCTCCCCGGTGGGCAGGGCCATCCGCGGACGCCGGACCGGCCGCTCCCGGCACGCGGATCCCCGCGCCGGACACGGCTGCCGCCGTGCGGCGAAGCACCGCAACGCCGGCCGGACCACCGTCCGCCGGAAGGCTTCGGGGCGCGTGCCCCGCCGAAGGCCCTGTGGTGCCCGGAAGATCTCCCCCGAAGGGTGAGCTCACTCGTTCGGCGCAGTCGTGGCCTGCGGTGACGTCTCCGGTACCCGCTGCGGCAACGCCGTGTTGGGCGCGGGACTGTCGGCCCCGCGGGCTAGTCTGCCGCGGGAGGAAGCCCCGGGTGCGACAGGGAGAACCGTGGACCAGGAGACGCTCACCACCGTCGTCGGACGGGTGGCAGGCACCGAGGACTCGACGCCGCTGCAGTTCCACGTGGCCATCGATCCCGAGGCCTATCTGCAGCTCGACGACGTCGTCGTGACCCGGCGGGAACTGCCCGGCCTCGGCCGGGTCACCTCCTACGGCGTCGTGACGCAGGTGAGCGCGCGGCACGAGGGTGCCAGCTTCGGCAGCGACGTCTTCCTGATCTCCGACGGGGTCCTGCCCGCGCAGGTGCAGGAGATCGCCGAGATCGCCACCACCCGCGTCGAACCCGAGTGCTACGTCCCGCCGAAGCCGGGGTCGGTCGTCGAGCGCGCCAAGGGGGAGGATCGCGCGCAGGCGCTGTACTTCGACAACATGACCCGCCAGGTGGCGGTGGGGCTGGGCCGCGACGGCGAACCCGTCTACCTCAACATGGACTTCCTCGACGGCACCCGCGGCGCGCACGTCAGCATCTCCGGCGTCTCCGGCGTCGCCACCAAGACGTCGTTCGCGTTGTTCCTGCTGCACTCGATCTTCCGCGGCGGCGCCCTGCCCAACGCCCACAACGCCAAGGCCCTCGTCTTCTCCGTCAAGGGCGAGGACCTGCTGTTCCTCGACACCCCGAACCGCGCGCTCGACGAGAAGCTCAAGGCCGAGTACGCCAAGCTGGGCCTGCCCGCGGAGCCGTTCGCCTCCGTCGGGTTCTACGCGCCGCCGACGCCGTCGGACACCACGGGGAAGCCTTACGTCACCGGGCGGACCTCCGGCGTCGGCGCCTTCTGGTGGACCATCGCGGAGTTCTGCGCCCAGGACCTGCTGCCCTACGTCTTCGCCGACGCCGAGGACGAACGCAACCAGTACACGATGGTCATCCACCAGGTCGCGAACCGGCTGCGGCTCGACAGCACGCCGGCGGGCAAGGACGGCGCCGCGAACGTCGACGGCGTCCTGTGCCGCACCTACGCCGAGCTCATCGACGTCATCTGCGAGCGCGTCACCGACGAGGAAACCCGGGCGAGCTGGGCGGGCGCGGTCACCGGCGCGGGCACGGTCAACGCCTTCATCCGCCGCCTGCGCTCGAGCCAGCGCGCGCTCAACGGCCTCATCCGCGGCGACCTCGCCGACCACCCCGCGCGCAAGCTGTCCACGGAGAACCAGCAGGTGACCGTCGTGGACATCCACAACCTCGTCGAGCGCGCACAGCGGTTCGTCGTCGGTGTGACGCTGGCGGCGGAGACCGCGCGCAAGGAGGCGGCCGGCCCCGGCGGGCTGCTGTTCACCATGCTGGACGAGCTCAACAAGTACGCGCCGCGGGAAGGCAGCAGCCCCATCAAGGAGGTGCTGCTGGACATCGCCGAGCGAGGCCGGTCCCTCGGCGTCATCCTGATCGGCGCGCAGCAGACCGC
This sequence comes from Amycolatopsis sp. NPDC051102, assembly GCF_040682815.1. Lineage (NCBI taxonomy): Bacteria > Bacillati > Actinomycetota > Actinomycetes > Pseudonocardiales > Pseudonocardiaceae > Amycolatopsis > Amycolatopsis sp. NPDC051102. Next base: position 234,119 of record NZ_JBFBBT010000004.1, read on the forward strand.
CAGCGAGGTCGAACGCCGGATCGTCAGCAACAGCTCGGTGCGGATCGTCGGCCGCCTCGACGCCGCCGAGGCATCGCGCCCCGAGTACGGCTTTCTCCCGGCCAGCCAGCGGGTCCGCGCCACGCTCGCCACCCCGGGCACGATGTTCGTGAGCCAGCCGGAGATCCCGGTGCCGATCGCCGTCGGCTTCCCCTTCCCCGCCTGGGCCACCCGGCTTTCCGAGGCCGGGCAGGTGCCGGCGGCCACCGCCGGGCTGTCCACGTCGAAGAAGAGCGACCCCTTCGCCGGTCTCCCTTCGCGCGGGAGCGACCCCTTCGGCGACGACCCGCCGCCGTTCTGAGACTCACCGCCCGTTACCCGAACGGAAGGACTCCGGGTGAAGTTCCTGCACACCTCCGACTGGCACATCGGCAAGACGCTCAAGGGCCGCAACCGGCTCGACGAGCAGCGGGCCGTGCTCGGCGAGATCGTCCGGATCGCGCGGGACGAGCGGTTCGACGCGATCCTCGTCGCCGGCGACCTCTACGAGACGTCGGCGCCCTCGGCGGCCGCGCAGGAACTCGTGGTGCGGGCGCTGATGGCGCTGCGCGAAACCGGTGCCGAGGTGATCGCGATCGCCGGGAACCACGACCACGCCGCGACGTTCGAGGCGTACCGGCCGCTCCTGCGGGCCGCGGGTATCCAGCTCACCGGCGATCCGCGCCCGGTCCACGACGGCGGCGTCCACTCGTTCGACGCGCGTTCGACCGGCGAGCGCGTCAACGTCGCCGTGCTGCCGTTCCTTTCCCAGCGCTACGCGGTCCGCGCGGCCGAGCTGCTCGCCGGCACCCCGGCGGACAACGTCGGCCAGTACGACCAGCGCGTGCGCGACATCCTGGACCACCTCAAGTCCGGGTTCACCGACGGCGCGGTGAACCTCGTCATGGCGCACCTGACGGTGACCGGCGGCGCGATGGGCGGCGGGGAACGCGCGGCGCAGTCCATCTTCGAGTACCACGTGCCCGCGACGGCGTTCGGCGCCGAGCCGCACTACGTCGCGCTCGGCCACCTGCACCGGCGCCAGTCGCTGCCCGCCGCGTGCCCGGTGCACTACAGCGGTTCGCCGTTCGCCGTCGACTTCGGCGAGCAGGACAACACCAGCGTCGTGCTGTCGGTGGAGGTCAGTCCGACCACGCCGGCGAAGATCACCGACATCCCGCTGACCGCGGGGCGGAAGCTGCGGACGGTCCACGGCACGGTGGCGGAACTGACCGGCCGCGTCGAAGAGTTCGGCGAGGACTACCTCCGCGTCTACGTCCGCGAAGCGACCCGGGCCGGGCTGCGGGAGGAGATCCAGGAAGCCCTGCCGAACGCCCTGGAGATCCGCATCGACCCGGAGTTCGCCGCGCCGGTGACGACCTCGGGCGGCGACCGCGCGGTCGCGGACCGCTCGCCGGGGGAGCTGTTCGCGAGCTACTGCGCGGAGCGGACCGTCGAGGACAAGCGCGTGCAGGCGCTCTTCGCGCGGCTGCACGACGAAGAGACGAGCGGGGTGTGACATGCGGCCTGTGCTGCTGGAGATGACCGGCTTCGCGTCGTTCCGCGAGAAGACCGAAGTCAGCTTCGAGGACACGGACTACTTCGCGCTCGTCGGGCCGACCGGAGCGGGTAAGAGCACTGTCATCGACGCGCTCACCTTCGCGCTGTACGGGTCCGTCGCCCGCTGGGACCACGAGGGCCTCGTCGCGCCCGCGCTGGCGCCGACGGTGAACCGCGCCACCGTGCGCCTGGTCTTCGACGCCGGCGGCGCGCGCTACCACGTCGTGCGGGAAGTCCGGCGCAGCGGCGGGAAGAAACCCACGGTCAGCGTCAAGAACGTCCGCCTGGAACGGCTCGCCGACCCCACCGCGCTGGGCGGGCCGGAGGACGACGCCGAAGCCATCGCCGCGGACTCCGAGGTGACGCCGGCCGTCGAGCGGCTGCTCGGGTTGACGTTCAAGCACTTCTGCACCTGCGTGGCGCTGCCCCAGGGCGACTTCGCGGAGTTCCTGCACGCGAAGGCCGCCGACCGGCAGAAGATCCTCATCAAGCTGCTGGGCCTGGAGGTCTACGAGCGGATCGGGCGCCGCGCCGGCGTGACCGCGGAGCAGCAGAAGCAGCGGGCCGCCGTGCTCACCGAGCAGCTCGGCAGCTACGCCGACGCCACCGAGGAAGCCGTCGGGGACCTGGCCGCGCGGATGACCGCGCTCGCGGAGCTGGACGCCCGGGTGAACGCGGCGCTGCCGGGGCTGCACGACGCGGCCCGCGCGCACGACGATGCCCGCCAGCGCGTCGCCACGCTGACGCAGGAGCTGAGCGTCCTCGCCGCGGTGGAACGCCCGGACGGCGTCGAAGACCTCGAATCCCGGCGCCGGGCGGCGGCGGACGCGGTCACGGCGGCCCGGACCGGGCTGGAGGCGGCGGAAACGGCGGACGAAGGGGCGCGGGCCGCGCTCGCCGCGGCTCCCGCGCGAAGCGAGCTGGAACGGATCCGCGCCGACCGTGCGGAACTCGCCGCGGCCGAGAAGTCGCTCCCGGACCTCGAAGAAGCCGCGACGGCGGCAGCGCAGGCCAAAGACGCCGCCGCCGTCGCGGTGGCCGAAGCGGTGTCGATCGTCGAAGCGGCCCGGACGAACCGGGACACCACGGCCCGGACGGCCGAAAACGCCGCCGCCGAAGCCGCGAAGGCCCGGCAGGACCGCGATCGCCTGGCCGGCCTGCGTCCGCCCGTGGAGCTCGGGGACCTGACGGCGGAAGCGGCGCGGGTGGCGAAGCGCACGGCGGACGCGACCTCCCGGCTGAACGCGGCCGAGGCCGCCGACGCCGAAGCGCGCGCGGCGCTGGCCGCGCAGCCGGACGTCGCGCCGCTCGCCGCGGCCCGCTCCGACGCGCGCACGCTCTATACGGTGTGCGACGCGCAACGGAAGGCCGCGCCGGAGCAGGCCGCGCGCCGGAAGGAGCTCGAAGCCGCGCGGACCGCCTTCGCACGCGCCGACACCGAAGTCACCGAAGCAAAGGCCGCGCTGGCCGAAGCCGAACGCATCGGGCAGGCCCTGGTGCTGCGGGCCGGGCTCGCCGTCGGGCACGCGTGCCCGGTGTGCGAGCAGCAGGTCTCGACGCTGCCGGACGCGGGCGGGCACGCCCACTTGGCCGAGGCCAAGGATCGCCTCGAGCGCGCGGAACGCGGCCGGGCCGCGGCCGAGTCCGCGCTGCGCAAGCTGGAGCGGGCGGTGGACCGCGACGCCGACGCGAGCGCGTCCGCGGCCGCGCAGGCGGAAGAACTGCGTGCCGCGCTCGTGGCCGTCGACGGCCCGCCCGAGTCGGCGGTGCTGCGCCGCCCGGTCGAGGCCGCTTTCTCGGAGCAGGACTACGCGGATCTCGTCACGGCCGTGCGGGAACGAGGGGAGTGGCTGTCCGCGACGATCGACGGCCGCGCCCGCGTCGCCGAGGCGGCCCGGGCGGCGGACGCGGAACTCGCCGCGGCCCGCGCCGAACGCGCGGCGGCCCAGCACGACGCCGACGTCCTCGGGAAGTCCGTCGCGGCGGCCCGGGAAGCGCTGCGGGCGGCCCGTGATCCCCTGGTCGAGCTGGGCGCGCCGGCCGTCGACGCCGACGACGTCCCGGCGGCCTGGCAGCGCCTGACCACGTGGGCGGCTTCCGCATTGGCCGAACGCCGCACGGTCCTCGCTTCCCTCGAAGCGGCTGCCGAAGCCGCGGGCAAGGAAGCCGCCGTCGCGGCCGACGACCTCACGGCCGCGGAGCGGAGCGCCGAACAACGGCGGAAGCGGGCGGAAGAGGCGGCGCTGGCCGAGCAGTCGGCGAGCACCGGGTGGGCGAACACCCGGCGCCGCCACGGCGAACTGGCCGAGATCCTGGCCGGTGCGCCGTCGGCCGAGGTCGTCACCGAGCAACTGGCGAAGGTCGCTTCGCTTGAAGAAGCCGCGAAGGCGGCGGACGCGGATCTGCGGGCCGCGCGGGCGGCGGCGAAACGCGCGGTGGAAGCGCAGGAGGGCATCGGCGCGCAGGTCGAGGCCGAACGGCAGCGGCTGTCCCGGGCCCGCGACCCGCTGGTGCGCCTCGGCGCGCCGCCGATCGACGGCGAAAGCCTGCTCGACGCCTGGACCGCGCTCACGGAGTGGGCCGCGCGCCAGGCCGGCGTCCACCGCGAACGCCTGGCCGCGGCGGCGACCGCCGAAGGCGAAGCCGCCATAGCGTTGCGCGTGGCCGAACGTGCGGTCGCCGACGACGTCACCGCGCTCGGGGTCGCCGTGCCGGAAGGGCCGGTGCGGGACCGCGTCCCGGTCGCCGTCGCGGCCGCCCGGGCCCGCGCGGAAGCCGACCACACGGAGATGCAGCGGCGGGTCGCGCGGGTGGCCGGGCTGCAGGGCGACATCGCGGCGGCGGAGTCCGACGCCCAGGTCGCGCGGCTGCTCGCGGATCTCCTGCGCTCGGACAAGTTCCCGCGCTGGCTGATCGCGGGAGCACTCGACACGCTGGTCGCCGAGGCGTCGGCATCGCTGCTGGAGCTGTCCGGCGGCCAGTTCGAGCTGACCCACGACAAGGGCGACTTCCTGGTGGTGGACCACAACGAAGCCGACGCCCGGCGCCCGGTGAAGACGCTGTCCGGCGGCGAGACGTTCCAGGCGTCCCTTTCGCTGGCCCTCGCGCTGTCTTCGCAGCTGGGCGCGATGGCCGCGGAGGGCGCGACCCGGCTGGAGTCGATCTTCCTCGACGAGGGCTTCGGGACGCTGGACGAGGCCACCCTCGACGTCGTGGCGTCCACATTGGAGAACCTCGCCGCGACCGGCAGCCGGATGGTCGGGGTGATCACGCACGTGCCGGCGCTCGCCGAGCGCGTCCCGGTGCGGTTCCAGGTGACCCGGGACGGCGCCGGCTCGCACATCGCCAGGGAGGGCGCATGACCGCGATGGCCGGGATGAACTTCAGCATCGACGCCTGGGACCCGGGCTACGGCAGCTCGATGGAGGCCGAGGACCTCGGCCGCTCGCAGGCCGAGGTCGAGCTCGACGTCGAGGTGCCGTCGGCCGAGTGGGCCCCGATCGACCCGTCGCCGGTGCCGCAGCCGGAAGCGGTGTGCTTCGTCGACGGCGTCCGGCGGATCGACGCCCGCGTCTGGATCGACGACCCGGCCGGGACGAACTCGGCGTCCATCGGGATCTGCGCGTCCTACGCGGCCGGGGTCGTGTGCTGCTGCGACGGGCGGGCGCACGTCGTCGGCACCGACGTCCGGCGCGGGCTGTTCACCGTCGCCCCGCAGGCGGACGACATCGTGACCCCGGCCGGGGTCTACACGGCGCACCGGGCGGCGGCCAAGGAGGACAAGCCGCTGCCGGTGGTGCTGTCGTCGGCGTTGCAGGAGCAGCTGGCCGAAACCGAGCTGGAGACGGCGATCCGGGCGCGTACGGCGATCGCCGGCCATGTGCGCGGCGACCTGCTGGTCGTCGACGGCCCGCTGCGCGGCCGGGCGCACCTGGAGCGGACCGTCGGGTTCATCAAGAGCCACCAGACGACGTACCTGCCCGGCGAGCTCAACTCCCTCGTCGGCCGGCTCGGCGCGCACCAGCGCACGCCGGTGTTCCTGATGGGCACGACCTGGGTGCGCCACTCGTGGTACCTGCGCCTGCCGTCGGCGGGTGGGCCGCCGTGGTCGGGGGTCGTGCGCGTGGAGGCGGCGCCGCACCTCGGGCGCGCGGAGGTGGCCGAGCTGGCCAACCTGACGCAGTCGGTGCTGGGGCGGTTCGCGTCCGTCCCCTACAAGGACTCTCGGGCGCCGCAGAACCTCTACCCGATCGCCGGGCTGGAGCGCGACCTGCGCCACCGGCTCGGCGACCAGCAGTTCGTCTACCGGGCGCTGCGGCTGGCCGCCGCCCGTTAGGCCGATCAGGGTTTTCTCGACCGCGGTCGAGGTCCTTCGCCGGTCTTCTTTCCCGCGTTGAGCCGGGGAAATGGTCGAGACCTCGGTGTATTCGAGTACGTGAACGCAGATCGAGTCTATGTTTCCTTGTCACGTATGGGTTAGCTTGGCCGCCGTTGGTTCCGTCCGGTGCCGAGGGAGACTCGATGCGCAACGGCCCGCTCGCTCTCGTCGTGGTCCTGGGGTTGTCGCTGGCGACGCCGGCGGCCGCGGCCGCGCAACCCTGGCGTGACGCGCGTCAGTCGCCCGACCGGCGGGCCGCGGAGCTCGTCGCCGCGATGACGCTCGACGAGAAGATCTCCCAGCTGCACCTGCAGCCCGACGCCGAGCACCAGCGGTTCGTGCCGCCGATCCCGCGGCTGGGCGTGCCCGGGTTCCGCATCGCCAACGGCCCGGCGGGCATGGGCCCGGCCGATGACAAGCCGCAGAAACCGGCGACGGCGCTGCCGGCCACGATGGCACTGGCGTCGACGTTCGACACCGACGTCGCGCGCAGGTACGGCCGGCTGATCGGCAGCGAGACGCGCGCGCTCGCGCACAACGTGTCCGAGGGGCCGGACATCAACATGGCCCGCGTCCCGCGCAACGGCCGGACGTTCGAGGGCATGGGGGAGGACCCGGTGCTCGCCGGCACGCTGGCCGCCGCCGACATCCGCGGCATCCAGGAGAACGGCACCATCGCCGAGGTCAAGCACTACGCGGCGAACAACCAGGAGACCGACCGCCACGGCGTCGACGAACGCATCGACGAGCGCACGCTCAACGAGATCTACCTGCCGCACTTCGAGCAGGCGGTGACCGAAGGGCACGCGGGCTCGGTGATGTGCGCCTACCCGAAGATCAACGGCGTGTTCACGTGCGAGAACCCGGCCCTGCTGCAGGGCAAGCTGCGCGACGACTGGGGGTTCAAGGGGTTCGTCCAGTCCGACTGGGGTGCCGCGCACAGCACCGTCGGCTCGGCGAACGCGGGCATGAACCTCGAAATGATCGACGGTACCTGGTACGGCGACAAGCTGAAGCAGGCCGTGCTGGCCGGGCAGGTGACCGAACAGCGGGTCGACGAGCTGCTGCTGCCGCGGTTCCGCACGATGTTCGCCTTCGGCCAGTTCGACCACCCGCCGGTGCTCACCCCGCTGCCCACCGCCCGCCACGACGCCGCCGCGAAGGAGTTCGCCGAACGCGGCATGGTGCTGCTGCGCAACGAACACGCCCAGCTCCCGCTGGACCCCGCGGTGCGCTCGATCGCGCTCATCGGCCCGTTCGCCACCAAGGCCAAGACCGGCGGCGGAGGCAGCTCGGCCGTCATCCCGACGTCCACAGTGGACCCGCTGCCGGGCCTGCAGCAGCGCGTGCCGGGCGCCGCGGTGACCCTGGACGACGGCAGCGACCCCGCCCGGGCGGCCGCGCTGGCCCGGACCGCCGACGTCAGCGTCGCGATGGTCGGGGACAACGAGGCCGAGGGCAAGGACCGCGCGAGCCTGGCCCTGGACGGCAACCAGGACGCCCTGGTGGCGGCCGTCGCCGAGGCGAATCCGCACACGGTGGTCGTGGTGAAGAGCGGCGGCCCGGTGCTGATGCCGTGGGCCTCGCGCGTGCCGTCGATCCTCCAGGCGTGGTACCCCGGCCAGCAGGACGGCGCGGCGGTGGCGAGCGTCCTCTTCGGCGACGTCAACCCGTCGGCGAAGCTGCCGATCACGTTCCCGGCGGCGGACGCCGACACCCCGGCGAACACGCCGGCGCAGTTCCCGGGCGTCAACGGGGTCGCGACCTACTCGGAGGGCCTGCAGATCGGCTACCGCTGGTTCGACGCGCAGGAACGCACGCCGCTGTTCCCGTTCGGCCACGGCCTGTCGTACACGACGTTCGCCTTCTCGGACCTGAAGGTGCGCAACACGGGTGACGGCGCCACGGCGACGTTCACGGTCCGAAACACAGGTCGCCGCGCGGGCGCCGAGGTGGCCCAGCTCTACCTGGGCTTCCCGGCGGCCGCGGGCGAGCCACCGCGGCAGCTGAAGGGCTTCTCGCGGGTTTCGCTCGCGCCGGGACGGTCCCAGCGGGTGACGATCCACCTGGACACGCGCGACTTCTCGGTCTGGGACACGGGCCACCACGCGTGGCAGCCGGTGCGCGGCGCGTTCACGGTGTCGGTCGGCGACTCGTCGCGTTCGCTGCCGCTGCAGGCGCCGCTCGGGCGATGATGGCGGGGTGACGTTCTTCGACATCGAGGGGTACGAGCCGCACTGGCTCGCCGGCCGGCAAGCGATCACCGCGGCCCACGCCGCGCGGCTCGCGGCGCTGGTGGGCCGCTGGCTCAGCAGCGCGTGGCTGGCGTGGGACGGCCTGGAGCTCGGCGAACCGGATCCCGCCTACCGCCGTCATCCGCTCTGGGGCCGGCGGTTCGCCGCGCTCGTCTGAGGTCTCAGGCTTTGCAGCTCGGCGCGTTCTCGGCGGCGAGCATCAGCTCCGGTGACGCCGTCACCGCGCCGACCGGGTCGTAGGTGCCCTCGATGTCCTGCTGCGCCTGCTCGAGCGCTTCGGCCGCCGGGCCCTGGGACGCCTGGTCGCCTGGCTTCGCCCGGTCGAGCCGGGCCTTCGCCGCCGCCGCGCGATCGCGGGCTTTCGAGAACTTCGCGACGTACGCCTGGCGCGCGGTCTCGGCGGCCGGCACCGGTGCGGCGGGCAGCGCGGCCAGCTTGCCGACGACCTCGCCGGTGCGGGCGGCCATCCCGCCCAGGTCCGCGCTGAGCGCCTGCTGCGCCTCGGCGACGGTGCCGGGCACCGGCCGCGTGGGGTCGGCCTCCCGGCGGGCGCGGTCCCGGTAGCCGTGGACCGCGGTGCAGAAGCCGTCCATCCAGCGCACCGCCACCGGATCGGCGATCGGCGACGGCGGGATGGTGTCGACCGGGCTCAGGTAGTGGGACGGCGGAGCTTCGGCCGGCGTGCGCTCGCAGGCGGTCACCAGCAGGCCGGCGCCGAGCAGCGCCGCAGCGATCTTCACGGGTGGTACACGCGCGAGAGGCCCGGAAGGTTGCGTCAGGCGGCGGCGAGCGTCCCGCCCAGCGCGACCTTGCCGTCTTCGGTCAGCTCCGCCTGCGTCCACTGCCCGACGGCGACGACCCGCGCCGGCCGGATCAGCCCGGCCCGGGCCAGCTGGTGGGCGGTGGCCTGGTCGCAGCACGGCAGGCCGTCGACACGCAGATCGGGTTCACAGCTGCAGGTGAGCTCGGCGCGCCCGGCCCCGACGGCCCGCAGCATCGCCAGCGCCCGGCGATTCAGTTCGGTGATCATGGTCTCCCCCTTTGTGGTGCTGACAAGGAAGAGACGTGACGGCCGTCACCGAATACGCGGTTTCGGCCAGGGTCACCCGAACAGGTGCACGATCCTGCGGCGACGGTGACCTGACCGAGACCGGGTGCGTTCGTCGATGCGTTGAACGCCGGATGTCGAGCCGTTGGGTCCGCCACCCCGAAGCCGGATTGTGACTACGGCTTCGGATCGGGGTTGCGGAGGGTGTGGGTGTCCGTCGTGGTCCGGTTTCGCCGGTCCGTCGCTGTCCGCTCGGGGTTTCTCAGAGCCGTTCCTGCAGGGCGTCCGCCGCCGCCAGAAGGTCCGCTGCCCAGCGTGCTCCCGGTTTGCGGCCTATTCGCTCGATGGGGCCTGACACCGATACCGCCGCCACCACCGTGCCCGCCGAGTCGCGGACCGGGGCCGAGATGCTCGCCACTCCCGGCTCTCGCTCCGCCACGCTCTGGGCCCAGCCTCGGCGCCTGACCTCCAGGAGGGTTCGCTCGCCGAAGACCGCGTCCGCCAGGATCGTGCGCTGGGTGTGCGGGTCCGCCCAGGCCGCGAGCACCTTCGCGCCCGAGCCGGCCGTCATCGGCAGGCGGGAACCCACCGGGACCGTGTCGCGCAGCCCGCTCGGGGGCTCCGCCGTCGAGACGCACACGCGCTGGACGCCGTCGCGCCGGTACAGCTGGACGCTTTCGCCCGTCACGTCGCGCAGTTTCGGCAGCACCACGCCCGCCGCGTCGAGGAGGGGGTCCGTCGAACCGCCCGCCAGCTCGGCCAGTGCCGTACCGGGGCGCCAGCGGCCGTCCGGACCGCGGCGCAGCAGGCGGTGCACCTCCAGGCCCACCGCGAGCCGGTGCGCGGTGGCCCGGGGCAGGCCCGTCCGCGTGCACAGTTCCGCCAGGCCGCAGGGGTCGTCCGCGACCGCCTGCAGGACGGCCACTGCTTTGTCCAGTACTCCGATACCGCTATGCTGTCCCACGACCCGATACTAGCGTCCCGCACTTTGGGAAGTCCAGCATCTGGGAAAACCCTGAACTCGAGCTGCGCCCTCCTTTCGCGGCTCGCATCCGTTCGCAGGTGCGCGCCCGAGTTCGTCGACGAACCGTGGAAGGAGCCGGAGATGACCAGCCCGACCGGCAAGGCCCGCACGCTGGCGGAGAAGGTGTGGGAAAGCCACCTCGTGCGCCGAGGCGAAGGCGCCGAACCGGACCTGCTCTACATCGACCTCCACCTGCTGCACGAAGTCACCAGCCCGCAGGCCTTCGACGGCCTCCGCCTGGCCGGGCGGCCGGTGCGCCGCCCCGACCTGACCATCGCGACCGAGGACCACAACGTCCCGACCGTCGACATCGAGCTCCCCATCGCCGATCCGGTCTCGCGCACGCAGGTCGACACCCTTCGCCGCAACTGCAAGGAGTTCGGTGTCCGGCTGCACCCGATGGGTGACGCCGAGCAGGGCATCGTGCACGTCATCGGCCCGCAGCTCGGCCTGACCCAGCCCGGCATGACCGTGGTCTGCGGCGACAGCCACACCTCGACGCACGGCGCGTTCGGCGCCATCGCCTTCGGCATCGGCACGTCCGAGGTCGAGCACGTGCTGGCCACCCAGACGCTGCCGCTGCGGCCGTTCAAGACGATGGCGATCACCGTCGACGGCGAGCTGCGGCCCGGCGTCACGGCGAAGGACATCATCCTCGCGGTGATCGCGAAGATCGGCACCGGCGGCGGCCAGGGCTACATCCTGGAGTACCGCGGCCAGGCCATCGAGGCGCTCTCGATGGAGGCCCGGATGACCGTGTGCAACATGTCGATCGAGGCGGGCGCCCGCGCCGGGATGATCGCGCCGGACGAGACGACGTTCGCCTACCTGAAGGGGCGTCCGCACGCCCCGCAGGGCGCGGACTGGGACGCGGCGGTCGAGAACTGGCGGGAGCTGCGCACCGACGACGGCGCCGAGTTCGACGCCGAGGTGCACCTGAACGCGAGCGAGCTGACGCCGTTCGTGACCTGGGGCACCAACCCCGGCCAGGGGCTGCCGCTGGGCGCCGAGGTGCCCGACCCGGAGCAGATCCCGGACGAGAACGACCGCATCGCCGCTGAAAAAGCCCTGTCCTATATGGACCTGAAGCCGGGCACGCCGCTGCGCGAGATCGCCGTCGACACCGTCTTCCTCGGCTCCTGCACCAACGGCCGGATCGAGGACCTGCGGGCCGCGGCCGAGGTGCTGCGCGGTCGGAAAGTGGCGGACTCGGTCCGGATGCTGGTGGTTCCCGGCTCGATGCGCGTCCGCAAGGCGGCCGAAGAGGAGGGCCTCGACCAGGTCTTCACCGACGCGGGCGCCGAGTGGCGCCAGGCCGGCTGCTCGATGTGCCTTGGCATGAACCCGGACCAGCTGAAGCCGGGGGAGCGCAGCGCGTCGACGTCGAACCGCAACTTCGAGGGCCGGCAGGGCAAGGGCGGCCGGACGCACCTGGTGTCGCCGCTGGTGGCCGCCGCCACGGCCGTCCGGGGCACGCTGTCGTCGCCGGAAGACCTGCTGACCGCCGCCCGCTGACCACCGAGGAGCTACTGCCATGGAACCGTTCACCCAGCACACCGGCGTCGGCGTCCCGCTGCGCCGGTCCAACGTGGACACCGACCAGATCATCCCCGCGGTCTACCTCAAGCGGGTGACCCGGACCGGCTTCGAAGACGGCCTGTTCGCCGCCTGGCGCGGCGACGAGAACTTCATCCTCAACCAGGAGCCGTTCCGGAACGGGAGCGTGCTGGTCGCGGGGCCGGACTTCGGAACCGGTTCCTCCCGCGAGCACGCCGTCTGGGCCCTGATGGACTACGGCTTCAAGGTCGTCATCTCCGCCCGGTTCGCCGACATCTTCCGCGGCAACTCCGGCAAGGGCGGCCTGGTGGCCGCGCAGTGCGAGCAGCACGACGTCGAGCTGCTCTGGAAGCTGCTCGAGAACGAGCCCGGCACCGAGGTCACGGTCGACCTCGAGACCAAGACCGTGCGCGCCAAGGACTTCACCGCGCCCTTCCAGATCGACGACTACGTCCGCTGGCGGCTGCTGGAAGGCCTCGACGACATCGCTCTCACGTTGCGCCATGCCGGTGAGATCGACAGCTTCGAGGCGAGCCGCCCGTCGTGGAAGCCGACGACGACACCGGTGGCCGCCGGCTAGCCCGGTTTGGGGGCGGGATCGCTTGTGTGACAGGGGATTCCCGCCCCCGACCGGTCGCTTCGACAGACGCCGAACGGCCCTCCGCGAGCCCTTTTACCGGGGCTCCGCGCGAGGCGGAACCCGTCCCGGGGCAAGGGAAAGTTCCGCGTGCCGTTTGGAATTTGTGCTGCCTTGGTAATACCGTGTCGCTAGTCGGCCGACGCGGCCGTGGATCCTTCCTGGAGGACTGGACATGGCCAACAAGGCCCAGCTGATCGAGGCGCTGACGGAGCGCCTGGGCGACAAGAAGGCCGCTTCCGAGGCGGTCGACGGTCTGGTCGACATCATCATCCGGACGGTCAACAAGGGCGAAAAGGTCAACATCACCGGCTTCGGCGTCTTCGAAAAGCGCGCCCGCGCCGCCCGGACGGCCCGCAACCCGCGCACGGGCGAAGCGGTGCGGGTCAAGAAGACGAACGTGCCGGCGTTCCGCGCCGGAACCACGTTCAAGGACGTCATTTCCGGCGCGAAGAAGCTGCCGAAGGCCACCCCGGCCAAGCGCACGACAACGGCAACGCGAGCCGCGGCCCCGACGACAACGCGCGCAACAACCTCCCGCACGGCGGCGGCCAAGCCGGCCACAACCCGCGCGACGACGACGCGAACCCGCACAACGGCAGCCAAGCCGGCGGCGACGGCGGCGAAGACGGCCCCGAAGACGACGACCCGAGCGAAGGCGGCGGCCCCCAAGGCAACGGCGGCGAAGCCGACGACCGCAAGGACGACGGCGGCGAAGACAACGGCGGCGAAGACAACGACGGCGGCAAAGCCGACGACGGCGGCGAAGACCACCACGGCTCGCAAGACGACCGCGGCGAAGGCACCGGCCAAGCGAGCGTCGACCGCGGCGAAGAAGGCCTGACCACCCGAAACTGTCGGACCCCTGCGGTAACGTGAAATCAGGGGGTCCCCTGGGGGCGACCCCCTGTTGGGCGAGCAGCTTTCCGGCAGGGCCCCGCGCGACGTGCGCGGGGCCCTGCCGTATGTCCGGCGCCGGCGCCGGCGCGCCAGAAGCGGTTCGCACCTTCGGAGGCCAGCGGGTCGGCCGGAAGCGTCGGCTCGCGTACCCCGACGGTCGGCTCGCGTACCCCAAGGGCAGGCTCGGAAACGAGGACGGTCGGCTCGCGTGCCCCGACGGTCGGCTCGCGTACGTGGAGGGTCGGCTCGCGTACCTCGCGGGTCGGCTCGCGTACCGGGACGGTCGGGTCGCGTACGGAGACCGGGCGGCTCCCGCGCCCAGGTGACCAGCGCGCGAAGCGAGTGGCACCAGCGAACCGCGACCCCAGGCGCGCGGCCCAAGCCGACCCGGCCAAGCGAACCGACTGTCCCGGCACGCCAGCCGACCCTCCGCGTACGCGAACCGACCCCTCGGGTACGTGAGCCGACCATCCACTTACGCGAAGCGGTGATCGCCCAAAGTCACCATCTGCCGCACCGGTGCGCGAACCGGCGCCGCTCGCCACCCGCTCGGAGCAACCTCGGCTCCGGGACCGGTTCCGGCCAATTTCTCAAAGTTGCTTGAGCGCCCGGCCGAGTGATGCCACGCTGCCTTCCTGGCCCGCGTCCGGCGGGGCCGGCGGGGCGAGGCGAACCTGGGGGCGACCACCATCGACATCCGGCTGCTCGGCCCGTTCCAGGTGCTCGTCGACGGTTCGCCGGTCGTGCTGACCAGTTCCCGGCAACGCGCGCTGCTCGCCACCCTCGCGCTCGCCGCCGGGCGGCTCGTGTCGATCGATGCCCTCGCCCGGGGCGTCTGGGGGGAAACGCCGCCCGCGCACATCCGCGGCAGCCTGCAAACCTACGTCATGCGCCTGCGCCGGCTCTGCGGCGAAGACTCCGTCGTCACCGAACCGGACGGCTACCGGCTGGTCGTCGAGCCGTCCCGGGTGGACGCCCTGCGGTTCCTCCACACCCTCGACCAGGCCGCGGCCACCGCCGAACCCGCCCAGCGGCGCGAACTGCTCACCACCGCCCTCGCCGGCTGGGGCGGCGTCCCCCTCGAAGGCGTCGGATCTCCCGCGCTGGCCGCCGAATGGGGGCCGTTGCTGACCGAGCGGTACCTCTTCGCCGTCGAACAGCGCATCGATCTCGACGCCGGGCTGGTCCCCGATGCGCGGCTCGTCGCCGAGCTGACCGACCTCGTCGCGCAGCACCCGCTGCGGGAGTCGTTGTGGGAACGGCTGGTGCGTGCCCTCGCCCGCTCCGGGCGCCGCGCCGAAGCGTTGGCGCGCTACGCCGGGTTGCGCGCGTTGCTGGCCGACGAACTCGGTGTCGAGCCGGGCGAGGATCTTCGCCGCCTGCACGCCGAACTGCTGGCCGCCGATGCCGACCCGGCCGTCCACACCGTGCCGCGGCAGCTGCCCTTCGACGTCGCCGGCTTCACCGGCCGCGGCCCCGAACTCGCCGAGCTCGACCGGCTGCCGCCCGGTGGCGCCTCCGGCATCGTCGTCATCGAGGGCACCGCGGGCGTCGGGAAGACGTCGCTGGCCGTGCACTGGTCCCACCGCGTCCGCGACCGCTTCCCCGGTGGCCAGCTGTTCCTCGACCTGCGCGGTCACTCCGCCGACACCCCGGTCGCGCCCGGCGCCGCACTGGCCGGCTTCCTCCGCGCCCTCGGTGTCCCGGCCGAGACGTTGCCTTCCACAGTGGAGGAACGGTCGGCGCTGCTGCGCAGCAGGCTGGCGGGCAGCCGCACCCTGATGCTGCTCGACAACGCCCGCGACGCCGACCAGGTCCGCCCGCTCCTGCCGGGCCCCGGCAACCTGGTCGTGGTGACCAGCCGGAACCAGCTGCGCGGCCTCGTCGCCCGCGACGGCGCCCGCCGCATCGCGCTGCGCTCGTTCGACGACCGCGACGCCACCGCCCTGCTGGCCGGCAGCGTCGGGTCACAGCGTCTCGCCGCCGAGCCCGACGCCGTCGCCGAACTCGTCCAGCTCTGCGGCCGGCTGCCGCTGGCGTTGGCGCTGGCCGGAGAACGCGCTTCGCGGTTCTCCGGTGTTTCGCTCGCCGGGATCGTCGAAGAACTCCGTGACCAGCGGCTGCGGCTCGACACCCTTCGCGACCCCGAGGACGCCGGTACCGACCTGCGGGCCGCGTTCTCCTGGTCGTACAAGGCCCTGCGCCCGGCGGCCGCCCGGTTCTTCCGGCTGCTCGGCCTCCACCCCGGCCACGGCTTCAGCCTGTCCTCGGCCGCCGCGCTCGCGGGCGCCGACCTGCGCGAAGCCCGGGAACTCGCCGATCAGCTCGCCGCCGCGCACCTGCTCAACCAGCCCGGCACCGACCGCTACCAGTTCCACGACCTCCTGCGCGTCTACGCCGCCGAACTCGTCGAAACCGAAACGACAGCGGCCGAGCGCGAAGCCGCGTTGCGCCGGCTCCTCGACTGGTACCTCGCGAGTGTCGCCGAAGCGAACAAACTCGTCCGTCCCGACCTGCTGACCGAGGACATCACGCTCGACCCGGCGCCGCTGCCCGCCGTCCGCTTCGCACAGCACGAGCAGACGATCGCCTGGTACACGACCGAACGCCAGGCCCTGACCGCGCTGGTCGGCATCGCCGCCCGCCACGGCTGGACCGCGCACGCCTGGAAACTGGCCTGGCTCCTGCGCGGCTTCTTCGCCGAACGCCACGACCGCGACGACTGGATCACCACCGCGCGCACGGCCGTCGCCGCCACCCGCGCCGCCGGCGACAACACGGGGCTCCAGTACAGCGCCAACAACCTCGGCTCGGCCTACCTGCGCACGCTGCAGCCCGACAAGGCGCTCGAAGCGCTGGAGGAAGCACGCGCGGCGTCGGAGGCCGGCGACGGCACCGCGCTGGCCGTGGCGATCCAGTCCAACCTGGCCGGCGCCTACTACGTCCGCGACGAATACGCCAAAGCGGAACGCCACGCGCTCCAAGCGGTGCGCCTCGCCCGCGACAACGGCCAGCGCACGTTCGTCCCGCACGCGCTCCTGAACGTCAGCGCCAGCCGCATCGGCCTGCGCGACTACGACCACGCGGCCGAAGCCGCCCAGGCCGCCCACGAGGCCTTCGCGGAACTCGGCGACCGCTATCACGCGGCGCTGGCGCTCGGGAACGTCGCCGAGGCCCTCGAAGGCGCGGGCCGGTACGACGAGGCGGAAAGCGCCGGGCTCGCCGCCCTCGCCGAGCTGAAGGAACTGAACGCCGACTACGGCACGATCGACGTCCAGATCACCCTCGGCCGCCTCAAGCACCGCACGGACCGGGACCGGGAAGCAAGCGGTCACTGGGCCGAGGCGCTGACGGTCAGCCAGCGCCTCGGCGATCCCCGCGTCGCGGAGATCCAAACCCTGCTGGCCACGGTGCCGACAGAAACCCCCTCGCCCGGGGATGCGCCGTACCCCTAGCCCGGCGCAGCCCAACGGGACCCTGATCAAGTACACCAAGATCGACTGTCATGCCGCTGTCTTGTGCCGACAGGAGTTGTCGGGGTGGGGCATGCGGTGATGGTGGGAACCGGGATCTCTGGGGGGGCGCTGCCGGCCGCGGATGTGGCGCGGGGGTGGGGATCGGAGCTGGGTTTCCGTGGTGGGCCGTCGGCGCCGGCCGCCGTCGGTCGCGGCTGGTGGGCCTGGTGGCGGTTTACGGCCTGGCCGCCGGCTGAGCAGTCCCGCCACCCCGAAGCCCGATTGTGACTACGGCCGGTGGTACCGCGTCAAGGCGGGAAAGCGTGCCTTGACCCGGTACCGCCGGCCGTGTTCTGGCTTCGGATCGGGGTTGCGGGGGTCTGGGTGCCCGTCGTGGTCAGGTCGCGCCCCCGCCCTCCCTGGGGGGCGTGCCCTTGTCCAGCCTATCGGGTGGGTCCGACGAAAAGCCGGAAATGGGGGTTCGCTGGGGCCTGTTGTCCACATCGCCGCCTGGGTGTGGACTACCTGGTCAGTGGCGGCTTGGGGAGGGGGCCGGCAAGGCGCTCGGGTGGTAGTCCGCCGCCAGGAGGATCGGGCCTTCCGTGGCCGTCGGTGGGCGGAATGACAGGACCCAGAACGAGCCCTTCTTGCTCGGGACCACTCCGCCGCGGGCCGCTGATATCTCCACGCCGTCTCGGTCGGCCAGGGTGCTCACCAGGTCCGGGATCACTCCGCCCTGGCTGCACACCGCCGGTGTTCCGCCGTCGCCCGCCACCGCCAGCAATCGCGCCACGCCCAGGACCGGGTCCGGCCAGTAGCCCTCTTCCGACAGCAGTGGCTCGTGGCGGACCTCTGCGCCCAGGTCCTCCGCCACTCCGTGGACCGTCTGCACGCACCGCAGCCGCGGCGCCGACAGGACCCGGTCCGGGCCGAACAACCGCAACACCCGGCGCAGGGCCGCCGCCTGGCGCTGGCCCGCCTCCGACAGGGGGCGCAGGTCGTCGTCGCCCGTCCAGTCGTCGCGCTTGCCCGCCTTTGCGTGGCGGACCAGCAACACCGTCGTCAGGCCCACCGGCAGCTCGCAGAATGAGCGCAGCACCCGCACGTCCTCGGGCCGCGTCAGCGCTTTCTCGGCCGCCGCCGGCTCTAGCCAGCGCAGCTCGTCGACCTCGTCGTTCGGGGTGAACTCGCCGGAGACCGCCTCCGCCGCGAAGTAGTCGACCGTCTTCGGGACCGTTCCGGAACCGCTCTTCGACGGCACCGGGTACGCCGTCCTGGCCACGTACCGGCCCAGGACCGCCGTGAACCCCGTCTCCTCCCGGACTTCCCGGACCGCCGCTTCGGCGATCGTCTCGCCCGGGTCCAGTTTCCCCTTCGGCAACGACCAGTCGTCGTACCGCGGGCGGTGCACCAGGGCGACTTCCGTCACCCCTCCGGCGACGCGCCACAGCACCGCGCCGGCCGCCCGTACCTCTTGGGTCATCCAGCGGCTCCGTGCAGCTTCGCCAGCTCCAGCTGGTGGTCACGCACGCGCGAGCCGTCCGCCGGGAACGGCGACCACTCGCCGCTTTCGGTCAGCACCCAGCACCGCGTCGCCGGGTCCAGCGCCGAGTCGAAGATGTTGTCCAGCTGCGCGGTCAGCTTCGGGTCCTTGACGCGCACCAGTGCCTCGATGCGCCGGTCCAGGTTGCGGTGCATCATGTCCGCGCTGCCGATCCAGTGCGTGCCGCCGGCGCGGAAGTTGAAGATCCGCGAGTGCTCCAGGAACCGGCCGAGGATCGAGCGGACGTGGATGTTTTCCGACAGCCCTTCGACGCCGGGCTTGAGCGTGCAGATGCCGCGCACCACGATCTCGACCGGCACCCCGGCCTGCGACGCGTGGTAGAGCGCGTCGATGACCTGCTCGTCGACCAGCGAGTTGCACTTGATCCGGATCCCGGCGTCCTGCCCGGCCCGCGCCAGCTCGATCTCCTCGCCGATCGCGCGCACGATGCCGCGGCGGATGCCGTGCGGCGACGTCAGGATCGTCCGGTAGGTGTCCTGCCGCGAGTAACCGGTCAGCACGTTGAACAGGTCGGTGACGTCCGCGCCGATGCTCGGGTCGGCGGTGAACAGGCCGATGTCCTCGTAGAGCCGCGCCGTCTTCGGGTTGTAGTTGCCGGTGCCGATGTGACAGTAGCGGCGGATGGTCGAGCCCTCCTGGCGCACGATCATCGACACCTTGCAGTGCGTCTTCAGCCCGACCAGGCCGTACACGACGTGCACGCCCGCGCGCTCCAGCGTCCGCGCCCAGGTGATGTTCGCCTGCTCGTCGAACCGCGCCTTGATCTCGACCAGCGCGACGACCTGCTTGCCCGCCTCGGCGGCGTCGATCAGCGCGTCGACGATCGGGGAGTCACCGGACGTCCGGTACAGCGTCTGCTTGATCGCCAGGACCTTCGAGTCGGCCGCCGCCTGCTCGATGAACCGCTGCACGCTCGTCGAGAACGAGTCGTACGGGTGGTGCACCAGCACGTCGCCCTCGCGCAGCGTCGCGAAAACGCTCTTCGGCGTCTCGCGCTCGCCGAACGCCGGGTGCGTCGCCGGGACGAACGGCCGGTCCTTCAGCTCCTTGCGGTCCACAGCGGACAGCTGGTGCAGGCAGGTCAGGTCGAGCAGCCCGGGCACCTCGACGACGTCGGCCGGGTCGACGTCCAGCTCGCGCAGCAGCAGCTCGAGCATGTGCTCGCTCATGTCCTGCGCGACCTCGAGGCGCACCGGCGGGCCGAACCGGCGCTGCGCCAGCTCGCGCTCGAGGGCCTGCAGGAGGTCCTCGTCGCGGTCCTCGTCGACCTCGAAGTCGGCGTTGCGGGTGACGCGGAAGACGTGGTGCTCGGTGACGTCCATGCCGGTGAACAGCTCGCCCAGATGCGCCGAGATCAGCTCTTCGAGGGGCAGGAACGTCGCCGTCCGGCTGGAGCGATCGGTCTCGACGCGCATCAGGCGCGGCACGTTGCTCGGCACCTTCACCCGGGCGAAGCGCTCGGTGCCGCCTTCCGGGTCGCGGACCGTCACCGCGAGGTTGAGCGAAAGGCCCGAAATGTAGGGGAACGGGTGCGCCGGGTCGACGGCCAGCGGCGTCAGGACCGGGAAGATCTGCTCGGAGAAGTAGCTGGACAGCCGCAGCTGGTCGGCGCCGGCCAGGTCGGCCCAGCCGACGATGTGGATGTCCTCCTCGGCCAGCTGCGGGCGCAGGTGCTTCTCGAACGCGCCGGTCTGCCGCTCGACCAGGTCCTGGTTGCGCTTGGCGATGTAGCCGAGCTGCTCGCGCGGGGTGAGCCCGTCCGCGCTGCGGACCAGCAGGCCCGTCTCGTCGCGGCGCTTCAGACCGGCGACGCGGACCATGTAGAACTCGTCCAGATTGGACGCGAAGATGGCCAGGAACTTGGCCCGCTCCAGCAGCGGCTGCGACTCGTCCTCGGCCAGCGCGAGCACACGGGCGTTGAAGTCCTGCCACGACAGCTCGCGGTTGAAGTACCGGTCGTCCGGCAGCGTCTCGACGGCGGTCGGCGCGGTGGAGGTGACCGCGGGCGGCGCCGACGGGACGGCCCGGAACTCCTCGGCGTTGCGGGCGTTGCCCTGCGTGGAGCTGCGCCGCCGCGTCGCCGGGGTGGCCGCGGCGGTGGTGGTCTTGCGGGCTCTGGCCTTGCCGGCGGTGGCACGGGCGGCGGTGTCGCGCGCGGTGGACTTCGACGGGACCTTCTTGGCGGTGGCCGGTTTGGCCGCGTTCGCCCGGGCGGTCGTCTTCTTCGCCGTCTCCGAAGATCCGTTCGCCGGGTTCCGTCGCCTCCGCGGTGCGGGCGTGCCGCCGTCGTCTGTGCTCACGGCCCCCATTCTTCACTAAGCCGCGCCGGATTGCGCAGGCCGCGGTGAAGGTCAGATGAACAGCTCGGCCGTGTGTTTTCCGACACCGAGGGCGCGGACGTGAGCGAGATCATCGGGAGTGTCGACGTCGCTGCGCAGGGTCGGGAGGGCTTGGCGCAGGGCGATCGCGCCGGACGCGGCGTGCCGGCGCGCCGAGCCGGGCCCGAACCGGGGGTCGAGGGGCTCGCCGGGCGCGGCCAGCAGCAGGGTGGTGCCGGTGCCCTGCCGATCGGCGACGAAGGCCCGGTTGCCGGCGGCCTCGGTGAGGGCGGCGGTCAGGTCGCCGGCGCTGAGGGCGGGCAGATCGGCTTGGAGCGCGCCGACGACGGCGGCCGGATCGTCGGCTTTCAGCAGGGCTTCGCCGTGGCGGAAGGCGGCGTTGAGGGATTGTTCGGCGGGTTCGCCGACGATTTCGACACCGAGCTCGGCGAGCTCGCCGACGGCCCGCGGATCGGCGGCGACGAGCAGCACCCGCCGCACCCGCCCGGCCGAGACGACGGCGGCGAGCGTGTCGGCGGCCAGCGCCAGGACCAGCCCGGGGTGCCGGTCCGCCTCGACGGCACCACGCAGCCGCGACTTGCCGTCGCGGGGGTGTTTCATCGGCACGACCAGATCCACGTCCACGTGTCCATCTTTACCGGAAAGCTGGTGCGGAGGTGGCCGGGTGGGGTGGGTTGTCCACAGGTGACGGGTGTTGTGGACAACCTGGGGGTGGCGGTGGGCTCGGGGCGGGTTTTGTCGGCCGGGGTCGATACGGTCGGTTCCGGGGTGGGCCCGATGGGGGATGGCGGCCCCCTTGGGTGGGTGGGCTCTGGGTGGGTGGGCTGCTGGGTGGGTGGGCTGCTGGGTGGGCTGCACCTCGCAGCCGAGCCTCATCGGCAGCCGTCCGCTCGCGGTGCTTACGAGATCCGGTGCCGGGGGTGGCCCGGCATGGATCGGCGGCGAGCACGCCGATGAGGCAGGCTCCGGCCGGATCGTTGTGAGCCGGGGGTGGATCGGCTCCCGGCGACCCTTCGACCAGCTGCTGCGGGGCAGGCACCTCGCCGTGGATCCGCGGCAGGCACGCCGAGCGGCCGGTCCCACATCACCGCAGGCCAGGCGCCCGCCCAGCCCCGCGATACCGGCGGTGAAGCGCCGGCGCAGCCTCGCGACCTGGCCGGTGAAGCGCCCGCCCAGCCTGCGGCCCCAGGCCGCCAAGGCGACCGCCCAGCCTTGCGACCCCAGGTCGCCGAAGCGCCCACTCCAGCCCCGCGACCCCAGCCCGTCAAAGCGCCCACCGCCCCAGGCCCGCCACGGCGCCAACACGCCCCGAAACCGCTCCCGAGCAGGCCGAACCCACCCTCCCTGGACTGCTCCGAGCCCGGCGCGGCAGGATCAACGCCCGACGTCACATGTGGAGGAGGAGATCGTGGCCCGGCGTGAAAAGGGTGGCTTCTGGGTGGGGCTCGCCGCCGTTCTGTTCTACCCCCTTACCGCCATTGCCCGGCGGGTCTACCTCGGGGCCGAGAAGATTCCCCGGCAGGGGCCCGCTCTGCTCGTCCTGAACCACATCTCGCACCTCGATCCCGCCGTCGATGCCGTCTTCGTGCACCGGCAGAAGCGGGTTCCGCGGTTCCTCTACAAGGAGAGCCTGCAGCGCGCGCCGATCCTCGGGCCGATCGTCTCCGGGTCCGGGCAGATTCCCGTCTCGCGTGGGTCGGCCGCCGCCGGGGACAGTCTCAAGGCTGCTCACCAGGCCCTTCAGGACGGGAAGATCGTCGTCATCTACCCCGAAGGCACCATCACCAAGGATCCCGCCGGGTGGCCGAAGGAGTCCTTCACCGGTGCCGCGCGGCTCGCGCTGCAGAACGACGTCCCCGTCATCCCGATCGCCCGGTGGGGCACCAGCCAGATCTTCAACGGCTACACGAAGAAGTTCACGCCCTTCCCGCGCAAGACGATCACCCACTCCGTCGGCGATCCGCTCGACCTCTCCGCCTACCGCGGCGGCAACACGCGCAGCGCCTCGAAGCTGCGTGAGGTCACCAAGATCATGATGGACGACGTGACCCGGCTGCTCGCCGAGATCCGGCACGAAGAACCGCCCGCCGCGAAGCCGGAGGAGTCCGCCTGATGCGCGCCGACGTGCAGCGGGTCACCGTGCTCGGGGCCGGTTCGTGGGGCACCGCCTTCGCCAAGGTGCTCGGGGACGCCGGACGGGACGTCACCATGTGGGCGCGCCGCGAGGAGGTCGCCGGGGACGTCCGGGAACGGCACACCAACAGCGCCTACCTGCCCGGTGTGGCCCTCCCGGAGAACATCACCGCCACCAGCGACCCGGCGAAGGCCCTCGACGGCGCCGAAGCCGTCGTCCTGGCCGTGCCCAGCCAGAGCCTGCGCGCCAACCTGACGTCGTGGCGTCCGCTGCTGCCGCCCGGCGCCATCCTCGTCAGCCTCGCCAAGGGCGTCGAGCTCGGCACGCTCAAGCGGATGAGCGAGGTGATCGGCGAGATCGTCGGGATCGACCCGAACGAGGTCGTCGTCGTCACCGGGCCGAACCTGGCCGAGGAGATCGCCGCCGGGCAGCCGTCCGCCTCCGTGCTCGCCTGCGCCGACCACGAACGCGCCGTCGCGATCCAGCGGGCCTGCGGCAACTCCTACTTCCGCCCGTACACCAACACCGACGTCGTCGGCTGCGAGCTCGGCGGTGCCTGCAAGAACGTCATCGCGCTCAGCACCGGGATGGCCGCGGGCCTCGGCCTCGGCACCAACACGATGGCGATGCTCATCACGCGCGGGCTGGCCGAGATGGCCCGGCTGGGCGCGAAGCTGGGCGCCGACCCGCTGACGTTCGCCGGGCTCGCCGGTGTCGGCGACCTGGTCGCGACCTGCTCGTCGCCGCTTTCGCGCAACCGCACCTTCGGGGAGCGCCTCGGCCGCGGCGAGACCCTCGAGCAGGCGCAGGCGGCCACCGGCGGCCAGGTCGCCGAGGGCGTCATGTCGTGTTCGTCGATCCGGGCGCTGGCGCAGAGCCTCGGGGTCGACATGCCGATCACCGACGCCATGCACCGCGTCTGCCACGAGGGCGTCGACCCGCGCCAGGCCGGCGCCGAGCTGCTCGGACGGTCCCAGAAACACGAATGGTCCTGATCCGTGGGACGGCTTGACCGGGAAGGACGCGGCTGCGACTCTGGTCGCATGTTCGCGCAAGCCGTGTCCGAGTCGTGGGGCCCGATGGGCCTCCGCTCGAGCGTGCGCGCGTGTCGCTGTTGTCGGTGAACCCCGCCCCGGCCCAGCTCGACACCCCTTTCTTCCCGTGAGGACCCTCATGTTCGCCGTTCCGGACAACACCCTGCTGCGTCCCGAAAACCCCGCCCTGCGCCACCCGGTGCGCGTCGCCCTCGAGGTCGCCGCCGACCGCGACCGCTGGCGCCACCTGCTGCGCTACGACCCCGAAGAGCGCTTCGCGGCGCTCGTGTCGAAGGACGAGCAGCAGGAGGTGTGGCTGATGAGCTGGCTGCCCGGCCAGCGCACCGACCTGCACGACCACGCGTTCGCCAGCGGCGCGTTCACCGTGGTCAGCGGTCACCTGACCGAGGCCGTGGCGCGGCGTGCGCCGGACGGCCGCGCGGTCACCGAGCTGCACGCGCTCGCCGCCGGGCAGTCGCGGGTGTTCGGGCCGGGGTACGTGCACGAGGTCCGCAACGACGGTCCGGACCCGGCGATCTCGGTCCACGTCTACCGCGACGCGGGCCGCGCGATGCGCCCGTACCACCTCGACCCGGTGGAAGGTCCGATCCCGGACTAGCCGTTCAGTCCAGGTCGCCGCGCCGGCGGAACTCCCGCTCGATCCCGTCGCGGTCCGCGCCGGACGCCAGCAGCGCGTGCAGCAGGATCCGCGCCTTCCGCGCGTCCAGCCAGCCCGCCATCGTCGCGCCCATCGCGATCAGGCTCGACTCCGAGCCGTGGAAGCCGTACGTCGAGCGCAGCGTCGGGCCCGCTCCCGTCCGCGATGCGACCACTACCGGGATCGACGGCAGCAGCCGCGACACGACGTCGGCCGTGCCCGACGAAACGTGCCCCGCGCCGGTAGCCGCGACCACGACACCGCGCACGTCCGGCTGCGAAGCCACGTGCGCCAGCACCGCGCCCGAGTCGTCCAGGCCGGCTTCGACCACCGGCACCAGCCCGCCGAAGTCCACCCCGGTGAGCGCGGGCGGCCGCGGCGGCGACGGGTGGAAGTAGTGCACCGCGTTCTCGACGACCATGCCCAGCGGCCCCGCGGGCGCCGACGAGAACGCGTCCAGGCGGCTCGAATGCGCCTTCCGCACCCAGCGCGCCGCGTGGACGTCGTCGTTGAGCGTCACCAGCACGCCGCGGCCGCGGCTGCGCGGGTCGGCCGCCACCGTGAGGGCGTTGCGCAGGTTGGCCGGGCCGTCCGCGCTGAACAGGCCGGCGTTGCGCATCGCGCCGGTGACCACCACCGGGATCTCCGCCGGCCAGCCCAGGTCGAGGAAGTACGCCGTCTCCTCGAGGGTGTCCGTGCCCTGGACGACGACGAACCCGTCGGCGTCCTGCCGCAGGCCCCAGTCGCGGCAGCGCAGCAGCGTCGCGAAGTCCATCGACGCGCTGCCGATCCCGGCCAGCGTCTCGGCCAGGACGTCCATCGGCAGGTCGCCGAGGCCGCCGAGCAGATCGGCCGCGCCGAGCCGCGGGACCGCGCCGCCGTCCGCGTCGACCGGGGCCATCGAGATGGTGCCGCCGAGGGAGGCGAGGGCGATCAGGGGCATGCGGCCACCCTATTCAGCCGCCCACGACCGCCTGGCGCGTGTCACGACGTCGCCGCGCGCTCGGCAGCGCTGCGCAGCACACAGAATTCGTTGCCTTCGGGGTCGGCGAGGACGGCCCAGCCGGTGCCGTCGGGGTTGCGCAGGTCGTTCACCAGCGTCGCGCCCAAACCCAGGATCCGTTCGATCTCGTCGTCACGGGCGATGTCCGGCTGCAGGCACACGTGAAGCCGGTTCTTCACCGTCTTCGGCTCGGGCACCTTGAGGAACAGCAGGTCGATCCCGCCTTCGAGCTCGATGCCCACCTCGTCGTCACCGGGGGAATCGGTCTCCGGGATCGGCTTCCCGGTGACCGCGCTCCAGAACTGGCACAGCTTGTAGGGATCGGCGCAGTCGACGGACACGTGCAGGACGGACGAAGGCATGGCACTCCTCGAAGACGGCTACGGGCCCGAGTCTGGCCCAGCCGTCCGGGAAGGGCGACCCGATTCAGGACGCCAGCGACAGGCCCGCCGTCCGGTGCACGCGGCGGCTGTCGTCGACGATCAGGATCTCGCAGTCCGGGCGGTCCGCGGCCCAGGTGATGCCCTCGGTGCCCATCGCGAACGCCGCCGTGGCCAGCGCGTCCGCGGTCACCAGGTCCCCGGCCACGACGGTGACGCTCATCAGCCCCGTCGCCGGCGTGCCGGAACGGCCGTCGAGGATGTGCGAGCCGCGCTCGTACGCCGCCGACGTCGCGATCGCGCCGTTGCGCGACTCCAGCACCGCGCACACCGCCAGGGGCTGCTCGGGGTGGCGCACGCCGACCCGCCACGGCCGCCCGGGCTCCGGTTCGCCTGCCGTGACGACGTCGCCGCCGGCGTTGAGGCAGAACGTCGTCGCGCCCTCGGCCTTCAGCAGGTCGGCGGCGCGCTGCACCGCCCAGCCCTTCACCACCGCGCACGGGTCGAGGCCGCGGCCGGGCAGCCGCGCGCGGAACGCGCCGCCGGAGAGCTGCTCGTAGTACGCGCAGAGCTCCAGCACCTCCAGGAGGTCGTCGCTCAGCTCGGCGGCGGTCAGTTCGCCGCGGTCGTACCGGCTGACCTCGCTGTCCTCCTTGAACGGGCTGAACCGGGCGTCGACGTCGCGGAACCACGCGAAGACCTCGTCGACGACCTCGGCGAAGTCACCCTCGTCCCGCAGGTCGAGGGAGATCGGCAGGCCCATCACCTGTTCGACGCGGTTGGTCATCGGGTTCCTCTCGCGTCGATCGCGGCCTGCAGGGACGTCTTGTACGACTCGCTGGTCTCGGTGGCGCCGGTGACCGTGTCGATGTCTGCGCTCTGCGCCTTGATCGCTTCTTCCTGCAGCCGCGGGAGCGCGGTGAGGGACCGGCCGCTGTCCGGGGCCTGCAGCAGGGTGATGGCGGTCAGCCGGGCGCCGGTGAACGTCACCTGCACCTGCACGGTGCCGTACCGGCTCGACTCGGCGCTGCCCTGGGTGGTCACCGTCTCGTTCGTGGTGTCCCGAGTGGACGGGCTGTCCGAAGTGGACGGACTGGCCGCCGTCGACGGCGTCGGCGAGGACGGTGCGGGAGGGGCCGATGTGGACGGTGCGGTGACGCTCGGCGGCGGTGCCTGCGCGACGGCGGCGGTGTTGTGCACCGGCCCCGGCTCGAACCGCCAGACCGCGATGAACCCGGCGATGGACAGCGCGACGACGAAAATGGTCTTCTTCACAACAGGATCCCCCTAGGCCGCGAGGCTGAAGCGTTCGGCGTGGACCTGGGCGTTCGGCACGCGCAGCTCGCGCAGGCTGCGCAGCACGGCCGAGGTCATCCCCGGCGGGCCGCAGACGAACACGTCGCGCTCGTGCACGTCCGGCACCATCATGTGCAGGTTCGCCGGCCCGAGCATCACCCCGCGCGGCCCGGCCGCCTGGTCCGGTCCGGTGAGGACGCTCACCACCGCGCCGCGGGCCTTGGCCAGCTCGTTCAGCTCCGGCAGCAGCACCGCGTCGGCCTGGGTGCGCACCCGGTACAGCACGACGACGTGACCGTCGATGTCCTCCAGCAGCGCGCGGATCGGCGTGATCCCGACGCCGCCCGCCACGAGCAGCGCGTTGGGCTGCTTCTGGTGGATCGTCGTGAAGGCGCCGTACGGGCCTTCGGCGAACACGCGCGTGCCGACCCGGAGGTTGCGCAGCCCGGCGCTGGAATCGCCGAGGGCCTTCGCGGTCAGCCGCAGGGTGCGGCCGTCGGGCGCGGCCGACAGCGAGAAGGGGTTGGCCTGCCACCAGCGGTCCTTCGTGAGGAACCGCCACAGGAAGAACTGCCCCGCCCTGGCGGGCATCTTGTCCAGGTGCTTGCCGGTCATGTACACCGAAACGACGTCCGGGGCCTCGGAAACCACCGCGGTGACGCGCAGCTGGTGGCGCAGGTTCCGCCACAGCGGCAGCAGGACGCGCCCGGCGAGGACGGCGGCGCCGGCCCCGAGCCAGAGCGTCCACCAGTACGCCTCCGCCCATTCCGAGCCGGCGAACGACGTGCCGAGCGCGAGCTGGTGGGTGAACGCCAGCAGCACCGCGGCGTAGGTGTAGAGGTGGATGAAGTGCCACGTCTCGTACGCGAGCCGCTTGCGCGCGAACTTCGCCGACGCGGCGCCCACGAAGAGGATGACCGCGAAGGCGACCAGCGCGCGCAGGATGCCCTCGAGCTGGTCGGCCATGTCGACCAGCTCGTCGACGACCCCGTGGCGCTCGACCTGCGCGTAGCCGAACACGATGAACACCAGGTGCGCCAGCAGCGTCCACAGGATCGTGAAGCCGGTCCAGCGGTGCCACGTGGTCAGCCGGTCCATCCCGATCCGGCGGTCCAGCCAGGGCAGCCGGGCCACCAGCAGCAGCTGGAACGCCATCGCCAGCGCGCCGTACAGCCCGGCGAGGCGGCCGATCGTGATCAGCGAGTTCGGCGACAGCCCGGCCTGCGCGAACAGCACCGTGACGGCGGCCACGTTGGCACCGAGGAAGAGGAAGAGGCCGGATTTCGCGGCGATCCGGGGGCGGATCGCCGGGCGCGCGGCCTCGGCGGTCTGCGTCATGGTGGTCACACGGATTCCCCTTCGGTTCGGTTCACGAAGGCCAGCCTCGCCGCCCGTCCTGTGGCGAGTCTGGGTACCGGCTGTCGGAATCCTGTCGGCCGCCCCGTCCGGTCGCCCGGCCCGCGCGCGGCGGGAGAAGATGCAGGGGTGCAGACTCCCGACCCCGTGCGCCTGCTCGTCGTCGACGACGAGCCGCACATCGCCGACCTCGTCGCCACCGTCGCCCGGTACGAGGGCTGGCAGGCGGTCACGGCCGGGACCGGGCAGGCCGCGCTGAGCCGGGCCGCGGAGTTCGGGCCGGACATCGTCGTGCTCGACCTGATGCTGCCCGACCTCGACGGCTTCACCGTGCTCGACCGCCTGCGGGCGGGCGGCAACGCGGTGCCCGTGGTCTTCCTCACGGCCAAGGACGCGACGGCCGACCGGATCGCCGGGCTCACCCGCGGGGGTGACGACTACCTCGTGAAACCGTTTTCGGTCGAGGAGCTGATGGCGCGGCTGCGGGCGGTGCTGCGGCGCAGCGCGGGTGCCGCGCACCAGCCGGAAGCGCGCGGTGCCGTGCTGCGGGTCGGCGACCTGACCCTGGACGAGGACACCCGCGAGGTCCGCCGCGGCGACCGCGTGGCCGAGCTCACCCCGACCGAGTACGAGCTGCTGCGCTACCTCATGCGCCGCTCGCCCGCGGTGCTGACCAAGGCGCAGATCCTTGACCACGTCTGGGAGTACGACTTCGGCGGCCGGTCCAATGTGGTCGAACTGGTCATCTCGCACCTGCGGCGCAAGGTCGACGCGGGCGGCGGCGAACCGCTGATCCACACCGTGCGCGGCGTCGGCTACGTCGTGCGGCAGGCTCACCGGTGAAGGGCTTTTTCACCCGGTGGTACGGGGCTTGGCAGCGCACCCGGCTCGGCACCCGGATCACCCTCGGCCTCGGCGCGCTCGCGCTGGTCGTGTTCGCGGCGGTCGGCGTCACGACGGTCGGGATCATGCACGGCTACCTCGACCGGCGGCTCGACGAGCAGCTGTCCAAGAGCCAGAACGGGCAGCTGCCGCTGCTGCGCGAGACGCACGGCTCGCCGCAGTCGGTCTACTCGTGGTACTCGGCGCTGTACAAGATCCAGGGCGGCGTGGCCGTCCCGGAGCGGGGCGGCCAGCTGCCCGGCGACGCCGAGCAGCTGGCGAACATCGCCGCGGAGGCGGTGAACGGCGACGTCACACGCGACATCTACCTGCGCGACGACGGCCCGTACCGGGTCCGCGCGTGCCCAGTCGACACCGACTCGGTGCTGCTGTCCGCCGCGCCGCAGAAGGACCTCGACGGAACGGTCCGGCAGCTGATCGGGGTCGAGGTCGGCGCGTTCGCGCTGGCGCTGGCCGTACTGGTGGTCGTAGGACGGCTGGTGCTGCGCCGCGGCCTGCGCCCGCTGGCCGACATGGCCGGCACCGCACACGACATCGCCTCCCACGACCTCACGGCGAACCCCGCCCTGCCGGTGCGCGCCGCGGGCACCGGCGGCGGCGCCGAAGTCGACGAGCTGCGGACGGCGTTCAACGTCATGCTGGCCCACATCGACACGTCGCTGGCCGCGAAGACCGAGGCCAACGAGCGGCTGCGCCGGTTCGTCGCGGACGCTTCGCACGAGCTGCGGACGCCGCTGACGTCGATCCGCGGCTACGCCGACCTCTTCCGCTACGCCGCGGCGAACGAGCCGGCGGAACGCGAGGCACACCTGGCGAAGATCCGCGAGGAGACGGCCCGGATGACCGTCCTCGTCGACGACCTCCTGCTGCTGGCCCGGCTCGACGCGCGGGCCACCGAGGCGCCGCTGCGGCCCGAGCGCGTCGACCTGGCCGAGCTGGCCGGAGACGCGGCGGACGCGTTCGCCGCCGGCCGGCCGGACCACCCGCTGACCTCGTCGCTGGCGACGGCGTTCGTCGACGCCGACCCGCTGCGGCTGCGGCAGGTGCTCGACAACCTGCTGGCCAACGCCGCCGTGCACACCCCGCCGGGGACGTCGGTGCACGTTTCGGTGGCGGCTTCGGGGGCCGAAGCGGTCGTCGCCGTCACCGACACCGGGCCGGGGATCGCGGTGGCGGACCAGGAGCGGATCTTCGACCGGTTCTTCCGCGTCGACGACTCCCGCACCCGCGGCAACGGCGGCACCGGGCTCGGGCTGTCGGTGGTCCAGTCCCTGGTCACCGCGCACGGCGGCACGGTGTCGGTGGCTTCGTCGCCGGGCCGGACGACCTTCAGCGTGCGGTTGCCGCTCGCGCGGTGACGTGCTCCGGTGTGGTCCAGCCGGGGGAGAGGTCCGCGGACGGCTCCGGCGTGCCGTAGACCGTCCGCACCGGCAGCACCCCGGCCCAGGCGGTGTCGGCCTCGATGTCTTCGGGCTCGTCGTCCGGGCCTTCGGCGCGCATCTTCACCGACGCCTCGGCGAGGTCCAGCGCGAGCACGGACACCGCGGCGAACTCCTTGGCGTTGACCTCGCGCGCGTGCGCCCACGACCCCGGCGCGAGGTGGTCGGTGAGGACCTTCAGGCCGTGCATCTTCGCTTCCGCGTCCAGGACGGGCTTCGCCTGGCCGAGGATGACGGCGCTGCGGTAGTTCATGGAGTGGTTGTTGACCGAGCGCGAGTAGACGATGCCGTCGAGGAGCGTCACCGTCACGCAGACGTCGAGGCCGTCCGCCGCGGTGCGGAGGCTGGCGGCGCCGGTCGAACCGTGCAGGTACAGCGTGTCGCCGTCTCGGCCGTAGCCGGTGGGAAGGACCAGCGGTGCGCCGTCGCGGACGATCCCGAGGTGGCAGATGAGCCCCTCGTCGAGGACGGCGTGCAGCGCGGAGCGGTCGGTGACAGCGCGGTGCTTCTTGCGGCCGAGCGTGGTGCGGGGCGTGGTCGACAACATGCGACCAGCGTCTCCCGCGCCAGTGGCCTCGGAAAACGGCCACTTCTCGTACACTTGGGAAGTCCACTCGAGGAGGCCCCGTGACCCACGCCGACACCGCGCTCCCGGTCAGCCTCGACCGTTCGGCGGTGACGCCACTGGCGGTCCAGCTGGCCGACGCGCTGCGCGAAGCGGCGGCGAGCGGCCACCTGCGCGGCGGCGACCGGCTGCCGTCGACGCGGGCACTGGCCGGCCGCCTCGGCGTCAGCCGCACGGTGACGTCCGCGGCGTACGAGCAGCTGCACGCGGAGGGCTGGATCGCCGGGCGGCACGGCTCGGGCACGTACGTGACGACGCCGCCTTCTTCCTCGGCTTCGGAGGTCCCGGCGCCGGCGGTCCCGGCGGTCGAGGCATCGCCGCCGGTGCTGCTCGACCTCAGCCCGGGCGCACCGTGGGCGGCGGGCCTGGACCGCGCGGCCTGGCGCCGCGCCTGGCGGGCGGCGGCCGACCCGGAGCCCTTGGTGCGGGCCCACCGGGCGGGCCTCCCGGAGTACCGCGCGGCGGTGTCGGAGCACCTGCTGCGCCACCGGGGACTGGCCGCGGGCTCGGTCCTGGCGACCGGCGGCACGACGGCGGCGGTGGTGGAGCTGGCGGCGGCGGTCCTGGAGCGCGGGGACGTCGTCGCGGTCGAAGAGCCGGGCTACCAGCGGGCGGTGCAGGCGTTCCGGCGGGCGGGGATGCGGGTGGTGGGCGTCCCGGTGGACGACGAAGGGTTGCGGCCTTCCGCGATTCCGGCGGGTGCGCGGGCGGTGTACTGCTCGCCGGCACACCAGTACCCGATGGGCAGCAGGCTGAGCGCGGCACGGCGGGTGTCGCTGGTGGAGCGGGCGCGGGCATCGTCGATGCTGGTGATCGAGGACGACTACGACGGAGAGCTGCGGTTCGACGTGGCGCCGCTGCCGATGCTGGCGGCATTGGCACCGGACGTCGTGGCGCATCTGGGGACCACGTCGAAAATCCTCACGCCTACGTTGGGGGCGGGATGGATGGTGGCGCCGGAGGCGATCACTTCGGCGGTACTGGCATACCGCGATTCGACCGGGACACGGCCGTCACCGGCGGGACAGCGGGTGTTGCACGAGTTCGCGCGAAACGGAGACCTGGGCCGCCACCTGCGAAAACTGCGCCGCGAGATGGCCGAGCGGCGAACGTTGCTGGCGGGAGCGTTGTCGGCGGCGGGCATCCCGGTGCGCGGGGACGACGCCGGAGCGCACCTGGTGGTGCCGTGTTCGTCGGCTTCGGTGGAGGCATCGGTGATCTCGGCGGCCGAGCGGCGCGGGATCCGGCTGGACGGGCTGGCGCGGCACTTCGCCGGGCCGCCTTCGGTGTTCGGGGTGGCGATCGGGTACGCGGGGTGTTCGCGGGAGGCGCTGGTGGCTGCTTTGCCTACCTTGGTGGCTTTGCTGCGGTGAGCTCTGGGTTGTGCACAGGGCTGTTGTGATGTGGAGAAGCTCGGTCTGGGCGGGGTTTTTCGGGCGTTGGGGTCAGTGGGGGTGGATATGGTCAATTTGGTGGTGGTTCCCCCTGGGAGGGCGGGTCCTGTTCGGGTGAGGGGCGATGGGGCTGCACGATCAGGTGTGGCGAGTGGACCTGCGGGGTGAGGTTGGGTTGGGGAGCTGGGTGGGTGGATCCGGCTTGGCGGGCGCGGGTCGCATACCTGGGGCCAGGCGGCCCTGGTGCTGCGGACCAGGCTGGGGGAATCCGGGCGAGACAGATGCGGCCTTGCCGATCCGGCTCAGTGGGACTGGTGCGGCGGCTCGGCTCGCGGACCCGGCTTGGTGGGCGCGGCTGGCGGATCTGGCTTGGTGGGCGCGGCTGGCGGATCTGGCCCGGCGGACCCGGCCTGGCGGACCCGGCCTGGCGGACCCGGCCTGGCGGACCCGGCCCGGCGGATCTGATTCGGCGGACCCGGCTCGGCGGGCTCGGCCCGGCGGACTTGGCCCGAGCGGGCGCGGTTCGTGAGCTCGGCCCGGTGGACTTGGCGCCGGCGGCCGCGGTTCGTGAACCCGGCCTGGCGAACCGGCCTGGCGAACCGGCCTGGCGAACCGGCCTGGCGAACCGGCCTGGCGAACCGGCCTGGCGAACCGGCCTGGCGAACCGGCCCGGCGGGCCCGGCGGGCCCGGCGGGCCCGGCGGGCCCGGCTCGGCGGAACTGGTGCGGCAGGCCCGGCCCGGCGAATCCACAACCCGCCCACCAACCCCCTCGACACACCAGACGTGCCAACCCCGTCACCCGTTGCGTTCACCGCTCGACGGGCGCCACCCGGCGCACCGGGCTGGGCTGTTCCGCGAGGTCACCGGGTACCGTGGCTCACCATGAGCGAGAAGATCCGGGTTGCCGTCGTGTTCGGTGGGCGCAGCAGCGAGCACACCATCTCGTGCCTTTCCGCCGGCAGTGTCCTGGGGCACCTCGATCCCGCGCGGTTCGAGGCCGTTCCCGTCGGGATCACCCGGGAAGGCCGCTGGGTGCTCGGGACCGGCGATTCCGCCCAGCTCGCCATCCGGGGCCGTGAACTGCCGTCCGTCGACGGGGGGAAGGGGCTCGTTCTCGCCGGTGATCCGTCCAGCCAGGGGCTCGTTGCCGTGGAACCCGGGCGGGAAAGCGAAATGCTGTCGCGTGTCGATGTCGTCTTCCCCGTGCTGCACGGGGCCTTCGGTGAGGACGGCACCATCCAGGGCCTGCTCGAACTCGCCGGCATCCCGTACGTCGGGCCCGGGGTGCTCGCCAGCGCTGCCGCCATGGACAAAGAGACCGCGAAGAAACTCCTGGCCGCCGAAGGGCTTCCGGTCGGAACCTACGTCGCCCTGAAGCGTGGACAGTCTACTTTGGAGCAAACGGACCGGGAGGAGCTCGGGCTGCCCGTGTTCGTCAAGCCGTCGCGTGCCGGCAGCTCCGTCGGGATCTCGCGCGTTGCCGACTGGGCCGAACTCGACGCCGCCGTCGAACTCGCGCGGGCTACCGATCCGAAGGTTCTCGTGGAGGCCGCCGTCGTCGGGCGTGAGGTCGAGTGCGGTGTCCTCGAATTCCCCGACGGCCGCGTCGAAGCTTCGCTGCCCGCCGAGATCCGTGTGCTGTCCGAGGACGAGAACGCCTGGTACGACTTCGAAACCAAGTACCTCGGTGACGACGCCGAGCTCGACATCCCGGCCAAGCTCGACGACGCCCTCACCGAGAAGCTCCGCGCGATGGCCGTCGAAGCGTTCCGGGCCCTCGACTGCCAGGGGCTCGCGCGCGTCGACTTCTTCGTCACCGAAGACCACGAGCTGGTCATCAACGAGGTCAACACCATGCCCGGCTTCACGACGAAGTCCGCCTACCCGAAGATGTGGGAGGTCACCGGCATGGACTACCCGACGCTGCTGACCACCCTCGTCGAGACCGCGATCGCGCGCGGAACCGGGCTCCGCTAGCCGAAACGCAGCGGCCGCGCGGGCAGCTTCGCGGCCACTGTGTCCGAGATCTGCTGCAGCGGGCCCGTTCCGGCGCTGTCCGGCACCGTCAGCGCCGCGTAGACCTCGCGGTCCACCACGTACCACGTCGACGCGCCCTCGCCCGGCACCTGCAGCCACTGGACGCCGTTCACCAGCCGCAGCTGCGCCGACGGCGTCAGCTCCGGCGGCCGGTCCAGGCCGCACCGCAGCACCAGCGGGTCGGTCGTGCCCCAGGCCACCGTGGCGGGCGGGGCCGGGGACGCCAGGGAGCGCACCTTCAGAGAAGCGCCGTTGGACGTCAGCTCCGTCGGGACCGCTCCCAGCAACGTCGTGCACCCCGGTGACCCCGCGGACGGCGCGGGCACCGGGACGAGCGGCAGGGGACCGGAATCCGCGGAGTCCGCGGGGGGCCGGGTCAGGGCTAACACGGCGACGGCGACCGCCAAGGCCACGGCGAGCGCCGCTGCCGTGACGAGGACCACCCTCGGTGGGGCACCGGTGTCGGATTCAGGCACCCGACCATGACACCACTGCGGTCAGTTCCGGGGGTCTGGGGGTCGTCCCCCCAGGAATGACGCTGCTCAGAGGTGGACGACCGGGCAGGTCAGCGTCCGGGTGATGCCCTCCACGTTCTGCACCTTCGCGACCACGAGCTGGCCCAGCTGGTCGACGTTGTCGGCGGCCGCGCGGACGATCACGTCGTACGGTCCGGTGACATCCTCCGAGCTGGTCACACCCGGGATGCTGGAGATCTCGGCAGCCACCGCGGCCGCCTTGCCGACCTCGGTCTGGATGAGGATGTATGCGTGGACCACGGCGCGCCCTTTCGTCGGGATCTTGTCTCTCAAGGTAGGAACGTCATCAGCAACGTATCGCCAGCTCACGGAAAAACATAGGGCATCCGACTATCGGTGATCGATCTTTGTCCCGGTAGAGAAAGCAGAGGTGACCGGTGTCACCGAACGACGGAACGGTCGCCGAGACCGGCGAGTTCGCGCTCATCCGCGCCGTCACCGAAGGACGGCGCCAGCCGCCGGGCACCCTGCTCGGCCCGGGTGACGACGCCGCCGTCGTCGCCGCCCCCGACGGGCGGGTGGTCGCCAGCACCGACGTGCTCGTCCAGGGCGTGCACTTCCGGCTCGACTGGTCCTCGCCCGAGCACGTGGGACGCAAGGCCGTCGCGGTCAACCTGGCCGACATCGCCGCCATGGGCGCCACCCCGACCACCGTCCTGGTCGGCCTGGCCTGCCCGCCCGACACACCGAGCGACGTCGTCAAGGCGCTGACCGACGGTATGTGGGCCGAAGCGGAACGCGCCGGGGTCGGTGTCTCCGGTGGCGACATGGTGCGCGCCGACCAGCTCGTGATCAGTGTCACGGCGCTCGGTGACCTCGGCGACCGCGAGCCCGTGACGCGCTCGGGGGCCCGGCCCGGCGACCTGGTCGCCGTCAACGGGCGGCTCGGCTGGGCCGCCGCCGGCCTGGCCGTGCTCGGCCGGGGCTTCCGGTCCCCGGTCGGGGTCGTCAACGCCCAGCGCTGCCCGGAGCCGCCCTACGAGGCCGGTCCGCGGGCCGCGCTGGCCGGGGCCACCGCGATGATCGACGTCTCCGACGGCCTGCTCGCCGACCTGGGCCACATCGGCGAGGCATCCGACGTCGGCATCGACGTCCGCACCGCCGACCTCGACATCCCGGCCCGGCTCACCGAGGTCGGCGCCGCGCTGGGCGCCGACCCGCTGGACTGGGTGCTCACCGGCGGCGAGGACCACGCACTGGCGGCCACCTTCCCGCCGTTCACCGAGCTCCCGGACGGCTGGCGCACGATCGGCGTCGTCACGATGGCCGGCTCCGGCATCACCGTCGACGGGAAACCGTTTTCGCGAGAAGGCGGCTGGACGCACTGGCGCTGATCTAGGCTCCGGAAGCGTGAGAATCGTTCCGGTCCCCTACGACCATCCCGACGCGGCCACGCTCATGGCCGCGGTGCAGCAGGTGTACGTCGAGCGCTACGGCAGCGAGGACATCACCCCGATGACCCCGGCCGACTTCGATCCGCCGCAGGGCGTGTTCCTCGTCGGCTACCAGGGCGACGAGCCCGTCGCGTGCGGGGCGTGGCGCGCCCACGACGGCCCCGAGCCCGACTTCCAGGACGGCGACGCCGAGTTCAAGCGGATGTACGTGGCCGATTCCGCCCGCGGCCGCGGGTTCGCCCGGATGATCCTGTCCGAGCTGGAGCGCACGGCGGCGCTGTGCGGCCGCAAGCGCGCGGTCCTGGAGACCGGCACCAAGCAGCCGGAAGCGATCGCGCTGTACACGTCGTCGGGGTACGTCGAGATCCCGAAGTTCGGCGTCTACCGGAACGAGCCGGAAAGCCGTTGCTACGGCAAGGACCTCACCTCGGTGTGAGCTTCAGCAGGGCCGCCGCGTGCGGACGCAGCGTCGCCGAGACGCCGGTTCCGGCGTCCCGGTGGGCCCAGAGGTCGCGGACCTGCCACGCGCCGGGAACCGACGCGGAGACGGTCGCGGTGGTGCTGCCGGTGTTGAGCAGCACCACCGCGAAACCGCCGCCGGACAACGGTTTTCCCCACACCTGGTAGCCGGGGCCCGCGGCGAGCCGCCGTCCCTGGCCGCCCGCGAAGTCCTGGTCGACCGCGATCGCCTCGGTGTTCCCGAGCGTCGCGAGGTCGGTGTCGCTCAGCTTCGCCGGGTCGGTGCCGGCGAACAGCGGCGCGTTGAGCACGGCCCAGACGCTGAAGTGCGCGCGGGCCTCGTCGGCGGTGAGGGTGCCGTTGCCGACCTGCAGCATGTCGGGGTCGTTCCAGCCGCCGGGCGAGCCGCTGTGCACGGCGACGGCGGCCTGCTGGTCGATCGTCGCGAGCACCGAGTCCCAGGTAGGGACCAGGTCGTAGGTGGTGCGCCACAGGTTCGCCACCGGCCGGGCCCAGGTCCACGGGCTGGAGACGCCGTATTCGGAGATCGCGTAGACGATCGGCCGGGGCAGCGCGGCGAGCTCGTCGCGCATCTTCTCGAACGCGGCCTTCCGGTCGAGGCCGTCGACGGTGTCGGCGTTGCACCAGTCGTACTTGAGGTAGTCGACACCCCAGCGGTCGAACGTTTCGGCGTCCTGGCGCTCGTGGCCGAGCGAGCCGATGCCGGCCGCCGGGTAGGCGTCGTTCGCCATCGCGCAGGTGCGGCTGCCGGGGACGGCGTAGATGCCGAACAGCAGGCCGCGGGAGTGCACGTAGTCGGCGAGGTCGGCGATGCCGTGCGGGAACCGCTTCGGGTCCGGCTGCAGCGACCCGTCGGCGGCCCGGGCGGGCGCCTGCCAGCAGTCGTCGACGACGACGTACTTGTAACCCGCGTCACGCAGGCCGCTGTCGGCGAGCGCGTCGGCGGCCTTGCGCACGACATCCTCGGTGAGGTCGTAGCAGCGGACCTGGTTCCAGCTGTTCCAGCCCATCGGCGGGGTCCCGGCCAGGCCGTTCGCGAGTGCCGGGGTGGCCACGGGCAGGCTGAGCAGCCAGGTCAGCACGACGAGCAGGAGCACGAGGCCCGTGCTCCCGGTACTGGCGTTCCTTTCCGCGGCGATGGCGTGATCCAATCGCACCGGAAGTGAAACCGCAGTCACCCGGAGGCGGCATGGCGATCTACGCACTCGGTGATCTCGAACCGACGATCCACCCCGACGCCTACGTCCACCCCGACGCGACGGTGATCGGCGACGTCCGGATCGGCGCGCACGCGTCGGTGTGGCCGCAGACCGTGCTGCGCGGCGACCACGGCTACATCGAGATCGGCGAGCGCTCGAACGTCCAGGACGGCTGCGTCCTGCACTGCACCGAGCGGCACCCGACGATCCTCGGGCCGTCGTCGGCGATCGGGCACGCGGTGCACGTCGAGGGCGCGACGATCGGCACCGGCTGCCTGATCGCCTCCGGTTCGGTGGTGCTGAACGGCTCGGTCATCGAGGACGGCGGCATGGTCGGCGCGGGCGCGGTGCTGTCGTACGGCTCACACGTGAAGACCGGCGAGATCGCCTTGGGCGTGCCGGGGAAGGTGCGCGAGAACAAGTCGTTCAGCGCGGAGAACATCGCGCTCGTCGTGGATTCGTACGTCAAGCGGGCGCAGCGGTTCCGCGCCGAACTGAGGCGGCTCGACCCGCTCGGGTGACGCCGGCCACGCCCGGTAGGCTTGCGCGCCGTGACCGCACGACCGCTGCAGGACATCGTCGAGGCAGGCTGGGCGAAAGCCCTCGAACCGGTGGCGCCGCAGGTCGCCGCGATGGGGGAGTTCCTCCGCGCGGAGATCGCCGCGGGCCGCACCTACCTGCCGGCGGGTGAACACGTGCTGCGGGCGTTCCAGCAGCCGTTCCACGACGTGCGCGTGCTGATCGTCGGGCAGGACCCGTACCCGACGCCGGGGCACGCGGTGGGCCTGAGCTTCTCGGTGGCGCCGGACGTCCGGCCGATCCCGAAGAGCCTGGTCAACATCTACAAGGAGTACGTCGACGACCTCGGCCACCCGCTGCCGTCGAACGGCGACCTGACGCCGTGGGCCGACCAGGGCGTGCTGCTGCTCAACAGGGCGCTCACCGTGCAGCCGGGGAAGTCGAACTCGCACCAGGGCAAGGGCTGGGAAGAGGTCACCGAGCAGGCGATCAAGGCCCTCGCGGCCCGGTCGGAGCCGATGGTGGCGATCCTGTGGGGCCGCAACGCGCGCAACCTGCGGCCGATGCTGGGCGAGGTGCCGTGCATCGAGTCGGCGCACCCGAGCCCGCTCTCGGCGCACAACGGCTTCTTCGGATCGCGCCCGTTCAGCCGGGCGAACCAGCTGCTGGAGCAGCAGGGCGCGGCGCCGGTGGACTGGAAACTGCCGTAGGTTCGGTGTCCGGATCCGCGTGACGGCTCCGACCGAGGGGAAACGGATCCTTGGAGGGCACATGAACGTCACATCGGCCGACGGCACGACCATCTTCTTCGAGCAGCGCGGCGACGGCCCGCCGGTGATCTTGGTCGGCGGCGCGTTCAACGACCGGACGACCACGGTGGGCCTGGCCGAGGTCCTGGCCGGCGACTTCACGACGATCGTCTACGACCGGCGCGGCCGGGGTGACTCCGGCGACTCGGCCGAGTACGCGGTCGAGCGCGAGATCGAGGACATCGCGGCGCTGATCGCCCAGGTGGGCGGGACGGCGTCGGTGTTCGGCCACTCGTCGGGCGCGGTCCTGGCCCTGGAGGCGGCCGCGGCGGGGCTCCCGATCGAGCGCGTGGTGGCGTACGAGCCGCCGTACGCGACCGACGAGCACCCGCGCGACGTCGTGGCCGAGGTGCGCGCCCGGCTGGCGGCGGGGGACCGCGACGGCGCGGTGGCGACGTTCCTGAAGGTCGCGGGCACGCCGGAAGAGATGATCGAGGGGATGAAGCAGGCCCCGGTGTGGGGCTGGTTCACGGCGCTGGCGCACACGCTGCCGTACGACCTGACGATCGTCGGCCCGGACGCCCGCCCGCGGACGGAGAACCTGGCCCGCATCAAGGTGCCGGCCTTGGTGATCGGCGGCGGCGCGA
The DNA here is from genome assembly GCF_040682815.1 of Amycolatopsis sp. NPDC051102. Taxonomy (NCBI): domain Bacteria; kingdom Bacillati; phylum Actinomycetota; class Actinomycetes; order Pseudonocardiales; family Pseudonocardiaceae; genus Amycolatopsis; species Amycolatopsis sp. NPDC051102. The sequence continues at coordinate 274,638 of NZ_JBFBBT010000004.1, forward strand.
GCGACGACACGCTCCAGGCGGGCGCCCGCGCGGCGGCCGCGGCGGTGCCGGGTGCTCGTCACGAGACGCTGGAGGGGCAGGACCACGGGGTGCTGCAGTACCCGGAGACGCTCAAGCCCCTGCTGACGGACTTCCTGAAGTAAAGAAAATGGCGGGTGCTCCGAGGAGCACCCGCCATTCGAACTCTTCTCGCCTCAGCCGCGAACGACCTTGCCCGCCTTGATGCACGAGGTGCACACGTTCAGGCGCTTGCGCTGGGACACACCCACCTTGGCGTGGACGGTCTGGATGTTCGGGTTCCACCGGCGGTTGGTACGGCGGTGGGAGTGCGAGACCGACTTGCCGAAGCCGGGTCCCTTGCCACAGACGTCGCACACGGCAGCCACGTCGAACTCCTTTGGATCTGGGTCATAGAAATGAGCCCAGATGCACTGGGCAACTCGACCATAGTAACTAGTGCTTTCGCGGCCCTCGGCACCGGGTCGATACGCTGCCTCGGACCGGTCAGGAGGTTACGGGGTGCGGGTGCTGGACGCGGCGGCGGTGTCGGCCTGGGCTGCGGGCTGTGTGCACAGTCTCGCGAGCCTGCGGCCGGCCATCGACGAGATCAACGTCTACCCCGTCGCCGATTCCGACACCGGCTCGAACATGCTCTTCACGATGACCGGTGCGGCCCGGGAGCTCGAGCGGTCCACGCCGGAAACCGCCGCCGAAGCGCTGAAGACCCTCGCGCGGGGCGCCGTCGCCTCCGCCAAGGGCAACTCCGGCGTGATCCTCTCCCAGGTCGTGCGCGGGCTCGCCGACCGCGCCGAAGGGGACCTGGACGGCGCTTGGCTGGCGAAAGCACTGGGGCACGCCGACGAAGTCGCCACCGGCGCCGTCAGCCGCCCGGTCGCCGGGACCATCCTGACCGTCCTGCACGCCGTCGCCCTCGCCGTGCGTGGCGACACGAGCTCCCTGCCCGAGATCGCCACCAAAGCAGCGAAAGAGGCCGCGCACGCCCTCGAGAAGACGCCCGAGCAGCTGCCCGCGCTGGCCAGGGCCGGGGTCGTCGACGCCGGGGCGCGCGGCCTGGTCGCCGTGCTCGACGCGCTGGTCGGCGTGCTCACCGGCGCCCCCGTCGAGCAGGAGCACCCCCTCGAGGTCCACACCGAAAGCGCCGAGGCCTACGCCTGGGAGGTCATGTACCTCCTGGACGGCGTCGACGAGGCGAGCCTGCCGACGCTGCAGAAGGAGCTGAGCGGCCTCGGGGACAGCGTCACCGTGGCCGGTGACGGCTCGGGCAGCCACGCCGTGCACGTCCACTGCGCCGACATCGGCGGCGCCATCGAAGCCGGGCTCGCGCTCGGCCGGCCGCGCAGGATCCGGGTCGAACCCCTGCTCACGCCGACGCCGATCGAGCCGGGCGGCGGGATCGACCGCACGGTCGTCGCCGTCGTCCACGGCGGGGCGCTGGCCGAGCTGCTGCGCGCCGAAAGCATCCCGGTGCTGGCCGTGCCCGAAGGCGGGACGCCGAGTGTCGAGGACATGATGAGCCTGCTCAACGAGGCCGCCGGGCGGCAGGTGACCGTGCTGCCGGGCAGCGTCGCCCTCACTGCCGCGGCCGACACCGCCGCCGGGCACGCGATGGCCGCCGACCGGGACGTCGTGGTCATCCCGTGCGCCTCGCCGGTGCAGGTGCTGGCCGCCCTCGCCGTGCACGACGCCGGGCGCCGCACCAACGACGACGTCGTCGCGATGGCCGAAGCGGCCGCCGCGACCAGGCGTGGCGAACTGCGGATCGCGCAGGAGGAGTCGCTAACCTGGGTGGGCCGGGCCCAGTCCGGCGACGTGGTCGGCCTGGTCGACGACGAGGTGGTGCTGATCGAGCCCGCGCCCGCGTCCGAGACGAACCTGGTCGCGGCCGCGATGAAGGTGCTGAACCGGATGCTGGCGCTCGGCGGCGAGCTGGTGACGGTGCTCAGCGGCGCCGCCGCTCCGCCGGGGGTCGCCGACGAGCTCGCGGAGCAGCTGCGGGTGGAGCACCCGGAGGTGGAGCTGACCAGCTACGCCAGCGGCCAGGCGGACGCGGTGCTGCTGATGGGAGTCGAATAGCGAGATGGCCGGACTGCGCGACAAGCTGCCGCTGCTGCTGGGCGCCAAGACGGCGAAGGCGCTCGCCACTTCGTTGGACATCGAAACGGTCAGCGACCTGCTGCGCCACTACCCGCGCCGCTACGCCGAGCGCGGCGAGCTCACGGACATCCACGGGCTCGAGCTCGGCGAGCACGCCACCGTGCTGGCGCGCATCGAAAAAGTGAGCAAGCGGCGGATGAAGGCCCGCAACGGCACCATCCTCGACATGGTGATCACCGACGGGAAACGCCGGCTGACCTGCGCGTTCTTCAACCAGGCGTGGCGCGAGAAGGACCTGGTCCCCGGCAAGACCGGCCTGTTCGCCGGCAAGGTGTCCGCCTTCCGCGACACCCTGCAGCTGACCAACCCCGAGTACGAGCTGTTCGACGCCGAGAACGAAGCCGAGGCGATGGACAACTTCCTCGCCGCGATCATCCCGGTGTACCCGGCGGCGCAGGGCATGCCGACGTGGTCGATCGCCAAGTGCGTGCGCCAGGTCCTCGACGTCCTCGAGGTCGACGACGACCCGATGCCCGCCGAGCTGCGGCGGCTGCACAAGCTGGCCGACCTCGACAACGCCCTGCGTGGCATCCACCGCCCGGAGAACTGGGCGCACCTGGAGGCGTCGAAGAAGCGGCTCAAGTGGGACGAAGCCATGGCCGTCCAGCTGATCTTCGCGCAGCGGCGCCACTCGGCCATCTCACGGCCGGCGAAGGCGAACCCGCACGTCAGCGGCGGCTTGCTGGACGCCTTCGACAAGCGGCTGCCCTTCGACCTCACCGCCGGCCAGCGGGGCATCGGCGACGAGATCGCGACGGACCTCGCGTCCGAGCACCCGATGAACCGGCTGCTGCAGGGCGAGGTCGGCTCGGGCAAGACCGTGGTCGCGCTGCGGGCGATGCTGCAGGTCGTCGACAACGGGCGGCAGGCCGCGATGCTGGCGCCGACCGAGGTGCTGGCCGCGCAGCACGCGCGGTCGCTGCGGGAGATGCTCGGCGACCTCGGCCAGGCGGGCGAGCTGGGCGCGGCGGAGAACGCCACCCGCGTCACGCTGCTCACCGGGTCCATGGGCGCGAAGGAACGCAAGAAGGCGCTGCTGGAGATCGTCAGCGGCGAAGCGGGCATCGTCGTCGGCACGCACGCGCTGATCCAGGACCACGTCGAGTTCGCCGACCTCGGCCTCGCCGTCGTCGACGAGCAGCACCGGTTCGGCGTCGAGCAGCGGGACGCGCTGCGCACGCGAGGCGCCGGCGACACCAGCCCGCACGTCCTGGTCATGACCGCGACGCCGATCCCGCGCACGGTCGCCATGACCGTGTACGGCGACCTGGAAGTGTCGGCGCTGCGCGAGATGCCGGTCGGGCGGTCGCCGATCTCGACCACGGTCGTGCCGGTCGCCGAAAAACCGGCCTGGTTCGAGCGGATCTGGCAGCGCGTGCGCGAAGAGGTCGGCAAGGGCCACCAGGCCTACGTCGTCTGCCCGCGGATCGGCGACGAGCCGCCGTCGGACAAGAGCGACAAGCGGCCGCCGCTGGCGGTGCTGGACGTCGCCCCCGAGCTGGAGCACGGCCCGCTGCAGGGGCTGAAGATCGGCGTGCTGCACGGCCGGATGCCCCCCGACGACAAGGACGCCGTGATGCGCGCGTTCTCCGCGGGGCAGCTGGACGTCCTGGTGGCCACCACGGTGATCGAGGTCGGCGTGAACGTGCCGAACGCCACCGCGATGGTGATCATGGACGCCGACCGGTTCGGCGTCAGCCAGCTGCACCAGCTGCGCGGCCGCGTCGGCCGGGGCAGCGTGCCGGGGCTGTGCCTGCTGGTCACCGAGACCCTCGACGGCACGGCGACCCGCGAACGGCTGGCGGCGGTCGAATCCACGACGGACGGCTTCGAGCTGTCGCGGCTGGACCTGGAGCTGCGCCGCGAAGGCGACATCCTCGGCGCCGCGCAGTCGGGCAAGCGGTCCACGCTGAAACTGCTGTCGCTGCTGCGGGACGAGGACGTCATCGCCGCGTCCCGGCAGAGCGCGCAGGAGATCGTCGAGAAGGACCCGGACCTGGAGAAGTACCGCGGCCTGGCCCAGATGGTCGGCGACGTCGTCGACGTCGACCGGGCGGAGTACCTGGAAAAGAGCTGAGTGCCGTCCGCGCCGCCACCGTGGCCGACGCCCCGGCGATCGGCGAGACGCGGGCGGCGGCGTGGGCCCGGCGCATCGGTGACGGCGGCCGGGTGCTGGTCGTCGAGGACGACGGGCGCGTCACCCTGGAGGAGATGCGGTTCCGCCGGTCGTTGCCGTGAACACGCCGGCTTTCGCCGCCGCCGCAGCCGCGGCGGCGGCGACGCCCGCGTCCGCCGGTGTCACGCCCTCCCGGGACACGAACAGGCGGTAGAAGATCGGCCCGCAGGCCACGCGCACCGCCTCGACCGGGTCGGTGCCGGGCGGGACTTCGCCGCGCTCGATCGCCCGGGTCACCGCGGCCGCCGAACGGGCGTGGCGGTCGACGTAGAACTCCCGCAGGGCGTCGGCCGCGCGCGGGGAGAGGAAGGCCGCCGAGATCGACGCCGTCGGCAGCTCGCGCTCGCCCGGGGTGGTGAAGTAGCGGACCAGCTCCAGGTTGACGGCGCGCAGGTCGCCTTCGAGGGAGCCGGTGTCCGGCACGGCCCACTCCTGCTCGGCGCCCATCAGCAGGGCCGCGGCGACCAGGCCCTCGGCGGACTCCCAGCGGCGGTACAGCGTGGTCTTGTGCACGCCGGAGCGTTCGGCGACCGCCTCGACGCTCAGCTCCGCGTACCCGCGTTCGCCGAGCAGCTCGAGGGTGGCGTTCAGCGCGGCGAGGCGGGTCCGCTCGGTGCGGCCGCCCGGGCGCTTCGTCCCGGAAATCTCGGTTGCCAACTGCTACTCCTGTTGCGTTAGTGTGCTCAGTATGACAGGAACCGTCGACGTTGCCGAGATCGCCGGCCTGATCGGCGACGCCGAAGTCGTCGCCATCGGCGAGAACAACCATCACATCCGCGAGTTCGGCGTGCTGCGCGACCGCCTCCTGCGCCACCTCGTCGCCGAGTGCGGGTTCACCGTGCTCGGGTTCGAAGGCGGCTTCCCGGAGGGCCACCTGGTCGACGCGTGGCTGCGGGGCGGTCCGGGCGAGGTCGCCGACGTCGCCCGGGACGGCTTCACCTTCGGCCTCGGCGACTCGGCCGAGGTGCACGAGATGCTGACGTGGCTGCGCGGCCGCGGGGTCCGGTTTTCCGGCCTCGACGTGCCGGGTTCGGCGGGCTCGCCGGTGCCGTCGCTGGAGGCGGTGCGCGAAGTCCTCTCGCGGGTGGATCCCGCCAATGTGTTCCTTGTGGACAATGCGCTGGCGGCCTGCGAGGCGTACGCGTCGGTGAGCAGTGCGGTGGCGCCGGACCGGTACCGGGAGATGAGCGTCGCGGCACGGGACGCGGCCACCGTGGCGCTGACTGTCCTCAAAGGACACGTCGAGTCGGTGGCACCCGAAGCCGCCCACGACGCGGATGGCGCGTTGCGCGTCGACCTGTACCTGCGGGAGCTGGACGCGCTGATGGCCGGGCAGGCGCCGGAGCCGCAGAGCTCGTCGCGGGACACGTACATGGCGGCCACCGTGCGGCTGCTGCGGCGGCGGTTCCCCGGCGAGAAGATCGTCCTGATGCTCCACAACGGACACTTGCAGCGCGTCCCGTTGTCGCCGGTGCCGGGCATGCTGGCGCCGACGGCGGGCACGCACCTGGCCGCCGAGCTGGGGGATCGGTATTTCGCGCTCGCGTTGACCGCCGTCTCGGGGACGACGACCGGCCTGGCGTCCGATCCGGCCTTCCCCTTGGGGTTCCGGATGTTCGAGCAGGGTCTCGACGAGCCGGCGGAAGGCAGCGTCGAGGCAGCGCTGGCCTCACGGGCGCCGTGCGTGGTCGCGCGTCCCACGGCGTCGGGCATCCGGCACGCGCACGTGACCGTGCCGGTCGATGTCGCTTCGGCGTTCGACGCGGTGGTTTGCCTGGAGAAGCAGGAAACGATTTTCCGGTCCGCGGCTGGATAGGTGCGCCCGTTCGGCTGCTTGCAGTAATGCGCCGGATGGGCGTTTCCTGGCGGTATGGCCGGGCGGAGGCGGGCGCTGATCGTCGCCAACGGCGAGTACGACAACGCGGGGCTGCAGCGGCTGGGCTCGCCCGCGGCGGACGCCGACGCCCTGGCCGGGGTGCTCGCCGACCGGGCGATCAGCGACTTCGACGTGCGTGTCGTGCGGAACGAGACCGCGTACACGGTGCAGGCGGAGATCGAGGACCTCTGCGTGGAGGGCAAGCCCGACGACGTCCTGCTGCTGCACTTTTCGTGCCACGGCCTGAAGGACGACTCGGGCGCCCTGTACTTCGCCGCCCGCAACACGCGCCCCGACCGGCTGCGGTCGACGGCGGTGCCGGCGCAGTTCGTGCAGCAGTGCATCCGGCAGAGCCGCTCGCGCAGCATCGTCCTGCTGCTGGACTGCTGCTACGGCGGCGCGTTCGGCCAGGGCGTGGCGGTCCGGGCGTCGGGCGACGCGAACGTCCTCGACAGCTTCCGCGGCGGCCGCGGCCGGGCGGTGATCACGGCGTCGAACTCGATCGAGTACGCCTTCGAGGGCGCGAGGCTGGCCTCGGACGAGCCGGCCCGGCCGTCGGTGTTCACCTCGGCGCTGGTGGAGGGCCTGCGCACGGGCGAAGCCGACCGCGACGAGGACGGCTGGATCGCACTGGGCGAGCTGTACGAGTACCTGTTCGACCGGGTCCGCGAGCGCAACCCCAAGCAGACGCCGAGCCGCGACATCGAGATGCAGGGCGAGCTGTACCTGGCGAAGAGCCGGCGGCGGCGCATCAAGCCGTCCCCGGTCCCGGCGGACCTGGCGGCGGCGATCGGGGCGGAGAACCCGTTCACCAGGCTGGGGGCGGTGGCGGAGCTGCGGCGGAGGCTGTCGAGCGACAACCTGCCGGTGGCGATGGGCGCGTTCGAGGCGCTCAAGGCAATGGCATCGACGGACATCGAGCACATCGCGGCGGCGGCCGCGGACGCGATGGCGTTCGCGGTGGTGCGGGCGGACGTGCCGTCGGTGCGGTTCGAGGCGGACGTGGCCAGCAGGCGCATCCGGTTGCTGGGGCCGCCGGTGGCGCGGGCCTGCCGGTTCGAAGCGTCGGCGGAGTGGATCGAGGTCCGGGAGACCGCGGGCGGTGCCGAGGTGAGGGTGACGCCGGGAGCGGAGCCGCGGCAGGGCAAGGTGGTGGTGACCGGCCCGACAGGCGAGACGGCGGTGGCGGTCGAAGCGGCGGCGGTGGCTGCCGGGCCGGGGCAGTCCGGGGTGGCTGGGCCGGGCGGTGCTGGCGGGGCTGGGGCTGGGGTGGCTGGGCCGGGCGTGGCTGGCGGGGCTGGGGCTGGGGTGGCTGGGCCGGGTGTTGCCGGCGGGGCCGGGGCTGGGGTGGCTGGGCCGGGCGTTGCCGGCGGGGCCGGGGTCGGGGTAGCTGGGCGGGGCGTCGCCGGTGAGGCGGGGGCTGGGCCGGGCGCTGCTGGTGGGGCCGAGGCCGGGGCGGCGGAGCCGGGCGTTGCCGCCGAAGACCTGGGAGGCCCAGAGCCGGTCGTTGCCTCCGAAACTCTCGGAGAACCGATCGTGGCCGAGCCGGCGGCAGCAGCTGCTGCGGAAGCGCCGAACCCCATCGCCACCCGGACTGTCGCGGCGAGCCCGCCGCAACCCACCTCCGCGTCCCGGCCTGCGAGTCCCCGCGAGCCGGCCGTCGTCTTCCTCGGGCTGCTCGCCGTCGGCGGCGGCGTCATGATGGCCGTCAGCCTGGCCTTCGAATACCAGTACAACCTGAGCGACTACAGCTACACGCTCGCCGGCGCCCTTCCCGGCCTCGAGTGGTACGTCTGGCCCCTCGCCGTGGTCGCGATCGTCGCCGGCGTCCGCGACACCGCATCGGCCGCCCCGTCCGGCCGGACCGCCGGGGTCGCCGTGGCCGCTCTGTGGGGCCTCGTCATGACCTACGGGACCGGCCGGTACCTCACCGCCGAAGACGGGCACCACCTCGGGGCCGCCTTCGGGTTCCTCTTCGCCGGGCTGCTCGCCGTCTTCGCGGCGGGGGCCGGTGCCGGGTGGCTCGTCCGGGGGCAGCTCGGCTTCCGGCGGCCCGGCCGGTACGAATGGGCCGCGATGGTGCTCGGCCTGATCGGCGCGGGCGGCCTCTTCCTCCGGTTTTCGGCCGACAGCAGCAGCGTCGGCGCGGTCGGCGCCTTCGCGCTCACCGCCGTCCTCACCGTCGCCGTGCCGGTGCTCGCCGGCGTGACCGGGGCCAGCCGGTTCGCCGCCGGCTGGTCCGCCGGCGCCCTCGGGATCGTGGCCGCCTTCGGGAAAGCCCAACCGGAAGGGACGAACCTCGCCGGGGTGATCGTCTTCGGGAGCTCGCTCGTCCTCGGGATCGTGGCCGGGGCGCTGATCGCGCGGAATCAGCCGAACGGGCGACAGCTCTGAGTTGTCGGCCGGGCACCGCCGGGGTACCACGACGATCATGAGGATGCTTCTCGCGGCCGTGGCCGTGCTCGCCGGCCAGGTCTCGGGCAGCGGCGTGCAGCCCGATCCGCCCAGCTGGGGGCTGGACCGGATCGACCAGCGCACCGGCCTCGACCACGCCTACCACTACGCGAGCGACGCCGCGGGTGTCACCGTCTACGTGATCGACAGCGGCGTCGACGCGAAGCACCCCGACTTCCAGGGCCGCGTCGCGCCCGGGCGGGACTTCCTCAACGGCGGCACCGACACCAGCGACACCAACGGCCACGGCACCCGCCTCGCCGGCATCGCCGCCGGCAAGGACTACGGCGTCGCGAAGGGCGCCCAGATCGTGCCCGTGCGGGTGCTCGACAAGGACGGCGGCGGCGCCATCGACCAGATCATCGCCGGCATCGACTGGGTCGCGCAGAACGCCCAGCAGCCCGCCGTCGCCGTCCTCGGCATCGGCGGGGTGCCCAGCGACGAACTCGACGCCGCGGTGAAACGGCTGGCCGAGGTGGTGCCGATCGCCGTCCCGGCGGGCAGCGAGTCCGCCGACGCCGGTGGCTTCTCGCCGGGCCGGGTGCCCGAGGCGCTGACCGTCGCCGCCTCCGACGCCCAGGATCAGCCGGACAAGACGTCGAACTCCGGCCAGGCCGTCGACCTGTACGCCCCGGGCACCGACATCCCGTGCCCGATCGCGGGCGGCACCGGCGCGGGCCCGGAGTCCGGCACGTCGATGGCGGCGGCGTTCGCGGCCGGCGTGGCCGCGCTCTACCGCGCCCAGCACCCCGGCGACACCCCCGCTCAGGTGGATGACGCCCTGGTGGCGGCGGCGACGCCGGACGTGCTCAAGGGCGTCCCGGGCGGCACCGCCAACCGGCTGCTTTACGCGCCCGCCGGATCCTGAAAAGCTGCCCAGAGGGCTCACCCGGCAACCTTGCGCGACGCATGATGTCCATCACCCGGGACTGAACTCCCGCAGAGCGGGAAGAACCGGGTAACGTGCGTTGACTTACCGATCCAAGAGGGAAGGACCGGGCATGTTCCGCAAGGTTCTGGTGGCCAACCGCGGGGAGATCGCGATCCGGGCGTTCCGCGCCGGCTACGAACTCGGTGCGGGGACGGTCGCCGTGTTTCCGCACGAAGACCGCAACTCCCTGCACCGGCTGAAGGCCGACGAGGCGTACGAGATCGGCGAACCCGGTCACCCCGTACGCGCGTACCTCTCGGTCGACGAGATCGTCGCCGCGGCGAAGAAGGCGGGGGCCGACGCCGTCTACCCCGGTTACGGCTTCCTCTCGGAGAACCCCGACCTCGCGCGCGCGTGCGAAGAAGCGGGCATCACCTTCGTCGGGCCGAGCGCGGACATCCTCGAACTCACCGGTAACAAGGCCCGCGCGGTCAAGGCCGCGCGCGAGGCCGGCGTGCCGGTGCTCGGATCGTCCGAACCCTCCAGCGACGTCGACACGCTCGTCGCCGCGGCCGAAGAGCTGGGCTTCCCGGTCTTCGTCAAGGCGGTCGCCGGTGGTGGCGGGCGCGGCATGCGCCGGGTCGAGGACCCCGCCCTGCTGCGCGAGTCCATCGAGGCCGCCGCGCGCGAGGCCGAGTCCGCCTTCGGCGACCCGACCGTCTTCCTGGAGAAGGCCGTCGTCGAGCCGCGGCACATCGAGGTGCAGATCCTCGCCGACGGCGAAGGCAACGTCATCCACCTCTACGAGCGCGACTGCTCCGTGCAGCGGCGCCACCAGAAGGTCATCGAGCTCGCCCCGGCGCCGAACCTCGACCCCGAGCTGCGCGACCGCATCTGCGCGGACGCGGTCAAGTTCGCGCGGCAGATCGGCTACCGCAACGCCGGCACCGTCGAGTTCCTGCTCGACAAGCAGGGTACGCACGTCTTCATCGAGATGAACCCGCGGATCCAGGTCGAGCACACGGTCACCGAGGAGGTGACCGACGTCGACCTCGTGCAGTCGCAGCTGCGGATCGCCTCCGGCGAGACCCTCGCCGACCTCGGCCTGAGCCAGGACAAGATCTACCTGCGCGGCGCCGCACTGCAGTGCCGGATCACCACCGAGGACCCGGCCAACGGCTTCCGCCCGGACACCGGGATGATCTCCGCCTACCGCTCGCCGGGCGGCTCCGGCATCCGGCTCGACGGCGGCACCGCCTTCTCCGGCACCGAGATCAGCGCCCACTTCGACTCGCTGCTGGTGAAGCTCACCTGCCGCGGCCGGGACTTCAAGACCGCCGTCGGGCGCGCCCGCCGCGCCGTCGCCGAGTTCCGGATCCGCGGCGTCGCCACGAACATCCCGTTCCTGCAGGCCGTCCTCGACGACCCCGACTTCCGCGCCGGGCGCGTCACGACGTCGTTCATCGAGCAGCGCCCGCAGCTGCTCACCGCGCGGCAGTCCGCCGACCGCGGCACGCGGCTGCTGACCTACCTCGCCGACCAGACGGTCAACAAGCCGAACGGCGAGCGCCCGAAGACGCCGGACGCCACGCTCAAGCTGCCGAAGCTCGCGAAGGACGCCCAGCCGGCGCCGGGGTCGAAGCAGAAGCTCGCCGAGCTCGGCCCGGCCGGGTTCGCGCGCTGGCTGCGGGAGTCGCCGCACATCGGCGTCACCGACACGACGTTCCGCGACGCGCACCAGTCGCTGCTCGCCACCCGCGTCCGCACCAAGGACCTCCTCGCGGTGGCGCCGGTCGTCGCGAACACGCTGCCCGAGCTGCTGTCGCTGGAGTGCTGGGGCGGCGCGACCTACGACGTCGCACTGCGGTTCCTCGCCGAGGACCCGTGGGAGCGGCTCGCCGCGCTGCGCGAGGCCGTGCCGAACATCTGCCTGCAGATGCTGCTGCGCGGGCGCAACACCGTCGGGTACACGCCGTACCCGACCGAGGTGACGAACGCCTTCGTCCGAGAGGCGACCAAGACCGGCATCGACATCTTCCGGATCTTCGACGCGCTCAACGACGTCGAGCAGATGCGCCCGGCCATCGAAGCCGTGCGCGAGACCGGCTCCGCCGTCGCCGAGGTGGCGCTCTGCTACACCTCGGACCTGTCGGACCCGGGCGAGAAGCTCTACACGCTCGACTACTACCTCAAGCTGGCCGAGCAGATCGTCGGCGCCGGGGCGCACGTCCTGGCGATCAAGGACATGGCCGGGCTGCTGCGCGCGCCCGCGGCGACCAAGCTGGTCACCGCGCTGCGCAAGGAGTTCGACCTGCCGGTGCACATCCACACCCACGACACCGCGGGCGGCCAGCTGGCCACCTACCTCGCGGCGATCAACGCGGGCGCGGACGCCGTCGACGGCGCGGTGTCGTCGATGGCGGGCACGACGTCGCAGCCGTCGCTGTCCTCGATCGTGGCGGCCACCGACCACTCCGCCCGGACCACCGGTCTGGACCTGCGGGCGATCGGTGACCTGGAGCCGTACTGGGAGAGCGTGCGCAAGATCTACGCGCCCTTCGAGGCCGGGCTCGCGTCGCCGACCGGGCGCGTCTACGACCACGAGATCCCCGGCGGCCAGCTGTCGAACCTGCGCACGCAGGCCATCGCGCTGGGCCTGGGCGACCGGTTCGAGGACATCGAGGCCATGTACGCCGCCGCCGACAAGATCCTCGGCCACCTGGTGAAGGTGACGCCGTCGTCCAAGGTCGTCGGCGACCTCGCGCTGCACCTGGTCGGCGCGGGCGTCTCGCCGGCCGACTTCGAGGCCGAGCCGAACAAGTTCGACATCCCCGACTCGGTGATCGGCTTCCTGCGCGGCGAGCTCGGCGACCCGCCGGGCGGCTGGCCGGAGCCGTTCCGCACCAAGGCCCTGGAGGGCCGGGCCGCCGCGAAGCCGGTCGCCGAACTGTCCGAAGAGGACCGTACGGCGCTGGCCGAGCACCCCCGGCGGACGCTCAACCGGCTGCTGTTCCCCGGCCCGACGAAGGAGTTCGAGGCGCACCGCGAGGCCTACGGCGACACGTCGGTCCTGCCCAGCAAGGACTTCTTCTACGGGCTGCGGCCGGGCGAGGAGTACTCGGTCGACCTCGAGCCGGGTGTCCGGCTGCTCATCGAGCTGGAGGCCATCGGCGAGGCCGACGAGCGCGGCGTCCGCACGGTGATGTCGACGCTGAACGGCCAGCTGCGGCCGATCCAGATCCGCGACAAGTCGATCGCTTCGGACATCCCGGCGACGGAGAAGGCCGAGAAGGGCAACCCGAAGCAGATCGCGGCGCCGTTCGCGGGCGTGGTGACGCTGCAGGTCGCCGAGGGCGACACGGTCGAGGCCGGGGCGACGGTCGCCACGATCGAGGCGATGAAGATGGAGGCGTCGATCACGGCGTCGGCCGGCGGCAAGGTGGCCAGGCGGGCGATCACGGCGGTGCAGCAGGTCGAAGGCGGTGACCTTCTGCTGGTCCTCGAGTGAGCCCTCGTGAGTGGTAAGGCGCGTTAGAACGCGCTTTACCACTCACGACCGCGATACGCTCGGCGGATGCTGATCAACGCGGTACCGCAGCGGCAGGGCGCGGTGGGGCCGCGCGCGGCGGAACTCCCGGACGGCTGCCTGGCGCTGGCGGAGCTGGCCGGGCACGTGCTCGGTCGGCCCGTCCACCACGTCCGGCAGACGCGCGCGGTGTCCGAAGTGGACGCGGGCGTCGCGTCGCGGGCCGTGCTGACCGGCCCGAACCGCGCGGCCCAGCTGGCCGCACTGGAGGCCCCCGGCGGCCCGGTGCTGACGATCGGCGGCGACTGCGGGGTCGAGCTGGTCCCGATCGGGGTCGCGCGGTTCCGGCACGGGCCCGGGCTGGGCGTCGTGTGGTTCGACGCCCACCCGGACCTGAACACGGCGGAGTCGTCGCCCTCGGGGGCGTTCCACGGGATGGTGCTGCGGTCGCTGTTCGGCGAAGGCGACCCGGACTTCGCGGCCGCGCCGGCGTTGGAACCCGGCCGGGTGGCCCTCGCCGGGACGCGCGTGTTCGACCCGGAAGAAGAGGCGGCGGTTTCGCGGGGGCTGGTGGTGACTTCCGTGGACGCACTGGCCGGTGTGGAACAGCTGTACGTGCACGTGGACCTGGATGTGCTGGATCCGGCGGAGTTCCCGGGGCTGAACTACCCGGAGCCGGGTGGGTGGACGATCTCGCGGCTGGTGGCCGAGCTGGACGCGCTGGCGCGGTTCGAGGTCGTGGGCGCGGGGATCACGGAGTGCGTGGGGACACCGCGCGAGGTCGAGGTCCTGGAGCCCCTCCTGTCCGCGGTGGGCCGGCTGCTCCGATCGCAGTAGCAATCCGGCGCCGTTCAGCGGACTTGTTCTCTACATAGCCCCCTTTGTAGAGTGCAACTATGGCTCCGCCCAGGATGACGCTGTCCACCCAGCTGGTCTTGCTGGCCTTGCTGGCGGATCCCGCGCGACGCATGTACGGCTTGGAGTTGTGTGCCGAGACGGGTTTGCCCAGCGGGACGATCTACCCGATCCTGGCGCGTTTGGAGAAAGTGGGCTGGCTGGCCTATGAGCTGGAGGACATCGATCCGAGCGAGCTGGGGCGTCCGCGTCGCCGCTACTACCGGCTCGAGCCCAACAGTCTCAGCGAGGTGAAGGCGGCAGTGCATCGTGCCCAAGCATCCGCGCAGGCGCTCGGGCGATTGCGGCCCGGCCTGCAAGGCGGTGCGTGATGGGTGTGAACTGCCTGCTTCGGGGTGCCCGTGATGACTGACGACAGAGTGCCCGGTTTGCCCGCAATCCGGGCGGAGATAGTCGAGTGCCCGCGCTGTGGTATTTCCATTTTGGCCGACCGGCGAGGCGACCCGGAGCTCTGCGTCATCTGTATTGCCAATCTCGGGCTGATGCCGCCTGCGACGCCGGCGTGTGCGATGTCGTGGCGGTTGACCAGCTGGGCGGTCGCTCTGCTGCCCCGGGGCGAACGTGATGGATACGCCGACGAGTTCCGGGCCAATCTGCAGGTGATGGCCGGCCGAGGGGATGGCCGGTGGGCTCAGGTACGTCTGGCGCTGAGCACCCTGCGCGGTGTCTGGCGGCTGCGTCGTGCTTCGAAGAAACCGGGGTCTCTGACGTGGTGGAGGTACTACTGATGGCCAAAGCGCCGGTGCACCTGCCCGGTGAACCTCCGCATCCCCACGGTGTCGTCGGCTACCTGCTCGACAACGACACCCGCACCCGCAACGCGATCCGGCTGGTCCGGTGGGCGTTACTGGGCTTGGCCATCGTGGCCGGTGCCGTAGTAGCACTGGCTATGATTTCGCCAGTTGCAGCAGCCGGCTTGCTGGCCGGCGGCTCGACGGCCACCGGCGCGGTTTCAGCGTGGCGCCGCCGTGGAAAAAGCCAGCACTGACTCGCTATCCCTTGTAGGCGGCGCGGACCGCGTCGAGGGCGGTGTCGAGGTCCGCGCCGAGGTCGCGGGCCTGGGCGGCGAACGCGGCGGCGGCCGCCGCCAGCAGCGCCTCGCGGTCCGGGCGGCCGGCCGGGATCGTCACCACCGTGCCGCGCGCGCGGGCCGTCGCCACCCAGCCCGCCGCCTCCAGCTCGCGGTAGGCCCGTGCCACCGTGCCCGACGCCAGACCCAGGTCCCGCGCCAGCTGGCGGATCGGGGGCAGCCGGGTCCCCTCCGGCAGCGCGCCCGTCGTCACCGCGCGGACCACCTGGTCGTGCACCTGCCGCCAGGGCGCCAGCCCGTTCTCGGTGTCGACGACGATCTTCACGCGGCAGCCGGCAGCCGTTTCACCGGGGCCGTGACCGCCAGGAACGCCGCCAGGCCGGCCACGACGACCAGGAACGACCCGAAGTTCCCGGCCGGCCAGCCGATCGCCGCGCACGCGCCGATGCCCAGCCCGATCGCCACCCGGGCGCTGCGGCAGCGCAACGCCAGGTCCGCCCGCGGGTCGCCGACCGCCGGGCGGCGCACCGCGAGCAGCGTGATCGCCGCGCTGACCACCACCGTGCCGGCCGCCACCGCCAGCAGTTTCCACTGGGCCGTCAGCCCCAGGTGCACCAGCGCCCCCGCGGCCGCCAGCCCGCCGAGGACCAGCACCCACACCGGGACGATCCCCAGCAGTGTCCGCGGGGCCAGCACGGCTTCCCGCCGCGGGCCGCGGGCCGGGCGCTGCGCCAGCAGCTCGGCGATCAGCCCGCCCAGCAGCAGCGTGACGACGATCGTGCCCGCTCCGCCGTCGTCGAGCAGCGGCGGGATCCCGAGGAACAGCCACGGGTACCAGAGCCGCCGCCGCTTGAGGTACCGGACGGCGAGCGCCACCTCGCCGTCGTCCGGGTCCGGCACGCCCCAGCGGGTCAGCAAGCGCTTACCGTGCTTCTTCCCCGGCCAGAGCACGATCAGGATCGCCAGCCCGAACAGGCCCATGATGAGCGCGACCCCGAGCACGTTGTCCCACGGCATGCGGTACCTCCCGACGCTTGTATCAACCACACGATACAAGATGCCGCCGCAACCGCAGCGCGGGGCGCTCGTTACGGGTTCGTCCGTTCGCACGCATCCGCCCGTGCACTCGGCGGGACGCTTGTCAGCCGATGGCAGCCCTGCCCGTCGAATTTGTCATCCCGGTGACAAGAAATCGGTTTTCTTTCACGGACGTGACACGTTTGGCGTTAGTTTTTCGATGTGCTCGTTGTCACCCCGCAACAGGCGCGGGGTGCCCGGTCGCGGCTGCTCCGCGACCGGATTCCCGGGGCGGAGCGAAGGAGCTGCGATGTCGGTGGAGCGCGGATTCGAGCACCCTGCGCCGCCGCCGGCCGCACTGCCCCGCAAGCTCGCCGACATCCTGCGCCCGGAACTGGCCAGCCTCGCCGCCGAAATCGTCGAAGAAATCCGGGCGACCATCCCGGCCTACGCCCGCCCGCTCGACGGGCCCTACGGCAAGTCGATCCGGGCCGGCGTCGAGTACGCGATCACGTTGTTCGTCGCGCAGATCGCCGATCCGACGGTGTCGAAGGAACAGTCCCACGAGGTGCACCACCGCCTGGGGCAGAACGAAATGCGCGAAGGCCGCAGCCTCGACACCCTGCAGTCGGCCTACCGCGTCGGCGCGCGCGTGTCGTGGCGGCGGATCATGCGCGTCGGGCGGCGGAGCGGGCTTTCCTCGGCGGTGATGTCGCAGCTGGCCGACGCGATGCTGGCGTTCATGGACGAGCTGGCCTCGGTCGCCCTCGACGGCTACCTGGAGGCGAAGGCGCGCACGGCGGGAGCGCTGGACACCTGGCGCCGCAAGCTGCTGCACCTGATCCTGGAGGCGCCGCCCGCGTCCCCGAAAGCGATTGCCGAGCTGGCGCAGCTGATCGGCTGGCCGGTCCCGTCGGACGCGACACCGGTGGCGGTCTGCCCGGCCGGCGGCGTCGCCCCGGCCCGCCGCCACGCGGGCCTGGACGCGGACGTCCTCGCCGAGCTCGACACACCGGACCCGAAACTGGTCGTTCCCGGCGAGCTGAGCAGCGCCCGCCTGGCGGCACTGCAGGTGGCCCTGCCGGACTGCCGCCTGTCGATCGGCCCGTGCGTCCCGCTCGCCTCGGTCGCGGATTCGTTGCGCTGGGCCAGGAACGCGCTCCAGCTGGCCGAGCGCGGCGTGCTGACGCCTCGCCCGGTGCTGCGCGCAGAGGAGCACCTGGCGACCCTGCTGGTGAACAGCGACACCGGCCTGGTCGGCACCCTGCGGCACCGCCTGTTCGCCCCGCTGGCCGACATGACGGGCAAGCAGCAGGAACGGCTGCTGGAGACGTTGCGGGCCTGGCTGGACAGCCAGGGCAACGTCGTGGAGATCGCCGAACGCCTCGGCGTCCACCCGCAGACGGTCCGCTACCGCATGCGCCAGCTCCAGGCGACGTTCGGCGAGAGCCTGCGCGACCCGTCGGCGCGGTTCGAGATGGAGCTGGCGCTCCGGGCCGGCGCGACCCCGCTGCCGCTGCGGTACCCGGTCAGCGACCTGCTGCCGTCACCGCGGTCCGGTGGCTCGCGTCCACAGTGGACGTCGCAGTAGCGGCGGTGCTGCTCAGCCGATCGCGATGTCCGGGTGGAAGGCACGGTCCTGCGCCGGGTCGGCGAACTTCACCGTGCACGTCGACGACCAGGCGGTCCACGTTCCCGTCGACTTCCGGCGCCACTGCAGGCTTTCGACGACCTGCACCCCCAGCGCGAAGCCGGCCGGGCCCGTCGCGCCGGCGGTGAAGGTCAGGTCCCCGGCGTCCTCCGCGAAGGTGAGCCCGCCGAGGGTGGGGACCGGCTGCTCGGGGAAGCTGCCCGAGATGGTCGCGGTGGCAGGCGTCGCGTTCGCCGCGGTGATCGTGGCGCTGAACGAACCCTGGACCGCGTCGTAGCCGGCGGCCGTGAAGAGGGAGCGGACCGCCGGGGACATGACGTGGTCCAGGTGCACGCCGGCGAGGGTGAAGGAGCTGCCCGGCGCCACCGTGTCCTCGGTCGTGAACGAGCCGGCGAAGGTCGAGCTGGTCGGAGCGACGCCGGGGAACGTGCAGGAGTAGGTCACCGTGCCGGTCTGCGGTGTCACCGGCGCCGCGGCCGCCGTTCCCGCGGTGGCGCCCGTGACGAGCATTGCCGCCGCGACTGCTGTTCCGATCCTCATCGTTTTCCCCCTCTTTCCGGTTTGCTCCGGCTTCGTGACCGTGGCCGGTCGGCTCAGCCGATCGGCAGGTTCGGGCTGAACGCGGTGTCCTGGCCGTCCTGCGGGCGGCAGAGCACCGAGTAGAACGAGGGCGTGCCGTCCGTCCGGTGCAGCGACAGCAGCAGGACGAGCTGACCCGCGGTGAACGTGATCGTTCCCGACGAGCCGGCGGTGTGCCCCTCCTGCCCGCCGGCGAACTGGACCACGACCGGGCCGGGACCCCACGTCGCCGGCTGGTTCGTCGCGGCGGTGGTGTACGACCGGGGTGCGTTCGCCGCTTCGGCGAAAACCGCGACCCGTCCGCCCAGGAGGCCGTCGTGCCCCCGGCTGGTGAGCCACGCCGACGCGGCCGCGGACAGCGTGACGCTGCCCGAAACGTCCGAGAGCCGGAACCCCGCCCCGGGAGCCACGGTGTCCGGACCGGTGAACCCGGCCGTCAAGGTCACCGTCTGCGGCGAGTCGTCGGGGAACTGGCAGGCGTAGCCGACCGGACCGGCCTGGAAGGCCGTCGCCGCCTGTGCCGTTCCGGCCGCCGCGCCCGTGACGAGCAGCGCCGCGGCGACAGCTGGTGCGATCCTCATCGTTCCCCCTCGATCCGGTCCTACCTCGGTTTCGCGACCGCCTTCTTCGCGGCCGCGCTCTGGGAACCCGGCGCCGGCGGGTTGGAGCCGGGCTCGCAGTCGGCGGGGTCGGGTGTGGTGCAGCCGACCAGGTTGTAGGTGTCGACGTAGGCCTGGTTGCCCGGGCCCGAGCTCATGCCGCCGAGCAGCGGGTTCAGGTCCTGTCCGCCGGCGTTGCAGCCCTTGAAGCCCGGCAGCGTGAACCCGCCGTTCGGTTCGGTGCTCACGTGGCCGATGCCGAACGCTTCGTACGGGCCGTCCAGGACGAGGTGCACCGGGTCCTTCGTCACGCAGTCGGGGCCGAGGTCGAGCGGGACGCCGTTGATCTCCGCGTGGCTCATCCGGGCCATCACCCGCATGTCCGCGTGCAGGGACGGGAGCTGGGTGACCGGGTCGGTGTACAGGTTGCCGGAGAACTCGATCATCCGCTCGGTCTGGTACTCCAGCGGCAGGAACTCGACCGTCGCGCTCACCGGCACGAACCCGAAGCCGAGGAACGCCGTGGTGACCGGGCTGAACGCGGTCGAGCCGGTGACCCACGAGTCGCCGGTGTCCAGGTTCACGTTGATGAACCCGTTGACCAGCAGGGACGGGTTGGCGACGACCGTCGCGCCCAGCTTCTTGACCGTCGACTTCGTGAGGATGCTGACCAGGCCCAGCGGCTGGGTGTACACGTTGGCGGGCGGCTCGTCCTGCGTTGTCACCTCGCCGGGCGCGGCCGCCTTCTTCTTCGGCTCGGTGCCCGGCGTCACCTTCGGCAGCACGAGGATCTTGCCCAGCGTGCCCTGCTGACCTTCGTCGAGGGTGCACGCGACCTTCGGCGGCGCCGTGGTGGCCGCGGGCGCGTCGGCGGCAGGAACGGCTTCGAGCGTCAGGGCCGGCGCGGCCACCGTCACGGTGACCGCGCCGATGGTGTTGATCGCGATGTCCGGCACGGTGCCGGTGGCGGTGAGGACGACGTCGCCGGTCTCCGGCAGCGGCGTCGGAGCCACGACGAGGGAAACGGGAACCTTGTCCGAGCGGTCGTCCTGCTGCACGGTGAGGTCCAGCTGCACCGCGCCGCGCAGCGAACCGGTGGTGGCGCCGGCCGGCAGGAGCGACAGGGCGACGTCGCGGGGGAGGCCGAGCTTCACGGAGAAGGCGCCGATCGTCGCCGACGTCCCGGTCTTCGCCTGCGCGGGCAGCGTCGCCGCCGTTTCGACGGTGAGCGCGCGCGGGCCGAGCGGGCCGGCGAACGGGCAGTGCACCGAAACCGACGCCGTCGCCTGCGAGTCGGGCGGGACCGCCGGGCCGGGCGCGGCCGAACCGACCCCGGTCAGCGCGCCGTTCGCCGCGGACAGCAGGCCGGCGGCCGCCAGCGCGGTCACCGTGACGGAGCGGGGCCGGACTCGACGTGGCATCGGTTTCCCTGGGTGCGTTGGGTGGTGCGGAGACCGGAAACCCGGTGCGGGCCTCCCGCGAGGAGGCCCGCACCGGGAACCGGGTCAGGAGATGGTGATGCTCGGGCTGAACGCGGCGTTCTGCGCCGGGTTGGTGACCTTCAGGGTGCAGCTCATCGACCAGGCCGTCCAGGTGTTGGTGGCCTTCTTGTGGAACTCCAGGGCCGCGGTGACCGTGGTGCCCATCGACAGCGTGTCGGTGCCCGTCGTCGCCGGCGCGGTGTAGGTCGGGATCGACGAGGTGGCGACCTGCGAGATGTTCACCGTGATCGGGCCGCCCGCCGGGTAGATCGTCTGCGGGATGTCGAGGCCGGTGGCCGCCGGCTGCGACAGGGTGCCCGACGCCGCCGTCACCGGCACCGAGGCGGTGCCGCGGATGCCGTCGTAGCCGACCGCGGTGAGCAGCGCGTGCACACCGGCGCTGATCGTCGCGGAGCCGCCCACGTTGGTCGGCGTGGTGACGCTGCTGGTGGCGACGACGTCCGGCGCGTCGAGGTGCGCTGTGACGAGCACCGGCTGCGGCGTGATGCCGGGGAAGGTGCAGGTGTAGGTCAGGGGGGTGGTTCCGCCGGCGGTGTAGGTGACCGTGGCGGCGGCCGCGGTGCCCGCGGTCAGCACCGCGATGGCGCCGATGGCGGTAGCGGTGGTCGCGATTCCGGCGGACAGCCTGCTGAGTCGGGACATACCCATCTCCTTTGATTCAGTACAGTCTCGGCTTTGGCTGATCGATTGCTCGCCGTCGCTGGTCTCCCATCACGTTCGCCCGCCCCCATTGCCCCGAGCGGCGGGACGTGAATTCACCGACGTGCGAGGTGGAGGTCCATCTGCCGGGAATGAGGCTACTCGCGAGTTCAGTACGGAACAAGAGTTTGCGGCATCGGCAGTCTGCCGCCCCGGGAGGGCTTCGAATTCTTGTCCGCCCGCGCGCAGGACCGGCGGTGGTTTCATCGGATTTTGACAAAGAACCACCGCGCGGCGGAACGGCTCCGGGAACGGTCTACCATTCACGATCTTGCCGAAGCAATCGCGGAGAACGAAACGCGAGAAAGGAGGCTACCGTGCCACTTACTTCACGTTGTGAACGGGTCTCGTTCAAGGGAGCCGTATTGACGGTGTCGGCGGCGGTCGCCCTGTCGTTGTGCGCATCGCCGGCGTCCGCGGTCACCACCGGTGGCGTGATCGCGTGGGGCAAGCAGGACTACGGCATCACGGTTCCGCCGCCGAACGTGCTGTCCGGGGTCTCCGCCGTGTCGGCGGGCAGCACGACCGTGCTGGCCCTGCAGAGCGGCGCGGTCTTCGCCTGGGGTGCGAACAACTGGGGCGCCAACGTGGTTCCCGCCGACGCGCAGTCCGGCGTCAGCCAGATCTCCTCCGGCTGGGGGCACGAACTCGCCCTCAAGAACGGGAAGGTGCTGGCCTGGGGCAACAACTGGTACGGCCAGACCACCCTGCCGGCTTCGGTGAGCAGCGGCGTCATCGCGATCTCGACGTCCAACATGCACAGCCTGGCCCTGAAACAGGGCGGCCAGGTGGTGAGCTGGGGCACGCGGACCGACGTGCCGGCGGCCGCCCAGTCCGGGGTGACCGCGATTTCCGCCGGGGGCGACCACAACCTCGTCCTGAAGAACGGCGGGGTGCTGGCCTGGGGCAACAACGCCTACGGCCAGGCGACCGTCCCGGCCGGACTGTCCTCCGGCGTCACCGCGATCTCCGCCGGGTTCAGCCACAGCCTGGCGCTCAAGGACGGCCGCGTCTACGCGTGGGGCCGGGACAACTACAAGCAGATCGACGTCCCGGACGCGGCATTGTCCGACGTCGCCGGCATCGACGCCGGGTTCAACCACAACCTGGCCTTCAAGACCAACGGCGACATCATCGCGTGGGGCTCGGACTTCGTCACCGAGTCGGAGCCGGTGACGTGCGGGCCGGTGTTCGCCGTCTCCGCCGGCGACAACGACAGCTTCGTGCTGAAGGAAAACCCGGGCGCGGCCTGCTGATCTTCCCGGGCGGCCGGGTGGCGGGCGGGTGCCCGCCACCCGGTGCGCGTCAGCTCTGGGGTGCGGTCAGGTCGAGCGAAATCGTGTTGCCCGGCCCGGAAACCAGGGCGCCGAGCGCGAGGTCGGCGATGAAGCAGTCGGTGAACTCCGGAATCGTGTACGTGGCGCCGATGGTGATGGTCGGCGAGGTGATGTCGATGTTCGGCGCGACCAGGTTCAGGTCGACCGGCGTCTTCGTCCGGCAGGCCTTGGGCACGGTCGGCAGCGGGATGACCGGCACGAGCAGCCCGACCCAGATGTCGGAGATCTCCATGTTCGCCTTGGCGTGCGTGGTCAGCGTGCCGTCGGCGATCGTGCCGGTGGCCGGTCCGAGCGGGATCACCTTGACCTTGGCCTTGATCCGGAACAGGCCGGAGACCAGCGAGATGTCGGCCTGCGAGGCCGGCAGCGACAGGTTCGCGCTGAGCCCGACCGAGCCGGTCTGGTCGTCGATGATCAGGTTGCCCTGGAGGGTACCGGGGCCGAGCTTCATGGTGCTGCCGGTCTTCTTCACCGTCGTGGTGCCGTTCACGCCGTACGACACCGGGATTTCGATGACGTCGGCCGAGGCCGGCGTCACGGCGACCCCGCCCAGCACGACGGCCGCCGCCGACGTGAGCACGGCCAGTCTCCTCAGCTGCGTTGCCACGGACATGGTTGTCCTCCTTTTGCGTTTCCCGATCGCTTCCGGGTGCTCCCGGAAACGGTGAAGTGCGCGGTTGTTTCAGCGGGGGTCGAGCTGGGTGATGACCCAGCCGTCCCGGGTGTGCTCCGCGGTCACGGAAAGCTGCGCCGCGGCGCTGTCGGTCGCATTGTTGTCGGCCCGGACGGCTGATTGATCGAGAAAGACGAGTAACCGCGCGTGACCATTTTCGAGTTCCTGAACGGCGATGGCCGAAACGCGCGACGTGAGCACGAGTTTCTGTTCCGGCGCCTTCCGCCTGACTTCGGCGAAGAGCTTGTCGTAGGAATCCTTGGCCGCCCCGCGCAGCACGGCGGCGGCGGCCTTTTCGGTGACGTCGGTCCGGTCGTAGGAATAGGAGAAGATCCGGTTCACGGCCAGGCTGACGGCCGAGGTGACATCGGCGGTGGCACCGACATCGGTGAGAGCGAGGTTGGCGGCGGCGGGGGTGGAGGCGGCGGAGCGGGCTTCGAGGGTGAACCAGACACCGGCACCGGTGAGGACGAGCGCGGCGGCGAGGAGAAGGGCAGGCAGGCGGCGCCAGGCTGGGCGGGGTTTGGCGGGGGTGGACTCTGCTTCGCCTTCGGCAGTGGCTTCGTTCTGCTCGGCCTGCTCGGCTTCAGCTTCGGTCTGCTCGGTCTCGGCCTCGGCGGCTTGTTCGGCGGTGGCAGGTGCGCTCCCGGCACCGGCCGGGCCGGCTGCGCCGCCGGCCTCGGCGGCCGGCTCGCTGGTGGCGGCCCCGCTCTCAGCGGCGGCTGCAGCCGCCGCTGTTTCGGTGGCGCCGGCTTCGGCCTGCTCGGTCTCGCCTTCGGCGGCTGCGGGGGCGACGTCGGTCGGCCCGGCGGCGCCGGCCTCGGCGGTAGGCTCGTCGGCGCCGCCTGCCCGGGTGCCGAACCCGCTCCCGGCACCGGCCGGGCCAACCGCCCCAGCCTCCGTGTTCGCGTTAACGGCGTCGTTCCCGGCCCCTGCCGTCCCTTCCGCCGGGAACTCGGCCGTCTTCGCCCGGCTCATCGGGCACCCACCGGCAGCTGGTCCAGTGCGCTCAGCTTCCACCCGTCCGGTGTCCGGCTCAGCGCCGCCGCGAAGCGGTTGCGCTTGACCGCCGGGGCCGTTCCCTGCTTGGCCATCGTGATCTCCACCGAGGCCAGCAGCTTCGCCGTGCCAGCGTGTTCGTCCAGTTCGCTCAGCGCCGCGTCCACCACGCGGCCCGTGGCCACCGTCGCGTTCGCCGTTAGCGTCTTCTTCGTCGTCTCGTCCGTGCGGGCCAGCTGGTCGTGCAGGGGGCCCGTGGAGGCCGACAGCCACTTGCCCAGGCCGCCGTTCACGTCGTGGTAGTCCAGCGTGTTCAGCTCCGCCACCAGCGTGCGGCCGGTCGCCAACGCCTCGTCGCGGGCCACCCCGTACGTCACCGACGGCGCGTGGGCCGCCGAGTACCACGAATACCCCGACCAGCCCGCGAACACCGCCGCCGACGCGGCCAGCACCACCGGGACGACCTTCACCGCAGCCACAGCATCTCCTCCAGGCTCGTCGCCGTCGCCTGGGTGCCGAGGCCGAGCGGGCCCGTCAGGCCGCCCGGCAGGGCCGGCGCCGGGACCGGCGGGTGCGGCGCGTTCTGCGTGCCGCGCACCGAACTCTCGTTCCCGTACGGCAGGGTGCAGGCCGCGTCGGTGTTCAGCGGCAACGGCGACAGGTCCGTGCTCGGCCGGTGCGGCGTCTGCTCGTAGCCCTGCAGGCACGGCGGCGGGCTGTTGAAGTTCAGCACCAGGCCCATCCGCAGCGCGTCGCCGGAGTCGTTCAGCGCCGAGCCCACCGCCGCCACCGCCTTCGGGGTGTCGGCCAGGAACTGCTGCTCCGCCGCCGTGCGGGTGGCGAACACCCGGGACGTCGTCAGCAGGTTGGCCAGCAGGATCGGCAGGCCCGGGTCGTTCTCCTTCAGCAGCCCGCTCAGCTCGGACGCCGCCGGCGGTGCGCTCGCGATCAGCCGCCGCAGGTCGCCGTCCGAGTTCGCCAGCTGCTGGGCGAAGACGCGGGCGTTGCTGCTGAACGAACGCCACTCCGCCGCCGAATCCACCTGGGTGCGCAGCACCGTCGCGCCGTCGCCGATGAGCTTCGACGTCTGCGGCAGGTGGTTGCTCGCCTCCTGGGTGAACGTCGTCGCCGAGTCCATCAGCGTCTGCAGGTCCGGGCCCGCGCCGCGCAGGGCGTCGTCGAGCTCGTTCACCACCGTGCGCAGGTCCTGGGTCGGCACCGACGCGGTGAACGAGTCCAGGTCCGTCAGCAGGCTGTTCACCGGCAGCGGCAGCGTCGTCGACTCGCGGCGGATGACCGAACTGCCGTCGAGGTAGGGCGCGTTCGCCGTGCGCGGCTGCAGGTCGACGTACTGCTCGCCGACGGCCGAGCGGTTCGCCACCACGGCCCGCGAGTCGGCCGGGATCGGCGGGGCGCCGTCGTCGATCAGCAGGTCGGCCTCCATGCCGGTGACGGTGAGCCGCAGCTCGCCGACCCGGCCGACGGCGACGCCGCGGTAGGTCACCTCGCCGTTGGTGAACAGCCCGCCGCCTTCGGCGAGCTCGAGTTTCACCGTGTAGCTGCCGGAGCCGAACAGCCGGCCCAGCCCGGCGTAGTTCGCGCCGACGAACGCCGTCGTGGCCAGCGCGATCACGACGAACAAGACGACCTGGACGCGTACTCTGCGGCTCAGCATCAGCTGCCTCCGGAGGAGACCCGGGTCCCGCTGCTCGGCAGCGGGAGCGTCGGCAGGCCGGGCGGGACACCCTGGCCGGGCGGGGGCAGGGGCACCCCGGGCGCCGGGATCATCGAGGCGTAGGCGTTGATGTAGTCGCCCTTCACCGCGGCGAGCACCGAGTCCGGGAACGGGAACGTCGGCAGCATCTGCAGCGACTGCGGCAGGTTCTGCCCGGCCGCGGCCAGCTGCCCCAGGATCGGGGCGAGGGCGCGCAGGTCGGCGACCATGTCGTCGCGGCTGCGGTCGACGACGTCGGTCGCCACCGTCGAGAGCCGGTCCAGCGCCTGCAGCATCGACACCAGCTGCGTGCGCTGGTCGCTCAGCGCCTGCAGCCCCGGCGTCAGGTCGGTCAGCGCGCCGGACACCTGCTCGTGGCGGTGCTCGAGCGTCGCCGACAGCCGGTTCAGCCCGTCGAGCGCTTCGGTGATGTCGGAGCGGTGGGCGTCCAGGTCGGTCATCAGGGTGTCCACCCCGGACAGGAACGACCGGATCTGCGCTTCGTTGCCGTCCATCACCTTCGACAGCTCGCGGTTGATCGTCTGCAGCTGCCCGATCCCGCCGCCGTTGAGCAGCAGCGAAAGGGCACCGAAGATCTCTTCGAACTCGGGGTTGCGGTTGGTCCGGTCCAGCGTGATCGTCGCGCCGTTGGCCAGCCGCCCGGTTCCCGCGGGCTTCGGGTCGCCGTCCGGCGGGGCCAGCTCGACGAACTTCTCGCCGAGCAGGCTGGACTGCCGCAGCCGCGCGACGGCGTTGGCAGGCAGCACGACGTCGCCGTTGACCTCCAGGACCGTTTCGGCCGTCCAGCCGTCGCCGCCCAGCCGGACCTCGCGGACCCGGCCCACCGGGACGTCACCGACCTTCACCGCGGCCTGCGGCACCAGGTCGAGCACGTCGGCGAACTGCACGGTCACCGAATACGGGTGGTCGCCGAGGTCGGCGCCGCCGGGCAGCGGCAGGTCGTAGACACCCTTGAACTCACCCGAAGAGCAGCCCGCGAGGGTCAGGCACCCGACGGCCACGGCGGCGAGGACGCGCTTCATCGCTGCCCCCCGTTCGTGTACACGTCACCGGTGACCGGCAACGGCAGCGGCTGGAGGTAGTAGTCGAAGTTGCCGCGCCCGCGCAGCCGCCCGGTGGCCGGGTCGACCGCGTTGAGCACGTTCGACACGGCGAGCGGGACGGCGTCGAGCGTGCCCGCCAGCGACTCGCGCTGCTCGACGAGCGTCCGCGTGGTCGTCACCAGGTTGTCCACATTGGCCTTGAGCGCGCCGCGGTTGTCGTGGATGAACGCCTGGACGTCGCCGAGCGCGCGGCCGAGCCCGTCGAGCGCCCGGGCCAGGTCGCCGCTGTCGGCGGCCAGGGTGGCGGAGATCTGCGACAGCTGCTGGTTGACGTTGCTCACCTGGCTGTCGTTGGTGGCCAGCATGGTGGTGAACTGCTGCAGCTGGTCGACGGTGCCGAACAGGTCGGTCGAGTTGCCGGCCAGCGTGCGGGCCAGCTGGGCGAAGTTGCGGACGCTGTCGTTGAACGCCCGGCCGTTGCCCTGCAGGTTCTGCGCGCCGGTCTTCAGCAGGTCCGACAGCGCGCCCTGGGAGTTGGCGCCGTTCGGGCCGAGTGCCTTCGAAATCGTGTCCAGGCTGGCGTAGAGCTGGTCGAGCTCGACCGGGGTGGCCGTCCGCTGGACCGGGATCGTCGCCCCGTCCGGCAGCCGGGCCCCGCCGCGGGCCGGCTTGGCGAACTGGAGGTAGCGGTCGGCGACGACGCTGGGCGCGATCACCAGCAGCGTGGTGTCCTCGGCGATCCCGACCGAGCCGTCGACGCTCATGTCGACCTGCACCTGCTCGCCGCGCGGGGTGACCTTGTCGACCTGGCCGATCCGGACGCCGAGCACGCGCACGTCCGAGCCGGGGTAGACGCCGACCGCGCGCGTGAAGTACGCCGTGACGTGGTGCTGGCCGGAGCCGGAGAAGATCCACCACATCGCCGCGGACACGACGAGGGCGAGCAGCAGGGCGGCGGCGACGAAACGGGTCGCCAGGACGCCGGCGCGGGTGTTGGTCAGCGTGCTCACTTGGCCCCTCCCGGGTTCTTCGGCGGGGTGCAGGGGTCGTGGTTCTCGGGCAGCAGCCCGCAGAGGTAGGCGTCGATCCAGCGGCCGTTGCCGGTCGTGTCGGTGAGCACCCGGAAGTACGGCCCGGCCAGCTGCAGGCCCTTGGTGAGGTTGTCGTTCTGCCGCTTGAGCAGGTCGGTCACCTGGTTCAGCGCCTGCAGCGCCGGCTTGAGCTCGGCGCTGTTGTCCTTGACCAGCCCGCTGAGCTGGTCGGCCAGCCGCGCGGAGCCGGTGAGCAGGTCGTGGATCGCGTCGCGGCGCCGGTTGAGCTCGGTGAGCAGCAGGTTGCCGTCGCCGATGAGCTTCTCGAAGTCGTCGTTCGAGTTCGCCAGCGTCGTGGTCAGCTTCCGCGCGTTGGCCAGCAGCTCGGCGATCTGGCTGTCGCGGCTCGACACCGTCTTCGACAGCTGGGACAGCCCGTCGAGCGCGCTGCGGACGTGTTCGGGGGAGTTGCGGAAGGTGTCCGACAGCGTGGTGAAGCTGTCCGCGAGCTGCTTGGTGTCGATCGCGCCCACCGTGTCGGCGAGGCCGTTGAAGGCGTCGGTGACGTCGTAGGGCGTGACCGTCCGGGTCCGCGGGATGGGCCGGGCGGGGTCCTGGACGCCGTCCCCGGTGGGGTTCAGCGAGAGGAACTTGCGGCCCAGCAACGTCTTGATCTTGATTTCGGCGGACGTGCGGTCGCCGATCCAGGCGTTCTTGACCCGGAACGAGACGAGCACGTGGTCGTCGGCCAGCTGCACCTGGCGGACCTCGCCGACCTTGATGCCGGCGACCCGCACCTCGTCGTCCGGCTGCAGGCCGGCGGCTTCGGAGAACTCGGCCTCGTAGGTGGTCCCGGCGCCGACGATCGGGAGGTTGTCGTAGTTGAGCGTGACGGTCAGCACCGCGGCCAGCGCGAGACTGCCGGCCACGCCGAGGACGATCGGGTTGCGCTCCTTGAAGGACTTCACGATTCGCACCTCGGCGTGGGGACGTACACGCCGCGCTGAGGCGTGGTTTCGAGCGTGGCGCGGCAGAGGAAGAAGTTCATCCACGAGCCGTAGGAGGCGGTCCGGCCGATCTCGTTGAACTTCACCGGCAGGTTGGTCAGGAAACTGTCCACATCGGACTGGTTCTGGGCCAGGGTGCCCGCGACCTCCTTCAGCCCGCTGATGCTGTCCTTCAGCGGCGGGCGGGCCTGCTCGAACAGCCCGGCGGTGGACTCGGTCAGCGCGCCGATCCCGCTGATGGCGTCGCCGATCGCGGCGCGGTCGCCGGCCAGGCCGGACACCAGCTGCCGCAGGGTCGAGACGAGGTTCGCCAGCGCGTCGCCCTTGCCGTTGACCGTCTTGAGCACCTCGTTGAGGTTCCCGATCACCTCGCCGATCACCTTGTCGCGCCCGGCGAGGGTGGTGGTCAGCGAACCGGTGTGGGCGAGCAGGCTCTCGACGGTGCCGCCTTCACCCTGCAGCACCTGGACGATCTCGCCGGAGAGCTCGTTGACGTCGTTCGGCGACAGCGCCTGGAACAGCGGTTTGAAGCCGTTGAAGAGGTCGGTGAGGTCCAGCGCGGGTGTCGTGCGGTCCAGCGGGATCTCGGCGCCTTCGGGCAGCTGCTCCCGGGTGGCGGTGTTCCCGCGCTCGAGGGCGACGTACCGCTGCCCGACCATGTTGCGGTACTTGATGACCGCCCGGACGTCGGCGGGCAGCCGGCGGCCCTGGTCGAGGGAGAACCCGACCACCGCGCGGTTGCGGTCGCCGATCTCGAGGGACTCGACCTGGCCGACGCGGACGCCGGAGATGCGCACGTCGTCGCCGACGTTGAGCGCGGTCGCGTCGAGGAACTTCGCCGTGTACTTCCTGGTCGAGCCGACGCCGGAGTTGGTGATGGAGATGGCCAGCAGCGTCGTGGCGAGCGCGGTGACGGCGATGAAGATGAGGCTCTTGATCAGCGGGGAGGCGATGTTCCTCACTTGAGCGTCACCTCCGTGCCGCGGTAGAGCGGCCCGACGAGCACGCTGCTCCAGGCCGGGACCTCACCCGTCGGCACGCCGATCGACGGCGCGACGAGCGTGGCCAGCAGCTGCTGTTCCTGCGGTGAGTTCGCGACGCCGAGGTCGCCCTGGCCGCCGGTCAGCAGCGGGTGCCCGGTGGTGCCGGGGGCGGCCGCCGCGGTGCCGATCGTCGGGGCGACGCCGGAGGGGTAGCAGCGCGGCTCGCCGCCGCCGGTGAAGCGCGGGTCGTCGCGGCCGGGCAGGTACTTGCCGCTGTCGGCGGTCACCGCGATCTCGGCGTGGAAGCCCGGTTCGCCCGTGCCCGCCCCGAGCACCTTGTCCATGGATTTCCTCAGTGCGTTGAGCGAGCCGATCGTGCAGGCGAAGCTGGGGGAGTACTTCGCCGCGATCTCCAGCGGCGCGCGGCTGTCGGCGGCCAGGGAGATGAGGTTGTCGCGGTTGTTCGCCAGGAAGGCGGCGACCTCCTGGGACGACGAGGTGACCTGCTGGTACACCCCGGCCAGGTCGGCCTGCTTCTCCTTGACCGTGTTGAGCGTGACGGCGGAAGCGGTGAGCGCGTCCAGCAGGTCGGGCGCGATGTCGCCGTAGAGGTTCGAGACCGTCGCGAGGTCGTGGAGGTCCGCGGTCAGCTGCGGGAGGTCCGGGTTGAAGTCCTTCAGGTAGTCGGCGGCGGTGCCGATCGTCTTGCCGAGCTGCTCGCCGCGTCCCTCCAGGGCCGTCGAAACCGCGGTCAGCGTCGTCGCCAGCTTCTGCGGCTGGACGGCCTGCAGCACCGGCAGCAGGTTGTCGAAGACCCGTTCCAGCTCGACCGCGTTCGCCGAGTGGTCCTGCTCGATGACGTCGCCGGCGACCAGGTGCGGCGCGCGCACGCCGTCCGGGATGGACAGCTGAACGTACCGCTCGCCGAACAGCGTCTTCGGCACCAGCAGCGCGGAGACGTTGCGCGGCAGCATGTCCACCTTGCCCGGTTCCAGAGCAAGCGCTATCTCCGCGCCCTGCGGTGTCGCCCGGACTTCGCGGATCTCGCCGACGAGCACGCCGCGCGCCTTGACCTGGCCGCCCGGCGAGAGCTGATTGCCGATGCGGCTCGCCTTGAGCGTCACCGGGACCGTGGTGACGAAGTCCTTGTCGTACACCTTGATCGAGAGCGTCACCAGCACGCCCATCACCACGAGGAACAGCACGCCCGCGGTGCGGATCCCGGCCTTGCGGCGGGTGTCGCGTCTCATCCGGCCACCTGCACGGTCGTCGTCGCGCCCCAGATCGCGAGGGAGAGGAAGAAGTCGAGCACGCTGATCGCGACGATCGCGGTGCGCACCGCACGGCCGACCGCGACGCCGACACCGGCCGGGCCGCCGCTCGCGCGGAAGCCGTAGTAGCAGTGGGCCATGACCACGACGACGCTGAAGACCAGGACCTTCCCGAACGACCACAGCACGTCGCCGGGGGGCAGGAACAGCAGGAAGTAGTGGTCGTAGGTGCCGGCGGACTGGCCGAAGAACAACACGGTGACCTCACGCGAAGCGAGGTAGCTCGACAGCAGCCCGATCGCGTAGAGCGGGATGACGGCGAGGAAACCGGCGATCACCCGGGTCGTCACCAGGTACGGGACGCTGGGGATGCCCATGACTTCGAGGGCGTCGATCTCCTCGGAGATCCGCATCGCGCCGAGCTGCGCGGTGAAGCCGCAGCCCACGGTGGCGCTCAGGGCGAGGCCGGAGACGAGCGGCGCGATCTCGCGCGTGTTGAAGTAGGCGGAGACGAACCCGGCGAACGCCGACGTCCCGACCTGGTTCAGCGCGGAGTAGCCCTGGAGGCCGACGACCGTGCCGGTGGCGACGGTCATGCCGACCATCACGCCGATCGTGCCGCCGATGACGGCCAGCGCGCCGCTGCCGAAGCTGACCTCGGCCAGCAGGCGGACGACCTCGCGCAGGTAGCGGCGCAGGGCGCGCGGTGTCCACGCGATCGCGCGGAGGAAGAAGAGGATCTGGTCGCCGAGGGTGTCGAGGAAGCCGAACCGGCGGTCGACGGCCTCGCGTACCCGGGCTGTTCTCGGGAGTTCCGTGGTCGTCACTTCAGCTCCCCTTGGGCGGCACGAGTTGCAGGTAGACGGTGGTGAGCACCAGGTTCAGCACGAACAGCAGCAGGAACGTGATGACCACGGACTGGTTGACCGCGTCGCCGACGCCTTTGGGGCCGCCCTTGGGGTTCAGCCCGCGGTAGGAGGCGACGACCCCGGCGACGAAGCCGAAGAGGACGGCCTTGATCTCGCTGATCCACAGGTCGGGCAGCTGGGCCAGGGCGGAGAAGCTCGCCAGGTAGGCGCCGGGGGTGCCGTGCTGCATGATCACGTTGAAGAAGTAGCCGCCGAGCACGCCGACGACGCTGACCATGCCGTTGAGGAAGACCGAGACGCCCATCGCGGCGAGCACCCGCGGCACGATGAGCCGCTGGATCGGGGAGACGCCGAGCACTTCCATCGCGTCGATCTCTTCGCGGATCGTGCGGGAGCCGAGGTCGGCGCACATCGCGCTGCCGCCCGCGCCGGCGATGAGCAGCGCCGTGACGATCGGGCTGGCCTGCTGGATGATCGCGAGCACGCTCGCCGCGCCGGTGAACGACTGTGCGCCGATCTGCGTGGTCAGCGAACCGATGTGCAGCGCGATCACCGCGCCGAACGGGATCGAGACCAGCGCCGTCGGCAGGATGGACACGCTCGCGATGAACCAGAACTGCTGGATCAGCTCGCGCACCTGGAACGGGCGGCGGAAGGTCAGCCGGACGACGTCGAGGCCGAGCCCGTAGAGCCGTCCGGTCTGCCGCAGTGCGGCCGCCCCCGGGAACGACGCCGTCGTCGTCCGTTCGGCCATTCGTGTGCCTCCAGCGGTTTCGGCGGCACGCCGAATACACCCGAGATGACCAAAGGGAAATGGACCGAACGGGCTAACAATTGTCGGCCA
Source organism: Amycolatopsis sp. NPDC051102 (assembly GCF_040682815.1). Taxonomy (NCBI): domain Bacteria; kingdom Bacillati; phylum Actinomycetota; class Actinomycetes; order Pseudonocardiales; family Pseudonocardiaceae; genus Amycolatopsis; species Amycolatopsis sp. NPDC051102. The sequence goes on from NZ_JBFBBT010000004.1 coordinate 307,500, forward strand.
TTCACGGTCTCGGGAGTACCGTGCCGTTTCCTACTGGTCGGTACGCTAACGACGGCCTTGCCGGGAGACAAGAACTTGAGCAGGATCACGGGGTCACGGGCTGGTAACCGCGCATTTCTTGTCCGGTACTGACAAACGGACCCGATCTTGTTGTCAGCGAAGGGAAAGAAACTCCCCTCCCAGCCGTGCCGACGCTCGACGACCCACCCCGGTTTGTCAATTCCCGCGCACCCGCAGCGGACGACATGCGTGACGGAGAAGCCGACACGCGTGATCAGGGAGCCGACATGCGTGATCAGGAGGACGACACGCCGCGGGCTTCCGGGTTGCGCCGTGTCGACCCTTCAATCACGCGTGTCGACCTTTGAATCACGCGTGTCGACCCTTTGCGCACGTCAGGACTTGAGGGCGGCGAGGAGCTCGTAGGAGCGGACGCGGTCGGCGTGGCCGTGGACCATCGTGGTGACCATCAGCTCGTCCGCGCCGGTGTCGGCCAGGAGCTGCTCCAGTCCCTTTTGGACGGTCTCCGGCGAGCCGACGATGCTGGAGCCGAAGCGCTCGGCGAGGAACGCGCGGTCCATCTCGGTGTACGGGTATTCCGCGGCCTCTTCCGGCGTCGGCAGCGCGATCGGGCGGCCGCGGCGGAGGCTGAGGAACGTCAGCCCGCTGGGGCCGGCCAGGTACCGCGCGCGCTCGTCGGTCTCGGCGGCGACCACCGACACGCCCAGCATGACGTACGGCTCGTCGAGCACGCCGGGCCGGAAGTTCTCCCGGTAGAGCTGCACGGCCGGGATGGTGTTCTCGGCGGCGAAGTGGTGCGCGAAGGAGAACGGCAGCCCGAGCCGCCCGGCGAGCTGGGCGCTGAAGCCGCTCGAACCGAGCAGCCACACCGGCGGCTGGTTGCCCTCGGCCACCACGGCGTTGACGCCGCGAGCCTCCGAATGGGTGAAGTAGCCGATCAGTTCCTGCAGGTGCTCCGGGAAGTTCTCCGCGGACAGCCCGCCCGGGCCGCGCAGCGCCAGCGCCGTCCGCTGGTCGGTGCCGGGCGCGCGGCCGATGCCGAGGTCGATCCGGCCCGGGTGGAACGCCTCCAGCGTGCCGAACTGCTCGGCGACGACCAGCGGCGCGTGGTTGGGCAGCATGATCCCGCCCGAGCCGACGCGGATGCGCTCGGTGGCGTCGGCGACGTGCCCGATCAGCACGACGGTGGCCGAGCTGGCGATGCCGGGCATGTTGTGGTGCTCGGCCAGCCAGTAGCGGTGGTAGCCCAGCCGTTCCGCGGCGCGGGCGAGGTCCAGGGTGTTGCGCAGCGTCTCGCCGACGGTGTTCCCCTCCGACACGGGGGACAGGTCGAGCACGGACAGCGGCACGTCAGGCAGTGAGCTCACAACCGGGGTCAACGCCCCGGTGCCCCGGTTGCTTCCCGGCCGGTGGTGACGATCTTCACGCCGCTCTCGCCGAACGGCCACGAACCGGCCCGCGACCGGGCTACGGTGGGCAAACCGGAAACGGAAAACAGGAGGACGGGTGCCGCGTCCGGAACGACCTTTGGACCCCCGGGACGATCCGCTGACCGAATTCGCCGCCGATCTGCGGCGGTTGCGCGAGAGCGCCGGAAATCCGACCTACCGCGAGCTCGGCCGGCGCGCGCACTACTCGGCCGGCACGCTCTCGGAAGCCGCCGGCGGGCGGAAACTCCCCAGCCTGGCGGTCACCCTGGCCTACGTCCGGGCCTGCGGCGGGGCACCGGCGGAGTGGGAGGAACGCTGGCACGCCGTCGCCGACGAGTCCCGCCGGGACGATGCCGGATCTCCACCCGGGCCGGACGCCGGGGAAATTCCGCCGTACGTCGGGCTGGCCGCATTCACCCCGGCCGACGCGGACCGGTTCTTCGGGCGCGAGCGGCTGGTCGAAAAGCTCGTCGGACGGCTGGAAAGAAATCGGTTTCTCGCCGTTCTCGGCGCGTCCGGCTCGGGGAAGTCGTCCCTGCTGCGGGCCGGGCTGCTGCCCTCGGTCAAGGGGCCCGTCGTGCTGCTCACCCCGGGCGCCCGGCCACTGCAGGAGTGCGCGGTCAAGTTCGCCGCCGCCCTCGGCGTCCCGCCCGGCGCCCTGTTCGACGACTTCGCCGCGCACCCGCGCAACCTCGGCCTCGCCGCCCGCCAGCTGGCCGAGGGCGGCGACACCGACCTCGTCCTGGTCGTCGACCAGTTCGAGGAGGTCTTCACGCTCTGCCAGGACGAGCAGGAGCGGGCGCGGTTCCTCGACGCGCTGCTCACCGCGGCCACCGAGCCCGGCAGCCGCACCCACGTGGTCCTCGGCATCCGCACCGACTTCTACACCCACTGCGCGCGGCACGCCCAGCTCGCGGAGGTCCTGCAGGACGCCCAGGTCCTGGTCGGCCCGATGACCACCGAGGAGCTCCGGCAGGCCATCTCTCGGCCCGCCGTCGACGCCGGGTACCGCGTCGAGACGGCGCTGGTCTCCCGGCTCGTCGCGGACGCCACCGGCCAGCCCGGCGTGCTGCCCCTGCTTTCCCACGCGCTGCTGGAGACGTGGCGGCGGCGTCGCGGCACCACGTTGACGCTCGCCGCGTACGAGTCGGCCGGCGGTGTCGAGCGGGCCATCGCGCAGACGTCCGAAGTCACCTTCGCGAAGCTCTCGCCGCGTCAGCAGCAGCTGGCGCGGCAGATCTTCCTCCGGATGACCGCGCTCGGCGAAGGCACCGAAGACACCAAGCGGCGCATCGGCCGCGCCGAGCTGGACACCGACGACGAGGACACCGCCGTCGTCCTCGGCGAGCTGGCCGCGGCCCGGCTGGTCACCCTCGACGACACCGGCATCGAGATCGCCCACGAAGCCCTGATCCGCGGCTGGCCGCGGCTGCGCGGGTGGCTCACCGAGGACCGCGACGGCCTGCGCGTCCACCGGCAGCTCACCGAGGCGACCGACGCCTGGGAGGCCGTCGGCGAGGACCCGGGCTGGCTCCACCGCGGCACCCGGCTGGCCGTCGCCCGGGAGTGGGCCGCGCGCCAGGATTCGGCGCTGTCCCGGCGGGAACGGCGGTTCCTCGACGCGAGCCTCGCCGTCGAGCACGCCGAGCAGGAGCGCGACCGCCGTCGCACGCGGCGGCTGCGTCAGCTGGTCGCGCTGCTGGCCGTGCTGCTGGTCTTCGCCGTGGCCGCCACGATCTACGCCGTGCGCGCGGAGACCACGGCCACCGAGCAGCGCAACGACGCGCTCGCCCAGAAGGTCGCCAATCAGGCGCTGGCCATGCGCGCCACCAACCCCGCGCTGGCCGCGCAGCTCGCGCTGGCCGCGTACCGCCTGGATCCCGGGCCGGACGAGCGCAGCGGCCTGCTCGGCATGTTCGGGTCGCCGTACTCGACGCGGCTGACCGGGCACACCGGGCGGGTCAACACCGTCGCCCTCCGCCCGGACGGGCGGGTCGCCGCCACGGCCAGCTGGGACGGCACCGCGCGGCTCTGGGACGTCCACGACCCGCACCACCCGGTGCCGCTCGGCGTGCTCACCGGGCACACCGGCAACGTCAACAACGTCGCCTTCGCCGCCGACGGCCGGACCGTCGCCACCGCGGGCTTCGACGGCACGGTCCGCGTCTGGGACGTCTCCGACCCGGCCCGCCCGGGCCCCGGCGCGATCATCGAAGAGCACGCGGGCAAGGCGTACGCGGTCGCGTTCAGCCCGGCCGGGCCGATGCTGGCGACCGCCGACGTCGAGGGCACGATCCGGCTGTACGACACCACCGACCCGGCCCGCCCGCGGCCGTCGGGGGAGCTGACCGGGCACACCTCCTACGTCAACAACCTGGCCTTCAGCGCCGACGGCCGGCTGCTCGCCTCCGCGTCGGCCGACAAGACGGCGCGGGTCTGGGACGTCGCTTCACGGCGTCAGCTCGGCGTCGCGGCCGGGCACACCGACGTCGTGCACTCGGTCGCCTTCGCCCCCGGCGGGCACACGCTCGCCACGGCGAGCCAGGACCAGACCGCGCGGCTGTGGGACGTCACCGACCCGGCCCACCCGGCGCAGCTGGCCTCGCTCACGACGCACAAGGCGATCGTGCGCTCGGTCGCGTTCACCGCCGACGGGCGCACGCTCGCCACCACCGGCTTCGACCGGACGGCCCGGCTGTGGGACGTCGCCGACCCGCGGCAGCCGCGCGAGCTGCCGTCCCTGCCCGGGCACACCGGCGCGGTCGTCTCCGCGGTGTTCACCCCCGACGGCCGCACGCTGGTCACGGCCAGCGACGACCAGACCGCCCGGCTGTGGGACCTGCCCGCCCCCGGCATCCCGGCGCACACGGCCCAGGCGTGCCACGTCGCCTTCGGGCCCGGCGGCAGGCTCCTGGCCACCGGCGGTTACGACGAAACCGTGCGGCTGCACGACCTCACCGACCCGCACGCGCCCCGGACGACGGCGACGATCGACGGCTTCGGCGACGCCGTCTGCGGTGTCGCCGTCAGCCCGGACGGCCGCACCCTGGCGACCGGCAGCTGGGACCACACGATGACGCTGCGGGACATCACCGACCCGGCCCGCCCCGGGCCGCCCGTGGTGTTCAACCGGCTGCACGACGACATCGACGCGGTCGCCTTCAGCCCCGACGGCCGGATCCTCGCCACCGCCGGCGACGGTCACACGGCCCGCCTCTGGGACCTCGCTGACCGCACGCACCCGGTGGAGAGCGCGAAGCTCGAAGGCCACGAGGACGACGTCCACACGCTCGCCTTCAGCCCCGACGGCCGGACGCTCGCCACGGCGGGCTGGGACCACACCGCCCGGCTCTGGGACGTCTCGGCGCCACGGGCGCCGCGGCTGCTCGCGAAGCTGACGGGCCACACCGACACGGTGTTCTCGATCGCCTACAGCCCCGACGGCCGGCACGTCGCCACCGGCAGCGCGGACCGCACGGTCCGGCTGTGGGACGTCGCGGACCCGGCGCACGTGCCGCCCCCGGTGGTGCTGAACGGCCACACGGACATCGTCATGTCGGTGTCGTTCAGCGGCGACGGCCGGACGCTGGCGTCCGGCAGCTACGACCGGACGATCCGGCTGTGGGAGGTGGCGGCCGGGGCGCCGTACGCGGTCCTGCCCGAGCAACGCGATCGCGTCTACGCCGTGCAGTACGCACCCGACGGCCACACACTGGCAGGAGCGGTCGGGGACGGCACGGTCCGGCTGTGGGAGGCCGACCCCGGCCGGGCGGCCGCACGCATCTGCGCGGCGGTGTCGCCGCGGATCACCGAAGCTGAGTGGGCGGCGAGCCTGCCGGGCCTCGAGTACGCGCCGCCCTGTCCCTGACCGGGAAACCTGTTGTTCGGCGTTGTTGTTCGGTGGCCGGACGCGGACACCGAACAACCCGGATCGGCTAGACATGCCCTCGGGCGAGCTCGCCCCCCAGACGTTCATTTCACCGGGGGTCTGAAGGGCTCCTTCGAGGGCACGGGAACCCGCCTCCCGTCCCGCGAAGGAGCCCTTCAGCGTTTCCGCGTCAAGCCGCCGGGATCCAGTCCGGGTTCGAGGCCAGCACGATCAGCTGCTGCGTCGCCCGGGTCAGCGCCACGTACAGCACGCGGCGGCCGGTCGTCGACTCCGTGATGAGGTCCACCGGCTCCACGAGCACCACCGCGTCGTACTCCAGGCCCTTCGAGTCCAGGCTGCCCACGACCTTCAGCCGCTCGTCCGCCTGGCCCGCCAGCCAGCCGGCGACCTCCGGCACCCGGTCCATCGCCGTGATGACGCCGACCGTGCCCTCGACCGCGCCCAGCAGTTCCTTCACCGCCGCCTGCGTCGCGGACGCCAGCCCGGCCGCCTCCACCGGGCGGACCTCCGGCTCGACCCCGGTGCGGCGGACCGCCACCGGCAGCTCGCCGGACTCCGCGTGGCCGGCCACGACCTTCGCCGCCAGGTCGAAGATCTCCGCCGAGTTGCGGTAGTTCGTGCGCAGCGTGAACCGGCGCCGGGCCGTCTTGACGCCGAACGCCTGGTCGCGCGCCGAAGCCGCCTCCGCCGGGTCCGGCCAGGAGCTCTGCACCGGGTCGCCGACCACCGTCCAGCTCGCGTACTTGCCGCGCCGGCCGACCATCCGCCACTGCATCGGCGAGAGGTCCTGCGACTCGTCGACGACCACGTGCGAGTACTCGTCGTAGTGCTCCGGCCGCGTCGGCGCCCCGCCCGAGCGCTCCGGCTCGACCTCGATCACCTGGCGCCGCTTGCGCTTCGGCGGCGGCCCGATCAGCACGCGCAGCTCGTCCAGCAGGGCGATGTCCGCGATCGACCAGCCCCGGGACCGGTCCGCGAAGTCCGCGGCCAGCATCGAGATCTCCTGGCGGTTCAGGATGCCCTTCGCCGCCGACGCCAGCCGCTTCTCCTCGCCCAGCCACTTGAGGATCTGCGCCGGGTACAGCACCGGCCACCACACGACCAGGAAGCGGTGGAAGTCGATCCGCTCGCCCAGGTCGGTGATCAGCTCGGCGCGGTCGATCTGCCTGCCGTCGTCCTTCGCGTGTGCCTCGGCCTTCGCGGCGAGGGCGTCCAGCAGCAGCTCCGCCGCCCGGATCCGCGACCGGTTCGGCGGCGCGCCCTGCGTGTGGGCCTTGCGGCGGATCTTCTCCAGCTCCCGCGCGTTCAGCTTCAGCACTTCGCCGCGGTAGACGATCCGCATCTCCTCCGGCGCGTCCGGCGGCGTGTCGCGCAGGGCCCGCAGCAGCACCTTCCGCACCCGCAGCGACCCCTTGACGGCGGCGAGCGGCGCCGCGTCCTGGCGCGTCGCCTCCAGGCCGTCGAGGACTTCGCCGAGCGCGCGCAGCTCGACGTTCGTCTCACCCATGGAGGGGAGGACCCGCGAGATGTAGCTGGTGAACACGCCCGACGGCCCGATGACCAGCACGCCGGCCCCGCCGAGCTGACGGCGGTAGCGGTAGAGCAGGTAGGCGGCCCGGTGCAGCGCGACCGCGGTCTTGCCGGTGCCCGGCCCGCCGGTGATCTCGGTGACGCCTCGCCAGGGCGCCCGGATGACCTCGTCCTGTTCCTTCTGGATGGTCGCGACGATGTCGCGCATCTTCTCGCCGCGCGAGCGCCCCAGCGCGGCCATCAGCGCGCCCTCGCCGACGATCTGCATGTCCTCGGGCACGGCGTCGGCGATCAGCACGTCGTCGTCGACGTCGAGGACGTTCTGGCCGGAGCAGCGGATCACGCGCCGCCGCACGACGTCCATCGGCTCCTCGGCCGTGGCCTGGTAGAACGCGGCCGCGGCGGGTGCACGCCAGTCCGTGACGAGGTTGTCGAATTCGGCGTCGCGGATGCCGAGCCTGCCGACGTAGGTGCGCTCACCCTCGCGGTCGTCGAGCCTGCCGAAGACGAGGCCCTCGTACTCGGCGTCGAGCGTCTGCAGCGTCTGGTTGGCGTGGTAGACCATCATGTCGCGCTCGAACAGCATCGACGCCTGCTCGAAGATCGCCTCGCGCTGCGCTCCCTGGCCGATCTCGTAGCCCTTCGTGCGCATGGCCTCGGCCTGCACCCGCAGTTCGTCCAGACGGGTGTACACGCGATCGACGTGGGCTTGCTCGATGGCGATCTCGGCCCGTCTGACCCGAGGTTCGGACACGCATGGCTCCTTGACAGCTTTGGGAACGCCTCCGAGGGCGAAGAAGGACTCTACGCGGTGGCATCGGCGGGGACACCCGTGTCCCGGTCATCCGCGCCGCACGCGTTCCCCGCACAATCGGGGGGTGACCAGGATCGTGGCCGGGACGGCGGGCGGACGGCGGCTGAAGGTGCCGCCGAAGGGCACCCGGCCGACGTCGGAACGCGTGCGGGAAGCCCTGTTCAACGCCCTGGAGATGGCGGGCGAGCTGGACGGCGCCCGCGTCCTCGACCTCTACGCCGGGTCCGGCGCGCTCGGCCTCGAAGCGCTCTCCCGTGGCGCGGCCGACGCGCTGTTCGTGGAGGCCGACCGGCGGGCGGTGGACGTCCTGCGCGGCAACGTCGCGGCGCTGGGCCTGGGCGGCACGGTCCGGGCCGGCCAGGTCGAGACGGTCGTCGCGGCGCCCGCGCCCGCCCCGTTCGACCTCGTGCTCGCCGATCCGCCGTACGCCGTCGACGCGGCCGCGCTCGGGTCCGTTCTAGCGGCGCTGGCCGCGGGCGGCTGGCTGGGCTCGGCGGCCCTGGTGGTGATCGAGCGCGCCGCCCGCGACGGCGAGCCGGACTGGCCGCCGGGCTTCGAGCCGACGCGGGCGAAGAAGTACGGCGACACAGCCGTCCACTGGGCGGAGTACACCGCTGTGGCGTGAGCCACGCGCGCGAACCGGGTCCGGCACGGTAGCGTCCGCGCCATGCGGCGTGCGGTCTGTCCCGGTTCCTACGATCCGGCCACCAACGGCCACCTCGACATCATCGAGCGGGCCAGCCGGCTGTTCGACGAGGTCGTCGTCGCGGTGGGGGTGAACCGGTCGAAGAAGGGGCTGTTCGAGGTTTCCGAACGGCTCGACATGCTCCGCGAGATCACCGCGAAGCTCGGCAACGTGCGGGTCGATTCGTGGGAGGGCCTGCTGGTCGACTACTGCCGCGACAACGACATCGCGGCGGTCGCCAAGGGCCTGCGCTCGGTCAGCGACTTCGACTACGAGCTGCAGATGGCGCAGATGAACCGCGAGCTCACCGGCGTCGAGACGCTGCTGATGGCGAACAACCCGGCGTACGGCTTCGTGTCCAGTTCGCTGGTCAAGGAGGTCGCCGCGCTCGGCGGCGACATCGAGCACCTCGTCCCGCCGGTCGTCTACGAGCGTCTCTCGGAGAAGTTCCCGAAGCTGCGGGGCTGATCCTCCCCTGAGTCCTCATCGGACTCCGCTGTCCGGTTCCCGTCGTTCGGCCCCGTCCGTTCGTCGGGACTTCGGCCCGGGGGCGGCGGAGTTCACGTCGACGTCTCCTGACGATCATCCGATCGGGTTACGGTCCGAAAATGACCAACTACCGATCGCGCCTGGCCGCCGTGCTGTTCGCGCTCCTGGCGACGCTGTTCGCCGGGGTCACCGCCGCGTCCGCGGCGTCCCCCGCCACCGTCGCGCAGAACTCCTGCGGGAACCTGTCCGGCTTCTCGCACACGACGCTCTCGGCGCTCCCGGCCGAAGCGACCACGACGTACAACCTGATCCAGACCGGCGGGCCGTTCCCGTACCCGAAGAACGACGGCGTCGTCTTCGACAACCGCGAAGGCGTCCTCCCGGCCTGCGCGTCGGGCTACTACCACGAGTACACGGTCCCGACGCCGGGCTCGAGCACCCGCGGCACGCGCCGCATCGTGACCGGCAGCGCCGGCGAGTACTTCTACACCGGTGACCACTACGCCACCTTCAAGGTCATCGACGTCGGCGGCGGCACCACGCACGCGTGCGGCGACCTCTCGGGCCTGGCGAAGATCGGCTACTCGCAGCTGTCGTCGGCGGCGAAGACCGTCGTGAACAACGTCCGCGGCGGCACGGCCACCGGCACGACGTACGAGAACCGCGAAGGCGTGCTGCCGACCTGCGCGTCGGGCTACTACAAGCTGTTCACCGTCGGCACGAACGACCGCGTGATCTCCGGCGGGGCGGGCGAGCTGGCCTACACGCCGGACCACTACGCCACGTTCAAGCGGATCGACCTGAATTCCTGACCCCCGTGCAACGCGCCGCGCCCCCTCGTCCGTGAGGTACACGAGGACGAGGAGGCGCGGATGCGGGCTGCGGAGGACGCGGGCTTCCGGGAGTTCGCCGCGGCGCGGGCCCTGGCGCTGAGGCGGACGGCGTACCTGCTGTGCGGCGACTGGCACCTGGCGGAGGACCTGGTCCAGCTCACGCTGATCAAGCTGTACCGGGTCTGGCCGAAGATCACCCGGCGGGGGCCCGTCGACAACTACGCCCGGCAGGTCCTGCTGCGCTGCTGGCTCGACGAGGCCCGGCGGCCGTGGCGGCGCCGCGAACGCCGGGACGGCGTCGTGCCGGACCAGCCCTCGCCGTCTCCCGAGACGGGGATTTCGGGTCCGCTGCTGCGCGCGCTCGCCGAAGTCCCGCCGAAGCAGCGCGCCGCCGTCGTCCTCCGCTACTGCGCCGACCTGCCGGCGGCGGAGGTCGCGCAGGTGCTGCGCTGCTCGGAGGGGACCGTCCGGAGCCAGGCCGCCCGCGGGCTCGAGACCCTCCGGGGCGTGCTCGAGCAGAGCGCGGAGAGGAGCGCGTGGTGACCGACCTCGCAACCCGCCTGCGGGACGTGGACCTCGCGGAACCCCCGCTGGGCTTCGACACCGACGAGCTCGCCGACCGCGCGGCGCGCCGCGTCCGGCGGCGGTCCGCCACGGTGGTCCTCGCGGCCGTCGTGGCGCTGGCCGCGCTGCTCGTGCTCCCGGTGCGCGAACGGGTGGCGCTCGTGCCGTCGCTCGCGGAGCAGTCCCGGATCCGCTCGGCGCTCGCCGAAGCCGTCACGCGGGCGTTGCCCGGCGTCCGCGACCTGGCCCTTTCACCCGCCGGGGCCGGGCCGGCGCGGATGAGCGTGACGGCCGAGTTCGTCGACGCGGGCGGGCGGCCGGGTGACTTCCGGCTGACCGTGCGCGGAGCGGGGGCCGCCCAGGAGGTCGTCCCGGCCGGCGGGCTGTGCACCTGGACGGACCAGGTGCCGCACTGCGTCCGGCTCCCGCAGCCCGGCGGCGGCGTCCTGGTGCTGTCGGAACTCGTCTACAAGGACGTGGACGGCAACCCCGTGCCCGTCGGCATCAACGGGTTCCTCTACCGCCCCGACGGCTCGACGGTGATCCTGACCGGCGGCCTGCGTCTCCAGCTGACCGAGGAGCAGCTCACGAAGGTGATCACCGATCCGGCACTGGCGCTGCCGCAGTGACTCCGGCGCCGGGCGTGGTCCAGGGGGACACGCCCGGCGCCGGTCGCGTTCACCGCTTCGGCGCCCGATGCGGGCAGACTGGGGCACAGCGACAGGGGATTGGAGTTGCCGTGTACCGGGTTTTCGAGGCGCTCGACGAGCTCGTGACCATCGTCGAGGAGGCGCGCGGCGTCCCGATGACGGCCAGCTGCGTGGTGCCCCGGGGGGACGTGCTCGAACTCCTCGACGACGTCCGCGACGCACTGCCCGCGGAGATCGACGACGCCCAGGACGTCCTCGACAAGCGCGACGACCTGATCCACGCCGCCCGCAAGGAGGCGGGCGAGACGGTGGCGGGCGCGAACGCCGAGGCGGAGCGCACGATCGCGGAGGCGACCGACGAGGCGGAGCGCATCCTCGCCGACGCGCGCGCCCGCGCAGAGCAGATGCTCGCCGACGCGCACGACCAGGCGGACCGCACGGTGGCGGCGGGCCAGGCGGAGTACCAGAACCTGACCGACCGTTCGCGGGCGGAGTCCGAGCGCATGATCCAGGCAGGCCGCGACGCGTACGACCGCGCAATCGAGGACGGCCGTCAGGAGCAGGCCCGCCTGGTGGCCCAGACGGAGGTGGTCCAGGCCGCGCACGCGGAGTCGGCCCGCATCGTCGACGAGGCCCACGCGGAGGCCGACCGCCAGCGCGCGGACTGCGACGCGTACGTGGACGGCAAGCTGGCGGAGTTCTCGGAGCTTCTCGCGACGACGCTGCGGACGGTGGACTCGGGCCGCAACCACTTGCGGTCCCCGGCGAACCTGCCGAGTTCGAGTGGGCGGCCGACGCTGTACGACTACCAGGTGTGACGAGACTCTCGGTCGGGTTGGTTTTCTGATTCGCTCTTGGCCGGTTGGGCTGTTCGTACGCGGGCTGGGTCGCTGGGCTGTGTTCCGCGGGCTGGGTCGCTGGGCTTTTCTTCCGCGGGCTGGCTCGTCGGTGAGCCGCCTTCGGCGGGGTGTCCACAGCCTCGGCCGGATGTGGACAACCAGCCCGCCCACCAGCGCAAACCGCGGCTTTCGTCGGCGGCCGCCGATAGGCTGGACTCGGGGACGCCCCCCAGGGAGGGCGGGGAGCGCGCGAGGGGCCGCCCGCCCTGCCACCTCCGCATCCACCCCGCGCCCACCCCGGTGAGCCGAAGGCCACACCCGCGGTCCGCCACCGGCACCACCACCACCGCGCTCGAGGTGCCAGCGCAAAACGGGTGGCGACCAGTGCGTACCCTGGACGGGATGTCCGAGAACAAGACCCCCCAGCTCGACGACCGCAGCCCGTGGGTGATCGACACCCGTGAGCTCGGCCGTCACGCCGGCCTCAGCCGCGCCCTCACGCGCAGCGTGCCGGTGGAGACGCCGCTCGGCGTCCCCGATGTCATCACCATCGAAGCCGGCTCGGAGCTGGAACTCGACCTGCTCCTCGAGTCGGTCGTCGAAGGCGTCCTCGTCAGCGGCACCGCGAAAGCCGTCGCGAAGGGCACCTGTGCCCGCTGCCTCGACCCGCTGACCGAGGAGGTCGAGGTCGAGGTGCAGGAGCTGTTCGCCTACCCCGGCTCGGCCACCGAGGAGACCACCGAGGAGGACGAGATCCCCCGGCTGGTCGACGACCGGATCGACCTCGAACCCATCGTGCGCGACGCCATCGTGCTGGCCCTGCCGCTGGCCCCGCTGTGCACCGAAGACTGCGCCGGGCTCTGCATCGACTGCGGCGTCAAGTGGGCCGATCTCGAGCCCGGACACGGGCATGAGAAGATAGACCCTCGGTGGGCCGCACTCGTCGAGCGATTCGACGAGAACGCGGGCGAAACGCCTGCGCCGGGCCCCGCTGAGCAAGCCTGACGAGCGCCAGCTCGTTCCGGAGGAAAGTTCGCTCGCACGACCGCGAGCAGACCGTCATAAGGAGATCTACTCGTGGCCGTCCCGAAGCGGAAGATGTCGCGATCCAACACGCGCTCCCGCCGCAGCCAGTGGAAGGCGGCTCCGGTGCAGCTGGTGCCCTGCTCCAACCGCGCCTGCAAGCAGCCGAAGCTCCAGCACATCGCGTGCCCGTCGTGCGGCCAGCACAACGGCCGCCAGGTCGTCGAGCCCGCCTGATCGGGTAGCCGACATGGGGGGCAAGACGCCCGGGGGACCCGCAGCCGATCCGGCGCCGTTGCTCGAAGCGCTCGGGGTCGTCCTCGACCCCGAGCTGCTCCGGCTTTCGCTGACCCACCGTTCGTACGCGTACGAAAACGGGGGGCTGCCGCCGAACGAGCGGCTGGAGTTCCTCGGTGATGCCGTGCTCGGCCTCGTCGTCACCGATCACCTCTACACCACCCACCCCGACCTGCCCGAAGGTCAGCTCGCGAAGCTCCGCGCCAGCGTGGTCAACATGCACGCACTGGCGCGGGTGGCGCGCGGGCTCGGCGAGGGCGGGCTCGGGGCACACCTGCTGCTCGGCAAGGGCGAAGAGCTCACCGGCGGCCGGGACAAGGCGAGCATCCTCGCCGACGGGCTGGAGGCGGTGATCGGCGCCGTGTACCTCGCGCACGGCATCGAGATCGCGCGCAAGCTCGTGCACCACCTCTTCGACGGCCTGCTCGCCGAAGCGCCGCTGCGCGGGGCCGGGCTCGACTGGAAGACGAGCCTGCAGGAGCTGACCGCGTCAGCCGGGCTCGGCGTGCCCGAGTACAGGGTCGAGGACACCGGGCCGGACCACCGCAAGGAGTTCACGGCCACCGTGCTGGTCGCCGGCCGTCCGCTCGGCCACGGCACCGGGTCGACGAAGAAGGAAGCCGAACAGAAGGCCGCCGAGACGGCCTGGCGTTCGCTGTCCGCCGAACTCGAGGCGCAGAAGAAGGACGACGCGGAGTCCTGATCACCGGGAACCCCCCGTTGACCATTTCCCGAACCGCTCAGTAACGTGTGGCGTTCCGCCGCGCTCGCACCACGACTGAGAGGTTTGGCGGAATGCGTCTGTTCTTCGTCCCCTTGATCGCCGCGGCGCTCGTCGTCGTGCCCGGACCGGCGGCCTCGGCCGCCCAGGTCCGCGTCACGTCGCTTTCGGCGCTGCAGTCCGCAATGGACAAAGCGAACCCCGGTGACACGATCGTGCTGGCCGACGGCTCCTACTCCGCGGGCTCGACGCTCACGATCAAGCGGTCCGGTTCCGGCTCCGCGCCCGTGACGATCGCCGCCGAGCACACCGGCAAAGCGACGATCACCGGCTCGAAGACGTTCTCCTTCGCCGGCGGTGTCCACGACGTCGTGCTGCAGGGCTTCAAGTTCCGCAACGGCGCGGCCCTGAGCGTTCCGACCGGAGCGTCGCACAACCGCCTGTCCCGCAACGACTTCCAGCTCACCGGCGACGGCAACTGGGTCTCGGTCAACGGCGACGGCACCGAGGTCGACCACAACGTCTTCCAGAACCGCACCACCCAGGGCGTGTTCCTGCAGATCCTCGGGCCGTCGGACGCCATGGCGCAGAACGTCCACGTGCACCACAACTACTTCTACAACCACCAGTTCTCCGGCGCGAACGGCGGCGAGTCGATCCGGCTGGGGCTGAGCAACCACCAGTCCTACTCCGCGCACGCGGTCGTCGAGAACAACCTCTTCGAGAAGGCCGACGGCGACATCGAGGCGATCTCGGTCAAGTCGTCGGACAACGGCGTGCGCTACAACACGATCCGCGACAGCAGGGGCTACATCGTGCTGCGCCACGGCAACCGCAGCACCGTCGAGGGCAACCTGCTCTTCGGTTCGGGCATCCGGTTCCACGGCAACGACCACCGGATCGTGAACAACTACGTGGCCAATTCCGGTGGCCGCGCGATCGTGTTCGGCTCGGGCGACGAAGCCGACAGCGGTCCGACGAGCAAGCTGCACGACCGCCCGGACCGCGACACCGTCGCCTACAACACGGTGATCGGGTCCAGCAGCGTCATCGACGGCGACGGCGGCGACTTCAAGCCGAAGGACTGCGTGGTCGCGGACAACATCGTCAAGGGGACGTCGGGGACCCTCGTGACGCTGCCGAGCGGCTCGACGGTCAAGTACGAGGGCAACATCACCTTCGGCGGCACGGCGGGGATCCCGGCGCGCAACGTCGATCCGAAGCTGGTCAAGGACGCCGCGGGGCTGTACCGGCTGGCTTCCGGCAGCCCGGCGATCAACACCGGCGTGGGGTCGTACCCGTACGCCGCGATGGACTTCGACCTGCAGGCCCGCACCGGCACCTACGACGTCGGCGCCGACGAGTACTCCGCTTCGGGGACGACCCGGGTCCCGCTGGCGAAGGCGGACGTCGGACCGGCCGCTCCGTGAATTGTCGTACCCGGCGGGCACAATGACCGCATGCCCGAACTTCCCGAGGTCGAAGTCGTCCGCCTGGGCCTGCAGGCGCACATCGCGGGGCGGACCATCCGCGAGGCGGAGGTCCTGCACCCGCGCGCCATCCGCCGGCACGCCATGGGCGCGGAGGACTTCACGAAGCGGCTCGCCGGCACCCGCGTCGAGGCGGCCCGGCGCCGGGGCAAGTACCTGTGGCTGGAGCTTTCCGACAAGGAGGCGCTGCTGGCCCACCTGGGGATGAGCGGGCAGATGCTCGTCCAGCCGGAGGGCACGCCGGACGAGAAGCACCTGCGGGTGCGGCTGCGCTTCGACGACGACGGGCCGGAGCTGCGTTTCGTCGACCAGCGCACGTTCGGCGGCCTGGCGCTGGACGACCTCAGTGACATCGGCGGCGATGTCCTGCTGCCGGACACGATCGCGCACATCGCGCGCGACCCGATGGACCCGGAGTTCGACCTCGACGCGGCGGTGCGCGCGCTGCGGTCGCGGCGCACGGAGGTCAAGCGGGCGCTGCTCGACCAGACGCTGGTGTCGGGCATCGGCAACATCTACGCGGACGAAGCGTTGTGGCGGGCCCGCCTGCACTGGTCCCGGCCGACAGCGAAGCTGACCATGGCGAAGGGCCGCGAGCTGCTGTCGGCGGCGTCGGACGTGATGAACGCGGCGCTGGGCGCGGGCGGCACGTCGTTCGACGCGCTGTACGTGAACGTGAACGGGCAATCGGGGTACTTCGACCGGTCGCTGGACGCGTACGGCCAGGAAGGCATGCCGTGCCACCGCTGCGGCACGGCGATCCGGCGGGAGCCGTTCATGAACCGGTCGTCGTTCTCGTGCCCGCGCTGCCAGCCGCGGCCGAGGGCGAACTCGGGTTGATAAAGGGGTGCCGTCTTTCAGCTAGGATGAATACGCCTGGTAGCTGAGGGAGTGCATCGTGGTCAAGGAGCCCGGAAAGTCGACGCTGGCCGACAAGATCGACCGGCTGTTCCACGTGGTCCGCAGACCCGACCGGGAGCCCTACAGCAACGAAGAGGTCGCCAAGGCCTGTCGTGAGGCCACGGGCGAGAGCTTCTCGACGACGTACCTGTGGCAGCTGCGCACGGGCCGCCGCGACAACCCGACGAAGCGCCACCTCGAGGCACTGGCACAGTTCTTCGGCGTACCCCCGGCATACTTCTTCGACGACGAGCAGAGCAAGAAGATCGCGGAGGAGCTGGCCCTGCTGGGCGCGCTGCGCGACGCGGGGGTCAGGGACCTGGCGCTGCGCGCGGTGACGTTGTCCTCGGACGGCCTGGACACCATCAGCGACATGATCGACGCGATCGCCCGAAGGGAGGCCGGTCGCGGCACCCCGAAGAAGGAGGGCTGAGGTGGCGGTGTTCTCGCCGTCGGGACCGGGGCTGCCGGGTGCCGGTGCGCACAGCTTGTGCGGGCTCGGGCCGGTCCGTGCCGAACCGAGCCTCGCTGCCGGGGAACGGCGCGAAACGCCGGGCCTGCGGGGAACCGCTTCCCGGTTCCGCGCGCCGGATTCTCCCCGGCCGCGCAACCAATCGGACCCTGCCGCGTTGATCCGGCTGGAACCGTACGGCCGGGCGTGGTGAGGGAGTGTGAAGGTGGCGCGACCATCCTGGCGGCGGCGACCGGCGCGCTCGCTGTGGCTGCGGGCGCGTGAAGTCGCCGATGCCGTCCGCCTGCCCGAGCCGTTCGACGCCGGGGACTTCGTCGCCGCGCTGGCCGCCGAGCGGGGACGGCCGATCGAGCTGATGCCCGTCAGCGCTCCCGAAGGCGCGCCGTGCGGGTTGCTGATGAGCACCGAACGCGCCGACTACATCCTCTACCCGACCGACACCACCGCGCTGCACCGGCGGCACATCCTGCTGCACGAGGTCGGGCACCTGCTGTGCGGCCACGTCGGCTCCGACGCCGGCGCCGACGGGGTGGCCATCGACGCCGCCGCGGGGCGGCAGCTGATGCCGAACCTCTCGCCCGAGCTCGTCCGGCGCGTCCTCGGGCGCACCACCTACTCCGAGGTCGAGGAACGCGAAGCCGAGCTCGTCGCGAGCCTGCTCGCGCAGCGCGTCGTCCGGCCCGCCGGGCCGCGTGCGCCCGCGCCCGGTGTCCCGGAAGGTGTGCGCCGCTTCGATTCCGTGTTCGGCCGCCGCGCGCCGTGATCGAGTCGCTCGCCTACTACTTGTGCCTCGCGGGCTTCGCCGGGTTCGGGTACAAGCTGATCGAGGCGCGCCGCAGCCAGCCCGCGCGCACGATGTGGTTCCTCGCCGGCTTCGGCATCTGCATCGCCACCGGCATCGTCGTGCTGACGCCGGCGATGTCGGCCCTCGCCGGCCCCGGCCCGGTGGCCGAATGGGTCCTGAGCCTGGCCGGCGACGAGCTGAAACTGGGCGCGATCGGGTTCGCGGTCGCCTTCACGCAGTCGGTGTGGCGCGGCGAAGGCGCCCGGCTCGCGCCGCACGCGTTGTTCACCGGCGCGACGATGGTGCTGCTGGCGGTGTGTTTCGCGCTTTCCGAGCCGCGGCGGACCGGCGACGAAACCGTGTTCTCCGAGGCCGACCTGCCGTTCGCGTTGGCCGACAAGGTGTTGTTCCTGCTCTACAGCCTGATCAGCCTCGGCCTGCTGTTCGCGGTGTTCTTCCGCAGCGCGTGGCACGCCGAGCCGGGACCGCTGCGGGCCGGGCTGTGGCTGCTGGTCGTCGGCGTCGGAGCGGCGTTCGCGTGGACGTTCTGGGACGTCGACGACGTCCGCCGCCTCGCGGAGTCGGCGCGGATCGCCGCCCGCGAAGACGTGCCGTCGTCGGTGCTCGCCGCGGTGACGGTCGTGTCCGTCGCGGCCGGGGCGACGCTCAGCGCGTGGTCGCCGGCGGTGTCGTCGGTGATCGGCCGGGTCCGCGCGTACCGCGCCTACCGCCGCATCGAGCCGTTGTGGACGGCGTTGCGCACGGCGGTGCCGGGCATCGCCCTCGACCCGGGCCGCGAGCTGGCGGGCGGCGCGGAGTTCACGCTGTACCGCCGGGTCATCGAAATCCGCGACGGCCACCTGGCGCTGCGAGCCCACTTCGACCCGGACCTCCCGGCCCGCGCGGAGGCGGCGGCCCGCCGGGCGGGCGTCCGCGAAGCGGAGGTGGCGGCCACGGTGGAGGCGGTGACCCTGGCGGCGGCGATCGAGGCGGGCCGGGCGGGCCGCCGCTTCGACCGCGAACCCGGCCCCGAACCCGAACCGGACGCCGACGCGGACGTGACGGCCGAGGCGGCCTGGCTGGTCCAGGTGAGCCGGGCCTGGCAACGCCGTGACGCCCTGGTGGAGCGGGTCAGGGCCGCCGCTCCCGGCTAGCCCGCAGGCAGCGCCGGCCGGTCAGCGCGGGTAGCGGGCCCCGTTCACCGTCACCCGCAGCGTGTACAGCGAGCTCGACGCCGTGATGAACAGCTCGTTCCCGCGCGCTCCGCCGAAGGTGAAGTTCGAGCAGATCTCCGGCACCCGCAGCTTGCCGATCCGGGTGCCGTCCGCGGCGAAGCAGTGCAGGCCGTCGTGGGCCGCCGCCCACACCTGGCCTTCGCTGTCCACGCGGACTCCGTCGAAGCCGCCGCTGTCGCTCGTGGCGAAGATGCCGCCGCCCGTCAGCGTTCCGTTCTCCCCGACGTCGAACACCCGCAGGTGGCTCGGGTCCTGGCGGGTGTCGGCGATGTAGAGCCGCGATTCGTCGGCCGAGAACGCCAGGCCGTTCGGCCGCGAGAAGTCGCCGGCGACGATCGTCACCGTGCCGTCCGGGGCGGCCCGGTACACGTGGCAGGCGCCGATTTCGCTCTCCGCGCGGTAGCCCTCGTAGTCGCTGTCGATGCCGTAACTCGGGTCGGTGAACCAGATCGACCCGTCCGAGTGCTCGACGACGTCGTTCGGGCTGTTCAGCCGCTTTCCCCGGTAGTCCGACGCGATGACCGTGATCGAGCCGTCGTGCTCGGTGCGCGTCACCCGGCGGGTGCCCTGCTCGCAGCTGACCAGCCGCCCGCGGCGGTCGACCGTGTGGCCGTTCGCGTAGTTCGACGGCTGCCGGAACACGCCCACCTGGCCGGTCGTCTCGTCCCAGCGCAGTGTGCGGTCGTTCGGGATGTCGCTGAAGACCAGGTAGCGCCCGGCCGGGAAGTACGCGGGCCCTTCGGTCCAGCGGCAGCCGGTGTGCAGGCGCTGCATCCACTCGTCGCCGTTGACGCGCTCGAACCGCTCGTCCAGCAGCTGGAAGTCCGTCTTGACCAGGTCCATTCCCTCAGCATGGCCCTCCGCCGTGCACACTACTGCGCAATGCGTGGTACCTTCCCATGCGTAAGACTGGAGGGTGCAGTGGAGATCAGTCAGCTGCTCAAAGGGGTGCTCGACCTCGCCGTTCTCGCGGTGCTCCGCGAGGAGGACGGCTACGGGTACGACGTCCTGCGAAGACTCCGGGCCGCCGGCCTGGACGAGGTGGGGGACGCGTCGGTGTACGGGACGTTGCGCAGGCTCTACAAGGCCGGCCTGCTGACGTCGTACGTGGTGCCCAGCGAAGAAGGGCCCCACCGCAAGTACTACAGCCTGAACGAGCCGGGCCGGGCCCGGCTCGCGGAGTCGGGCAAGACCTGGCAGAGCTTCGCTTCGACGATGAACGTGCTTTTGGGAGAGGCAGCATGAGCGACAAGCCGACCGCCGTGCGGGTGTATCTGGCGCGGGTCCGGACCGCGCTCGCCGACCTGCCCGCGAGCGAGATCGAAGAAATCCTCGAGGACGTCCGTCCGCACCTGGCGGAACTCGAGGCCGAGCTGGGGGAGGGTGCCCGCGTCGAGGCGTTGATCGAACGGCTCGGCTCGCCCGAGAGCTACGCCGCCGAGCTGCGCGCGTCCGGCGGGTACCCGGCGCCGGGCGAGGGGACGACGCAGGTGATCACGACAGCCGCCGCGCCCAGCCTGGCGAAACCGCGGATCGCGTTGTGGGGCTTGGTGTTCTGCGCGCTGGCGCTCGCGTTCCTGGCGTTCGGGGCCGCCGTGACCCTCAGTCCCGGCACGTTCGCCGGCCTGCTGCTGTTCGCGCCGGTGTTCCTCGTCAGCCTGATCCTGCTGCTGCGCGGCGGGATCGAGCCGGTGCTGGCGCTGCCGGAGGTGGGCTGGGTGCGGAGCGTGCTGGCCAAGGGACGTGAGCAGGAGGACGCCGGCAAGTTCCTGCGCTACGCGCGTTCGCTCAAGCCGGCGTGGTGGGTGTTCTGCGCCGTCGTGCTCGTCTCGTTCGGGCTGCTGCTCATGCTGCGGCACCGGAGCGCCGTGCTGCTGCTGCCGTTCCTGATCGTCGCGGCCGTGGGGGCCCTGTGGGCGGGCCCGCGGGTGCGCACCGACCGGCGGCTGCTGTGGCTGGCGGTGCCGATCTCGGCGTTCGTCATCGGCGGCGCGCTCGGCGGATTCGGCGCGGCGATCGACCTGTTCGCCCGCGGGAGTTCCTCGGCGCCGTCGTACTACTACCCGTCTTCGTCCGACAACTACGGCAACGACCAGCTGACCTACGGCGGCCGCGAGGTCGGCAACATCTACGCCTTCGACGCCGAGGGCAAGCCGCTGACCGAGGTCTACCTCTACGACGAAGCGGGCAGGCCGCTCACGGTGACCCGCTACGGCTGCGAGCGCTCGAGCGGGAGCAGGCAGCGGATCGGCGCGGACAACCGGTTCCCGCGGCCGAAGGTCGAGCAGGGCGTCACCGACGACCAGGGCAACTTCAACGGCTACAACGGCTACCGCGGCGCCTGCCGCGAAATCGCGGGCGTGCCGTTCAGCGCGGCGATCCCGAAGGTCACGGCGCCGTCGCCCACGACCACCACGCCGCCGGCCACGCCGACACCGACACCGGCCACGCCGACGCCGACACCGGCCACGCCGACGCCGACGCCGGCCACGCCGACGCCGACCAGGTAGGGGAGCAGGGGCGGTCGGGGCCGCTCCTGGTGCGGCGAAGGCCGCCTCCGGGACTTCCCGGGGGCGGCCTTCGAACTATCCGCGGGTCAGTGGCCGAAGGCGCTGCGGGCCGCGAGGTCCGCCAGCAGTGCGCGGCCCTTCTCGGCGTTGCGGGGCTGCGACAGGACGTCGTAGCGGCGGGCCACCAGCTGGCTCTGGGAGACGAACCCGCGCTTGTTCCGGTTCACCGCGTAGCCCAGTGCGCCGAAGAGCAGGTTGAAGCCGAGCCCGGCGACCAGGCCGATGACGATCGGGACGAGGCCGGCGCCCGGGTTGAGCAGGCTGAGCATCAGGCCGAGGAACAGGCCGAACAGCGCACCGGACGTCGCCGCGCTGCCGAGGACCTTGCCCCACGACATCCGGCCCGCGATCCGCTCGACGAGCATCGGCTCCACGCCCACGATCGTGACGTCGGTGACGGGGAAGTCGGTGCCCGCGAGGTGGTCGACCGCGCGCTGTGCCTGCTCGTAGGACTCGTACGAACCGATCGGCCAGCCGGTGGGCAGGGTCGGCAGCTGGGGCCGGGCCTGCTGCTGTCCGATCGTGCTCTGCTGCGTGAATGCTGTGGTCATCGATCTCACCTCTCTTGCCCCGTTCAACGTGCGGGGGCCCCGGTTTCCTCCCGCGCGCGCGGATTCACAGACTCTTCTCAGCCGGGCAAGCCGGACAATCCGGCCGCCACCCTAAAGGTTCAAAAAGATACCTTTTCTCGGGTTGACCGCGTCCGGCTCACCGGGTAGGAAGGACCGGCAAAGGATTCATACCAAACCTTTGGGGCGACGGATGGCACGCAGGCGAGGCATGCTCACGCTCGACGAACTCCGGGCGCGCGTGGACGCGGGCACGATCGACACGGTGCTCGTCGCGCTCACCGACATGCAGGGCAGGCTGCAGGGCAAGCGCTGCTCGGCCGAGTACTTCCTGGACGAGGTCGTCGGCCACGCCACCGAAGCCTGCAACTACCTGCTCGCCGTCGACGTCGACATGAACACCGTCGAGGGCTACGCGCTCTCCTCCTGGGACAGCGGGTACGGCGACTTCGTGCTCCGCCCCGACCTCGAGACGCTGCGGGAGATCCCGTGGCACGAGGGCACCGCGCTGGTCCTCGCCGACGTCGAGCGCGTGCAGGGCGGCCCGGTCTCGGTGTCGCCGCGCCAGATCCTGCGCCGCCAGCTCGAGCGCCTCGCCGAGCGCGGGCTCACCGCCCACGTCGGCACCGAGCTGGAGTTCATCGTCTTCGACGACACCTACGAGGCCGCCTGGGACAAGCGCTACCACGGCCTCAAGCCCGCCAACCAGTACAACGTCGACTACTCGATGCTCGGCACCGCGCGGCTGGAGCCGCTGCTGCGCCGGATCCGCAACGACATGGCCGGCGCCGGGCTCTACCCGGAGTCCGCCAAGGGCGAGTGCAACCCCGGCCAGCAGGAGATCGCCTTCCGCTACACCGACGCCCTGAGCACGTGCGACAACCACAGCGTCTACAAGAACGGCGCCAAGGAGATCGCCGCGCAGGAGGGCAAGAGCCTCACCTTCATGGCGAAGTACAACGAGCGCGAAGGCAACTCCTGCCACATCCACATCAGCCTGCGCTCGACCGAGGGCCGGGCCGTCCTGGCCGGTGACGGCGAGCACGGCTTCTCGCGGCTGATGGAGCAGTTCCTCGCCGGCCAGCTCGCCGGGCTGCACGAGCTCACCTACTTCTTCGCCCCGAACATCAACTCCTACAAGCGGTTCGTGCCCGGCAGCTTCGCGCCGACCGCGATCGCGTGGGGCACCGACAACCGCACGTGCGCGCTGCGGGTCGTCGGGCACGGCGAGTCGCTGCGCGTGGAGAACCGGGTGCCGGGCGGGGACGTCAACCCCTACCTCGCCGTCGCCGCGCTGATCGCCGCCGGCCTGCACGGCATCGAGAACGAGCTGGAGCTGGAGGAGCCGTTCACCGGCAACGCCTACCACTCCGACCGGGACACCGTGCCGACGACGCTGCCCGAGGCCGCCGCGGCCCTGGACGGCAGCGACCTGGCGCGCGCGGCCTTCGGCGACGACGTCGTCGACCACTACCTGAACGCGGCGAAGATCGAGATCGACGCCTACAACGCCGCCGTCACCGACTGGGAGCTCGTCCGTGGCTTCGAGCGCCTCTGAACCCGTCATCGGCCTCACCAGCTACCTCGAACCCGCGAAGTTCGGGGTCTGGGAGACCGAGGCCGTCCTCCTGCACCGCTTCTACGTCGACTGCGTCGTCGCGGCGGGCGGCATCCCGGTGCTGCTGCCGCCGGTGTCCGGCGCGCACGACCGGCTCATGTCCACAGTGGACGGCCTGGTCCTCACCGGCGGCGCCGACGTCGAGCCCGGCCGCTACGGCCAGGAGCCGCACCCGTCGACCTACACCCGGCCGGAGCGGGACGCCTTCGAGTTCGGCCTGTTCGAGGCCGCGCGCCGGGCGGGCAAGCCGGTGCTCGGCGTGTGCCGCGGCCTGCAGGTGATGAGCGTCGCCCTCGGCGGCACGCTGGTCCAGCACCTGCCGGAGGCCACGCAGTCGACCGAGCACCAGCCCGCCCCGGCGACGTTCGGCCGGGGCACGGTCACCCTCGCCGAAGGCAGCCGGGCGGCGTCGATCCTCGGGCCCGAGACCAAGACCCTGTGCTACCACCACCAGGCGATCGACCGGCTCGGCGCCGGCCTGGAAGCGGT
Source organism: Amycolatopsis sp. NPDC051102 (assembly GCF_040682815.1). Classification (NCBI taxonomy): domain Bacteria; kingdom Bacillati; phylum Actinomycetota; class Actinomycetes; order Pseudonocardiales; family Pseudonocardiaceae; genus Amycolatopsis; species Amycolatopsis sp. NPDC051102. The sequence goes on from NZ_JBFBBT010000004.1 coordinate 331,412, forward strand.
CGGCTGGGCCGCCGACGGCACGGTCGAAGCCGCCGAGGTGCCGGGGGAGTTCACGCTGGGCGTCCAGTGGCACCCCGAGCAGGACAGCGACGACGTCCGGCTGTTCGCCGCCCTCGTCGAAGCGAGCAAGGAGAGGCCATGACCACCACCTTCGACGTCCTGAACCCCGCCACCGAGGAGGTGGTGCGGGCGGTCCCGCTGACGAGCGCCGAGGAGACCGACGCGGCGATCGCCCGCGCGCACGCGGCGTTCCCGGCGTGGCGCGACGTCACCCCCGGCGACCGCGCGCGGCTGCTGCGCCGCTTCGCCGGCGCCGTCGAGGCCGACATCGAGCACCTCGCGCGGCTGGAGGTCGAGAACTCCGGGCACACCATCGGCAACGCCCGCTGGGAGGCCGGCAACGTCCGGGACGTCCTCAACTACTACTCGGCGGCCCCGGAACGCCTGCTCGGCCAGCAGATCCCGGTGCCGGGCGGGATCAACGTCACCTTCCACGAACCCCTGGGCGTGGTCGGCGTGATCGTGCCGTGGAACTTCCCGATGCCGATCGCCGGCTGGGGCTTCGCGCCCGCGCTCGCCGCCGGGAACACCGTCGTCCTCAAGCCCGCCGAGCTGACGCCGCTGACCGCGATCCGGCTGGCCGAACTGGCGCGCGAAGCGGGCATCCCCGAGGACGTCTTCCAGGTGCTGCCCGGCAAGGGATCCGTGGTCGGGCAGCGGTTCGTCGACCACCCGACCGTCCGCAAGGTCGTGTTCACCGGCTCGACCGAGGTCGGCAGGCAGATCATGGCGGGCTGCGCGGCGCAGGTGAAGCGCGTGACGCTGGAGCTGGGCGGCAAGAACGCCAACATCGTCTTCGCCGACTCCGACCTGGAGAAAGCCGCGGCGACCGCGCCCTACGGCGTCTTCGACAACGCCGGCCAGGACTGCTGCGCGCGGTCGCTGATCCTCGTGCAGGCGAGCGTGTACGACCGCTTCATGGAACTGCTGGAACCCGCGGTGCACGGCGTCGTCGTCGGCGACCCGGCCGACGAGAAGACCGAGATGGGCCCGCTGATCTCGGCCGCGCACCGGGAGAAGGTCGCCTCCTACGTGCCGGAGGACGCGCCCGTCGCGTTCCGCGGCACCGCGCCCGCCGGCCGCGGCTTCTGGTTCCCGCCGACCGTCCTCACCCCGCCCGACCTGCGGCACCCGGCCGCGGCGGAAGAGGTCTTCGGCCCGGTCGTCGCGGTCGTGCCGTTCGCGGAGGAGGCCGACGCGATCCGGATGGCCAACGCGACCGAGTACGGCCTGTCCGGGTCGATCTGGACCCGCGACGCCGGCCGCGCGTTCCGGGTCGCGCGCGGCGTCGAATCCGGCAACCTCTCGGTGAACTCGCACTCGTCGGTGCGCTACTGGACGCCGTTCGGCGGCTTCAAGCAGTCCGGCCTCGGCCGCGAGCTGGGGCCCGACGCCGCGGCGGCGTTCACCGAAACCAAGAACGTCTTTCTGAGCACGGAGGAGTAATGGTCCAGCGTTTCGAAGGCCGCGTCGCGGTCGTCACCGGCGGCGCGAGCGGCATCGGGCTCGCCTCGGCCCGGCGCCTGGCGAGCGAAGGGGCGAAGGTCGTCATCGCGGACCTCTCGCCCGTGGAGGGGAAGGCGGCCGCCGACGAGATCGGCGGCGCGTTCGTCCAGACCGACGTCACCGACGCCGAGCAGGTCGAGAACCTGTTCCACAGCACGGTCGAGCAGTTCGGCGCGGTCGACGTCGCCTTCAACAACGCCGGCATCTCGCCGCCGGAGGACGACTCCATCCTGACCACCGGCATCGAGGCGTGGGAGCGGGTCCAGCGCGTCAACCTGACGTCGGTGTACCTGTGCTGCAAGGCCGTCCTGTCGCACATGCAGCGCCAGGGCAAGGGCTCGATCGTCAACACGGCGTCGTTCGTGGCCGTGATGGGCGCGGCGACGTCGCAGATCTCCTACACCGCGTCCAAGGGCGGCGTGCTTGCGATGAGCCGCGAGCTCGGCATCCAGTTCGCGCGGGAGAACATCCGCGTCAACGCGCTGTGCCCCGGCCCGGTGAACACCCCGCTGCTGAAGGAGCTGTTCGCGAAGGACCCGGAACGCGCGGCGCGGCGCCTGGTGCACGTGCCGGTCGGCCGGTTCGCCGAGCCGGAGGAGATCGCGGCCGCGGTCGCGTTCCTGGCCAGCGACGACGCCAGCTTCATCACGGCGTCCCAGTTCCTGGTCGACGGCGGCATCTCCGGGGCGTACGTCACCCCGCTCTGACATGGTGGTGCGGTGACGGAAGAGCGGCCGGTGCCCAGCCAGGACGACGTGCTCGGGTACTTCGAAACGCTGTCGAACTGGGGGCGGTGGGGCGACGACGACGAGCTCGGCACGCTGAACCACATCACCGACGACGTCCGGCTGGCGGCGGCGCGGGCCGTGCGCCACGGCCGGGCTGTGTCGTGCGCGTGGGAGGTGGCCGTACCCGAAGAGATGGAGCGGTCGACGACGACGTGCCCGCGCTTCGCCGACATGCCGGGTGCGGAGAACATGCCGCTGCCCGGGTTCCGCAACGACCCGCACTGGGGCTACGCGAACGAGCGGCTCGGCATCCTGTTCCACGGCAACACGATCACCCACGTCGACTCGCCGTGTCACATCTTCTGGGACGGCAGGATGTACAACGGGCGGCCGCACTCGCTGGTCGACGCCGCGACGGGATCGGCGTGGGGAGCCGTCACGGCGGCGGCGAACGGGATCGTCACGCGCGGTGTCCTGCTGGACGTCGCGAAGGTCCGCGGTGTGCCGTCGCTGGAACCGGGTGACGGTGTGTTCCCCGACGACCTCGAGGAGGCCGAGCGCCGCCAGGGCGTCCGGGTGCGCTCCGGCGACGCGGTACTCCTGCGGACCGGCTACGGCCGCGTCCGGCACGAGGCCGGGGCGTCCGGCGGTGTCACGCAGGCCGGCTGGCACGCGTCCTGCCTGCCGTGGCTGCACGAGCGGGGCGTCGCGCTGATCGGCGCCGACACTCCCCAGGACGTTCAGCCGTCGGGGTACGACGACCTCGCCATGCCGGTGCACACCGTCGGCCTCGTAGCGATGGGCTTGTGGCTGCTCGACAACTGCGACCTCGAGGCGTGCGCGGCGACGGCCGCCGACCTCGGTCAGTGGGACTTCCAGCTCGCCGTCGCTCCGGTCCGCTTCGCCGGCACGTCCGGCAGCCCGGTCAACCCGATCGCCACGTTCTAACGGCGCGTCGGTTTCTTGACGCCGTAGACCTCCTTCAGGAACTTCCAGGCGGCGTTGAGCCGCTTGCGTTCCTCGGAGAGGAGCTGTTCGCGGCGGCGCAGCACGCGGACGGCGATCTCGGAGGCCAGGAAGGCCCCGGCGGCGAAGGTGAGCACGCCGACGATCAGGGTCAGGGCGATGACGGTGGTGGTCATGGTGACCAGCGTCGGAGTGCCGTGGGCGAGTTGTCCCTGCGCAAAGCTAGCGGGTTTCGTTAGCTTTGTGAGGTGACGCACTGGCGCGCCGACGAGTGGGCGGAAGCGGTCCGGGCCGGTCTCCGCTCCCGCGGGCTCTCCCTGGACGAGGCCGCGCGACGCGTCGGCGTTCCGACGTCGACGCTGCGCAGCTGGATCGAGCACCGGCACGCGCCGAAGGTGACCGTTTTCGACCACTGGGCGCAGCTGGCCGAGGTCACCGGGCTCAGCGAGGCCGAGCTGCTGCGCGTCGCCGGTGTCCTGCCCGACTCGCTCGCCGGCCCGGTGCACGTCGCGCAGGCGGCGAAGGCGCTGCGGGAGGGCATCGACCGGGCCGGGCAGTTCCTCCGGCAGGCCACCGCGCTCGTCTACTCCTCGCCCGGCACGCAGGTGGCCAACGCCATCGCCGCGTCGCCGGTCGACTGGGAGATGCGGATCCGCTCGGCCACCCGCGGCGACGAGGTCCGCGTCACCTACCACCACTACGTCGGGATCGTGCCGCCGCGGGACTTCCCCCACGACGACGCCGAGGTGCGCCGCATCATCGAGCACGACGTCCTCGGGGAGCTGTGGCGGCCGCTCGGGCTGTACTGGCGGGTCGCGGAGGTGCACGACTGGCACGAACCGCCGCGGCTGGTGATCCAGGTGCCGGAGCAGGAGGCCACGCGGCCGCCCGTGCCGACGCCGGTGGTCGCCGCGCCGCCGGTGGTCGTGCTGTCGCCGATCTGGGGCTACGGCGAGCTGCTGGCCTCGCTGGTCGCCGACGGGCTCGGGTTCGGCAACGTCGACTTCCGCTACTTCGGCCTGCCCGACGCGATGGCCGACCGGGTCCGGGTCACCGCCCGCGAGCTGGCCGGACCCGCGCCGCGGCTGGTGCACTCGGTGCCGCCGATCATGCTGCTGCACGGCCTGGCCGTGCCCGACCTGACCGGACGGCTCCCGGTCGTGGTCCGCTACGGCCCGCGCATGCGGGCCCGCGCGGCCCGGATCTACCGCGGCCCGCTGCTCGAAGCCGGGTTCGCCGACCCCGAGGAGGGTGCGCGGGCGATCGAAGAAGCGATCTCGGTCCCGCCGGGCTGCGCGTACTTCGAGGTCACCCTGGCCGACGAGGACGTCTTCGACGGCGACCGCCCCTCGCTGGACCGGCTCAACGACTCGGTGGCCTGGCACGCCGAGCAGATCGTGGAACAGGTCCTGCTCGGCGCGGGCCTGCCGCCGGTCCCGCTCGGCGGCCCGCTGAAACGCCTGGTCCTGCCCTCGGGCCGGGTCCGCCGCCCGCCGGCGCTGGCCGGGAGCGTCGTGCGTCGAGCCGCGGTCGAAGGTTGATGTGGTGTTGCCCGGGTGACGTAGACGCGCGCCCGAAGCGCCGGGTACCGTGACCGTCACAACTGCAGATCGGGCCGTAGAGCCGAGGCGGGAGAGCCCTCACGAAGTCGGTGGGGCACCGAAGGAGCAAACTCCCCGGAATCTCTCAGGTACCTGCTACCGCTTCGCGCGAGGCCACTCTGGAAAGCAGGCGCACCCGCGCCTCACCCAAGGTGAAAGCCGTGTCGCACACGGTGAAACTCTCAGGTGCCATGACAGAGGGGGAGTTCCCAGCGCACCGTTCTGTCCGGTGCCCGGCCCGAGGAGCTCCCCATCACTTCAACGCAGTTCGACGCCCGCCACATCGGCCCGTCCGAGGCCGAACGCGCGAAGATGCTGGCCGAGTGCGGCTACGGCAGCCTGGACGCCCTCGTCGGGGCCGCCGTCCCGAGCGCCATCCGCGCCACCCGTGACCTGCGGCTGCCGCCCGCCGCGTCCGAAGAAGAGGCCACCGCGGAGCTACGCGCCCTCGCCGCGCGCAACCGGCCGATGACGCAGATGATCGGCCTGGGCTACTCCGACACCGTCACCCCCGGCGTGATCCGCCGCAACGTGCTCGAGAACCCGGCCTGGTACACCGCGTACACGCCCTACCAGCCGGAAATCTCCCAGGGCCGGCTCGAAGCCCTCCTCAACTTCCAGACCATGGTCGCCGACCTGACCGGCCTGGCCACCGCGAACGCCTCGCTGCTGGACGAGTCGACCGCCGTCGCCGAAGCCGTCACGCTGATGCGCCGGGCGTCGAAGTCCAAGTCGAACAAGGTCGTCCTCGACGCCGAATGCCTGCCGCAGACCATCGCCGTCGTGCGCACCCGCGTCGAGGCCCTGGGCATCGAGGTCGAGGTCCGCGACCTGCTGACCGGCCTGCCCGAGGACTTCTTCGGCGTCGTCGTCCAGTACCCCGGCGCGTCCGGCGTGCTGCGCGGCCGCGGCTTCTACCACGCGATTTCCGAGTCGGCGAAGGCCGCGGGCGCGCTGTTCACCGTCGCCGCCGACCTCCTCGCGCTGACCCTGGTCACCGCGCCCGGCGAGCTCGGTGCCGACGTCGCCGCGGGCTCGACGCAGCGCTTCGGCGTCCCGCTCGGCTACGGCGGCCCGCACGCCGGGTACATGTCCGTCCGCGCCGGCCTCGAGCGCTCGCTGCCCGGGCGCCTGGTCGGCGTCTCGGTCGACGCCGACGGCAACTCCGCCTACCGGCTCGCGCTGCAGACGCGTGAGCAGCACATCCGCCGCGAAAAGGCGACGTCGAACATCTGCACCGCGCAGGTCCTCCCGGCCGTGCTGGCCGCGATGTACGCGGTCTACCACGGTCCGGACGGCCTGAAGAAGATCGCCCAGCGCGTCCACGGCCTCGCCGCGGGCTTCGCCGGCGCCCTGCGCAAGACCGGCGTCGAGGTCGTGCACGAGTCCTTCTTCGACACCGTCGTCGCGCACGTGCCCGGCCAGGCCGCCGAGGTCCACGCGGCCGCCCGCGCGGCCGGGATCAACCTCGGGCACGTCGACGCCGACCACGTCCGCGTCGCCTTCGACGAGGTCAGCACCCCCGCGATCGCGGCGAAGGTGCTGAGGGCGTTCGGGGTGGAAGAGGACGTCCAGGACGGTGTCGCGCTGCCGAACGGCCTGGCCCGCGAGACCGGCTTCATGGGCCACGAGGTCTTCGGCACCCACCGCTCGGAGACGGCGATGCTGCGCTACCTGCGCCGGCTGTCCGACCAGGACTACGCCCTCGACCGCGGCATGATCCCGCTCGGCTCCTGCACGATGAAGCTGAACGCCACCACCGAGATGGAGCCGATCAGCTGGCGCGAGTTCGCGGGCATCCACCCGTTCGCCCCGGCCGAGGACGCCGAGGGCTACCACGTCCTCGTCGCGCAGCTGGCCGAGTGGCTGGCCGAGGTCACCGGCTACGACAAGGTGTCGCTGCAGCCGAACGCGGGCAGCCAGGGCGAGCTCGCCGGTCTCCTCGCGATCCGCGCCTACCACCGCGCGAACGGCGACGAGGCCCGGGACGTCTGCCTGATCCCGTCGTCCGCGCACGGCACGAACGCCGCCTCCGCGGTGCTCGCCGGGATGCGCGTGGTCGTGGTGAAGTGCACCGACGAGGGCAACGTCGACCTCGCCGACCTGCGGGCCAAGGTGGACGCCCACCGGGACACGCTCGCCGCGATCATGGTCACCTACCCGTCCACGCACGGCGTGTACGAGCACGACATCGACGAGCTGGCCAAGATCGTCCACGACGGCGGCGGCCAGGTGTACGTCGACGGCGCGAACCTCAACGCCCTGCTCGGCCTGGCCAAGCCGGGCGAGTTCGGCGGCGACGTCTCGCACCTGAACCTGCACAAGACGTTCTGCATCCCGCACGGCGGTGGCGGCCCCGGCGTCGGCCCGGTCGCGGTGCGCGCCCACCTCGCGCCCTACCTGCCGAACCACCCGCTGCTGGACGCGGCCGGCCCGGAAACCGGCGTCGGCCCGATCAGCGGCGCGCCCTACGGCTCGGCCTCGATCCTGCCGATCTCCTGGGCTTACGTCCGGATGATGGGCGCGCCCGGCCTGACCGCGGCCACGAAGGTCGCCGTGCTGGCCGCGAACTACGTCGCTTCGCGGCTGGCCCCGCACTACCCGGTGCTCTACACGGGCCAGGACGGCCTGGTCGCCCACGAATGCATCCTCGATCTGCGGCAGCTCACCAAGGAGACCGGCGTGACGGTCGACGACGTCGCGAAGCGGCTCATCGACTACGGCTTCCACGCGCCGACCATGTCGTTCCCGGTCGCGGGCACGCTGATGGTCGAGCCGACCGAGTCCGAGGACCTCGGCGAGATCGACCGGTTCTGCGACGCGATGATCGCCATCCGCGCCGAGATCGACGAGGTCGCCGGCGGCAAGTGGAGTGCGGAGGAGTCGCCGCTGCGGGGCGCCCCGCACACCGCGGAGACGCTGGTCGGGGAGTGGGACAAGCCCTACAGCCGCGAGCTGGCCGTCTTCCCGGCCGGGGTGTCGCGCAAGAACAAGTACTGGCCCCCGGTGCGTCGCATCGACGGCGCCCGCGGCGACCGTAACCTCGTGTGCTCCTGCCCGCCCCTCAACGCTTACGAAGGCTGAACCCGTGTCACGAGAGACCTCCCTGCACGGAGTCCACAAGGGACTCGGTGCGCTGTTCACCGACTTCGCCGGCTGGTCCATGCCGGTCCGCTACGCCAGCGAGCTGGCCGAGCACAAGGCCGTCCGCGAGGCGGCCGGGCTGTTCGACCTCTCGCACATGGCCGAAATCCACGTCACCGGCCAGCAGGCGGCCGACGTCCTGGACTTCGCGCTGGTCGGCAACCTCACCGGGGTCAAGCCGGGCCGGGCGCGGTACACGATGATCTGCAACGCCGAGGGCGGTGTCCTCGACGACCTGGTCGTCTACCGGCTGGCCGACGAGCACTACCTGGTCGTCGCGAACGCGGGCAACGCGCAGGTCGTCGCCGACGCCCTCGCCGAGCGGGTCGCGGGCTTCGACGCGGTCGTGGACGACCGGTCCGAGACCACCGCGCTGATCGCCGTCCAGGGCCCGAAGGCCGTCGAGATCCTCGGCGCGGTCACCGACGCCGACCTGGACGCGCTGAAGTACTACGCCAGCGTCCCGGCGTCGGTGAAGGGCCACGACGTCCTGCTCGCCCGCACCGGCTACACCGGCGAGGACGGCTTCGAGCTGTTCGTCGACGCCGACGAGGCGCCCGCGTTGTGGCGCCTGCTGCTGGAGGCCGGCGAGCCGCACGGGCTGGTCCCGGCCGGCCTGGCCTGCCGCGACACGCTGCGTCTCGAAGCCGGGATGCCGCTGTACGGCAACGAACTCACCGTCGGGCAGAGCCCGTTCGAGGCCGGCCTCGGCCGCGTGGTCAAGTTCGAGAAGCCGGGCGACTTCGTCGGCCGCGCTGCCCTGGAAGAGCGGTCGAAGCAGGACGTCCCGCGCGTGCGGGTCGGTCTTCGCGGAGCCGGCCGCCGTGCTCCCCGGCACGGCTACGCGGTGCTGGCCGACGGCACCGAGATCGGCGAGGTCACCAGCGGCGCGCTGTCGCCCACGCTGGGTTACCCGATCGCCATGGCGTACGTCGATCGGGCGTACGCCGAGCCCGGCACCGAGCTCTCCGTCGACATCCGGGGCAGGATCGAGCCCGTCGAGGTCGTCGCCCTGCCCTTCTACTCCCGCGCGTAAAGGACTCCCCAGCTGTGAGCATCCCCGAGAACCTGCAGTACACGAAGGAACACGAGTGGCTGAAGGTCGAGGACGGCATCGCCACCGTCGGCATCACCGCCTTCGCCGCCGAATCGCTCGGTGACATCGTGTTCGTCCAGCTGCCGGACGCCGGCTCGGCGATCAGCGCCGGCGAGGTGTTCGGCGAGGTCGAGTCGACCAAGTCGGTCAGCGAGCTGTACGCGCCCGTCTCCGGCGAGGTCGTCGAGGTGAACGGCACCACATCGGACACCCCCGAGGTCATCAACTCCGACCCGTACACCGAAGGATGGCTCCTGAAGGTGCGGCTCACGGGCGACGTCCCGGAGCTGCTCGACGCCGCCGCGTACGCCCAGCTCACCCAGGAGAACTGATGACGACTTTCGACCAGCACCTGTCCGAAGTCGACCCCGAGGTCGCCGCGGCCGTCGCGGACGAGCTGAACCGGCAGCAGTCGACCCTGGAAATGATCGCGTCCGAGAACTTCGCCCCGGTGGGCGTGCTCGAGGCGCAGGGCTCGGTGCTGACCAACAAGTACGCCGAGGGGTACCCGGGCCGTCGCTACTACGGCGGCTGCGAGCACGTCGACGTCGTCGAGCAGCTGGCGATCGACCGCGCGAAGGCCCTCTTCGGCGCCGAGCACGCCAACGTCCAGCCGCACTCGGGCGCGCAGGCCAACGCGGCCGCGATGTTCGCCGTGCTCAAGCCGGGCGACACCATCCTCGGCCTCGACCTGGCGCACGGCGGTCACCTGACGCACGGGATGAAGATCAACTTCTCGGGCAAGCTGTACAACGTCGTCGCCTACCACGTCGACAAGGAGACCGGGATCGTCGATCTCGCCGAGATCGAGCGCCTGGCCGTCGAGCACCAGCCGAAGCTGATCATCGCCGGCTGGTCGGCGTACCCGCGTCAGCTCGACTTCGCCGAGTTCCGCCGCATCGCCGACCTCGTGGGCGCTCGCCTGATGGTCGACATGGCGCACTTCGCCGGGTTGGTCGCGGCCGGGCTGCACCCGTCGCCGGTGCCGCACGCCGACATCGTCACCACGACCACGCACAAGACCCTCGGCGGCCCGCGCGGCGGCCTGATCCTGTGCCGCGAGGAGCTGGCGAAGAAGATCAACTCGGCGGTGTTCCCCGGCCAGCAGGGCGGACCGCTCGAGCACGTCATCGCGGCCAAGGCCGTCGCGCTGAAGATCGCCGCGAGCGACGAGTTCCGCGAGCGTCAGGAGCGCACCCTCGAAGGTTCGCGGATCCTGGCCGCGCGGCTGTCGCAGGCGGACTGCGCTGACGCCGGGGTGCGGGTGCTGACCGGCGGCACCGACGTCCACCTGGTCCTGGTCGACCTGGTCCAGTCCACCCTGGACGGTCAGCAGGCCGAGGACCGGCTGCACGAGGTCGGCATCACGGTCAACCGCAACGCCGTCCCGTTCGACCCGCGCCCGCCGATGATCACCTCCGGCCTCCGGATCGGCACGCCGGCCCTGGCCACCCGCGGCTTCCAGGCCGACGACTTCGCCGAGGTCGCCGACGTCATTGCCGAAGCCCTCAAGCCGGACTTCGACGACGCCCTGCGGTCCAAGCTGCGCGACCGCGTCGAGACCCTGGCCAAGAAGCACCCGCTGTACGCGGACCTTTCGCGATGAGCGCGTCGCCCGAGGGCCGGAAGCTGTTGCGTCTCGAGGTTCGCAACAGTGAGACGCCGATCGAGAAGAAGCCGTCGTGGATCAAGACGCGGGTGCGGATGGGTCCGGAGTTCACCGAGCTCAAGGGTCTCGTGCGCCGCGAAGGTTTGCACACGGTTTGTGAAGAGGCTGGTTGTCCCAACATTTATGAGTGCTGGGAGGACCGGGAGGCGACATTCCTGATCGGTGGGGATCAGTGCACGCGCCGGTGTGACTTCTGTCAGATCGACACCGGCAAGCCCGCCGCTCTCGACCGCACCGAGCCGCGGAAGGTCGCGGAGTCGGTGCAGGCCATGGGGTTGCGGTATTCGACGGTTACCGGTGTGGCTCGTGATGACCTTCCCGACGGCGGCGCGTGGCTGTACGCCGAGACCGTGCGTCAGATTCACGCTCTCAACCCCGGTACCGGCGTGGAGTTGCTGATTCCGGACTTCAACGCGGACCCGGCCCAGTTGGCTGAGGTGTTCGGGTCGCGGCCTGAGGTGTTGGCGCACAACGTGGAGACGGTGCCGCGGATTTTCAAGCGGATTCGTCCGGGGTTTCGGTATGCGCGGTCGTTGGAGGTCATCACGGCGGCGCGTGAGGCGGGGTTGGTGACGAAGTCGAACCTGATCCTGGGGATGGGTGAGACGCCGGATGAGGTGGCTCCGGCGATGCAGGATCTGGTGGATGCGGGGTGCGAGATCTTGACGATCACGCAGTATCTGCGTCCTTCGCCGCGGCATCATCCGGTGGATCGGTGGGTGAAGCCGGAGGAGTTCGTGGAGCATTCCAAGGCGGCCGAGGCGATGGGGTTCGCGGGTGTGATGGCGGGGCCGTTGGTGCGGTCGTCGTACCGCGCCGGACGGCTCTACGCCCAGACCAAGCGTTACCGTGGAGAAGAGCTGCCGGAGAACCTGGCCCACCTCGCCGACCAGGGCCCGGCTTCGCAAGAGGCCAGCTCACTGCTGGCCCGATAGGAAGGGGCGGATCAATGGCGATCAGCGTCTTCGACCTGTTTTCCATCGGCATCGGCCCGTCGAGCTCCCACACCGTCGGGCCGATGCGGGCGGCACTGACCTTTGTGGACGGACTGGGCGACGACCTCGCCTCGGTGTCCCGCGTCCAGGCGGAGCTGTTCGGCTCGCTCGGCGCGACCGGTTTCGGCCACGGCAGCGACAAAGCGGTCCTGCTCGGGCTGTCGGGTGAGCGTCCCGAACAGATCGACACGGACACCGTGCCGGTGCGTGTCGCGGAGATCCGCGAGTCCGGCAGGCTGCTGCTGGCCGGCACGCACGAGATCGCGTTCGACGAGGACACCGACCTCACGATGCACCGGCGCAAGTCCTTGCCCGCACACCCGAACGGCATGGTGTTCCGCGCGTTCGACGCGTCCGGTTCGCTGCTGCGCGAGCGGACGTACTACTCGGTGGGTGGCGGGTTCGTCCGCGACGAGTCGTACGAGACGGACACGGTGTTCGTCGAAGACTCGACGCCGGTGCCGTACCCGTTCCGCACCGGCGCGGACCTCCTCGGGCACTGCGAGCGGACCGGGTTGCCGATCAGCGAGATCATGCTGGCGAACGAGCTGTCGTGGCGGTCTCGCGAAGAGGTGCGGTCCGGTCTGCTGGACATCTGGGCGGTCATGGCGGAGTGCGTCCGCAACGGCTGTACCCACGAGGGTGTGTTACCGGGCGGCCTGAAGGTCCCGCGGCGGGCGCGCGCGTTGCACGAAAAGCTGCTGGCCGAGGACGGCGCGGACGACCCGTTGTACGCGATGGACTGGGTGAGCCTGTACGCGCTGGCGGTCAACGAGGAGAACGCGGCGGGCGGCCGCGTGGTGACGGCCCCGACGAACGGCGCGGCCGGCATCATCCCCGCGGTGCTGCACTACTACCAGCGCTTCATCCGGCATTCGTCGGACGACGGAATCGTGACGTTCCTGCTCACGGCGGCCGCGATCGGCTCGATCCTCAAGCAGACGGGCTCGATCTCGGGCGCGGAAGTGGGCTGCCAGGGTGAGGTGGGCTCGGCCTCGGCGATGGCGGCGGCGGGCCTGACCGAGGTCCTCGGCGGCACGCCGGCCCAGGTCGAGAACGCGGCGGAGATCGGGGTGGAGCACCACCTGGGCCTGACGTGCGACCCGGTGGGCGGCCTGGTCCAGATCCCGTGCATCGAGCGCAACGCGGTGGGAGCGTCCAAGGCGATCCACGCGGCCAGGATGGCCATGCGCGGCGACGGAAGCCACGTGGTGACGCTGGACAAGGCGATCAAGACGATGCGCGAGACGGGCGCGGACATGAGCGTGAAGTACAAGGAAACCGCCCGCGGCGGCCTGGCGGTGAACGTCATCGAGTGCTGACCGGCGGGCGCCGGGCGGTGGTCGCCGGTGCGGACCTCGCTCAACGGCCCGACCCGAGCCGCCCGGTCAGTGCCGCTTCGCCCGGTCCCGCCTCTGCAGGCCCCGGTCTCAGCCCTCCCGGTCGTCCGGCTCGGCCGCCAGCCGCAGGCCGACCTCGACCAGCGTCCACCCGAGCTGCTGTCTCCTCGTGCCCGTTCGGCGTCTCGGCGTGGCCCGGCCCGGTGGGCGGTTGCGCACGCCGTGGCGCAGCTCGCCCTCTCGTTCGTGGACCAGATCCTCGGCCATCAGGAAGTGCACCGGATCGCCCCCTGCGTCGATGTTCGGTGTCGGTGACCCCATCGTCGCCGACCGTGCCCGTCCGGTTCCACCGGTTTTCCGGACCGCGAACACACTGTGACGACGCGGGCCTGCGCTGGCCACTCCGACGATGCGGAAAGTACCCTGGTGAACACTGACCGTCGCGGTGTCCGGTCGCAGGGCGCGGCCGGATCGCGGCCTAGACTCGCGGGATGGAGTCGACCTCGGTGGTGAATGCCGGCGAAGCGCTGTTCCGGCCGGTCCGCGCCGGCAACGCCTTCGAGGAAACCGTCGAGCGGCTGCTGCAGGCCATCCGGCTGGGCGTCGTCGGCGCCGGGGACCGGCTGCCGTCCGAACGGGAGCTCGCCGAACGGCTCGGCGTCAGCCGCGTCACGCTGCGCGAGGCCATTCGCGCGCTCTCCGACGCCGGTTACGTCGAGTCACGCCGGGGCCGCTACGGCGGCACCTTCGTGAACGAGAGCCTGCCCGGACCGCCCGAACCCGACGGCAAGGTCGACGCCGTCGCCCTGGAAGACGCGCTGAGCCTGCGGTACGTCCTCGAGACCGGCGCCGCGGAGATGGCCGCCGCCCGGTCGCTGAGCCCCGCCGACCGGCAGCACCTCACCGGCACGCTCGCCGAGGCCGCGAGCGCGGAACTCGACGACTACCGCCGCAAGGACTCCCGGTTGCACCTGGCCATCGCCGAGGTGACCGCGTCCGGCTCGCTGACCACCGCGATGGCCGACGCCCGCACCCGCGTCAACCAGCTGCTCGACCGCATCCCGCTGCTGCCGCCCAACCTCGAGCACTCGAACGCCCAGCACGAAGCCATCGTCGACGCGATACTGGCCGGCGACGCGCCCGCCGCCCGGCAGGCGATGGCCGAGCACATCGAGGGCACGGCGTCGCTGCTGCGCGCCTTCCTGTCCTGAAATCCGGGTCTACCCTCGTGACAACCTTGACAGGATCCTGACAACTTCCGTTGCTTCTTCACCGAACCTCGTCACCCGTCCGGTCGTCATCAGTTCGTGACCTTGGCTACGGAGGACGAAGAAGAAACACCTGCTCCCCGGAAGTGGCGGCGGATCGCGGGCTGGACGCTCGGCGTGGTCGTCGGCGGCCCGCTGATCGCCTTCTGGGTCTCCTACCTCGTCCTCGACGTCCGCAGCCCCCAGGAGGTCCTGGCCGGGCTCGGCAAGACCGTCGCCCTGCAGTACTCGGACGGGTCCGAGCTGCTCAAAGTGATCCCCGCCGACGGCGACCGGAGTTTCGTCCCCTACGCGCAGGTGCCCACGAAGCTGCGGGACGCCATCATCGCCACCGAGGACCCGACGTTCTGGGACAACCAGGGCTTCGACCCGACCGGCATCGGCCGCGCGTTCCTCACCGGCGTCGGCGGCGGGTCCGGGATCACCCAGCAGTACATCAAGAAGTCCACCGGCGACGAAGACGCCACCCTCGGGCGCAAGTTCGCCGAGCTCGTGCTGGCCACGAAGATCACCCAGGAACAGAGCAAGGAACAGATCTTCGAAAGCTACGTCAACATCATCTCCTTCGGCCGCGGCACGTTCGGGCCCGCCGCGGCGATGAACGCCTACTTCGGCAAGAAGCTCGACAACTCGATCAACTGGAGCGAAGCCGCCTTCCTCGCCGGGATGATCCAGTCGCCGTCGGTGCACGACCCCGCCGCCTCCGGCGACATCCACGCCTCGCGGCGCTGGGAGTACGTGCGCGACAAGCTCGTGAGCCGCGGGTACGTCCGGAGCGGCGAGCCGATGGCCTACCCCGGCCCCGAGGTCCAGCCGCCGTCGGAAACCCGGGCGGGCCGGCTCACCTACGACGAGTTCCACGTCAAGCAGCAGGTCCTGGCCGAGCTGGAACAGGACGGCTTCCCGCTGAACCGGCTGCAGCAGGGCAACATGACGGTCGAGACGACGCTGGACCGCGGCATGCAGGACGCCGCGAAGAAGGCGTTGCGGGACAGGCTGGCCGGGGAGCCGGCGGAGTTCCGGGGCGCGCTCGTGGCGGTCGACCCGATGACCGGGGCCGTCCGCGCCTACCAGGGCGGTGAACAGGGTGTCCGCGACTACGCGAGCACCCCGCACGCGCTCGGGTCGGCGTTCCAGCCGTTCACCTTCGCCGCGGCGCTGCGCGGCGGCGCCCGCCCGGACCAGCCGGTCCCCGCCCCGGCGAAGGTCGAGTTCCTCGGCGAGACCTTCCAGTACCCGGACGTCTGCGGGGCGAGGTGCACCCTCCGGACGGCGCTGGTGAAACACGCCGAAGGCGCCTTCGCCGGGCTGGCGAAGAAACTCGGCCCGGACGCGCTGAGCGACACCGCGCGGCAGGCCGGCATCCCGGACGCCGTCGACGGCGCCCCGACCCTGCGCGAGAAGGACGGCTACCTCATCGGCCCGGGCATCGCGATCGGCCGGTACCCGTTGCGGCCGCTCGACGTCGCGGGTGCCTACGGGACCTTCGCCGCCGACGGCCGGCGCGCCACTCCGCACCTGGTGGCGAAGGTGCGCGACGAAAGCGGCGCGGTGGTCTGGGAACACCCGGACACCAGCCGTCCGGCGTTCGGCGGTGACGACGTGAGCCGCCGCGTCGCCGGCGAGGTCACCGCGGCCCTGCGCACCGGCGGCGGCCCGGCGCTGCAAACCGGCGAGGCCGAGCACGGCAACAGCCCGGACTACCAGGACGCCTGGGCCGTCGGCTACACCCCGCAGCTGGCGACGGCGGTCTGGGTCGGCTCCGACGACGAGCGCCGCCTCAAGGACGCGAACGGCAAGAAGCTGACCGGCGACGTCGTCCCGGCCGACGTCTGGCGCGCGTTCACGGCGGCCGCGCGGCCGCGCTGACTCACCGCACCAGGGCCAGCACGAACCCGTCGTGCCCCTTGCCGCCGACGGTCTGGACCGCCGTCGCGTCGATCCGGTCCTCGGCGGCGAGCAGGGCGAACAGCTCCCGCGCACCGCGGACGTTCGGGTCGTCGTCGCCCGGGTCCGCCACCCGGCCCTGCCGGACGACGTTGTCGACGACGATCGTGGTGCCTGGCCGCGAAAGCTCCAGCGTGGCGCGCACGTAGTTCGCGAGGTTGACCTTGTCGGCGTCGATGAACACGAAGTCGAACGGCCCGGTCAGCGACGGCAGCGTGTCGAGCGCGGCGCCGACCCGGATGTCGACGACGTCCTCGCCGAACCCGGCGCGGGCCAGGTTGGCTTTCGCGACTTCGGCGTGCTTCGGTTCGTATTCGCAGGTCACCAGCTTGCCGCCGGCCGGCAGTGCGCGGGCGAGCCAGATCGTGCTGTACCCGCCGAGCGTGCCGATCTCGAGGATCGTGCGCGCACCCGCCATCCGGGCCAGCAGGTGGAGCAGCTTGCCCTGGTTGGGGGCGACGGCGATGTGCGGCAGCCCGGCGGCGTCGGCGTCGGCCAATGCCGTGTCGAGCACGGGGTCGGGCGCGAGCAGCGCGTCGGCGAGGTAGTGGTCGACTTCGGTCCAGTTCTGGTCGGTCATGACACCTCCGGCCTCAATCTAGCCCGGATGGGATCATGTCCGCCGACGGCGTTTCCGGCGGAAGTGAAGGTGGCCATGGACGACTACCGCGTCGTCGCGGACGCCATCGCCGCCGACATCGAAGCCGGCCGCCTCCGGCCCGGCGACCGGCTGCCGCCCCAGCGCCGGTTCGCGCGCCAGCGCGGCATCGCCGGCTCGACCGCCGCCCGCGTCTACGGCGAGCTCGTCCGGCGCGGCCTGGCCGTGGGCGAGGTCGGCCGCGGCACGTTCGTCCGCGCCGCCAAGCCGGCGCCCGAACCCGCGCTCGCCGAGCCCGGCGACGCCCGCGTCGACCTCGAGCTCAACTTCGCCGTCCTGTCGGGGGAGTCCGCGCGGCTGGCCCGCGCGCTGGAACCGTTGCTGCGCGAGGACGTCCTGACCGCGGCCCTGCACCCGATCGGCGCCGCGGGCACCCGGGCGGCCCGGGAGGCGGCCGCGGCCCTGCTCGCCCGCGGCGACTGGCGGCCGGACCCGGCGACGGTGCTGTTCACCGGCAACGGCAGGCAGGCGCTGGCGGCGGCGGTCGCCGCGTTCGTGCCGGTGGGGGAGCGGCTCGCGGTGGAATCCCTGACCTACCCGGTGGTGAAGGGCCTGGCCGCGCGGCTCGGCGTGGAGCTCGTGCCGATCGACACCGACGAGGACGGGCTGGTGCCGGCGGCGCTGGCCGCGGCCGGGCCGGTGCGCGCGCTCTACGTCCAGCCGACGCTGCACAACCCGCTCGGCACGACGATGCCCGTGCGGCGCCGGGAAGAGCTGGCCGCCGTCGCCGCCCGGCTCGACCTGCCGGTGATCGAAGACGGCATCTACGCGTTCCTGCGCGACGACGTCCGGCCGTTCGCCGCCTTCGCACCGGAGCGGACGGTCTTCGTCGACAGCCTGTCCAAGCGGGTCGCCCCCGGGCTGACCGCGGGCTTCCTCGTGACGCCGCCGCCGTGGACCGCGCGGCTGGCGTCGTCGGTGCGTTCGGGCGGGTGGGCGGCGTCGCGCTTCGCCGTCGAAGCGGCGACACGGTGGATCGTGACGGGCACCCTCGCCGAAGTCGAGGCCGCCAAACGCCGGGACGCCGCCGCGCGGGCCGCGGTGGTCGCCGCGAAGCTGCCGGGCCTGCGCGGCGATCCCGCGTCGTACCACCGCTGGTGGGAACTGCCGGAGCGGTGGCGCGCGGAGCTGTTCGTGGCGGCCGCGGCGCGCCGCGGGATCGCGCTGTCCCCGGCGGCGGCGTTCGCGGTGCTGCCGGGCCACGCGCCGAACGCCGTGCGCCTCGCGGTGTCGGCCCCGCCGGTGGAAACCCTGGCGGCGGCGCTCGACGTCCTCGCCGGGCTGGCGAGCGGCAGCCCGGACGACCTGGTGCCCGACTGACAGCGCCTGCCAGCGGGGTACCAGGTCCGTGTGCGCCGTCCGCCAGAGCGCGCCGCCAGGCTTCGGGTGTCACCAGGAAACCCGAAGGAGCACCCATGCACGTCACGATCATCGGCGCCGGTCTCGGCGGCCTCACCCTCGCCCGCGTCCTGCACGTCCACGGCATCCGCGCCGAGGTCCACGAGGCGGAGTCCTCCCCGATGGCGCGGACGCAGGGCGGCATGCTCGACATCCACGACTACAACGGTCAGCTCGCCGTCGAAGCGGCCGGGCTGGTGGCCGAGTTCCGCGGCCTGGTCTTGGAGGGCCGCCAGGCGATGCGGATCCTCGACCGCAACGGCACCCTGCTGTTCGAGAAGACCGACGACGGCACCGGCGGCCGCCCGGAAATCCTGCGTGCCGACCTGCGGCGGATCCTGCTCGACGCGCTCCCGGCCGGCACTGTCCACTGGGGACACAAGGCCACCGGCGCCCGCACCCTCGCCGACGGGCGTCACGAGGTCACCTTCGCCGACGGGAGCACCGTCGTCACGGACCTCCTGGTCGGCGCCGACGGTGCGTGGTCGAAGGTCCGGCCGCTGCTCACCGACGTCACTCCCGAGTACGTCGGCGAAGCGTTCGTCGAGACCTACCTGTTCGACGCCGACACCCGGCACCCGGCCACCGCGGCGGCGGTCGGCGGCGGCTCCATGGCCGCCAACGGCGGGACGCCGGACGAGGCGATCAACGCGCACCGGGAAAGCGGCGACACCCTGCACGCCTACGTGGTGCTCACCCGCCCGCTCGACTGGTTCGCCGCCATCGACTTCACCGACCCCGCCGCGGCCGCGGCGCGGATCGCGGCGGAGTTCGACGGCTGGGCCCCGGAGCTCACCGCCCTGATCACCGAGGCCGACACCGCACCGGTCCTGCGGCCGCACCACACGTTGCCGGTCGGCCTGCGCTGGGACCGCGTGCCGGGCGTGACCCTCGTCGGCGACGCCGCCCACCTCGCCGCGCCGAACGGCGAGGGCGCGAACCTGGCCATGCTCGACGGCGCCGAGCTCGGCCAGGCCCTCGCCGCGCACCCCGGCGACGTCGAAGCCGCGATCGCCGAGTACGAGGCGGCCATGTTCACCCGCAGCGCGAACCCGGTCGACGAAACCGTCCTCCTGGAGAGCCTGTTCGGGGACGGCGAGGTCCCCCGGGCGTTGTTCGACCTGGTGCAGGGCCGCGAGCAGGCGTCCTGAGTCAGGGCGCGTACTTGCCCACGAAGCTGCCGCAGGTCACGACGCGGCCCGTCAGCCGGGCCTGGATCGCCGTCTCCAAGCCGAGGTAGGTGAACACCGGCGTGTCGGCGGGCACCTCCGCCGGCACCGGGCCGCCCGTGGCCAGCAGCCGGCTCGGCACCGTCTGGAACAGCACGAGGTAGCCGCCTTCGCGGTCGAGCGCGTCGGCCGTCGCCAGCATCCGCTGCGGCGCGTCGCCGACGATCTCCAGCGGCAGCGGCCACTCCAGCGGGAACGGGTTGCGCAGGCCGAAGGCCGGGTAGGCGAACGCGTTGTCCGGCAGGACCGCGGTCCGCCGGGCCGGGAAGCGCTCCGCGCAGTCGCGGATCTGCTCGACGTACCGGAACGTCGACGGGTTCGTGCGGATGCCGGCCATGGCCGGGCTGACCGCACCGAGGTCCTCGGTCAGCCGGTCGTGGCCGAGATCGAGGTAGGCCGCCTGGTCGTGCCGCGCGACGACGACCCAGCCGCACACGGCGACCGCGGTCAGCCCGGCCGTCGCGGTCACCCAGCGCCGGGCGAGCCGGGGCCGCGGCGGGACCAGGTGGCTCAGCAGCAGCAACGCCGTCAGGGCCAGGGTGCCGGTGAGCAGCGT
Organism: Amycolatopsis sp. NPDC051102; assembly: GCF_040682815.1. Classification (NCBI taxonomy): domain Bacteria; kingdom Bacillati; phylum Actinomycetota; class Actinomycetes; order Pseudonocardiales; family Pseudonocardiaceae; genus Amycolatopsis; species Amycolatopsis sp. NPDC051102. The sequence goes on from NZ_JBFBBT010000004.1 coordinate 351,573, forward strand.
CGGGGTGTCGTTGCCCCAGGACAGGCTGGTCATGAAGCCGGTGGCGAGCACGAGCAGCCCCGCCCACGGCACCTTCCGCCGGACGGCCGCGTTCACCGGCACGCTGACCGCGACGATCCACCACAGGACGTCGGCCCAGCGCGAGGAGCCGGTGAACCGGCCGTCGACGACGGTCCAGACCACCGCCGCGGCCCCGGCGAGCACCAGCACCCAGGACGCCACCCGCCCGGCCACGCCGAGCCGGTCGCCGGGCAGCCGCACGGCCAGCAGCACCACGGCGATCGCGGCGAAGAAGGCCAGTTCCCGCACCGGTGCCCTGGTCAGCACCTCCGGGTCGTCGAGCCACAGCCCGAGCAGCCGCTCGCCGTACGCGGGCACGCCGCCGGTGAGCTGCTCGACCATCTCCGTGAAGCCGCCGCCGAGGCTCACCCACGCCACGTACGCCAGCCCGGGCGCGCCGAGCGCGAGCAGGTCGAGGACCAGCCGGACCGCGCGGCGCGTGCCCGTCCGGGTGGCCGGGTGCAGCACCAGCCACAGCACGGCGATCACCGCGGCGAGCGCGAAGCTCTGCTTGACGAACACCGCGCTGCCGAGCAGCACCAGCCCGCCGCGGCGGGCGAGCGCGCGACCGCCGCTCAGGCCGGCGTCCAGCGCCCACGCGCCGCACGCGGTGAGCGCGATGCCGTCCACGGTGTGCCAGGCCATCAGCGGGAAGGCGTTGAGGTTGATCAGCGACGCCGCCGCGACCATCGCCGTCATCCCCGGGCCCCAGCCGAGCACCCGGCGCCGCGTGACCAGCGTCGCGAACGCGATCGTCGCCACGATGATCTCGATCATGGACAGGAAGCTCGACCCGAAGAACAGCGGCATCGGCAGGGCGTAGTCGGCGACGTGCAGCACCGCGGACCCGAGCGGGCGGGCGGAGATGATGTCGGCGTGCGGGACTTCGCCGTGCAGCACGCGCCACGCCTGGGCGAGGATGAAGCCCTGGTCGGAGGGGTGGAAGCCGAAGCGGCCGACGCGGAATTCGGTGGCCAGCGCGAGCAGCAGCACCCAGCCGGCGTGCACGCTCCAGCGCAGCATCGGGCGGGTGGCCTGCCGGGGTGCCGGTGCCGTGGCGGCGTGCGCAGGACTCGCCACGTCCACGCCCCGTCCGCCTTCCGCTCCCGACCGCACCCGGGAAGCGATGGTAGCGGCCGGGCCGGGCCCCGGTCCGGTCAGCACCACCGGGCCCGGTGGTGCCGGCGCGGAACGCCGTGAAGGCCCCCGCTCCGGCGCTGGCGGCCGGGACGAGAGCCTTCACGGTTCCTTACGGCGGTGCTACCCGGCCGTGTGCCGGGCCGTGCCGATCGCGGCCGTCTGGTCGCTCACGGCGCATCGTTCCCCAGTGGTGATTTCCGGCATTCCGAACTCCCCAGTAGAAGCCCGCCCGGATGGGCGGGACTCGCGCGAGGGTAGAAGTACCGTCGCGCGCGTGCCACCGTTTCGGGGGAATTCGCGGAAATCAGGCACGACGGCGCCAGATCAGGCGGGTCACCGCCGCGGCGACCGACGCCGGCGCGGACCGGCGGGGCAGGCCGCGTGCCTCCGGCGCGGACTCCGGCATCGCCCGGTAGGCCAGGTGCGCGGCGAACCGGGCCAGCCGCGGCGCGGTGAGCGTCGCCAGCTCGGCCGCACGGCCTTCGGGGAGGCTGAGGATCTCCGGCCGGTCTTCCAGGGCCTTCACCACCAGCGCGGCCGCGCGCTCCGGGCTGCTGGACGGGATGCCGCGGTAGCCGGTCGGTGCGATCATCGGCGTCCGCACCAGCGGCATCCGCACCGACGTGAAGGTGACGCCGTCCGAGAGCGTCTCGCGCCCGGCCGTCAGCCCGAACTCCTCCAGCGCGGCCTTCGAGGCCAGGTAGGCGGAGAAGCGCGGGGTGTCGGTCTGCAGTCCCTGCGTCGTGACGTTGACGACGTGCCCGAACCGGCGCGCGGCCATCGAGGGCAGGAAGCCGAGGATGAGCCGCACCGGGCCGAAGTAGTTGATCGCCATCGTGCGCTCGAAGTCGTGGAACCGCTGGGTGGACAGCGAAACCGAGCGCCGGATCGACCGGCCGGCGTTGTTCACCAGCATGTCCACCGCGCCGTGGTCGCCGAGCACCTCCTTGACCAACGCGTCGACGGCGTCGCCGTCGGTGAGGTCGCACGGGTACGCGGCCGCGGTGCCGCCGGCGGCGAGGATCTCCTCCCGCACCTCTTCGAGCTCGGAAGCGCGGCGGGCCACGAGGATCACCTTCGCGCCCTTCGCGGCCACGGCCAGCGCGGACGCCCGGCCGATCCCCGAGGACGCACCGGTGATCAGCACCGTCCGGCCGGCCAGTCCGTGCCCGCGGCGCGCGCGGTCGGGGTCGAGGTGGGCCTGCCAGTACCGATACAGCGGGGCCGCGTAGTCGCGCAGCTCGGGCAGTTCGACGCCGCTGCCGAACAACGCCGTCGTGGTGCGCGCGGTGTCGAAGACGACGTCCATGGTCAGGTGCGGCAGCACCGCCAGCGGCACGCCCAGCTCGTCGAGGACCGCTGCGCGGGCACCCCGGCCGCCGGGCAGGCGGTCGATCCCGGCCGCGGCCGCGTGCGCCAGCCGGCCGCCCGCACGCCGCAGCGCACCCGACGGTCCGGCGGGCAGCACGGCCCGGATCACCGGCCCACCCGCGGCGCGCGCGAAGGCGTTGTAGACGGAATTGAGCGACTGCGGGCGCGGGGCGGCGAGGTGGTAGGTCGCCCCGGACGGCGCGTCCTGGTGCATGAGGTGGTCCATCGCCTCGACGACGTAGTCGACCGGCACCAGGTTCGTCGCGCCCAGGTCGGGCGCGGCCAGCGGGAGCCGCCGGGGGAGCGCGGCCAGCCGCGAGATGGCCGGGAGGAAGTAGTAGGGCCCGTCGACCTTGTCCATCTCGCCGGTGCGCGAGTCGCCGACGACCGCGGAGGGCCGGTAGACGCGGTAGGGCAGGTGCTGCTCGCGGACGAGCTTCTCGGCCTGGAACTTCGTCGCGTGGTACGGCGAGCCGAAGCGCTGGCCGAGGTCGAAGTCGGCCTCGGTGAACCGACCGGCGTGGTCGCCGGCGACGGCGATTGAGGACACGTGGTGCACCAGCCCCGCCCGGGCCGCGGCGGCGAAGGCGAGCAGGTGCCGGGTGCCTTCGACGTTGGCGCGCCGGTTGGCCTCCTCGTCGGCGGTCAGGTCGTAGATCGCGCCCAGGTGGACGACGTGGTCCAAGCGGGGGAGTTCGTCGGGGTCGACCCCGAGCCGGGGTTCGGCGAGGTCGCCGGCCACGGGGTGCAGCCGGTCCGCGTTCGGCCACTCCCGGGCCAGGGAGGCCAGGCGCTTGCGGGAGGTCTCCCGCACCAGCGCGTACACCGCGGTCGTCTCCGGCCGCCGGAGCAGCCGTGCGACCAGGCGTTTTCCGATGAAACCCGTCGCGCCTGTCACGAAGTAGGTCGTCATGGCCGGTCCCTTCTCGTTGGACCGACTCTAACCTACTGAAAAGTAGGAACGGTAGTTGTCAGCTTTCTTCTTCGTCGGCCGTCGCCACGACGGCGTCGCGCAGGGCGGCCCGCAGCCGTCCGACGTCGAGCGGCCCGAGCACCGCCGCCTCACCCGGCGGCGCGACCAGCACCACCTTGTCGTTGCTGACGAACACCGTCACGTCCCTGCGCCTGCCGGCCAGATCCCGGCAGCCGATCGACCACTCGCCCCGACTCATGGCCGCCACCCTCCGCTTCCCTCGTGGTCGTGCTTGTCGTGCGAGGGTGGGAGCAGGGCCCGGCGGGGCTATGACGCGGGTTCACCCGATTTGCCTACTCGCCGGTTTTCTCTTGCGCTTCGCGGATTTTCGGCGTAGTCCCCGGTCGTGGCCCGGCCTCTCCGGGAGTAGCGTCGGCATCCGATCGCCGTCTCTGGGAGGTATGGATGTCGGAACCGCGGAGGATCGTCATCGTGGGTGCGGGCCTCGGCGGGGCGTCCGCCGCGGCCGCGCTGCGCGAGCGCGGCTACCCCGGGGAAGTCCTGCTCATGGGCGCGGATCCGCACCGCCCGTACGAGCTGCCGCCGCTGTCGAAGGGCGTGCTGCTCGGCAACTCCGACGAACCCGACTGGGTGCACGAAGAGAAGTTCTACGCGGAAAAGGACATCCGGTTCAGCGCCGGCGTCACGGCGACCCGGATCGAGCCGGGCGCGCGGCTGGTGCTGGACGACGCGGGCGGCGAGCACGGCTACGACCGGCTGGTGCTGGCGACCGGCTCGCGGCCGCGCGCGCTGCCCGTCCCCGGCGGCGACCTGCCGGGCCTGTACGCGCTGCGCACCCTGGACGACGCGCTCAAGCTGCGTTCGGCGTTCGCGGCGGCGGAGCGCGTGGTGATCGTCGGCGCGGGCTGGATCGGCTCCGAAGCGGCCGCGGCGGCCCGGACGCACAACGCGGACGTGACGGTCGTGGACCCGGTGCCGGTGCCGCTGGCGAACGTGGTCGGCGAGACGGTCGGCGGGGTGTTCCGGGACCTGCACGCGGAAAAGGGCGTGCACTGGCGCCTGGGCGAGCAGGTCGCGGAGATCACCGGCGGCCCGGACGGCGTCCGCGGCGTCCGCCTCGGCAACGGCGACGAGCTCACGGCGGACGTGGTCCTGATCGCGGTCGGCGCGGCCCCGCGGGTCGAGCTGGCCCACGACGCGGGCCTGGAGCTCTCCGACAACGGCGGGGTGGCCGTGGACGCGGGCCTGCGCACGTCGGCCCCGGACATCTACGCGGTCGGCGACATCGCCTCCCACTTCCACCCGCGGTTCGGCCGCCGGATCCGCGTGGAGCACTGGGCCAACGCGAAGGATCAGGGCGCGCACGTGGCGCAGAACCTGCTGGGGGCGGACGAGCCGTTCCTCGCCTCGCCGTACTTCTTCACCGACCAATACGACCTGGGCTGCGAGTACCGCGGCCTGGCCGACCCGGCGACGGACGAACTGGTGGTCCGCGGCGACCTGGGGTCCCGCGAGTTCACGGCGTTCTGGCTGCGCGACGGCGAAGTGGCGGCGGCGATGAACGTGAACATGTGGGACGACGGCGACGCGCTCGGGGCGTTGGTCGACGGCCGCACGAAGGTGACGGCGGAGCAGCTCAAGACCGCGGACCTGGCGTCGCTGGCGTAAGGCGTTCGCGGGGGAAGGTCCGGCGGGCCGTGCCGAGTCCGGTACTCAGCCGAAGAGGCCGGGTTCCGTGCTCGTCTGCGGCTGGTGTTTCACGCACGGCCCGCCGCCGGTTGCGGTCGTGCACCGCTCGCCATTGCGCTTCGGTGCCCCGCACTGGACTGCGGGGTCGTGCAGGTGGCACAGGCCGGACGGGCGGGCGTTGTTCGGGCAGGGCAGACCTTTGCGGGTGACCTCGGGGCAGCGTCGGGCGGGGAGAGCGGCGGGTCGCTCGGGGCGCGGGGTGATGGTTCGCCGTGATGGTTGGACGACGGTCGTCCCGGTGATCTCCTCGAGCGCTCTGACCGCCAGCCGATCCGCGCGTTCGTTCTCCGGATGTCCGGCGTGGCCCTTGACCCACACCCAGTGCACCTCGTGCCGCTTGGCGGCCGCAGCCAGCCGCTGCCACAGATCGGCGTTCTTGACCGGCGTCTTTCCGGAGGTCCGCCAGCCGTTGTCCACCCACCGGCTCAACCACTTGGTGATCCCGTCGCAGACATAGGCACTGTCTGTGTGGAGCCGGACCGCCATCGGCCGGTTCAGGCTCTCCAACGCCATGATCGGCGCGGTCAGTTCCATGCGGTTGTTGGTGGTTTCGGCGGCCTCGCCGCCGCGGATCTCTTTCTCGTGGGCTCCGTAACGCAGCACAGCTCCCCAGCCGCCGGGGCCGGGATTGGGGCTGCAGGCGCCGTCGGTGTAGATCTCCACGATCCGCCCGGATCGCTCCGGCTCGCCGTTGTCGACCACGGCGTCACCTTATCGAGTGAGGTCGACGCTGCGGGACTTTGCCAGAACTGGCGTTACCGAGGCGCCTCCGCGGAACTCGAAGATGCCTGGCCTTCGCGCGCCAGCGCCAGGTAGGCCACCAGCGCCAGGACGGCGAACCCGGCCATGGTCGCGGCCATCGGCACCGCCGTCCCCGGGCCGCCCAGCCCGACCAGCGGCGTCGCCACCGCGCCCACCACGAACTGCAGCACCCCCAGCAACGCCGACGCCGCCCCGGCCGAGCGGGCGTGCGAGGCCAGCGCCAGGGAACTCGCGTTCGGCATCACCAGGCCGATGCTCGACACCAGCAGGAACAGCGACACCAGCAGCAGCGCCAGCGGGGCCCGCAAGAGCACCGAAGCCAACACGAAAGCCCCGCCCGTCACGCCGAGCAGCAGGCCGGACAGCAGCAGCGCCCGCTCGCGGACCCGGCCCACCAGACGGCCGTTGAGCTGGCCCGCGAGCACGATCCCGACGCCGTTGAGGCCGAACACCACGCTGTACGCCTGCGGGCTGAGCCCGTACACGCCCTGCAGCGCGAACGACGAGCCCGAGATGTAGGCGAACATCGACGCGAACAGCAGGCCCGACGCCAGCGCGTAGCCCGCGAACGAACGGTCCAGCGCCAGCCGCGCGTACGTGCGCATCACCTGGCCGAGCCGCAGCGGAGACCGCGCCGGGGACGGCTCCGGCAGGAAGAACACGACCACCGCCAGCAGCAGCACGCCGAACGCCGTCAGCACCACGAACACCCCGCGCCACGACGTCCAGGTGAGCAGCTGGCCGCCGATCAGCGGCGCCAGGATCGGGGCCAGCCCGCTGACCAGCATCAACGTCGAGAAGAACTTCGTCATCGCGGTTCCGGAGAACAGGTCCCGGACGGTCGCGCGCGCGATCACGATGCCCGCCGCCGCGCCGAGGGACTGCACGAACCGGGCGGCGACCAGCAGCCACGCGTCCGGGCTCACCGCGCACAGCACCGAGCCCACGACGTACAGCGCGAGCCCGGCCAGGAGCGGGCGGCGGCGGCCCAGCGCGTCCGACAGCGGGCCGAGCACCAGCTGGCCCAGCGCCAGGCCCACGATGAACGCGCTCAGCGTCAGCTGGACCGTGCTGTCCGCCGCGCGCAGGTCGGCCGCCATCCGCGGCAGCGCGGGCAGGTACATGTCGATCGACAGCGGCCCGAACGCCGTCAGGCCGCCCAGGACGAGGACGAACTTCAGCTGCGCCCGCCGGCTCGGCGTCGTACGTTCCGCCGTGGTGGTCATGCACGTCCTTTCGCTCCTTGGTGGAGCAGCGGCGGGGACACCGGCGCTATTCCGGCTGTGATCGGTGACACCCCGTGGTCATCCCGCCCGTGAACCGATACTGATCCGACCAATTTTGCAACCGTTTCGGCGATGGCTCTAGATCGCCGGTCACGACTGCGATATACATCGGATGTCTGGTCAGGTGGGTGAAGGGAATATCCGTGCAGCTTGTGCGCCTCGGGGAGCCGGGAAGTGAGCGTCCGTTCGTGCGTGCCGACGACGGCACGACCTACGAGCTGGGCGGGCTGACCGCTGACATCGACGGCGGCTTCCTCGCCGCGGACGGGATCGCGCGGGTGGCCGCCGCGCTGGCGGCCGGGGAGCTGCCGGCGGCTTCGGAGACCGGCCTGCGCGTCGGCGCGCCGGTCGCCCAGCCCGGCAAGGTCGTCTGCATCGGCATGAACTACCGCCGGCACGCCGAGGAAACCGGCGCGACGCCGCCCACCGAGCCGGTCGTGTTCATGAAGGCGCCGGACGTCGTGGTCGGCCCCGGCGACGACGTCCTCATCCCGCGCGGGTCGGCCGCCACCGACTGGGAGGTCGAGCTCGGCGTCGTCATCGGCAAGACCGCCCGCTACCTCGAGAGCGTCGACGAGGCCCTCGGCTACGTCGCCGGTTACGTCGTCTCGAACGACGTCTCCGAGCGCGACCTGCAGTTCCGCACCGCCCAGTGGGACAAGGGCAAGTCCTGCGAGAACTTCAACCCGCTCGGCCCGGCCCTGGTCCCGGCGGCCGAAGTGCCCGACCCGCAGGACCTCGGCCTGCGGCTGTGGGTCAACGGCGAGAAGCGGCAGGACTCCTCCACCAAGGACATGATCTTCACGGTGGCCGAGATCGTCCACCACCTGAGCCAGGTGATGGTGCTGCGGCCCGGCGACCTGATCAACACCGGCACCCCGGAAGGGGTCGCCCTCGGGCAGCCCGACCCGAAGCCCTACCTGCGCGACGGCGACGTCATCGAGCTCGAGATCGACGGGCTCGGCCGGCAGCGCCAGACCGCGAGGCAGGCCTGACCATGGCGAAGATCATCGGCATGGAGGTGCTGGACGTCCGGTTCCCCACCTCCCGGGAGCTCGACGGCTCGGACGCCATGAACCCCGACCCGGACTACTCCGCCGCCTACGTCGTCCTGCACGCCGACGGCGGCCCGGACGGCTACGGCCTGGCCTTCACCATCGGCCGCGGCAACGACGTCCAGGCCGCCGCGATCCGCGCGCTGGCCCCGCACGTCGTCGGCCGGGAGGTCCCGGAGGACGCGGCCGCGCTCGGCGACCTGTCCCGCACGCTCGTCGGCGACTCGCAGTTCCGCTGGCTGGGCCCGGAAAAGGGCGTCGCGCACATGGCCGTCGGCGCGGTGGTCAACGCCGCCTGGGACCTCGCCGCGCGCCGCGCCGGCCTGCCGGTCTGGCAGTTCGCGGCCCGGATGACCCCCGAAGAGCTCGTGTCGCTCGTGGACTTCCGGTACCTGAGCGACGCCCTCACCGAAGCCGAGGCCCTGGAGATCCTGCGCGCGGCCGAACCCGGCCGCGCCGAACGCACGAAGCACCTGGAGGCCAGGGGCTACCGCGCCTACAGCACGTCGCCCGGCTGGCTCGGGTACGCGGACGCGAAGCTCGTGCGGCTGGCCGAGCAGGCCGTTGCCGACGGCTTCGAGATGATCAAGCTGAAGGTCGGCGGGAACCTCGAGGACGACGTCCGCCGGATGAAGCTGGCCCGGGAGACCGTCGGCCAGGACGTCCGGATCGCCGTCGACGCCAACCAGCGCTGGGACGTCTCGGCCGCGGTCACCTGGATGACCGCGCTGGCGCCCTACGACCCGTACTGGATCGAGGAGCCGACCTCCCCGGACGACATCCTCGGGCACGCGGCCATCGCGAAAGCGCTTGCGCCCATCCGCGTCGCGACCGGCGAGCACGTCCAGAACCGCGTGGTCTTCAAGCAGCTGCTGCAGGCGGACGCGATTTCGGTGCTGCAGCTGGACGCCGCCCGCGTCGGCGGGTTCAACGAGAACCTGGCGATCCTGCTGCTGGCCGCCAAGTTCGGCGTCCCGGTGTGCCCGCACGCCGGCGGGGTCGGGCTCTGCGAGCTCGTGCGGCACCTGTCGATGTTCGACTTCGTGGCGGTGTCCGGCACCGACACCGACCGCTCGATCGAGTGGGTCGACCACCTGCACGAGCACTTCACCGACCCGGCCGTCGTCGAGCGCGGCCGCTACCTCGCCCCGACCGCCCCCGGGTTCTCCGCGCGCATGCACGACGCCACGCTGCGCCGGTTCCGGTTCCCGGACGGTCCCGAGTGGACGGAGACCGCAAGTGAGTGAATTCGAGGGCCTGGTGGCCGCCGTCACCGGAGGCGCCTCGGGCATCGGCCACGCCGCCGCCACCCTGCTGGCCGAGCGCGGCGCGCAGGTGGCGGTGCTCGACCTCAAACCGGGCGACGACGGCTTCCGCTGCGACGTCTCCTCCGACGACGAAGTGCGCGCGGCGATCGACGCTGTCATAGAGCGCTTCGGGCGTCTCGACATCCTCGTCAACAACGCCGGCATCGGCGCGCAAGGCGACGTCACGGCCAACGACGACGACGAATGGCACCGCGTGCTCGACGTCAACGTCCTCGGCATGGTCCGGCTCGCCCGCGCCGCGCTGCCGCACCTGAAGAACTCGCCGTCCGCGGCGATCGTCAACACCTGCTCCATCGCGGCCTGGGCCGGCCTGCCCAACCGCGCGCTGTATTCGGCCAGCAAGGGCGCGGTGCTCTCGCTGACCCTGGCCATGGCGACCGACCACCTGCCCGACCGGATCCGCGTCAACTGCGTGTGCCCGGGCACGGCGGACACCCCGTGGGTGGGCCGGCTGCTCGACGCCGCCGACGACCCGGCGGCCGAACGCGCGGCGCTCGCCGCCCGCCAGCCCATGGGCAGGCTGGTCACCGCGGACGAGGTCGCGAACGCCATCGTCTACCTCGCCAGCCCCCTTTCCGCCTCGACCACCGGCACCGCGCTCGCGGTCGACGGTGGCATGTACGGCCTGCGTCCTCGCGGCCCAGTTCAACCCCGATAAGACTTTCCGCTGTCATCAAGGAGGATGCGGTGCGCAACAGGGTGATCACGGTGGCCGCCACGGCCGCCGTCTGCGGTCTGGTTCTGACCGCTTGCGGGTCCACGAAGGACAATGCTTCCGCGCCCGCGGCGGGTGGCGGCAACCCCGGCGGCAAGGTGGGCGCGACGCTGCCGCTGCTGACCTCGCCGTTCTGGCAGGCCTACAACAACTACGTGCCGAAGATGGCCAAGGAGGAGGGCGTCGACGTCCTCCCGACGGTCAACGCCGACAGCGACCCCGCGAAGCTGATCACCGACATCGGCACCTTCCTCAACCAGGGAGTCAAGGGCCTGGTCGTGACGCCGCTGGACTCGGCCGCCATCGTCGCCGGGCTCAAGCAGGCCGAGAACAAGGGCGTCCCGGTCGTCGCGGTCGACGTCGCTCCCGAGAGCGGCAAGGTCGCCATGGTCGTGCGGGCCGACAACAAGGCATACGGCACCAAGGCGTGCGACGCGATCGGGCAGAAGGTCAAGTCCGGCAAGGTCGTGCAGATCATGGGTGACCTGGCTTCGGTCAACGGCCGCGACCGCTCGGAAGCCTTCCGCGACTGCATGAAGTCCAAGTACCCGGGCATCCAGGTGCTGGAGATCCCGGCCGAGTGGAAGGCCGACAAGGCGTCCTCCGGCCTGGACAGCATGCTGACCGCGAACCCGGACATCAAGGGCGTTTACATGCAGGCCGGCGGCGTCTACCTGGCCCCGACCGAGCAGGCGCTCAAGCGCAAGAACCTGTTCTTCCCGGTCGGCGACCCGAAGCACATCGTGCTCGTGTCCAACGACGGCATCCCGCAGGAGCTGGCCGCGATCCGCGCCGGCGAGCTGGACGCCACCGTGTCGCAGCCGGCCGACGCGTACGCGAAGTACGGCCTGTACTGGCTGAAGAAGGCCATGGCGGGCGAGACGTTCAAGCCGGGCCCGACCGACCACGGCAGCACCATCGTCGAGATCAGCCCCGGCATCCTCGAGGACCAGCTGCCCGCGCCCGTCATCACCAAGGACAACGTGGACGACAAGGCCCTGTGGGGGAACAACCTGTGACCGCGCTGCCCGCCGGCGAATCCGCCGTCCCGGTGGTCAGCGCCGTAGGAGTCGGGAAGCGCTACGGCCCCACCGTGGCGCTCCACGACGTCAGCCTCACCGTGCACCCCGGCGAGTCGCACGCGCTCGTCGGGCGCAACGGGGCCGGCAAGTCGACGCTCGTCTCCATCCTCACCGGCCTGTCCGCCACGGACACCGGGCACGTCGAGTTCGCCGGGGTGCCGGCCCCGCCCCTGACCAGGCAGGACGACTGGAAGGCGCGCGTGGCCTGCGTGTACCAGCACGCGATGGTCGTCCCGCAGCTCACCGTGGCCGAGAACCTGTTCCTCAACCGGCAGGCCGGCGGCGGGTTCTCGATCGGCTGGAAGTCCTTGCGGCGCAAGGCGCGCGAGCTGCTCGACTCGTGGGACGTCCACGTCGACGTCGACACCCCGGCCGGGGACCTCTCGGTGGAGGACCGGCAGTTCGTCGAGATCGCCCGCGCGCTGTCCTACGGCGCCCGGTTCATCGTCCTCGACGAGCCGACCGCGCAGCTGGACAGCCAGGCCATCGAGCGGCTCTTCGAGCGGATGCGCCAGATGCAGGCGGGCGGGGTGACGTTCCTGTTCATCTCGCACCACCTGCACGAGGTGTACGAGGTCTGCCAGGCCGTCACCGTGCTGCGCGACGCGAAGCACGTGCTGACCGCGCCGGTGTCCGAGGTGGGTCGCGCGGAACTCGTCGACGCGATGACCGGCGAGCCGGGCGGCCTCTCGATCCGCGACGCCGCCTCCCGGGAGTCGCTCGAAGCGGACGCCGCGGAGATCCTTTCGGTGGACGGGTTGTCCGGCGACGGCTTCCGCGACGTCTCGTTCCGGCTGCGCCGGGGCGAGGTCGTCGGGCTCGCGGGCAGCAACGCCAGCGGGAAGCACCAGGTCGCCGAGACGGTCTACGGCCTGCGGACGCCGTCCGCGGGCACGATCCGCGTCGACGGCTCGCCGCTGCGGCCGGGTGACATCCCGGCGGCGCTGCGAGCCGGGATCGGCTGCGTGCCGCGCGACCGGCACCACGAAGGTCTGGTGCTGGCGCACTCGATCGCCGACAACGCAACGATGTCCATTTTGGACAAACTGGGCCGCGGCGGGATCGCGTCCCCGTCCACGCGGCACGCGAAGGCGACGCAGGCGTTGCAGGACTACGACATCGTGGCCGCCGGCGCCGAGCAGCCGGTGTCCGACCTGTCGGGCGGCAACCAGCAGAAAGTCGTGCTGGCGCGGGCGTTGCTCAGCGATCCGCGGGTGGTCGTGCTGATCAATCCGACCGCCGGCGTGGACGTGAAGTCGAAGGAGGCGCTGCTCGCGGTCGTCGACCGGGTGCGCGCCGAGGGCAAGGCGGTGCTGATCGTCAGCGACGAGCTGGACGACCTGCGCCTGAGCGACCGGGTCCTGGTGCTGCGCGCCGGGGCCGTCGTCGCCGAACACCAGGCCGGGTGGTCCGACGGCGACCTCGTGGCCGACATCGAAGGAGTCGAGCTTTCGTGACCGACGTGATGACCTCTCCGCAGACTTCGCTGCCGGCGCCCCCACGTCGCCGGAAAGCCGTCTGGCTGCGCGAACTCGCCCTGCTGCCCGCACTGGTCGTGGTGTTCGTCATCGGCGGCCTGGTCGACGACACGTTCGTCGGCTGGAGCAACATCGTCAGCATCCTGACCGCGTCGGCCGCGCTGTCGCTGGTCGTGCTGGGCGAGTCGCTGGTGCTGATCACCGGGAAGTTCGACCTGTCGCTGGAATCGACGATGGGCCTGGCGCCCGCGCTCGGCGCGATGGTCGTGATCCCCGCGGCGTCGGCCGGCTTCGGCGTCGAGCTGCCCGCCGCGATCGGCCTGCTGGTGATCCCGCTGTGCGGGGCGCTGGTGGGGTTCGTCAACGGCTTCCTGATCGTGAAGCTGAAGCTGAACGCCTTCATCGTCACCCTGGCCATGCTCACCGTGCTGCGCGGCGTCCAGGTCGGCTCGACCAAGGGCAAGACGCTGTTCAACCTGCCCGACTCGTTCACCGACCTGGCGACGACGACGTTCGCCGGGCTGCCGATGTCGGTGTGGCTCGCGGCGCTGCTGTTCGCCGTGGCCGGCTGGGTGCTGCGCTACCACCGCGTCGGCCGGGCGTTGTACGCCATCGGCGGCAACCGCGAAGCCGCGCGAGCCGCGGGTGTGCGCGTCGACCGGATCGCGTGGGCGGTGTTCGTCGTCGCCGGGATCCTTGCGGCAATCGGGGGTCTTGCCTACACCGGATACGTCGGGGCCTTGGGCGCGAACCAGGGATCCGGCATGATCCTGCAGGTGTTCGCGGCGGCGGTGATCGGCGGTGTCTCGCTCGACGGCGGCAAGGGCACGCTGGTCGGCGCGCTGACCGGCGTCCTGCTGCTGTCGTCGGTGTCGAGCCTGCTCAACTACGCGCACGTCACGGCGGAGTGGCAGGGCGCGATCTACGGCGCCATCATCCTGGTCGCGCTGATCATCGCCCGGTACGCGGGCGGAAAGCCCCAGACCTGACGCACGCCCGGTGAAGGTCCGACGTTCCGAGTCTGCCGCGGCTCGTCGTGAGTGGTAACGCGGGTGAGAACCCGCCTTACCACTCACGACCGCGGGGGGGGGGGGGTGGGGCTAAGAGGGGTACCCGGCCGGCGCGGCGGGCGCGGAGGGGCCCGGCGGGGC
>NZ_JBFBBT010000004.1:365693-582721 GCF_040682815.1 Amycolatopsis sp. NPDC051102
ACACCCCCACCCCCGCCCCCCCCCCGTGTACTGCCCCTAGGTCGCGTGGCGCGGGGGTCTGTTCGTGGGGGCCCCGGGGGTCCACACCCCCCAACCCCCCCCACGACCGCGGGGAGGTGGGTGTGGTGCTACGAGGCTTCCGCGGCCGGCTCGGCGTCCGAGTCGGGCACCGTCGGGTCGTCCGCGGTGCCGAGCGCGTTGCGCAGCCACTGCTCCACGCCCGCGACGTGCACGGTCGCCCACGAGCGGGCCAGTTCCGGCTCGCGCGCGGCGATGGCCTCGTAGATCGCCGTGTGCTGTTCGCGGGTCTTCGCGACCGCGCCCTCCTGCGTGAGGCCGCGCCAGATCCGGGCGCGGGCGGTCGGCCCGGACAGGCTGTCGAGCAGCGAGCAGAGCACGGGGTTGCCGGACCCGTCGGCGATCTTGCGGTGGAACTGCAGGTCGTTGGCGACCAGCGCCTCCACGGTCGGCGAGTCCTCCAGCTCGCTGAGCAGCGTGCCCAGCTCGGTGATGTCGTCGTCGCTCATGTGCAGCGCGGCCAGCGCGGTCGCGGCGGGCTCCAGGATGCGGCGCACGGCCAGGAAGTCGAGGACGGTGTCGTCGCGGTGGAAGTCGACCACGAACGTCATGGCGTCGAGCAGCAGGTTGGGCTCGAGGCTGGTGACGTACGTGCCGTCGCCCTGCCGGACGTCCAGCACGCGGATCAGGCACAACGCCTTCACGGCCTCCCGCAGGGAACTGCGCGACAGCCCGAGCCGCTGGGCCAGCTCGGCCTCCTTGGGCAGCCGGTCGCCCGGGGCGAGCTCCCCGGAGATGATCATGTCCTTGATCTTGTCGATCGCGACATCGGTGACGGGCATCGTGTCCGCCCTTCCCTGCAACAGACCTCGGATGTTTCGTGTTCCACCCCAGCGTGCCATGTTCCGGCGAAGGAGTGGTGATGACCCACCAGCCCGCACCTCAAAGAGTGGCCCTGCACACCCGGCTCAAACCGGGCAAGGAGGCCGAGTACGAGTCCGTCCACGCGGTCATCCCGCCCGAGCTCGACACGGCGTTGCGCGAAGCCGGCGTGCGGACGTGGCGGATCTGGCGTAACGGTCTCGACCTCTTCCACGTCGTCGAAGTGGACGACTACGCGGCGATGCGGGCAGCGTTGCGGGACCACCCCGCGAACGTCCCGTGGCAGGCCAGGATGGCCGAGCTGCTGGCCGTCGAAGACGACTACTCCGGCGGCGACAGCGGCATCGGGCTGGTCTGGGAACTGCCGGAAAAGGAGTGACGGCGTTGGAACTCCCCCTCTCCCCGCTCGGTCTCGGCTGCGCGCAGCTGGGCAACCTCTACCACGCGATCAGCGACGAGACGGCGGCCGCGACCGTGCGCCGCGCGTGGGACGAGGGCATCCGGTACTTCGACACCGCACCGCACTACGGCCTCGGCCTGTCCGAGATCCGGCTCGGTGCGGCACTGCGCGCGTTCCCGCGTGCGGAGTACGTGCTCTCCACGAAGGTCGGGCGCGTGCTCGAGCCGAACCCGGACGGCGCCGGCGAGCGGGACGACGAAGGCTTCGTCGTCCCGGCCGCGTACAAGCGCCGGTGGGACTTCAGCCGCGACGGCGTCCTGCGGTCGTTCGAGGAGAGCCTGACCCGGCTCGGGCTCGACCGCGTCGACATCGTCTACGTCCACGACCCCGACGACCACTTCGACGAAGCCCTGCGCGGCGCCTTCCCGGCGCTGCGCGAACTGCGGGAGCAGGGCGTGATCGGCGCGTTCGGCGCCGGCATGAACCAGACGCGGATGCCCGCCGAGTTCGTCCGCCGCACCGACCTCGACATCCTGCTCGTGGCCGGCCGCTACACGCTGCTCGGCCAGCCGGCGCTGGACGAGCTGTTCCCGCTGTGCGCCGACCGCGGCGTCACGGTGGTCGTCGGCGGCGCGTTCAACGGCGGCATCCTGGCGACGGCCGAGCCGGGGCACGTCTACGACTACGCCGAGGCGCCGCCGGAGCTGGTCGAGCGGGCGCGGCGCATCGCCGAAGTCTGCGCGCGGCACGGCGTCGAGCTGCCGGAAGCGGCGCTGGCCCTGCCGATGGCGCATCCCGCGGTGGCGTCGGTGGTCGTCGGCGCGCATGATCCGGAGCAGGTCGGGGTCAACGCGCGGCGCGCGCGGGCCGCCGTGCCGCCGCAACTGTGGACCGAGCTCGTCGACGCGGGCCTGCTGCGCGCCGACGTCGTCATCACCGAAGGAGTCTCATGATCGACGCGCACCACCACCTGTGGGACCCGTCGCGGCGCGAGTACCCGTGGATGGCGGGGGACGCGCTCGACCCGATCCGCCGCCCGTACACCGTCGACGACCTGCGCGCGGTGACCAAGGCGGCCGGGGTGCACGCGACGATCCTGGTCCAGACGGTGTCGTCGGCGACGGAAACCGAAGAGTTCCTCGCGACGGCAGCGGCCGAACCGGTGATCGCGGGCGTGGTCGGCTGGGTGGACCTGGCGGCCCCGGACATCGCCGACCGGCTGGCCGAGCTGGCCGGGCTGGGGCCGCTGGTGGGGCTCCGGCACCAGGTGGAGACCGAACCGGACGAGGACTGGCTGCTGCGTCCCGCGGTGCTGGCCGGGCTCAGCACGGTGGCGGCGGCGGGCCTGGCGTTCGACCTGCTGGTCCGGTCGCCCCAGCTGCCCGCGGCGACCGAAGTCGCGTTGCGCCTGCCGGAGCTGCGCCTGGTCCTCGACCACGCGGCGAAGCCCCCGATCGCGACGGGGGAGTGGGAGCCGTGGGCGTCCGGCGTGGCCGCGCTGGCCGCGCGCGAGAACGTGGTGTGCAAGCTGTCCGGGCTGGTCACCGAGGCCGACTGGTCGGCGTGGGAGGTCGGCCACCTGCGCCGGTACGTCGACCACGTGCTGGACGTGTTCGGCCCGGACCGGCTGATGTACGGCTCCGACTGGCCGGTCTGCGAACTGGCGGCGTCCTACGAGGTGGTCCTGGACGCGGCGATCGCCCTGACGGGCTCGCTGTCGGACGCGGAACGCCTGGCGGTGTTCGAACACAACGCCCGCACGGCCTACGGCTTGGATGCGAGCGGGGACACCCCGTCCAGGGGGTGAAAGGGTGTCCCCGCCCGCCGCTTGAGGTGGTCTGTCAGAACTCGTCGTCGTGGATCATGCCGCGCAGCCGGGTGAGGGCCCGGTGCTGCGTCACGCGGACGTTGCCCGGGGAGATCCCGAGCGCTTCGGCGGTTTCGGTGGCCGAGAAGCCGACGGCGATGCGCAGGGTCAGGATCTCCTGCTGCACGCGCGGCAGCGAGGCGAGCAGCTTGCCCAGCCGGGCGCCGAGGTCCAGGTGCAGGGCGTGGCTTTCGGGCTCGTTGCCGGCGACCAGCGGGCGCTCGGGGAGCTCGGGAACGGGCTCGGAGCGGTCGCGGGCGACGGCGCGGTAGGCGTCGGCGACCTTGTTCGCGGCGATCGCGTGGACGAGGTAGAGGAAGGAGCCGCCGCGGTCCTGGTAGTCGGGCAGGGCCTTGAGGACGGCGAGGCAGACTTCCTGGGCGACGTCGTCGGCCGAGAGGTAGGACAGGTCGCGCCCGCCCATCCGCGCGCGGCAGTAGCGGACCACCACCGGCTCGATCATCTGGAGCAGGGAGTGGATGGCGGCCGGGTTGCCCCCGCCCGCGTCCTTCACCAGGGGATCGAGATCCTCCTTGGTGAGCCGCCCGCTCGGGCGGGGCAGATGCTCGGGAGTCCGATAATCGCGAAGCGCGGAAGCGGATTCCTCGGTGGTCCTCGGCGGTGCTGTCATGGTCGTCTCCCCGGCCGACCCTCGACCGTCGCTTGCCGGGGGTTCAACACTCCGTAACTGTTCCATCGCAGATGCTCCGAGAGATCCGGGCCGATCTGCGCTCCGTGCGACGCTGGGTAATCGTAAGCACCTCCACCCGAGTCAGTCCAGATTTCAACGACCAATACCCCGTTAGCAGGAGCGACCGTGATGTTCCCGCGACCAGGCGCCGCACATTGCGATTAATCGGTTTCAGGATGTGCCGACTTCACTCGTCAGTGGAGGATGAGCACGGAGGCGGCAGTCGCGGTCACGGCGAGCGACGCGATCGCGGGCAGTGCGGGGCTCGGCGGGCCGGGTTCGGGGGCGCGCAGGGCGCGTTCCCGCCGCGCTCCGACGGCCGCGAGCAGGGCAGATGTAACGGCGGAGAGCAGCACGGGGATGAGACCGAGGCCCCAGTGGTGCTGCGCGGCCGAGTGAAGGAGCAGCACGGTGCAGGCGGCGGAGGCCAGTGCGGTCCGTCGCCAGGCGAGCCCGGTGCGTTCGGCCTGGGCCCCTGCGGGGGTGGTCACGGGCGATTCCGCGGGGTCGTGACGGTACTTATGACGTCGCGATAATCGCGAACCAGCGGTATTCGCGGCTGACGTCCCGGGCCGGCCGCGGCGGCCGGGCGGTCCTGCCAGGTATACCGCGCGCCGGAGCGGCCGTCCCCGGTCGTCACCGTCCGCTGCGAGTTCGTGTCCCTCACGAGACCACCAGCAACACGGCCGCGGCGACGATGAGCACCAGCAGCCCGCCGGTCAGCACCAGGATCAGCCGGCTCGGCGGCAGCGGTTCCCCGGCCCGCATGGCGATCTGAACGCGCCGCCACCGCGGGTAGGCGGTCGCGGCGAGCACCCCGGCGAGCAGGACGCACAGCCCGGCGAGCACGGCGCTGGCACCGGCAGGCGACGGCACCAGCTGGTGCACGGCCACGCCGCCCGCGAGCAGCCCGAGGGCGGTGCGGAGCCAGGCGAGGAAGGTACGTTCGTTGGCCAGCGTGAACCGGTAGTCCGGTTCGGTGCCGCCCGCATGGGGCTTGATGTCGTCCGGGGCCACGCCCGCACGCTAGCCGGTGTCCGCGGCGGCGGCCGTTCGATGCAGGACGGGCGGGTCGGCGGAGGGGGGCGTCCGGCGCGGCGGGCGAGTCCCGTGGGCGCGGCGGCTGGTTTGCGGGCGCGGCGTAGGGGGTTCGTGCGGCCCGGCGCGGCGGGCGAGTCTCGGGGCGCGTCGTCCGGTTTGCGGCGGGGTCGGCGCGGCGGAGGAGTTCGTCGGCGTCGGCCGGCGTGGCCGGTGCGGCCGCCGGTGTCAGGCGGCGGGCGTGGCCGCGGCGGGTTCGGTCTGGTGCGCGAAGACCCACCAGCGCAGCACGGCGAACCGCACGAAGCCGCCGACCAGGCTGGCCAGCAGGAGCGTGCCGGTCTCCTCCCACGACGTCGGCCGGTCGACGACGGCGTCGAGGACCGCGAGCACGGCCGAGCCGTACCCGGCGTAGAAGGCGAACGTGAGCAGGTCCTGCAGGTGCCGCTTCCCGGCGTTGCTGCGCCGGCCGGCGAAGGTGACCCGGCGGTGGAACTCGGTGTTGCCGACCGTGGTGAGCGCGATCGCGACCAGGTTCGCGATCTGGGCACCGAGCTCGTCACGCAGCAGGAGGAACAGGGCGGCCTGGACGCCGGTCGTGACCACGCCGGCCACCACGTACCACGCGGCGTGCGTGCCGAGCTCGTGGTGGCGGTCCGGGTCGGTGGCGAGCAGCCGGCGATCCGGTGCGCACCTGGTGGTGGCCATGATCCCAACGTACCCTGCGTTCACAATCTTGTGAATGTGTTAAACCCGTTGAAGAAATGTGATCCCCATGACACCGTGGGGGTTTCGCGGCCCCGACCGGCGGGGTAGGTCACCGGCGACGACACTTCCGACGCCAGGAGACACCTGTGAGTGACCGTGACTCGGCCGAACCGCAAAGCCTGAGCCCCAGCGAGGCGCTGGACGAGGACGAGCTGCGCGTGGACCCGCTCGAAAAGGGCATCGAGCCGCCCGAGCACTGGAGTGCGGCGAACCGCTTCGGCACGACGCCGCGGGAGATCCGCGAAGGCGAGCCGATGGCGCTGCGCCTGTCCGAAGAGGTGCCGGACACCGAGCCGGAGCCGATCCCGGACCGCCCGCTCGCGGCGACGCCGGCGGCGGAGCTCGACGAGACGATCGAGGACGCCCCGGCGGACTTCGAGCCGGTGGTCCCGGAGGACACGGTGCCGCAGCGGCACACCGGCCCGGACCGGGGCGAACAGGCGATCTACGCGGGCGAGTCGGTGGCCGACGCCATCCGCGCGTCCCGGGAGGGCTGATCCGCTCAGCCTGCACACCCGTTCGGGCGCCCCTAGCGTGGGGCACCAGTGCATCGGACCGCGACGAAGGGAAGGCCGAAGATGCTGACCGTGACCGAAGCCGCCGCCGAGGCGATCACCGCACTGACGAGCCAGGGAGAGGGTGACGCCGGGCTGCGCCTGGCGGTCCAGAACGCCGACGGGGAAAGCGCCCAGCTGGCCCTGTCGGTGGCCCCCGAACCGGCAGAGGGCGACAGCGTGCTGGGAGCGGAGGAGGGCCCGAAGGTCTTCCTCGAGCCCCAGGCGGCGGCCCTGCTCGACGACAAGGTGCTGGACGTCCAGGAGGACGAAGCGGGCGGTGTGGCGTTCGCCGTGCTGCCCCAGCACACCAGCTGACCCCAGCGGACGGGCCTTTCGCCATCGGGTGCGGCAGGCCCGTCCGCCGGCGGCCGGCGGGCCAGCCCGCGGTGAATCCGCTGCGCGCCACGGCTTGCGCCGCCCGGCTTGGGCTGCTCGACCCGGCAGCGCCCCGCTTGGTCGCCGCCGCGCGCCACGACCGGCGCCTTATCGCCTCAACTCGGCCCTGAACGAATCGTGTGCCGTCTTCACCCCTCCCGCCAGGCGCGCACCAATGCCGCCGCCCGTTCCCGCAGCAGTTCCGCCGCATGAGCGCGCGCGTAGTCCAGCGAAGGCGCGTGGTCGATCAACGCGCTGCTCCCCACCACCCCCAGCCGCGCCAATCCCGCCGCATCGAGCTGGATCCGCCCGGCCAGCACCAGCAACGGAATCCCGCGAGCCCGCTCGGCGATCCCCGCCGGTGCCTTGCCGTTGAGGCTCTGCTCGTCCAGCGACCCCTCGCCGGTGATCACCAGGTCCGCGCCCGCCAGTGCCCGATCGACCCCCGTCAACCCGGCGATGAGATCGAACCCGGACTCCACCCGAGCGCCGAGAGCGATCGCCGCGGCCGCGACCCCGCCGCCCGCTCCGGCCCCCGGCACCCGTGTCACGTCCGGTGCGCCACCCACCTGCAACGCGTGCGCCCATCGCCCCAGCGCTTCGTCGAGCGCCGCCACTTCCGCCGGCCCCGCGCCCTTCTGCGGCCCGAACACCGCTGCCGCGCCTTCCGGGCCCAGCAACGGGTTCGTCACGTCGGTCGCCACCGCCACCCGCACGCCGTCCAGGCGTTCCCGCACCGGGGCGAGCTCGGCCGAGGCCACCCGCCCCAACGTCCCGCCGCCCAGGCCGACCGGTGCGCCGAACGCGTCCAGTACCCCCGCGCCGAGCGCGCCGAGCATCCCGGCGCCGCCGTCCGTGCTGGCCGTGCCGCCGACCGTCAGCACCAGCCGCTTCGCGCCGTGGATCAGCGCGTCCGCCAGCAGTTCGCCGACGCCCCACGTGTGCGCGGCCAGTGCCGTGGCCGGCGAAGGGTCGACGAATTCGATGCCGCACGCCCGCGCCGATTCGACGTACGCCGTGCCGTCCAGCACGGCGTACCGCGCGTGCACGGATTCCTCGAGCGGCCCGCGGACCGTCAGCCGCACGATCCGCGCGCCCGCCGCTTCCAGGACGTCCAGCGTGCCTTCGCCGCCGTCGGCCACCGGGCAGGTGACGATGTCCGCGTCCGGCAACGCATCCCGCACCCCGAGCGCGATCGCCTCCGCGGCCTCGACCGCCGTGAGGCTGCCCTTGAACTTGTCCGGCGCGATGACGACCCTGGTCACGGCTTCACCTCCGTCAGCGGGGGACGCCCGGCAAGCACCGCCGCGACGTTGCGCGCGGCCAGCACGGCCATCGCGGTGCGCGTCTCGACCGTGGCCGACCCCAGGTGCGGGCTCAGCACCACGTCGTCCCGGCCGAGCAGCCGCGGTTCGACGTCGGGCTCCTTCTCGAACACGTCGAGCGCCGCGCCGGCGATCTCCCCGGCTTCCAGCGCGTCGGCCAGCGCGGCTTCGTCGACCACCGGGCCGCGGGTCGTGTTCACCAGGTACGCGCCGGGCTTCATGGCGCGCAACGCGGCGGCGTCGATGAGGTGCCGCGTCTCGGGCGTCAGCGGGCAGTGCAGTGAAACGACGTCCGAGCGCGCCAGGAGTTCCTCGAACGACACGTATTCGGCGTCCGTGTCCTGCTTCGACCGTCCTGAGTAGACGATCGGCATCCCGAACGCCGACGCCCGGTTCGCCATCGCCCGCCCGATCTGCCCGAACCCGACGATGCCGAGCGTCTTGCCCTGCAGCCCGGAACCGAGCAGGAACCCGAGGTGGAACGACCACGGCGTGCGCGAGCGCAGCAGCCGTTCGCCCTCGCCGATCCGCCGCGTGACGGCCAGCAGCAGGCCGAAGGCGAGGTCGGCGGTGGCGTCGGTGAGCACGCCCGGGGTGTTGGTGACGACGATCCCGCGCCGGGCCAGCGCCGGGACGTCGACGTTATCGTACCCCACGGCCACGTTCGCGACCACCTTCAGCCCGGGGCCGGCGGCGTCGGCCAGCGCACCGTCGAGCCGGTCGTGCAGCATGCCGACGACGGCCGACGCCCCGGCCACGAACTCGTGCAGTTCGGCAGGCGTCAGCGGACGATCGGCGGGGGAGACCTCCACATCGCCTGCCTCGGCGAGGAGCTTCACCGCGTCGTCGGGAATCCATCGGGTCACCGCGATCTTGGCCACGACGACAGACTAGGCCACGCCACCGACGTTTTCGGGGGTTCGGGTGGCGGAGCCCCCGACCTGGGGCGAAGCCCCGGATGTCACCGACAATTCAGCCCACGCGCGTCAGCCGCACCACCGCACTCGCGTACCCGCTGCCGGGCATCGGCACGTCGAGGCCGTGGCTCAGCAGCACGGCCCCGTGGTGCACGACGCCGTCCTGATCGCGGTACAGCCCGGCCGGATCCAGTCCTGCGAGCCGCGGCGGGGTGAACGGCCGCGCGAACTCCGTCGGCCGCCGCCAGAAGAGCACGACCACGTCGTCACCCAGCACGTACTGCACGGCCGTCAGCGCCGAGACCGCCGGATCCGCCAGCCGGTACAGCACCCCGTGCTGCACCACGGGCCGGATCTCCTTGTACAGCGCCACGAGCGACGCCGCTTCGGCGAGTTCGGCCGGAGTCCAGCGCGGCAGGTCGCCGCCCAGGCCGAGCACGCCCGCCATCGCCACGTGGAACCGGAAGCTCAGCGGCGCTTCCCGGCGCGTGGCCGGGTTCGGGCTGTCGGTGACCCACGCGGACATCGTGCCGGCCGGGTAGATCTGGCCGTAGCCGTGCTGGATGGTGATCCGGTCGGCGGCGTCGGTGTTGTCCGACGCCCAGATCTCGTCGGTGCGCGCGAGGATGCCCAGGTCGGTGCGCCCGCCGCCGCCCGCGCAGCCCTGGATCCGCAGGTCCGGGTGGTCGGCGCGCAGCCGGTCCAATATCGCGTACACCGCGCGCACGTGACCGACCCACAGCCGCTGCGCGTCCGGGCCCGCTTCGGGCCAGCCCGCCTCGGTGAACGCGCGGTTCATGTCCCACTTGAGGTAGTCGATGCCGTGCTCGCCGACCAGCCGGTCGAGCCACTTGTGCGCCCAGTCCGCGACGTCCGGCCGCGCGAAGTTCAGCACGAGCTGGTTGCGCAACGTCGTGCGTGACCGGTTCGCCATGTGCAGCACCCAGTCCGGGTGCGCGCGGTAGAGGTCGCTGTCCGGGTTGACCATCTCCGGCTCGACCCACAGCCCGAACTGCATCCCGTGCGCGTGCACGGCGTCGGCCAGCGGCCGCAGCCCCTGCGGGAAGCGCTGTTCGTTGGCGATCCAGTCGCCCAGCCCGGCGGTGTCGCCGGTGCGGGCGCCGAACCAGCCGTCGTCCATGACGAACAGTTCCGCGCCCAGCTTCGCGGCGGCCTCGGCGAGCGAAGTTTCGGTCCGCTCGTCGACGTCCCAGCCCGTGGCCTCCCAGGAGTTGTAGACGATCGGCCGCAGCTCGTCCGGGTGCGGCTGGACGAACTCGCGGACGTACGCGTGCCACCGCCGGCTGGTCCCGCCGAAGCCGTCGGCCGCGTAGAGCCCGGCGAACACCGGCGTCTCCCACGTTTCGCCCGGCTGCAGCCGCCAGGCGACGTGCTCGTGCCCGAACCCGCCGGTCCACGTGACGCGGCCGGTGTGCGTGCGCTCCACCGTGATCCGCCAGCTCCCGCTCCACGCCAGCGCCGAGGACCACACCTCGCCGGCGGTCTCCGTCGCGTCGCCCGCGTCGAGCATCACCCACGGGTTGACCTGGTGGCCGGAGGCGCCGCGGCGGCTGGTGAGCGTGGTTTCGCCGACCGGCACCGGTTCGCGCCGCACGCCGTACTCGGCGCTCCACGCCCCCGACGTCCGGGTCAGCCGTGCGCCGTCGCGCCGGGGGAGCGTCCACGACGCGGAATCGGTGCGCAGCAACGCGATCGGCTCGCCGGATCCGGTGTGCCGCAGCGACGTCCAGCGTTCGACGACGTCGCCGCGCACGCGGTAGTGCAGGGCGAGCACCAGCGGGTAGTGGCGGTCGGCGAGCCGCACGACGAGCACGTCGTCTTCGAGTGCGAAGCCGTCGTAACGCCACTCGAGCGCCGACGTCCCGTCCGCGTACCGCACGGCGAGGGCCGCGACGCCGAAGAACGCACCGCCCTCGGCCGGGAGTTCCTGCCGGTCGTCGCCGGGCTCGTCGAAGCTGCTGTCGGCCGGGTTGCGGCGCGCGGCGACCTGCGTGGCCTGGGCCAGCGTCAGCGGCGAGCCCCAGTGGACGTGCCGCGGCCGGTCGTCCTCGTCCAGCCGGAAGGCGTACGAGCTGTCGGGGGTGCGCAGCAGCCAGAGCCGGTGCGCGGGGTCGTGTTCGACGAGCGACATGGCCGACAGCGTAGAGCTGACCAGGGCAAAAATAAATTCTTGACGAAGTTAATTAAATCTCTCTACCCTTCCGGCCATGCCTCGCAGTGCACCGGCAAGGGCGCCGATCACCAGCCCCGCGGCCGCGACCGTGTTCACCACGGTCCTCACCGAAGGGCCGGTTTCCCGCGTCGACGTCGCCCGCCGCACCGGGCTCTCCTCCGCCGCGGTCACCAAGGCCGCCCGGCCCTTCATCGAAGCCGGCTACCTCGAAGAGCTCGCCTCGGAAGGCCGCACCGCGCCCGGCGCGGGCCGGCCCGCGAACCCGCTGGCCATCCGTCCCGACCGCGAGTACTTCGTCGGCGTCAAGATCACCGGTGACGACCTGATCGGCGTGGTCACCGACCTGCGCGCCGACGTCCGGGCCAGCGCCCACCACGCGTTGAGCAGCCACGACACCGGCCACGTCGTCCGCGCGCTGGCCGATCTCGTCGGCGAGCTCCTGTCCGGCACCACCCCCGACGGCACCGGCAATCTGCGCGACCGCGCCTACTGCCTCGGCGTCGCGGTCTCCGGTGACGTCGACCGCGCGTCCGGCGTCGTCCGGTATTCGCCGTTCCTCGGCTGGCGGGACGTCCCGCTGGCCGAGCTGCTCGACGAAGCCACCGGCCTGACGACGACGCTGGAGAACGACGTCAAGGCCCTCGCGGTCGCCGAGCAGTGGTTCGGCGAAGGCGTCGGCGCGTCGTCGTTCGCGCTGGTCACGGTGGGGACGGGGATCGGCAGCGCGCTCGTCGTGCACGGTGACCTGGTCCGCGGCGCGCACGGCGTCGCGGGCGAGATCGGGCACGTCCCGGTCGCCGACGGCGGACCGTCCTGCCACTGCGGCGGCCAGGGCTGCGTCGAGGCGATCGCGTCCACCGAAGCGATCCTGACGCGCGCCCGGCAGGTCACCGGCGAAGCGACGTTGTCGATGGACGACGCCGTGACGCGCGCCCGCGGCGGCGACGAACCGCTGCGGGAGGTGTTCGCCGGGGCGGGCCACGCGATCGGGCTGGGGCTGGCCGCGCTGGTCAACCTGTTCGGCCCGGAACGGGTGGTGGTGTCCGGCGAGGGCGTCGCCACCTACGACCTGTTCGAGGAGCAGATCCGCCGGACCTTCGCGGTCCAGGCGTTCGGCAGTGCCGCGCGGTGCGGCCTGGTCATCCGGCCACTGCCGTTCGAGGAGTGGGCCCGGGGCGCCGCCGCCGTCGCCGTCCAGAGCCTTTTCGTGTCCGACAGCGTCTAAGGAGACCCCGTGAGCCCCATGAATCGCCGAAGCTTCCTGGTCGGTTCCGTCCTCTTCGCCGGGGGAGCGGCCCTCGCGGGCTGCACTTCGGACCCGTTGAACAAGAACGCCTCCTCCGGCGCGAAAGTCACGCTGCAGCAGTGGTACCACGCGTACGGCGAATCCGGGACGCAGCAGGCCGTCCAGCGGTACGCGCAGGAGTTCACCAAGGCCAACCCGGACATCGCGATCAACGTCAGCTGGATCGCCGGCGACTACGAGACCAAGCTGAACTCCGCGATGCTGACCGCCCAGGCACCGGACCTGTTCGAGCTGGGCGACTTCCGGTACCAGAACGTCAAGAACGGCCTGCTCGCGCCGCTCGACGACGTTGTCGGCCCGGTCAAGGGCGACTTCAGTCCAGCCGCGCTGGACACCGTCACCGTCGAGGGCAAGGTCTACGGCGTCAAGATGATCGACGACGTCATGATGCTGTACTACCGCAAGAGCGCGCTGCAGGCCGCGGGCGTCCAGCCGCCGCAGACGTTCGCCGAACTCCTCGAAGCGACGCGGAAGCTGAACAACGGCAAGCAGAAGGGCCTGTACGTCGGCACCGACGGCGTCGGCGAAGCGGCGACGCTGCTGCTCTGGTCGTCCGGCGGCGACTTCTTCGACAGCAGCGGCAAGAAGGTCGCCTTCGCTTCGCCCGAGGCGATCGCCGCGATCGGCGGCCTCAAGCAGCTGCACGACACCGGCGGCCTGCTCCAGGGCTACCCGACCGACTGGTCCGACCCCGGCGCGTTCACCGGAGGCGCCACGGCCATGCAGTGGGGCGGCCTGTGGTCGCTGCCGGACATCAAGAAGGCGCTGGGCGACGACTTCGGCGTCGTCGCGTGGCCGAAGTTCGGGGACGCCGGCAAGCAGGTCGCGCGCGTCGGCGGCTGGTACCAGCTGGCCAACGCCAAGTCGGCCAACTTGGACGCCGTCAAGAAGTACATCGACTGGCTGTGGATCAAGAACGCCGACCTGCAGAAGGACTGGTGCGTCAAGTACGGCTTCCACATCCCGGCCCGCAAGGAGGTCGCGGCGCGGACGACCGAGTTCTCCAGCGGTCCCGCGAAGGACGCCGTGACGATCTCGCAGCAGTACGGCAAGTCGTACTCGGGCCTGTGGAACAAGGCGTCGGCGACGCTGTTCCTGCAGGCCGCGACGAAGATCGCCAACGGTCAGGCCGATCCGGCCGCCGAGCTCGGCGACGCGGCGAAGAAGGCACAGGCCGAAGTCGACAAGCAGCTGGCATGACGGCCCTGATGGAAGCTCCGGCGGTCACGGTGGCGCCGGCGAAGAGGCGGCGTCGCGACTGGCGGGCGATCGGCGCGTTCGCGGTGCTCACCGGGCCGGTCGTGCTCGGGCTCGGGCTGTTCAAGTACGTCGCCATCGCGTGGAGCTTCCTGCTCAGCTTCAACGACGCCCGCGGCACCATCACGCTCGGGAACTGGATCGGCTTCGGCAACTACGCGTTCCTGCTCGGCGACGACGCCTTCCTGACGTCGTTGTCGACGATCGCGATCTTCACGGTCTTCATCGTCCCGATCACCTTCGTCGCTTCGCTCGGTCTCGCGGTGCTCATCAACAGCATCCGGCGCGGCAAGGCGTTCTTCCGGACGGTGTTCCTCGTCCCGGCCGCGGTGTCGTACGTCGTCGCGGCGCTGGTGTGGAAGATGGCGCTGTTCAACGGCCTCCCGTCCGGCGTCGCCAACGTCGTCGGCGGGCTGTTCGGCGCCGACCCGGTGCCGTGGCTGTCGACGACGAGCCCGCCGGTGTACTGGGTCGCGGTGGTGACGCTGCGGCTGTGGCTGCAGGTCGGGCTGTACATGATCCTGTTCCTGGCCGGACTGCAGGCGATTCCGCCGTCGCTGTACGAAGCCGGCGAGCTCGACGGCACGACGAAGTGGCAGGCGTTCCGCTACATCACGCTGCCCCAGCTGCGGAACACGTCGGTGGCGGTGCTGCTGCTCATCCTGATCGCGGCGTTCCAGGCGTTCGACGAGTTCTACAACCTGTTCGGCACCGGGCTTTCCGGCACCGCGACCGCGCCGGTGAAGCCGCCGCTGGTCTACCTCTACGACTCCGCGCTCGGCGACCAGAACTACGGCGTCGGCTCGGCGGGCGCGTTCCTGCTGACGGTGATCATCATCGTGATCACGCTGCTGCAGGGCCGGTTCGTCGGCTTCGGGAAGAAGGACTGATGGCCGTTCTCCCCGTCTCCCGGAAGGCGCCGAAGTACGTTCTCGCGTCCGTCCTTTCGGTGATCTTCCTGCTGCCGTTCTACATCATGCTGCGCAACGCGCTGATGACGCGGCAGCAGGTCAGCTCGCCGGACTGGTCCTGGCTGCCGGACCCGCTCTCGTGGGTGAACTTCGGCGACCTGTTCGCCGACGCGTCGGTGCCGATGGCGCACTCGCTGTGGAACTCGTTCCTGGTCGCGGTGGTGACGGCCCCGGTCGGCACGCTGTTCGGCTCGATGGCCGGGTACGCGCTGGCCCGGATCGACGTGCCGGGCCGTCGTGCGGTGTTCACCTACGTGCTGGTCACGCTGATGATCCCGCAGTCGGTGACGTTCGTGCCCACGTTCGTCGTCGTCGGCTCCCTGGGCGGGGTGAACACCGAATGGGGCATCATCGCGCCGAACCTGTTCAGCGCGTTCACCGTGATCCTCTTCCGGAACTTCTACCTGCGGTTCCCCGTGGAGCTCGAAGAAGCGGGCCGGCTCGACGGGCTGGGCTACCTGGGCGTCTACCGGCGGCTGGTCCTGCCGAACTCGGGCAGCATGATCGCCTCGCTCGGCGCGCTGATGTTCATCGAAAGCTGGAACGCGTTCCTGTGGCCGCTGGTGATCGGGCAGGACCCGTCGTCGTGGACCGCGCAGATCGCGCTCTCGACGTTCCTGACCGCGCAGTCGGTCAACCTGCCGGCGCTGTTCGCCGGCGCGCTCGTCACCATCGCGCCGCTGGTCGCGATGTTCCTGGTCGCCCAGCGGTTCATCGTCCGCGGGATCGCGGCGAGCGGGCTCAAGGAGTAGGCACGCCGTAGGGTCGCCCCATGACGCGTTTCGAGGTGACCACCGGCATCGCGGCGCCGCCGAGGCGCGTCTTCGAACTCTCGCTGGAGGTCGAGGTGCACACCGCCTCGATGGCCGGCTCCGGGGAGCGGGCGATCGGCGGCGTCACCTCGGGGCGGATGCAGCTCGGGGACACCGTCACCTGGCAGGCCCGGCACTTCGGCCTGCGCTGGCGGATGACCTCCCGCATCAGCGCCTGCGAGCCGCCCGGCTACTTCGTCGACGAGCAGGTCGCGGGCCCGTTCGAGCGGTGGCACCACGCCCACCACTTCGAGCCGGACGGCGCCGGCGGCACCGTCATGTGCGACGTCATCGACTTCGCCGCCCCGCTCGGCCCGCTGGGGACGGTCGCCGAGCGGACCGTGCTCGGCTGGTACATGCCCCGGCTCATCCGGCTCCGCAACGAGCACATCCGGAACGCCGCCGAGACGGCCTGAGCCCGTTCTGCTTCTCTCACTGCTTTCTCGCTGCCCAGCGAGAAAGCCGGTTTCGACGTGCGCGCGTCATCCATTGGGTGGAAGACGTCTGGTCGGTCCGCGGGTCACCGTGCTATGTTCGGTTGCAGAACGAGTGTGCGTGATGCGAACAGAGCGGAGGGTGTGGTGGCGGAGCTGCTGTCGCTGGAGGAGGCCGTGGGCCGGCTGGTGCACGACGGCGACACCGTCGCGCTCGAAGGGTTCACGCACCTCATCCCGGTCGCGGCCGGGCAGGAGATCATCCGGCAGCGCCGCCGGGATCTGGCGCTCGTGCGCATGACCCCCGACATCGTGTACGACCAGCTCATCGGTGCCGGGTGCGCGCGCAAGCTGATCTTTTCCTGGGGTGGCAACCCGGGAGTCGGTTCGCTGCACCGCTTCCGCGACGCCGTCCAGCACGACTGGCCGGTGCCGCTGGAGATCGAGGAGCACAGCCACGCGGGCATGGCGAACCGGTACGTCGCCGGCGCGTCCGGCCTGCCGTTCGCGGTGCTGCGCGGCTACACGGGCACCGACCTGCCGGCGCAGACGGACACGATCAAGCCGATCACCTGCCCGTTCACCGGCGAACGGCTCACCGCGGTGCCGGCGCTGAACCCGGACGTCTCGATCGTCCACGCCCAGCGCGCCGACCGGGCCGGGAACGTCCAGATGTGGGGCATCACCGGCGTCCAGAAGGAAGCGGTGCTGGCGGCGAAGCGGTCCCTGGTGACGGTCGAGGAGATCGTCGACGAACTCGAGCCCCGACCGGGCGCGGTCGTGCTGCCGGCCTGGGTGGTCACGGCGGTGGCCGAGGTCCCGGGCGGCGCGAAGCCGTCGTACGCGGCCGGGTACTACGAGCGGGACAACGCGGCGTACCAGGCGTGGGACGAGGTGGGCCGCGACCGCGAAGAGTTCACGAAGTGGCTGAACGAGCTGACCGGGGTGACGGCATGAGCGCGGAGTACACGGCCGACGAGATGATGAGCGTCGCGGCGGCCCGCGCGCTCGGCGACGGCACGTCCTGCTTCGTCGGGATCGGCCTGCCGAGCAAGGCGGCGAACCTCGCCCGCCGCGCGCACGCCCCGAATCTGACGCTCATCTACGAGTCCGGCTGCCTGGGCGCCAAGCCGTCCCGCCTGCCGTTGTCCATCGGCGACGGCGAGCTGGCCGACACGGCGGACGCGGTGATCAGCGTGCCGGAGGTGTTCAACTACTGGCTCCAGCCCGGCCGGATCGACGTGGGCTTCCTGGGCGCGGCCCAGCTGGACAAGTTCGGCAACATCAACACCACGGTGATCGGCTCGGACTACCACGACCCGAAGGTCCGCCTCCCGGGCGCGGGTGGGGCCCCGGAGATCGCGGCCTCGTGCGGTGAGGTGTTCATCGTCCTGCGCCAGAACCCCCGGGCCTTCGTGGAGAAGGTCGACTTCGTGACGTCCTTCGGCCACGGCACGGGCAAGGGCGACCGCGAGAAGCTCGGCCTCCCGGGCCGGGGCCCGACGCTGGTGGTGACGGACCTGGGTCTGCTGCGTCCCGACCCGGAGACGGCGGAGCTGACCCTGACCGAACTGCACCCGGGCGTGGACCTCGACCGCGCCGTCGCGGCCACGGGGTGGAAACTGAAGGTGTCCGACGACCTCGCGACCACCCCGGCCCCCACGGAGCAGGAGCTGACCCTCCTGCGAGACCTGGAGAAGGCAAGCGCATGACCGACGTCTACATCCTCGACGCGATCCGCACCCCGTTCGGCCGTTACGGCGGCGCGCTGGCCGGCGTCCGCCCCGACGACCTGGCCGCCGGCGTCCTGCGTGCCCTGCAGCAGCGCAACGACCTCGATCCGTCCACAGTGGACGAAGTCACCCTCGGTGACGCCAACGGCGCGGGCGAGGACAACCGCAACGTCGCCCGCATGGCCACGCTCCTCGCGGGCTGGCCGACGAGCGTCCCCGGCAGCACCGTCAACCGGCTCTGCGGCTCGGGGCTCGACGCCGCGATCCAGGCCAGCCGGGCGATCCAGACCGGCGACGCCTCCCTCGTCGTCGCCGGCGGCGTCGAGTCGATGACCCGCTCGCCGCTGGTCATGCCCAAGCCCGAGAAGGCGTTCCCGGCCGGCAACCAGACCCTCTACAACACCGCGCTGGGCTGGCGCATGGTGAACCCGGCGATGCCGTCGCAGTGGACGATCTCCCTCGGCGAGTCCACCGAGCAGCTCGCCGAGCGCTACGGCATCGGCCGCGACGAGCAGGACGCCTTCGCCGCCCGCAGCCACGTCAACGCCGCCAAAGCGTGGGACGAGGGCTTCTACGACGACCTCGTGGTCCCGGTCGAGGGGGTGGAGCTGACCCGAGACGAAGGCATCCGCCCGGACTCCAGCCCCGAGAAGCTGGCCAAGCTCAAGCCCGTTTTCCGCAAGGAGAACGGCACTGTCACCGCGGGCAACGCCTCTCCGCTCAACGACGGTGCCTCCGCCCTCCTCCTCGGCGACGAGACGGCCGCGAGCCGCCTCGGCAAGGCGCCGCTCGCCCGGATCGCCGGCCGCGGCGCGGCGGGCGTCGACCCGGACGTGTTCGGCATCGGCCCGGTGCGCGCGGCGGAGATCGCCCTCGAACGCGCCGGCATCGGCTGGGACGACCTGGCCGCGGTCGAGCTCAACGAAGCCTTCGCCGCGCAGTCGCTGGCCTGTCTGCGCGACTGGAAGAAGCTGGACCCGACGATCGTGAACACCCACGGCGGCGCGATCGCCATCGGGCACCCGCTCGGCGCCTCCGGCGGCCGGATCCTCGGCACCCTGGCGCACGACCTGCACCGCCGCGGCGGGGGCTGGGGACTCGCCGCCATCTGCATCGGCGTCGGCCAGGGCCTGGCCGTCGTCCTCGAAGGCCGGTAAGAGGGAGAGAAACGTGGCCACTCCGACCGAACTCAGGCTGCCGCGCTACGGGGAAGACCCCGAAGGCACGCACCCGCCCCTCGACTCCAGCGGCTACCGCTCGACGGCGCTGCGGCACCCGAAGCAGGACCTCGTCCTGCTGCCGCAGATGCTGACCGAGGTCACCGGCCCGCTGCTCGGGCCCGGCCGGCTCGGCGAGCACGACAACGACCTCACCCGGCAGCACGCCGGCGAGCCGCAGGGCCAGCGGATCATCGTCACCGGACGGCTCCTCGACGGCGACGGCCGCCCGGTGCGCGACTCGCTCGTCGAGATCTGGCAGGCCAACGCGGGCGGCCGCTACCGGCACACCGGCGACCGCTGGCCGTCGCCGCTGGACCCGAACTTCGACGGCGTCGGGCGCACCCTGACCGACAGCGACGGCCGGTACACCTTCACCACGATCAAGCCCGGTGCGTACCCGTGGAAGAACCACGACAACGCCTGGCGTCCCGCGCACATCCACTTCTCGGTGTTCGGGTCGGCGTTCACCCAGCGGCTGGTCACCCAGATGTACTTCCCGGACGACCCGCTGTTCTCCCAGGACCCGATCTTCAACTCGATCCCGGACGAGCGGGCCCGGCAGCGGATGGTCTCGCGCTACGACCACGAGATCACCCAGGCCGAGTGGGCGCTGGGCTTCCAGTTCGACATCGTGCTGCGGGGGCGCGACGCGTCGGTGTTCGAAGAGGAAGAGGACGAGGACGAATGACCCAGCTGCTGCCCACCCCTTCACAAACCGTCGGCCCGTACCTTTCGATCGGGCTGCCCTGGCCGGATGGCCCCCAGGTGGTGCCCGAGGGCACGCCCGGCGCGTTCTGGATCCGCGGCACCGTCCGGGACGGCAACGGCGACCCGGTCCCGGACGCGATGATCGAGACGTGGCAGGCCGACCCGGACGGCGGCTTCCGCCACCCCGACGACCCGCGCGGCGAGGCGTCCGGCGAATTCCGCGGCTTCGGCCGCTGCCCGACGAACCCCGACGGCACGTACGGCATCCTCACCGTGCTGCCGGGCGTCGTCCCCGGCGAAGGCGGCACCGTGCAGGCCCGGCACATCGACGTGTCGGTGTTCGCGCGCGGCCTGCTCAACCGGGTCGTCACGCGCATCTACTTCGCGGACCAGGACAACACCGGCGACCCGGTGCTGGCGACGGTCCCGGAGGAGCGGCGCGGCACGCTGATCGCGGCGAAGACCGAGGACGGCTACCGCTTCGACGTCCGGCTGCAGGGAGACGGCGAGACCGTCTTCTTCCGGGTGTGACGCCCGTGGGTGCCGTGCAGCTGCACCGGGTCGTGGACGGCCCGGCGGACGGGCCGGTGGTCGTGCTCGGCGGGTCGCTCGGCAGCGACCTGCGGATGTGGGAACCCCAGGTCGCCCCGCTGGTCGAGCGCGGGTTCCGGGCGGTCCGGTACGACACGCGCGGGCACGGCGCCTCGCCGGTCCCCCCGGGCCCCTACGAGCTCGACGACCTGGGTGCCGACGTCCTCGCGCTGCTCGACGACCTCGGCGTCGCGCGGGCGCACCTGGTGGGCCTGTCGCTCGGCGGGATGACCGGGATGTGGCTCGGCGTCCACGCCCCGGACCGGGTCGCGAGCCTGGTGCTCTGCTGCACGTCCGCGAAGCTCGGCCCGCCGGAGATGTGGGCGGAGCGGGCGCGGACGGTCCGCGCCGAAGGCACCGCGGCGATCGCCGCGGCCGGGGTGAGCCGCTGGCTGACCCCGGGCTACATCGAGCGTCACCCGGACCGGGCGGAGTTCCTGCGGGCGATGATCGCGGCGGTCCCGGCGGCCGGCTACGCGGCGTGCTGCGAAGTGATCGAGCGGATGGACCAGCTCGACAGCCTGCCGAAGATCAGCGCCCCGACGCTGGTGATAGCGGGCGCCGAGGATCCGGCCACGGCCCCGGAGGAGCACGCGCGGCCGATCGCCGAGGGCATCCCCGGCGCGCGGCTGGAGGTCGTGGCCGGCGCCGCGCACCTGGGCAGCTACGAGCGGCCGGCGGAGTTCACCCGGCTGATCCTGGACCACCTGGACCACTGGGAGCGAACGTGACGGACCGCCACGAGCAGGGCATGAAGGTGCGGCGCGAGGTGCTCGGCGACGAGCACGTCGACCGCGCGGTCGCGGGCACGACGGAGTTCAGCCGCCCGTTCCAGGACTACATCACCGAGGGCGCGTGGGGCTCGGTGTGGGCCCGCGACGGCCTGGACCGCCGCACGCGCAGCTGCGTGACGCTGGCGGCGCTGACGGCGCTGCAGGCGCACAACGAGCTGGCGATGCACGTCCGGGCGGCGGTTCGCAACGGCTTGACAGCGGCGGAGATCAGCGAGGTCCTGCTGCACACGGCGGTGTACGCGGGCGCTCCGGCGGCGAACGCGGCGTTCGCGATCGCCCAGCGCACCCTGGCCGAGCTCGGCGAGCCGGGCGCCCTGCCCGCCGACGCCGGATAAAGTGCCGGGCATGGACGTGGGGAGGCCGATCGAAGCCGAGCCGGGCGGCGAGCCGGCGCACCGTGGGGCGCACCACGTGCAGTCGCTGGAGCGCGGGCTGGCGGTGATCAAGGCGTTCCACACGGGCGCGGCGGAGCTCACCCTGAGCGACGTCGCCCGGGCGACGGGCCTCACCCGCGCGGCGGCCCGCCGGTTCCTCCTGACCCTGACCGACCTCGGTTACGTCCGCACCGACGGCAAGTACTTTTCGCTGACGGCCCGGGTCCTGGAGCTGGGCTACGCGTACTTGTCGAGCATGACGTTGTCCGAGGTGGCGCAGCCGCACCTGGAGCAGCTGTCCGCGCGCGTGCACGAATCGAGCTCGGTCTCGGTCCTGGACGGCACGGACATCGTCTACGTGTCGCGGGTCGCGGTGTCCCGCATCATGACGGTGAGCATCAACGTGGGCACCCGCTTCCCGGCCCACGCGACGTCGATGGGTCACGTCCTGCTGGCCGGCCTCAGCAAGGTGGAGCTGGAGGCATACTTCCTGGTGGCCAGCCTGGACCGCCTGACCGACCACACGGTCACGGCGGCCGACCCCCTGCGCGCCGAGCTGGCCAAGGTGAAGGACCAGGGCTGGGCCATGGTGGACCAGGAGCTGGAGGAAGGCCTCCGCTCGGTGGCGGCCCCGATCCGCAACCGCCGGGGCCGCGTGGTGGCGGCGGTCAACCTGTCGACGCACGCAAGCCGCACCACGGCCGAGTCGGTGGAGCGAGACCTGGTTCCCCCGCTCTTGGAGACGGCCCAGGCGATCGAGGCGGACCTGGCCATCGGCGCCTCGGACCGAGCCCATGGCTGAGCAGGGGATTCGTCCCGCGGGGCGAGTCGCCGGGCTGCTGCTCGCCGCCGGGGCCGGGCGGCGGTTCGGCGGTCCCAAAGCCCTCGCCGAAATCGACGGCGAACCCCTCGTCCTCCGCGCTCTCCGCACCCTGACCGCCGCCGGCTGTGATCCCGTGCGGGTCGTCGTCGGCGCCGCCGCCGACCAGGTGCGGGCCCTTCTCCCGGATCCCTCCCAAGCCGTCGTCGCCGAAGACTGGGCCACCGGCATGGGCGCCTCCCTGCGCGCCGGCCTCGCCGCCCTGGCCGCCGGCCCAGAACCCGTCGCCGCGCTCGTGCACCTCGTCGATCTGCCGTGGGTCGGGCCCGAAATCCTCACCCGCGTTGCCGCCCACGCCGCCTTCGGCACCGTCGCCCGTGCCGCCTATGACGGGACGCCCGGGCACCCTGTCCTCCTCGGCCGCCGGTGGTGGCCCGAGATCGCCGGAACCGCCCGCGGCGACCGGGGCGCGCGGGACTGGCTGGCCACCCGGGCCGACCTGACGCTCGTCGAGTGCGGTGACCTCGGCAGCGGGCGGGACGTCGACCGGCCCGCCGACCTCCCGGGACCGGCGTGAGCACCCCGCGCCGCCTACGATCGTCAGCGTGACGGACTCGCCCGAAGGACTCGCCGCCGCGCTCGACGCGACCGGTTACCTCGCCGATGACGGGCTGGCGACCGCCGGTTTCCTCGCGCTGCGGATGGGCCGCCCCCTCTTCTGCGAAGGCGAGCCCGGGACCGGCAAGACCTCGCTCGCCCTCGCGCTGGCCGCCGCGCTCGGGTGGCCGCTCGTCCGCCTTCAGTGCCACGAAGGCATCGACGCCTCCCAGGCGCTCTACGAATGGGACTTCCCGCGGCAGCTGCTGCACCTGCGCGCGCTGGAAGCCGCCGGTGACGGGCACCTCGACGTCGAGACCGCCGAGCGGTCGCTCTACACCGAGCGGTTCCTGCTCGCCCGGCCGCTGCTGCAGGCCCTGATCAACGCGCCGTGCGTGCTGCTCATCGACGAGATCGACCGGGCCGACGACGAATTCGAAGCCTTTCTCCTGCAGCTGCTCGACGAACACGCCGTCACCATTCCCGAATACGGCGAAGTCCGCGCCGAACAGCCGCCGCTGGTCGTGCTGACCTCGAACCGGACCCGGGAAGTGCACGACGCGCTCAAGCGCCGGTGCCTCTACCACTGGCTCGAACACCCGGACCTGGTGCGTGAGGTCGCCATCCTGCGCCGTAGGATCCCGCAGACAGGCGAAGTGCTGGCCAGGCAGATCGCGGAAGCGGTACATCGGCTCCGCGAAATGGACCTGCTGAAGCCACCGGGAGTGGCGGAGTCACTCGACTGGGCGCGAGCCCTGCTGACTCTGCAGCGTGACGAGCTGGACGCGGCGACGGCGGCGCGGACGCTCGGCGCAGTCCTGAAGTACAGCGAAGACCTCGACCGGGTCCGGGCGAAGCTCGACGCCCTCTTCGCCTGATCCCGGTGGGATGACGGATGAAGCCGAGACGGGGGAGGACCTGCGGATGAGCGTGGCGGAGACGACCGAGACGAGACCGGCGGCCGAAGCGGGGCCGGACCGGCCGGACCCGGTCGGCGCGAACACCGGGCGGCGGGGGTGGCGGGCCCGGCTCGCCGCCGTGGCCGCGGTGCTCGGCGGCACCGCGCTGATCGCCGCGCACGCCTCGCTCTACGGCCGCTGGCTGATCGACGACGCCGCCATCACGTTCGCCTACTCGCGCAACGTCGCCGACGGCTTCGGGCCGGTCCTCCAGCCCGGCGCCGCGCCGGTCGAGGGGTACTCCAACCCGACCTGGATGGTCCTGCTCGCCCTCGGCAAGCTCGTCGGCCTGTTCGACCACGGCACGCTCTTCGGCGTCAACGACCAGATCCTCTTCCCGAAGGCGCTCGCGCTCGCCTGCTGCGCCGGCGTCCTCGTCCTGTTCTACTTCGGCGCGAAGACGCTCACCCGCCGGCCCGCGCTCGTCACGTTCGCCGCCGGGGCCGCGCTCGCCGCGATCCCGTCCTTCGTGATCTGGTGCTTCTCCGGCCTCGAAAACTCCTTCTACGCGCTGACGATCGCCGCGCTCGCCGTGCTGATCCTGCGCGCCGTGCAGGGCGGCCGGCTGCTCGACACCCGGATCGCCGTCGGCACCGGGCTGATCGCCGTGCTCGCCGCGCTGACCCGGCCCGACGGGATCATCTACGCCGGTGCCTACCCGATCGTCGTCCTGCTGTTCCTCAAGCGGGACCTGCTCGGCCGCAGCGTCCGCGCCGTCGTCCTGTCGGTCGCCGGGTTCGCCGTGCCGTACGGCGCCTACGTGGTCTTCCGCTGGTTCGAATTCGGCCGGCTGGTGCCCAACACGGCCATCGCGAAGGGGCAGGAGGCGCCGAGCCTCGAGGACCTCGCGCGGCCGGACGAGATCGTCTCCTACGTGGGCTGGCTGGTCGTCGCGGTCGCCGTCGCGTGCCTGGTCATGCTGCTGGTCCGGCCGTCGCGGCTGCGCACCGGCCTGATCGCGCTGCTCGTGCCGTTCGGGCTCACCGTGGCCGCCTACATCGTGCTCGAGTACGACTGGATGGGGCAGCTGCGCTTCGCCACCCCGGTCTGGACGCTCGGCGCGTTCGGCGGCGCGGTCGTGGTCGTCGAGGCACTGGCCGCGGCCCGCCTGCGCGGCCGGATCGTGCTCGCCTGCCTGCTCGTGGTGGCCCTGGTCAGCTCGGTGAGCGGGCTCTACACCCAGGGCACGACCTACCGCGCCAACGTCAAGACGGCGTTCTGCATCGTCGCCGAGCGCGACGCGCAGACCGTCAACGGCTTCGCGGACATCCTCAAGCTGCCCGACACCGCCCAGGTCGGCCTCATCGACCTCGGCGGGACGTCGCTGGGCAGCCGCATCCGGGTGCTGGACCTGGCCGGCCTCGGTGACAAGCCGATCGCCGACTTCCTGCACGGCTCCGACCTGCAGGGCCTGCGCGACTACGTCTTCACGCAGGCCAAGCCCGAGCTGATCACGTTCATCGGGTCGTGGATCACCACACTGCAGTTCGACAAGGACCCGCGGTTCGACCGCGACTACGTGACGATCTTCGTCAACCGGCCGATCGGCAACACGACCGTCGACTCGCGCAACTGGGTCAGCTACCACGTCCGGCGTGACCTGGTCGACCCCGCGAAGCTCGCCGAGCTCCAGGCCTACGCCCAGAAGACGCTGACCCCGGTGCTGGAGCTGAACAAGACGGCGGCCCTGCGCGGCTGCGCGAACATCCAGCCCGGCACGAAGGCCGCCTGACCCGGTACCACGCCGCCCGCCTCGCCGGTCCACAAAGGACCGGCGAGGCGGGCGTTTTTAATTGCGTTGCTGCGCCGCGGGGCATTCGGGCATCCTTTTCCCAGCACAGCAGAAACCGCCGCCGAGAGGAGGAGATCGTGACCCGACGGCAAGCCCGGAACTCGTGCGGCACGATCTCCCGTGCCGTTCGCTGACTTCCTTAACCTTCCGAAAAGCTCTTCGCGCCCACCCTCCCGCTACCTTGGGTCGGCCGCGGCGAAGAGCGCGGTCTGCGCGCCTGCCCGGGGAGGGGTGCGCGCGCAGACCGCCCCGTTCCGGTAGCTCAGCAGGAGAGAGCGCGGCGCTACGAACGCCGAGGTCCGAGGTTCGAGTCCTCGCCGGGACGCCAGACAGGCGCACAATGGAGACATGACCGCCGCCGCCGATCCCGTCGCCGGGTACGCCGGGTTCGCCGCCGCGCTGCGCGAAGCCGGTGTCGCTTGCGACGCCCACCGCGTCCAGGCGTACCTGACCGCCGTCGCCGAGATCGACGTCGCCGAACCCACGCAGCTCTACTGGGCCGGGCGCCTGACGCTCTGCTCGAGCCCCGACGACCTCCCGTGCTACGAAGAGGCGTTCAGCCAGTGGTTTTCGATCGAGACGACGACCCCGCAGCGCGCGAAGACCGCCGTCCCGAAGCAGGCGCGGATCGCCCCGCTCGTCGACGCCGAGGGCGGCAACGCCGAGGGTGGCGGCGGTCCTGACCAGCTGAAAGTCGCCGCGAGTGCCCACGAGGTGCTGCGCCACCGCGACCTCGCCGAGCTCACCACGGCCGAGCGGGAACACCTCCGCGAGCTGCTGGCCGCGCTGAAACCCGTGCCTCCGCGGCGCCCGGCCGCCCGCCGGACGCCGTCGCGGCGTGGCCGACTCGACCCCTCGCGCACGCTGCGCGCCATGCTCGCCAGCGGCGGCGAGCCCCTGAACCTCGTGCGCGCCAAGCGCGGCAGCCGGCCGCGGCGGGTGGTGCTGCTCATCGACGTCTCGGGGTCGATGAGCCCGTACGCCGACGCCCTGCTGCGGTTCGCCCACGTCCTGACGCGGTCCGCGCCCCAGGCCGTCGAGGTGTTCACGCTCGGCACGCGGCTGACCCGGGTGTCGCGGCAGCTGCGCCAGCGCGACCCGGAACGCGCGATGCTCGCCGCGGGCTCGGCGGTGCCGGACTTCGCCGGCGGAACCCGGCTCGGGGAGACGCTCCAGGCGTTCCTCGACCGCTGGGGCCGGCGCGGCGTGGCGCGCCGCGCGGTCGTCACGGTGTTCTCCGACGGCTGGGAACGCGGCGACACCGGACTGCTCGGCGAACAGCTCGCGCGGCTGCGCCGGCTCGCGCACGCCGTATTCTGGGTGAATCCGCACGCCGGCCGTGCGGGCTACGCTCCGGTCCAGTCGGGCATCGTGGCCGCGCTGCCCCACATCGACCGGCTCCTGGCCGGGCACACCCTGGCCACTTTGGAACGACTGCTCGGGGAGATTTCCGATGCGTGACGTACTGGACGACGTGTTCCGCCGCTGGTCCGAAGGCGAGACCGTCGGACTGGGCACTGTGGTCGCGACCTTCTCGTCGGCGCCGCGCGCGCCCGGCGCCGCGATGGTCGTCGCCCCCGACGGCACGGTCGCCGGCAGCGTGTCCGGCGGCTGCGTCGAGGGCGCGGTCTACGAGCTGGCGCGGGAGGTCGTCGCCGAGCGCAAGCCGGTGCTGCAGCGCTACGGCGTCACCGACGACGACGCCTTCGCGGTCGGCCTGACCTGCGGCGGGATCATCGACATCTACGTCGAGCACGTCGACCGCGAGTCGATGCCGGAGCTCGGCGACGTGGTCGCGTCCGTGCGCGGCGGCGAGCCGGTTGCGGTCGTCACGATCATCGAGCACGAGCGTGAAGGCCTGGTCGGCGAGCACATGATCGTGTGGCCGGACCGCACCGCGGGCTCGCTGGGCTCCTCGCGGATGGACGACGCGGTCGCCGACGACGCGCGCGGGCTGCTGGCCAGCGGCCGCACCGGCACCCTGCACTACGGCCCGGACGGGCAGCGCCGCGGCGAGGGCATGGCGGTGTTCGTCAACTCCTTCGAGCCGCCGCCCCGCCTGCTGGTCTTCGGCGCGATCGACTTCGCCGCCGCGATGGCCCGCATGGGCGCCTACCTCGGCTACCAGGTCACGGTGTGCGACGCGCGGCCGGTGTTCGCCACCACCAGCCGCTTCCCGGACGCGCACGAGGTCGTCGTCGACTGGCCGCACCGCTATTTGCAGGCGGAGGCCGACGCGGGCCGCATCGACCAGCGCACGGCGATCGCGGTGCTGACCCACGACCCGAAGTTCGACGTGCCGCTGCTGGAGGTCGCGCTGCGTCTGGACGTCGGTTACGTCGGCGCGATGGGCTCCCGCAAGACCCACGACGACCGGTTCGCGCGCCTGCGCGAGGCCGGGATCTCCGAGGCGGAGCTGGACCGGCTGTCCTCGCCGATCGGTCTCGACCTGGGCGCCCGCACCCCGGAGGAGACCGCGGTTTCCATCGCGGCCGAGATCATTGCGCTGCGCTGGGGTGGCGGCGGCCAGCGGCTCGCGGAGCTGACGGGCCGGATCCACGGCTGAGGGTTTCCGGTCGCCGCTGGTCCGGGTGGCGCACAAAAGTTCACCCGTCCGGCGTTCCGCAGGTACGGCGTCCCGGCGAAGTTAGCGGCGTATCTGCGGAACAGGTAGTTGAACGTGTGACATCAGGGCTTGTCCGCGCGAAGGTCGCGTAGCACGCTCGGGGTCTGTGAGCCCGATCACTCCTCGGGCAGGCCGCTCCCGAACCGGCTTTTGGAGGCCTGATGCGCATCACCGTCACCGTCGACGGGACGAAGTACACCGACGAAGTGGAGCCTCGCACCCTGCTCGTGCACTACCTGCGCGAACGGCTCGGCAAGGTCGGCACCGTCGTCGGCTGCGACACCAGCAACTGCGGCGCCTGCACCGTCCACCTGGACGGGCACAGCGTCAAATCCTGCTCCGTCCTGGCCGTGCAGGCCGACGGCTGCGAGGTCACCACCGTCGAAGGCCTCGCCCGCGACGGCAAGCTGCACCCGGTGCAGCAGGCCTTCCACGACAACCACGCCCTGCAGTGCGGGTTCTGCACGCCGGGGATGATCATGCAGTCGATCGACCTGCTGGCCGACAACCCGGACCCGGACGAACAGGCCGTCCGCGAAGGGCTCGAAGGCAACCTCTGCCGCTGCACCGGCTACCAGAACATCGTCCGCGCGGTCCGCGACGCCGCGAAGCACATGAGCCCCGGCGCCGGCCCCGAAGCCGAGCGGATCGCCGAGAACAAGCACGTCGGCGTGGGTGGTGACTGATGACCGCCACGATCGAGCCCGAGGTCGGCAAGTCCCGCCGCCGCAAGGAGGACGAGCGGCTGATCACCGGCCGCACCCGCTGGACCGACAACATCACGCTGCCCGGGATGCTGCACATGGCCGTCCTGCGCAGCCCGTTCGCGCACGCCAAGATCGTCTCGATCGACACCTCGGCGGCGAAGAGCGCGCCGGGTGTCATCGCGGTCTACACCGCGAAGGACCTCGACCCGGACGGCTCGGTCGGCATGCCGTGCGCGTGGCCGATCACGCCGGACATGAAGGCGCCACGCCGCCCGGTGCTCGCCGACGGCACGGTCAACTTCGCCGGTGAAGGCGTCGCGGTCGTCGTCGCGCGGTCGTCGGCCGAAGCCCACGACGCGCTCGAGGAGATCGACGTCGAGTACGACGAGCTGCCGGTCGTCCTCGACATGGAAGCCGCCATCGCCGACGGCGCCGCGCTGGTCCACGAGGACCTGGGCACCAACACGAGCGCGGTCTGGAAGTTCGACTCCGCCGAGGCCGGCACCGGCGGCAACGTCGAGGACGCGATCAGCTCGTCGGAGGTCGTGCTCAAGCGCCGCTTCCGGCAGCAGCGCCTGGTCCCGGCGTTCATGGAGCCGCGCGCCTGCGTCGTCGACCCGACCAGCACGCAGATCACCATGTGGTCGGCCACGCAGGTCCCGCACATCCTGCGCGTGATGTCGGCGCTGACGCTCGGCATCCCCGAGCACAAGCTGCGCGTGATCGCCCCGGACGTCGGCGGCGGCTTCGGCGGCAAGATCGGCGTCCTGCCGGAAGAGATGATGTCGCTGCTGGTCGCGCGGAAGCTCGGCAAGCCGGTCAAGTGGAACGAGACGCGGTCGGAGACCATGCTCGCCGCGCACCACGGCCGCGACCAGATCCAGGACATCACCATTTCCGCGACCCGTGACGGCCAGGTCACCGGCCTGAAGGTCGAGCTGCTGGCCAACCTCGGCGCGTACAACGGCCTGGTCGGGCCCGGCGTGCCGATCCTCGGCGCGTTCATGTTCAACGCGATCTACAAGATCCCGGCGTACCACTTCGCGTGCACCAACGTGTACACGACGACGACGCTGACCGACGCCTACCGCGGCGCCGGGCGGCCGGAGGCGACGTTCGCGATCGAGCGGATCATGGACGAGCTCGCCGTCGAGCTCGGCATGGACCCGATGGAGCTGCGCGAGAAGAACTGGATCAAGCACGAGGAGTTCCCGTTCACGACCGTGTGCGGGCTGACCTACGACTCCGGCAACTACGAGGCCGCCACCGAGAAGGCCAAGCAGCTCTTCGACTACGACGGCCTGCGCGCCGAGCAGGAGAAGCGCCGCAGCTCGGGCGACAAGGTCCAGCTCGGCATCGGCATCTCGACGTTCACCGAGATGTGCGGGCTCGCGCCGTCGCGGGTGCTCGGCTCGCTCGACTACGGCGCCGGCGGCTGGGAGTACGCGTCGATCCGGATGCTGCCCACGGGCAAGGTCGAGGTCACCACCGGCGCGTCCGCGCACGGCCAGGGGCACGAGACGGCGTGGAGCCAGATCGTCGCCGACCAGCTGGGCGTCGCGTTCGAGGACGTCGAGATCCTGCACGGCGACACCCAGTCGTCGCACAAGGGCATGGACACCTACGGCTCGCGCTCCCTGGTGGTCGGCGGCATCGCGGTCATCAAGGCCGCCGAGAAGGTGATCGCGAAGGCCAAGCCGATCGCGGCGCACCTGCTCGAATGCGCCGAGGACGACCTGGAGTTCGCCGGCGGCAAGTTCACCGTGAAGGGCACGGACACGTCCACGACCATGGGCGACGTCGCGCTCGCGGTGTTCGCGGCGCACAACCTGCCCGACGGGGTCGAGCCGTCGCTCGACTCGGACGCCACCTTCGACCCGGAGAACTTCTCGTTCCCGCACGGCACGCACCTGTGCGCGGCCGAGGTGGACACCGAGACCGGCCGGATCAAGCTGCGTTCGTACGTCTGCGTCGACGACGTCGGCGTCGCGGTGAACCCGCTGATCGTCGAAGGACAGGTGCACGGCGGCCTCGCGCAGGGCATCGCGCAGGCGCTGTTCGAGGGCACCGAGCACGACGAGAGCG
This sequence comes from Amycolatopsis sp. NPDC051102, assembly GCF_040682815.1. NCBI lineage: Bacteria > Bacillati > Actinomycetota > Actinomycetes > Pseudonocardiales > Pseudonocardiaceae > Amycolatopsis > Amycolatopsis sp. NPDC051102. The sequence continues at coordinate 396,512 of NZ_JBFBBT010000004.1, forward strand.
GCACGCTCACCACCGGCACGTTCGCCGACTACCTGCTGCCGTCGGCGGCCGACCTGCCGTCGTTCACCACCGACCGCACGGAAACCCCGTCGACGACGAACCCGCTCGGCGCCAAGGGCGTCGGCGAGGCGGGCACCATCGCGTCCACCCCGGCGGTGGTCAACGCGGTGATCGACGCCGTGCGCCACTTCGGCGTGAACGACATCGAGATGCCGCTGACCCCGATGCGGGTCTGGCACGCCATCCAGCACGGCACCACCGACGCGGGCGGCCCCGGCCGCGGCGAAGCGGGTGGCGGCCTCGGTTCGATCGACGCCACCGGAGGTGCGCAGTGATCCCGGCTCCCTTCGACTACGTCCGTCCGTCCACAGTGGACGAAGCGGTGCAGGCCCTGGCGTCGGCGGGTGAGGACGCCAAGGTGCTGGCCGGCGGCCAGAGCCTGCTGCCGGTGCTGCGGATGCGCCTCGCGGCCCCGACCACGCTGGTGGACCTCGGGCGCGTCGCGGAACTGCGCGGCGTGCGCGAAGACGGCGACGAGCTGGTGATCGGCTCGATGACGACGCACTACGACGTCCAGCGGGACGCCCTGGTGGCTTCGCACGCGGCCCTGCTCAAAGAGGCGACGGACACGGTGGCCGACCCGCAGATCCGCCACCGCGGCACGCTCGGCGGCGCGATCGCCCACGCCGACCCGGCCGGGGACCTGCTGGCCCCGGTGCTCGCGCTGGACGCGTCGCTGGTGCTGGCCGGCCCGTCGGGGCGGCGCACGGTGCCGGCCACGGAGTTCTTCCGCGACCTGTTCACCACCGCGCTGGCTCCGGACGAGCTGCTGGTCGAGGTCCGCGTACCCAAGCACACGGGGTGGCGGGCGCACTACGAGAAGTTCAACCGGGTCGCCCAGGCGTGGTCGATGGTCGCGGTCGCGGTCACCGTCCGCACCGAGGCGGGCGTGATCGAGGAAGCCCGGGTAGCGCTGACGAACATGGGGTCGACCCCGGTCCGCGCCTCGGGCGTCGAGTCGGCCCTGGTCGGCGTCCAGGCCACGGCGGACGCGATCCGCGCGGCGGCTTCACACGCGGCGGAGGGCACGAATCCGCCGGTCGACAGCAACGCCGACGTCGAATACCGCCGTCACCTGGCCGAGGTGCTGACGGGCCGCGCGATCGCGGCGGCGGCCGGAGCCTGACGTCCGGCTCGGGGCCGCGGCCGGTCCACCGGCCCGCGGCCCCGAGACGGCTAGGGTGGGGGTGCGGACACCCCAGGTTCGGCAGAAAGGAGGTCGGCCCGTGCGGCTCGACCACGAATTCACCGTCCCGGCTCCGATCGACGAGGTCTGGCAGGCGGTAGTCGACCCGGAGCGCGTCGCCCCGTGCATGCCGGGCGCGTCGCTGACCAAGGTCGAAGGGGACAAGTTCAGCGGCACGGTGAAGGTCAAGCTGGGCCCGATTTCCCTGCTGTACAAGGGCAACGGCGAGTTCCTGGAGAAGGACGAAGCCGCCCGTAAGGTGACGATCAAGGCCTCGGGCAAGGACTCCCGCGGAGCAGGCACGGCGGCGGCAACGGTGACGTTGACCCTGACGGAGGCCGACGGCGGAACCCACGGAGCGGTGGCCACGGACCTGGCGATCACGGGCAAGCCGGCCCAGTTCGGCCGCGGGCTGATCAGCGAGGTGGGCGGCAAGATCCTGGACACGTTCGCGGGCTGCCTGTCGGGCAAGCTGGCCTCCCCGGAGGGCGCGGCCGCCAAGGGCGCGACGGCGAACGCCCCGGCGGAGAGTGCCGAGGCGCCCGGCAGTGCCCCGGCAGCGGCCGCGGCGGCTGCCAAGGGTGCGGCCGGCAGTGCGCCGGCTGCCGAGGGTGCGGCCGGCAGCGCCCCGGCTGCGGAGGGTGCGGCCAGCAGCGCCCCGGCTGCCGAGGGTGCGGCCGGGAACGCCCCGGCGGCAGGTGCCAAGGCGCAGCCGGTGGCCGAACCGGCGCTGAAGCCGGTGCCGGATCAGGCGGCGTCGGCGGGCGAGCCGACGGCCACGTCCGAGCCGGTGGCCAAGCCCCAGCCCGCGGTGAAGCCGGCCCCGACGACCGCGGAGATCAACACGGAGCCGAAGGCCAAGCCGGCGGCGGACCGGCCGCCGCTGCGCAGCGTCCCGGCACCGCCGGAGACCGAGGCGATCGACCTGCTCGACTACGCGGGGCAGTCCGTGCTCAAGCGGGTGGCGCCGGTCCTGCTCGGCATTGCCGCGGTGGCGGGTTTGGTGGCGATCGTCCGCGCCCTGCGCAAGTGAGCTGACCTGAGTCGACGGTCTTGGCTGGTCCTCCTTGGGTGGCCGGTGGGCTGTTCGCGCGCCTTTGGTGGCTGGTTCGGCGTTGTCCGCGCTGCGCAGGTGAGCTGACCTGAGTCGACGGTCTTGGCTGTCCTCCTTCGGAGGCCCGTGGGCTGTTGGCGCGTTGGCCAGGTGAGCTGTCCTCGGGCGACGGTCCAGACTGGTCCTCCCTTCGGCGAGCGGTCCGTCCTGTGTGCCCCGTTGGTGATCTTCTAGGCGGTGCCCAGCTGGGCTGATCTACCGTGCGCGGGTTTCCGAGCAGGTGCGTTGCCCGCAAATCCCCCGGACTGGCGACGCGGCTCGTCGGAACGGCTACGCTGGGCTACCTGTCGGCCGAACTTCGCGCAAGGGGTACGTCACGATGCCGGTTCGTCACGTCTGTGGCCTCGGCTCTTGAGAGCCCAGGCCGCCGTGCGCCGGGAAGCGGTTTCCACCTGGCCCGGCTGGCCCGCGCGGTGGGCGATGTGGGGTGGTGCCAAGTCCCGCTGGATCGCCTACGCGCTCGGTTGTGAACTGCTCGCCGTCGTCGCGACCGTGACCGCGCTGGTCACCGGGTTCGGTGGGCCCGTGCGTCCGGTGTGGTTCGCCGTGCTGGTCGCCTTGGGCGTGGCGCAGGCCGAGGCGTCGCGCCGGATCGAACGGCTGCGCCGGTGGATGAGCGGGCAGACGCACATCAACGTCACGTCCGTCTGGTACCTCGCCGGTGTCGTCCTGCTCCCGCCGGCCTGGGTCGCGCTGCTGGCCGTGGTGCTCTACACGCACCTGTGGGTGCGAGTGTGGCGGCAGGTGCGTACGCGCCCGGCCCACCGCTTCGTCGCGAGCACGGCGTGGGCGATGCTCTCCTGTTTCGCTGCTTCCTCCGTTCTCGCGGTCTTGGGGTTGCACGGGACGCCGTTGCAGACGTCGCGCGGGTTGTTCGCGCTGTGCCTGGCGGCCGCGGTGTTCGAGCTGGTGAACGTCGGGGTGGTCGCCGCCGGGATCTACCTGTACACGAGCCAGCGCTCGGCCGCCGACCTGATCGGGACCTGGGAAGACAACGCTTTCGAGCTGGCGACCCTCTGCCTCGGTGGCCTCGCCGCGCTCGCGCTGGTCGAGCAGCCGGTGCTGGTGGTGTTCGTCGTCGCGCCGTTGCTGCTGCTGCACCGGTACCTGTTGCTGAAGCAGCAGTTGCAGGTCGCCGCGGTCACCGATGAGAAGACCGGCCTGCTCAACACCGCGGGCTGGCACGAATCCGCGGTGCGGGAGCACGCCCGCGCCCAGCGCCGCGGCGCGGCCGGCGACTTCGCCGTGCTGATGATCGACCTCGACCACTTCAAGCGGATCAACGACACCTACGGCCACCTGACCGGTGACGACGTGCTGGCCGCCGTCGCGGTGGCGATCTCCGGCTCGGTGCGCCAGGGCGACACAGTCGGCCGGTTCGGCGGCGAGGAGTTCGTCGTGCTGCTGCCGGGCATCGGCCGCGCGGACGTGCTGGCCATCGCCGAACGGGTGCGGGTGGCGGTGGGCGAGCTGACCGTGGTGATCTCCACGCGCGCCGGAACCGTCCAGGTGAGCGGCCTGTCGGTCTCGATCGGCGTCGCTCGTCATCCCGATGCCGGCCCCACCCTCGACGACGTCCTCCGCACCGCCGACGCGGCGCTGTACCGGGCCAAGGAGGCGGGCCGCAACCGGGTCGCCGTGTGAGGACGGCGGCCGGGCCGTTGTGATGTACGGCGCGAAATACGCCGCCGCGGCTGTCGTTGGACTCTCTATGAGCGGCGCGGATCACGAGACGGACGTGGTGGTGATCGGGGCCGGGCAGGCGGGGCTGTCCGCCGCCTACCACCTGCGGCGGGCCGGGTTCGCCAACGGGCGCGGGTTCGTCGTGCTCGATCACGGGAAGCGGGCCGGGGGTGCCTGGCAGTACCGGTGGCCCTCCCTGGTGCTCGGGAAGGTGCACGGCATCCACGACCTGCCCGGCATGGCCTTCGGCACGCCGGACGTGACGCGCCCCGCCTCCGAAGTGGTCTCCGAATACTTCGCGCGCTTCGAAAGCGTCTACGACCTTCCGGTGCTGCGGCCGGTCGACGTCCAGTCCGTGACGCGGGCGGGGGAGCGGCTGGTCGTTTCGAGCCCCGCGGAGTCCTGGGCCGCCAAGGCGGTCATCAGCGCCACCGGGACCTGGGACCGGCCCTTCTGGCCGCGCTATCCCGGGCAGGAGACGTTCGCCGGCCGGCAGCTGCACACCGCCGACTACACCGGGCCCGAGGCGTTCCGGGGCCGGCGGTTGGTCGTCGTCGGGGGTGGGGCGTCGGCCGTCCAGCTGCTCATGGAGTTCGCGCCGCTCGCGCGCGCGACGGCCTGGGTGACCCGCCGGCCGCCCGTGTGGCGGGACGAGCCCTTCAGCGAGAACTGGGGGCGCAACGCCGTCGCGAAGGTCGACGAACGGGTGCGTGCCGGGCTGCCGCCCGAAAGCGTCGTCAGCGTCACCGACCTCGCCGTGACACCGGAGGTGCGGGCCGCCCGGGCCGCGGGCATCCTCGACCGGCGGCCGATGTTCGAGCGCATCACGCCGGAGGGTGTCGTCTGGGCGGACGGCTCGCGGTTCGACGCCGACGTGATCCTCTGGGCCACCGGCTTCCGCGCGGCGATCGACCACCTCGCCCCGCTGCACGTGCGTGAACCGGGTGGCGGGATCCGTGTGGACGGCACGCGGGTGGTCCGCGAACCGCGGCTGCACCTGGTGGGGTACGGGCCGTCGGCGAGCACGGTCGGGGCGAACCGGGCGGGACGCGCCGCGGTGACGGAAATCCGGAAACTGCTGAGTTCGGACGGCTGAACCGGGTCTTCGCCGGCGGGTCGGGGTTCGGGATGCAGGGGCCATGCATCCGAAACTACCGAACATCTGTGCGAACGCCATCACTGAATCGGGTGATCTTCCAGCTCGGCGGATTCGCCTTGTACAGCAAGGAAAATGGACGCTCCACATCGGACAGTGGAGGCATCCGGCGAGCGCGGGCGGGTGAGGCCGCTCAGCGATGGTGGCGAGCCGCGGCCGGGTCGCGCAGCCCGACGACGTTGTGGACCGGGTGCCCCGGGTTATCCAGCGCCTGATGCCCGGCTCGCACTGCCGCCACCGTCGCGGTCCCGCGCCCCGGAGCAGTATCCCGTTCACCGGCACACGCGCTGAGCAGCGGAAACCGTGAAAGTCTCACCCTCTTGACCGATTCAAGGACAAGACAAGTCTTGTCAGCCGGAACACCTCCTCGTTAAAGTCCGAGCTGTTCGATTAGTTAGGAAACTTTCCTAACAGTTTCCCGCCCGTTAACCCGACGCCGCAGCCCACCAGCCACCGCCAGGCCCGTAAGGAGCGCGACGTGCCGTCCACCCGCCTACGTCCCTTAGCCCGACTCACCCCGCTGATCGCCGCCGTGGTGCTGTTGCCGTCCGCGGTCGCCGCGGCCGCCGGCACCCAGGCCGCCGATGTCCTGCTGTCGCAGGGGAAACCGGTCGCGACCTCGACCGTCGAAAGCTCGTCGTACAGCGGCGCCAAAGCCGTCGACGGCAGCACCACCACCCGCTGGGCCAGCGCCGAGGGCGCCGACCCGCAGTGGCTGCGGATCGACCTCGGCCAGTCCGCGACCATCCACCGCGTCGTCCTCAACTGGGAAGCCGCCTACGCGAAGAAGTACCGCATCGAGGTCTCCGACGACGGCACGTCGTTCACCACGGCCACCACCGTCGACACCGGCGACGGCAAGATCGACGACCTCGGCGGCCTCACCGCCCGCGGCCGCTTCGTGCGCTTCGTCGGCCTCACCCGCGGCACCAGCTACGGCTACTCCTTCTGGGAGATGCAGGTCTACGGCACGACGGACTCCTCCGGCGACACCCAGGCCCCGTCCACTCCGGCCGGTCTCACCGCCGGCCCGGCGACGGCCACGAGCATCCCGCTGACCTGGGGCGCCGCGACCGACAACGTCGGCGTTACCGGGTACGACGTCCTCCGCAACGGCACGGCCGTCGCCACCAGCGCGACGACGTCGTACACCGACACCGGGCTCGCCCCGGACACGAGCTACACCTACGCGGTCCGCGCGCGTGACGCCGCGGGCAACGCCTCGCCCGCGAGCACGCCGATCACGGTCAAGACCGCGGCCGGGAGTGCCGGCTTCGTCCTCGCCGCCGCCGGTGACATCGCCGAACAGTGCACCGCGAGCAGTTCCGGTTGCGTCCACCCCAAGACCGCGAAGCTCGTCGAGAACATCAACCCCGCGGCCGTGATCACCATGGGCGACAACCAGTACGACGAGCCCACCCTGTCCGACTTCAAGAACTACTACGACAAGACGTGGGGCAAGTTCAAGAGCATCACCCACCCGGTCCCGGGCAACCACGAGTCCTACAGCGGGTTCACCGGCTACGACCAGTACTTCGGCGCCATCGCCAAGCCGCAGGGTCAGCGGTACTACAGCTGGGAAATGGGCAACTGGCACTTCATCGCCCTCGACTCGAACGACTTCGTCACCCACGACGACTTCGCCGAGCCGCCCCAGATCACCTGGCTGAAGCAGGACCTGGCCCGCAACACGAAGGGCTGCGTCGCCGCGTACTACCACCACCCGCGGTGGAGCTCGGGTGACCACGGCGACAACAAGGACAGCATCGAGCTGTGGAACCTGATGGTCGCCAACAAGGTCGACCTCGTCCTGAACGGCCACGACCACGACTACGAGCGGTTCGTGCCGCAGAACGCCGACGGCAAGGCCGACGCGAACGGCCCGGTCGAGATCGTCGGCGGCAGCGGCGGCGCGAACCTGTACGACCTGAGCCCGGCGCACGCCACGACCGCCAAGCTGCTGAAGACCTTCGGCGTCCTGAAGCTCTCGATGACGGACACGACGTTCCAGACGCAGCTCATCGGCGTCGACGGCAAGGTCCTGGACACCAGCCCGACCTACACCTGCCACTAGGAGGCCCGGGCATGTACATCGCGGCAAGCCGTACCTCGGACCTGGCGTCCGGCACCGACCGCAAACCGGCGCTGAAGCGGGTCTCCGCCAACGTGGTGGCGCTGGGCATGGTCAGCCTGGTCACCGACGTCTCGTCGGAGATGGTGACCGCCGTCCTCCCGCTCTACCTGGTGCTCGGCCTCGGCCTGAACCCGCTGCAGTTCGGGCTGCTCGACGGGCTCTACGCGGGCGCCACCGCGGTCGTGCGGGTGCTCGGCGGGCACCTCGCCGACCGGTGGCGGCGGCTCAAGGCCGTCGCCGGGTTCGGGTACGGCTTGTCCGCGGTGTGCAAGCTCGGCCTGGTCGCGGCCGGTTCCTCGGTCGCGGCCATCGGCCTGGTCCTCGCCGCCGACCGCACCGGGAAGGGCCTGCGCACCGGGCCGCGCGACGCGCTCATCTCGCTCAGCAGCGAGCCGGCGGCCCTCGGCCGCTCGTTCGGGGTGCACCGGGCGATGGACACCGTCGGCGCGTTCCTCGGCCCGCTGGTGGCCATGGCGGTCCTCGCCGTGAGCCTCGGCAGCTACACCAGCGTGTTCTTCACCAGCTTCTGCGTCGCGGCCATCGCCGTGCTGCTGCTGGCCCTGTTCGTCCGCGACCGGCCCGGTGCGGTCGACCGCGCCGCGGTGTCCGCACGCGCCGCGCTCGGTCTCCTGCGACAGCAGGACTTCCGGCGCGTGACGCTCTGGGCGGCACTGCTCGGCCTGGTGACGGTCGGCGACTCGTTCGTCTACCTCGTCCTGCAGCGGCGCTGGGAGATCGCGGCGACGTACTTCCCGCTGCTGCCGCTGGGCACGGCCGGGGTCTACCTGCTGCTGGCCGTGCCGCTCGGCAAGCTCGCCGACCGCGTCGGCCGCTGGCCGGTGTTCCTCGGCGGGCACGTGGCCCTGTGCCTGGCCCTGGTGCTGCTCTGCGGCCCGCAGGCGGGGCTGTGGCTCGCCGTGGTCGCGCTCGGCCTGCACGGCGTGTTCTACGCGGCCACCGACGGCGTCCTGATGGCCGCCGCCGGCCCGCTGATCCCGGCCGGCCTGCGCGCGACCGGGCTGGCCGTGGTGCAGACGGGCCAGGCCGTGGCCCGGATGCTCTCCTCCGTCCTCTTCGGACTGGCGTGGACGCTGTGGGACCTGCGGCCCGCGGTGCTCGTCGCCGCGGTCTGCCTGGCCGCCGTCGCCCTCGCCGCCGCCTTCGCGAAACCGGTGCGCCCGTGAAGAAAATCGTTCTCGCCCTCACCGGCACGGCCCTCCTGGTCGCCGCCGCCGTCACCTACACCGTCAGCGCGCGGCACGACACCGCGGCCGCCGAACCCGCCGCCGCGGTGATCCTGACCCCCGGCCAGCTGCTGTTCCGCGACACGGCCACCGGCCGCGTCGGCGCTGTCCCGCTCGGCGAAACCACGGCGAAACCGCAGCTCAGCGGCCTGAAGTGTGATCGGTTCGCGGTGGCGAAGCAGACGGCCGTGTGCCTGGCGGTCCGGCCGGGCACGCTCCCGGCGATCACCGACGTCCTCGTCCTCGACGACCACCTCGCCGTCCGCCACACCGAAACCCTGCCCGGCACGCCGAGCCGCGCCCGCGTCTCGCCGGACGGCAAGCGCGTCGACTGGACGCTGTTCGTCACCGGCGATTCGTACGCGGAAACCGGCTTCTCGACGCGTGCGGGGCTTTACGAGGTCGACACCGGACGGCTCGTCAAGACGATCGAGGAGCTGCCGGTCTTCAAGGACGGCATCCGCTACTTCGCGGCCGACGTCAACTACTGGGGCATCACCTTCGCCGCCGACGGCAACCGCTTCTACGCCACCCTCGGCAGCAAAGGCCGGACCTACCTCGTCGAAGCCGACTACGGGCGCTACCGCGGCAAGACCCTCCGCGAGAACGTCGAATGCCCGTCGCTGTCCCCGGACGGCAAGCGGGTCGCCTTCAAGAAGAAGGTCGGCAACGGCGTCTGGCGGCTGTCGGTGCTGGACCTCGGGACGCTGAAGGAGACCGAACTCGCCGAGCCGCGCAGCGTCGATGACCAGGCGCTCTGGCAGGACGACCGCACGATCCTGTACGGGCTGGAGAACGCCGTCTGGGCCGTGCCGGCGGACGGCTCCGGCGCGCCGCGGCAGCTGGTCGCCGGCGCGGCGTCGCCGGCCGTCACTCAGGACCCGAGGTAACGGACCTGGCCGCCCTTCCCGCGCTCGTAACCGTCGCGCCCGGCCAGGTGCTCGGGCACGCCGACCTCCCACCAGGCTCCGGCTTCGGTCCACGCCGACGGCTGCGTCTTCACCACGACCACCGCCGGCCGCTGCTCCGAGACGGCCGCTTCGCGAGCCGAGGCGTAGGCCTCCCGAAGTGAGTCCACAGTGGACGCCGTGAACACGACGCACCCCAGCGACTCGGCGTGGCGGGCGAAGTCCACCCGCGGCGGCGAAGCGTGCGAGGTCGTGCAGTCGGCGTAGAAGTTGTTGAACGGCTTCCCGCCCTGGCCTTCCTGGAGCCGCGCGATCACGGCGTACCCGTCGTTGTCGCAGACGACCGCGACGAACGGGTGACCCGCGAACGCGGCCGAGAACAGCTCCGAGTTCAGCATCAGGTACGAGCCGTCACCCAGCAGCGTCGTCACCAGGCCCGGGTGGGCGATCGCCGCACCCCACGCACCGGACAGCTCGTAGCCCATGCAGGAGAAGCCGTACTCGACGTCCATCGAGACCGAGCCGGACCCGCGCCAGCCGCCGATCAGCTCGCCCGGCAGCCCGCCGGACGCCGTCATGATGTAGTCGTCCGCCCCCGACAGGTCGTTGACCACGCCGACGACCTGCGCGTATGACGGGAGCTCGCCTGAAGCCGAACGCAGCGAGTCGACGTGCGTGTCCCACGAGACCCGCTCGACCGAGGCTCGCGATGTCCACGACGGGTCCACCCGCCAGCTCTCGAGCTGGGCGGCGAGGTCCGTCAGGCCGGCGTCGGCGTCCCCGACGACCGACAATGCCCCGTGCTTCACCGCGTCGAACCGGGCCGCGTTGAGCGACACCAGCCGGACGTCGGGCGAGAAGACCGTCCAGGACGCCGTCGTGAAGTCCTGCAGCCGCGTCCCGACGGCCAGCACCACGTCGGCCGCCGCCGCGACGACGTTCGCCGACGTCGAGCCGGTGATGCCCAGCGGCCCCGCGTGCAGCGGGTGCCCGTGCGGCACCAGCGTCCGGCCCGCGGTGGTCTCCACGATCGGGATTCCGTGGCGCTCGGCGAAGTCGAGCGCGCGCTGCCCGGCCCCGGAGTACCGGACGCCGCCGCCGAGCACGAGCAGCGGGCGGTGGGCGGCACGCAGGACGGCGGCGGCCTCGGTGATCGAACGCCGGTCCGGGCGCGGGCGCAGCGGCCGGTGCGTCACCGGCTCGAACAGCGCTTCCGGGAAGTCGTACGTCTCGGCCTGGACGTCCTGCGGCAGCGCGAGGGTCACCGGCCCGGCGTCGGCCGGGTCCGTGAGCACCCGCGCCACCTGCGGCAACGTCGAGAGCAGCTGCTCGGGCCGGGTGATCCGGTCGAAGTAGCGCGAGACCGCGCGGAAGGCGTCGTTCACCGTCGCGGTCGCGTCGCCGAACGGCTCGATCTGCTGCAGCACCGGGTCCGGCGCCCGGTTGGTGAAGGTGTCGCCCGGCAGCAGCAGCACCGGCAGCCGGTTCGCGTGGGCGACCCCGGCCGCGGTGACCATGTTCAGCGCGCCCGGCCCGATCGACGACGTCACCACGCCCACCTGCCGCCGGTGCGTGGCTTTTGCGTATCCGACCGCGGCGAGGGCCATGCCCTGCTCGGTGTGCCCGCGCCAGACCGGGATGTCCCCGCGGTGTTCCTCCAGCGCGGTGCCGAGGCCGAGGACGTTGCCGTGCCCGAAGATCGCGAACACGCCGGGGAACAGCGGGACCTCGCGCCCGTCCAGGGTTTCCGAGCGCTGGGCGAGGATCCAGCGGACCAGCGCCTGAGCCGTCGTCAGCTTCACTGAACACGTCCTTCGTGACTCGTGACCGGGCAACGCGGGTCGAGCTCCTGCGACGCCCACGTGTCGCGGACCCAGCCGTGCGCGGGGTCGTCGCAGAACGCCATCGACCGCTCGTCGGCGGGCCCGGCCAGGACGTTCAGGTAGTACATCGGGTAGCCGGGCGCGGCGACGCACGGGCCGTGGTAGCCGCGCGGGATCAGGAAGACGTCGTGGTCGCGCACGGCGACGTCCTCGTCGAGCTCGCCGTCGGCGGTGTAGGTCCGGTGCAGGCCGAAACCTTCGCGGGACGGCGTGACGCCGTCCCGGCCGGCGATGCGGAAGTAGTAGATCTCCTCGTTGACGACCTCGCACTCGCTCGCCTCGTCGTGCTTGTGCGGCGGGTACGACGACCAGTTGCCGCCCGGGGTGATCAGCTCGCACGCGTTGAGCTTGTCCGCGTGGTCCCAGACCCCGGGCACGCCGAAGTTGGTCACCTGCCGCGTCGCCTGGCCGGCGCCGCGCACCTCCACCGGGACGTCCTCGGCCGGTCCGTACTTCGGGGAGAGACGCCGGGTGCAGCGCGCCATCGGTAGTGCAACCTCGAGGCCGTCCTTTGTCGACAACTCGACTTCGGCCTCCCGGGGGACGTACGCGAAGTCCGTCACGCGGGTGAAGACCGACGAGCGCCCGGCCAGCTCGAACGTTTCCCCGTCGACCCGGACCGTCGCCGAACCCGCCAGGGGCAGCACGAACGCCTCGGATTCGCCGGTGTGCAGGACGCGTACCTCGCCCGGGGCCAGCGAGAGCACCCGCAGGCCGGAGTACCGCCACCCGGCGGTGTCCGGGGTCAGCCGGACCGGGTCGGCGTCGTCGGACAGTGTCCCGAACGGACGGTGCAGCTTGCTCACTTCGCGGCCTCCAGAACCTTCGCGGCGGCTTCCACGGCCGCACCGACGTCGCCGCCGGGCGGGTAGAGCAGGGTGCGGCCGACGACCAGGCCGCGCACGACGTCGTGGCGCAGCGTCCGGCCCCACGAGGCCAGATCGGCGGCCGGATCGCCCGACGGGACGCCGCCGAGCACCACGACCGGCAGCGTGGTGGCGCCCAGGACGGCCGCCGAGTCGGTGGACGGCAGCTTCAGCCAGGTGTGCGCCGACGTCACGCCGAGCCCCGAGGCCACCGTAACCGCTCGCGCGAGGGACACGGGATCCTGCTGCAGCACCAGTTTTCCGTCCGAACGGTGGTAGGGGAGCGGCTCCACCATGGCGACCAGGCCGTAGGCGGCCAGCTCGGTGACGGCGTCGGCGCAAGCTTGCAGCGTCGGGACCGTGCCGGGGTCGGAGTCGACCAGGCGCAGCAGCATCTTGCCGCCGTCGAGCCCGCAGTCGACCAGGGTGCGGGCGTCGTAGCCGGTGAACCGGTCGTCGATCTCCCAGTCGGCGCCGGCCAGGCCGCCGCGGTTCATCGAGCCGAAGACGACCTTGTCGTGCAGGGCGCCGAGCAGCAGGAGCTCCTCGACGACGTCGGGGGTGCCGAGGAGGCCGTCGACCGCCGGGTTGGCCAGCGCGACGAGCAGCCGTTCGAGCAGCGTCCGCCGGTCGGCCATGGCGAGGGGGTCCTCGCCGACGCCCAGCGCGCCCCGGGCCGGGTGGTCGGCCGCGACCAGGAACAGGGTTCCCTGGTCGGACAGCAGCTTCGACCGCCGCCGGCGGGTGGCGTACGCCTGCCGGATCGCGCCCGGGTTCGTGGCGCGGGTGTGCAGCAGTTCCTGCCAGCGTTCGTCGGTGAGGATCACAGCAGCTCCTCGATCTCGGCGGCGGTCGGCATGGCGTCGGCGCAGGCCAGCCGGGACGCGACGAGCGCGCCCGCCGCGTTCGCGTACGCCGCGATGCGCTCCGGCGCCCAGCCCGCCAGGAGCCCGTGGATCAGGGCCCCGCCGAAGCCGTCGCCGGCACCCAGCCCGCAGACGACCTCGACACGCTGCGGCGGCACGGTCGAACGCCCGTCCGGGGTCGCCACCAGGACGCCTTCGGCGCCCTTCTTGATCACGGCGAGCCGCAGCCCGCGCTCGAGCATGCGGTCCGCGGCGGTGTCCGGGTCCGCGGTGCCGACGGCGACTTCGGCCTCGGTGCGGTTGCCGACCGCGACCGTCACGTGGTCCAGCAGGCCGCCGATCTCCGCGCGGGCCTGCTCCGCCGACCGCCAGAACATCGGCCGGTAGTCCAGGTCCAGGACGGTGTGGTCACGCCGCCCCCGTGCCTCGAGGATCTTCCGCTGGGTCGTCCGGGCCGGCTCGGCGGACACGCCGGTGCCGGTGACCCACAGCAGCGGCACCGACTCGACGACGTCCCACGGCACGTCGTCGTCGGTGAGCGTGAGGTCGGGCGCGATCGGCGACCGGTAGAACAGCAGCGGCGGGTCCGCGGGCGGGTTCAGCTCGCAGAACACCACCGGTGTCTGCAGGTCCGGCGAGGTGCCCACGAAGGCCGGCGAGACGCCGAAGCCGTCGAGGGCCTGCCGCACGTAGTCGCCGAAGCCGTCCGGCCCGACCTTGGTCAGCACCGCCGTGTGCCGGCCGAGCCGCGCGGCGGCGACCGCGACGTTGGTCGCGGTCCCGCCGAGCGACTTGGCGAACGTGCTGACCCCGGCCAGCGGCACGCCGCTCTGCTCGGGGTACAGGTCGACCCCGACCCGGCCGATGGTGAGCGCTTCGAGCGTCACGCCTTCTCCACCTGCCGCAGTTCGTGTTCCAGGGCCTCCAGTTCCGCACCGCCCGCCATCTGCCGGGTCAGCTCGTTGATGTCGATCTCCGGCTTCTCGTAGTGCCCCAGCGCGGCCCCTCGCTTGAGCAGCAGGAACCGGTCGGCGACGGGGTAGGCGTGGTGCGGGTTGTGCGTGATCAGCACGACGCCGAGCCCGCGGTCGCGAGCCTGGGCGACGTACTTCAGCACGACCCCGGCCTGCTTGACACCGAGCGCCGCCGTCGGCTCGTCCAGGATCAGCACCTTCGCGCCGAAGTACACTGCGCGCGCGATCGCGACGCACTGGCGCTCACCGCCCGAGAGCGTCCCGACCGGCTGCTCGACGTCCCGCAGGTCGATGCCCATGTCGGACAACGCCTTCTTGGTCGTCTCCCGGCCCTTCTTCCGGTCGAGCATCCGGAACGGGCCGAACCCGGTCGTCGGCTCGGAGCCGAGGAAGAAGTTCCGCCAGACGCTCATCAGCGGCACCACCGCGAGGTCCTGGTAGACGGTCGCGATGCCGCGGTCCAGCGCCTCGCGCGGCGAGGTGAACCGCACCGGCTCGCCCTCCACGAGGAACTCGCCGCGGTCGTGCTGGTGCACCCCGGCCAGGATCTTGATCAGCGTGGACTTCCCGGCGCCGTTGTCGCCGAGCACGCAGGTCACCTCGCCCGCATTGACCACAGTGGACACATCGCGGAGCGCGATCACGCTGCCGTAGGTCTTCCCGATGTCCTTCACTTCCAGCAAGCTCATCGGCGTACCCTCTCCGCGCGGCGCCGGAAGGCGTTGTTGACCAGGACCGCGGCCAGCAGCATCACGCCGAGGAACAGCATGAACCAGTCGCTGTTCCACTGCGCGAACACGATGCCCTGGCGCGCCATGCCGAAGATCAGCGCGCCGATCGCCGCGCCCACCGCCGAGCCGAACCCGCCGGTCAGCAGGCAGCCGCCGATCACCGCGGCGATGATGTACTGGAACTCCAGCCCGATGCCCTGGTTCGCCTGGACGCTGGCGAAGCGCAGGATGTTGATCGAGCCGACCAGCCACGCGCCGAGCGCGGTGCCCATGAACAGCAGGATCTTCGTGCGCACCACCGGCACGCCGACCGAGCGGGCCGAGACCTGCGACCCGCCGACCGCGAAGATCCAGTTGCCGAACCGGGTCCGCACCAGCAGCCACGCGGCGATCGCCGTGACGAGGATCCACCAGATGATCGACGACTGGAACTGCGTGCCGCCGATGTCGAAGGTGGACGCGAACAGCCCGCCGGCCGACTCGTAGCCGCTGGTCGAGCGCATGCCCGAGACCTGGACGGTGTTGGTGACCAGCCGCGTCACGCCGAGGTTGAGCCCCTGCAGGGCCAGGAACGACCCCAGCGTGACGATGAAGCTCGGCAGCCCGGTCTTCATCACCAGCCAGCCGTTGAAGGCGCCGACGCCGAGCGCGAAGACCAGCGAAGCGGCCAGCGCGAGCCAGACGTTCCAGCCCGCCTGCGTCGCCAGGATCGCCGTGACCAGCGACGTCGACGCCGTCATCACGCCGGCCGACAGGTCGAACTCGCCACCGACCATGAGCAGCGCGACCACGACGGCCATGATGCCCAGCGTCGAGGAGTCGTCGAGCCAGGTCGCCACGCCCAGCGGGCTGAGGAACTGACTGGTGACGACGGAGAAGAAGACGAACACCAGCACCGCACCGAGGAGCGCGCCGATTTCGGGGCGGACGACCAGGCGGTCCGTCAGTCCCTTTTTGGCGACGCGCTCGTCGGGCTGCGCTTGGATCGCTGCGGTCATCGCGTGCCGCGCTGCGCGTACGGGGCCACGGTGTCGATGTTGGTCTTGTCGACGAAGCCCGGGCCGGTCTGGACCGGGTGGCCGCCGCCGATGGTGTTGCCGTTCTCCTTGTACAGCTTCAGGAACACGATCGGCAGGTAGCCCTGCTCGTACTGCTGCTGGTCGACCGCGAAGAGAATGCTGCCGTCCTTGATCGCCGCGACGACGTCCGCGTTCAGGTCGAACGTGGCCACCTGGGCCTTCGAGCTGGCTTCCTTCGCCGCGGCGACGGCGCGGGCGGCGACCTGCGAGTTCAGCGCCAGCACGGCGTCGATCGACGGGTCGGACTGCAGCGCGCCGCGGATCCGGGCCTGCGCGTCGGTCGGGTTGGAGATGTCGACCTGCAGCGTCGAGACGTTGCCGAAGCTCTGCTTCGCGCCGTCGCAGCGCTGGTTCTGGCCGATGTTGCCGGCCTCGTGGATGACGCACAGCAGCTTCGTCTTGCCGGCCGCCTTGAGCCGCTGCCCGGCGCCCTGGCCCGCGAGGCCCTCGCTCTGCCCGACGTGCGCGATCGCGCCGAACTGGGCGCTGAAGTCCTCGCCGGAGTTGATGGTGATGACCGGGATCCCGGCCTTCACCGCGTTCTGGATCGACGTCTGCAGGGCCTGCGGGTTCGCCATCGAGACGACCAGGCCGCCGACCTTCTGCGCGACGGCGTTGTCGATCAGCCGGGCCTGGTTGCCCGGGTCGCCGTCGGAGAAGTAGTCGACGCCGACGTTCAGGTCCTTGCCCGCCTGCTCGGCGCCGTTCTTCACGACGTTCCAGAAGGCGTCACCGGCGCTGCCGTGGGTGACCACGGCGACCTTGAGCGGGCCGCCCGCGTTGGGGGCCGCGACGGTCGCCGAGCTGGGGTTGTCGTTCTTCGAGTTGTCGGCGGCGGGGCCGCTGCAGGCGGCGAGGGCCAGTCCGGCGGCGGCGATCGCCGCCACGCCGGCCAGCTTCTTCAGACGCAACATAGTCACTCCTTTGGGACCAGGGGTTAGAGGGAGCCGATGATCTTCGCGAGGTGGGCCAGGCTGCGCTCGGTGTCCCGCCGGGGCAGGTCGTCGGGGCTCGAGTCGCCGAGGGCGGTGTCCTGTTCGAGGACGTACCAGCCGTCGTAGCCGGCCGCCTGGACGGAGCGCACCATCGACGCCACGTCCACGTCCCCCGCGCCGAGCGGGGTGTAGATGCCCCGCCCGACCGCGTCGGTGTAGCCGAGCCGGCCCGCGCGGACCTCCGCCGCCAGGTCTTCTCGGACGTCCTTGAGATGCACGTGCCCCACCCGTTCGGGATACCGCTTCGCCAGCTCGACCGGATCCGTCCCGCCGATCATCAGGTGCCCGGTGTCGAGGCACAACCCGAGATCGGAGTCGGCGAGGAAGCGCTCGACCTCGGCCTGCTGCTCCACGTGCGTCCCGACGTGCGGGTGCAGCACCGTGCGCAGGCCGTGGGCGGCGGCGATGTCGCGGATCTTGCCCGCGGTGCCGACGAGCGTCGCCCATTCGGCGTCGGTGAGCCGCGGGCGGTCGTCGTAGCCGTCGAGGCCGGTCGCGGCCGCGAGGACGAGGACGTCACCCCCGCAGGCGGCGAAGAGCGCGGCCGATTCCTCGGCTTCTTTGAGGGCGTTCGCTTGGTCCTCGTGGAGGACGACGGCGAGGAAGCCGCCGACGAGCGTGAGGTCGTGCTGGCCCAGCAACTGCCGCAGTTCGGCCGGATCGCGGGGCAGGTAGCCGGGCGGGCCCAGCTCGGTGGCGTGGACGCCGAGGGCCGCCATCTCGCCGAGCACGGTCGCCGCGTCCAGTACCCGGCCCCACCCCGGTACTTCGCAGACGCCCCAGGAGATCGGGGCGGCGGCCACGCGGATCGTCGCTGTCACAAGGGGCCTCCGTTGGTCCGTTGGAGCGCTCTATTGATTAGAGCGCTCTAATCTTGTAGCGTCCGTCACAGCAAAGTCAAGGCCGAGTTTCCGGTGCTCAGGGGAGGTGCGGGATGGTGCGTCCGACCATGGAGGACGTCGCCGCGCGGGCGGGAGTTTCCCGCGCGCTGGTCTCCCTGGTGATGAACAATTCACCGAAGGTCTCCGACGCCCGGCGCGCGGCGGTGCTGCGCGCGGCGGAAGAACTCGGCTACCAGCCGCACGTGATGGCGCGGTCGCTGGCGAGCCGCACGTCCACCGTGCTCGGCGTGATGGTCAACGACCTGCGCAACGCCTTCTTCGCCGACATCGTCGAAGAGCTGGACACCGCCGCGCAGGCGGCCGGGTTCGACCTGATCCTCAACACCGGCGGCCGCAGTCCCACGCGCGAGTGGAACGCCCTGCACAACCTGCTTTCCTTCCGCCCGGCGGGGATCATCCTGCTCTCCCCGGTCGTGCCGGCTTCGGCGATCCAGGTCGCGGCCCGGCAGTGCCCGGTCGTCCTGGTTTCGCGGACGGTCCGTTCGTCCACAGTGGACACGGTGAACGACGACGGCGAAGCGGGTTCCGCGCTGGCCGTCGACCACCTGGTCGGCCTCGGGCACCGGCGCATCGCGCACCTCGACGGCGGTGGTGCGGCCGGAGCGGCCCAGCGCCGCCGCGGCTTCGAGGCGGCGATGCGGCGGCACGGGCTGGACCCGATCGTCGTGCGCAGCGAGCACACCGACATCGGCGGCGAGAAGGCGGTGCGGGAACTGCTCGCGGCGTACTCGCGGGCGGAGCTGCCGACGGGTTTGGTCGCCGGCAACGACTTCAACGCGGTCGGCGCGATCTCGGCCCTCGAAGAGGCCGGGCTGCGGGTGCCCGAGGACGTCTCGGTCGTCGGCTACGACAACACCTCGCTCGCCGCGCTGCGGCACCTTTCCCTGACCACGGTGGACCAGCCCCGCAAGGACATGGCGCGGCTGGCCTTCGAAGCGCTGATCGAGCGCGTCCGCGGGGAGCGCACGGAGCCGGTCCGGCACCTGCTGCATCCCTCGCTGGTGGTCCGGGCGACCACTTCTGAGACAGGAGGAGCTTGACGATGAGGTTGGGACTGGCGGGCACGGGCCGGATCGGCACCGCGCACGCGGAGACGCTGAAGGGCTTCGACGAGGTCGAGTCGGTCGTCGTGGCCGACGTCGACCCCGCGCGGGCCGTTTCCGCCGCCGCGAAGCTCGGCGTCGAATCGGCGCCCCTCGACGAACTGTTCGCCGCCGGACTGGACGGCCTGGTCGTCACGGCGGCGACGGACGCGCACCCGGGCCTGATCATCGCCGCGGTCGACGCGGGCCTCCCGGTGTTCTGCGAGAAGCCGGTGGCCGCGGACATCCCGGGCACGCTGGCGGTGATCGACCGCATCAGTGCCGCCGACGTCCCGGTCCAGATCGGCTTCCAGCGCCGGTTCGACGCGGGCTACGCGGCGGCCCGGGCGGCGGTCGCATCGGGCGAGCTGGGCTGGCTGCACACGCTGCGGGCGACGACGTTCGACCCGGCGCCCCCGCCGGCGGAGTACGTGGCGCACTCGGGCGGCCTGTTCCGCGACTGCGGCGTCCACGACTTCGACATCATCCGCTGGGTGAGCAGCCGCGAGGTCGAAGAGGTGTACGCGATCGGCGCCAACCGCGGCGAGCAGTTCTTCCGCGACGCGGGCGACGTCGACACGGCGGCGGCGACGCTGACCCTGGACGACGGAACGCTGGCCACGGTCTCGCTGACCCGCTACAACGGCGCAGGCTACGACGTGCGGCTCGACGTGCTCGGCTCGGTGTCCGGCGTGGTGGTCGGCCTCGACGACCGGGCGCCCCTGCGCTCGGTGGAGCCGGGCGTGCCGCCCCTGCCCGGGCCGGCGTACCCGGGGTTCATGGAGCGCTTCCGCCCGGCGTACACGACGGAGCTGCGGGCCTTCCTGGACGTCGTCGCGGGCCGGGCGCCTTCGCCGTGCGGAGCGGCTGATGCGCTTGAAGCGTTCTACATCGCGGAGGCGTGCGAAGTCTCGCGCCGGGAACGGCGTCCGGTGAAGCTGGCGGAGGTCCGCCGCTAGCCGCCTGGCCGGCGACGTCCCCACACGCCGCGCGTGGCCGCCTTCGTCGGGGCGGCCACGCGCTCCCTGGCCTCAGCCGAGCTGCAGCTCCGGGGAGTACATCTCGATCCAGTGGTACAGGTCGAGCACCCGGTCCAGGCCGATGCGCATGGCCGGGTCCATCGTTGCCGGGTCCACTTCGGACGCCCGGTGTGCCCAGGTGCGGTCCACCAGGCCGAACACGTCGTGCTTCGGCTCGGCCAGCACCTCCTTGACCTGCTGCTGCAGCGCTGCCGCGTAGCCCGGGTCCTGCGTCGACGGGTACGGGCTCTTCACCCGCTGCGCGACCGACTCCGGCAGGACGTGCTTGGTCGCGTGGCGCAGGAGGCTCTTCTCCCGGCCGTCGAACGTCTTCAGCGACCACGGCGTGTTGTACACGTACTCCACCAACCGGTGGTCGCAGAACGGGACACGGACCTCCAGGCCCACCGCCATCGACGCGCGGTCCTTGCGGTCGAGCAGCATCCGGACGAACCGGGTCAGGTGCAGGTTGCAGATCGTCCGCATCCGCGCCTCGCGCTCGGACTCGCCGTCGAGGTGCTCCACCGCGGAAACCGCCGATGCGTACTGGTCGGCGATGTAGGACTCGACGTCGAGGTTCTTCACCAGCTCCGGCGTGTACAGCGACGCCCGCTCGTCCATCATCGACGTCCGGAACGCCAGCCACGGGAACGTGTCCGCGTTGACGGCCTTCTCGTCGTGGAACCAGCGGTAGCCGCCGAACACCTCGTCGGCCGACTCGCCCGACAGGGCCACCGTCGACTGGCCGCGGATTGCCTTGAACAGCAGGTACAGCGACGTGTCCATGTCGCCGAGGCCGGCCGGGATGTCGCGGGCCCGCAGCACCGCGCGCCGGACCTCGGGGTCGGTCAGGTCGCCCGGGTTGAGCATGACGTCTTCGTGCGCCGAGTTGACCAAGGAAGCGACGTCGCGGACGAACGGCGAGTCCGCCGTGTCGCGCATCTCGTCGGGCTTGAAGTTCTCCTCCTGGCCGAAGAAGTCGACGGAGAACGTCCGCAGCTGCTCGCCCTGCTCGGCCAGGCGCGCGGCCGCGAGCCCGGTGACGGCGCTGGAGTCCAGGCCGCCGGAAAGCAGCACGCACCGGGGGACGTCGGCGACCAGCTGGCGGTTGACGATGTCGGTCATCAGCTCGCGCACGCGCGCGACCGTCGTCTCCTGGTCGTCGGTGTGCTGCTTCGCGTCCAGCTTCCAGTAGGTGCGGGTCCTGATGCCCTCGCGGGACACGGTGACGATCGTGCCCGGCTGCACCTCCTCCATGTCCTTCCACAGCGACCAGCCCGGCCGCTTGGTGAAGCCGGCCAGCTCGCGGAACCCGTCGAGGTCGACGACCTTCTTGGCGAGCGGGTTGGCCAGGATGGCCTTCGGCTCCGAGCCGAAGAGGACCCCGTCGCGGGTCGGGTAGTAGTAGAACGGCTTGATGCCCATCCGGTCGCGGATCATGACCAGCCGGTCGTCGCGCTCGTCCCAGATCGCGAAGGCGTACATGCCGTTGAGGTGGTCGACGACCGCGTCGCCCCACTGCAGGTAGCCGTGCAGCACGACTTCGGTGTCGCTGTCGGTCTCCCACTTGTGCCCGAGCTTCGTCAGCTCTTCCTTCAGCTCGGTGAAGTTGTAGGCCTCACCGCTGTAGACCATCGCGATTTCGCCGTTCGGCGTCGACACCGTCATCGGCTGACGGCCGCCGGGCAGGTCGATGATGGCCAGGCGGCGGTGGCCGAGCGCGACGTGCGTGCGCACCCAGGTGCCCTCGTCGTCCGGGCCGCGGCAGGACATGGTCGCGGTCATCGCGTCGATCACGTCCCGGCGGCGGGTGAGGTCGGCGTCGTAGGAAACCCAGCCGGCGATACCGCACATAGGTGATCCCCTCTCCCAAGGATTTGCTTAGCCGATACAACTATCGGTAACACAGGTGTAACACGGCCTGAAGATCTTGTCTGCCCGAATTGCACGTTCCGCACCTGTTCGGTCACGGGTTGTGTCGCGAGTCACTAACCAACTGCATACGGTGAGCTACGGGCAAACGTTTGCGTGACTGCCGCCACTCGCCGTCAAGACGCCGTAAAGGCGTGTCAGGAACGCATCAAGGCGCCATCAGCCGGCCTTCGGAACGGCCTCGCCGGACCGCACAGTGACGTCGTCGCGGTCACCGAACCCGGTGACCTGTCCTGAGAGGTGCCTGTGGCCGACTTGCTCTACGCCGTTCTGCTGATCGGTGTCTTCGTGGTGCTGGCGCTTGTTCTGCGCGGTTTGGAGAAGCTGTGAGCGGCGCCGGAACCCCGGCCGACGTCGTCGGCGGCCTGCTGGCGCTCGGCCTGCTGGTGTACCTGTTCGTCGCTTTGATCCGGCCGGAGAAATTCTGATGCGCCCCGACGTACTTCTCCCCGCGGAGGGGCCGAAATGACAGACACGACGGCCGGGCTCATCCAGCTCGGCCTGCTCCTCGCCGCCCTCGCCGCGGTCCACAAACCGCTCGGCGACTACCTGGCGCGTGTCTTCTCCACCGAGAAGCACCTGAAGCTCGAGAAGGGCCTCTACCGGCTCTTCCGCGTCAACCCCGGTTCCGAGCAGCGGTGGCCGACCTACGCCGCGGGCGTGCTCGGCTTCTCGTTCGTCTCGGTCGTCCTGCTCTACCTCCTGCAACGCCTGCAGCCGCTGCTGCCGTGGAGCCTGGGCCGCGGCTCGGTGAGCCCCGGCGTCGCCTTCAACACGGCGGTCTCGTTCGTCACCAACACGAACTGGCAGTCCTACGTCCCCGAGACGACGATGGGCCACTTCGTGCAGATGGCCGGGCTGACCGTGCAGAACTTCCTGTCGGCGGCGGTCGGCCTGGCCGTGGCGATCGCCGTGACGCGCGGGTTCGTCCGGGCGAAGACCGACCGGCTCGGCAACTTCTGGGTGGACCTCACCCGCGGCACGGTCCGCGTGCTGCTGCCGATGGCGTTCGTCTTCGCGCTCGTGCTGGTCGCCCTGGGCGTCGTGCAGAGCCTGAAGGCCGGCGTCGCCGTCACCAACCCGGACGGCAGCCACGGCACGATCGCGCTCGCCCCGGCCGCGAGCCAGGAGGCGATCAAGGAACTGGGCACCAACGGCGGCGGCATCTTCAACGCCAATTCCGCGCACCCGTTCGAGAACCCGAACGCCTGGAGCAATCTCGTCCAGCTGTTCCTGATCCTGGTCATCCCGGTGAGCCTGACCCGCGCGTTCGGCAAGCTCGTCGGGAACCAGCGCCAGGGGTACGTCCTGCTGAGCGTGATGGGGCTGCTGTGGGCCGCTTCGCTGGCGCTCATCTGGTTTTCCGAGGCCAAGGCGAACAACCCGGCGGCGCTGGCCGCCGGGGCGAGCATGGAAGGCAAGGAGCAGCGCTTCGGCATCGGGCTGACGGCGTTGTTCGCCGACACGACCACCGGCACGTCGACCGGCGCGGTCAACGGCGCCCACGACAGCCTGTCCGGGCTCGGCGGCGGCGGCCCGCTGCTGAACATGCTCTACGGCGAGATCTCGCCCGGCGGCGTCGGCACCGGCCTCTACGGCATCCTCGTGCTGGCGATCATCGCGATGTTCTTGGCCGGGCTGATGGTCGGGCGCACGCCGGAGTACCTGGGCAAGAAGCTCGGCAAGCGCGAGGTCACCTGCGCGGCGATCGCCATGCTCGCGATGCCGACCGTGGTGCTCCTCGGCTCGGGGATCGCCCTGCTGCTGCCGGGCACGGCGGGCGCGCTGGGCAACTCCGGCGCCCACGGGCTGTCCGAGGTCCTCTACGGCTACGCGTCGACCGGCAACAACAACGGCAGCGCCTTCGGCGGCCTGACCGCGACGAGCGACTGGTTCCAGTCGTCGTTCGGCGTCGCCATGGCGTTCGGCCGGTTCGTGCCGATCCTCGCCGTGCTCTGCCTGGCCGGTTCCCTGGCCGCCCAGCGGAAGGTGCCCGAAACCGCGGGCACCCTGCCGACCACCGGGCCGCTGTTCGCCACCCTGCTCACCGGCACGGTGGTGCTCGTCGCGGCCCTCACGTTCATCCCGGCGCTCGCGCTCGGGCCCATCGCGGAGGCACTCGCATGACCGTCACCGAAGAACGACCGCAGGTGACTCCCGCCGAACCCCCGAGCCGCGTCGGCGTGGGTGTCTTCAGCCCGCGCCAGCTGTGGACGTCGCTGCCGGAAGCGTTCCGGAAGCTCAACCCGAAGCACCAGCTCGGCAACCCGGTGATGTTCGTGGTGTGGGTGGGCTCCGCGCTCACCACCGTCTTCGCGGTCTTCGACCCGAGCGTGTTCACCACCCTGATCGCCGTCTGGCTGTGGTTCACGGTGCTGTTCGCGAACCTCGCCGAGGCCGTCGCCGAAGGGCGGGGCAAGGCGCAGGCGGAGAGCCTGCGGCGGTCGAAGAAGGAGACCGTCGCCCGCCGGCTCACCTCCGGCGGTGAGGAGCAGGTGCCCGGCGTCGAGCTGAAGGTCGGCGACCTGGTCGTCGTCGAGGCGGGCCAGGTGATCCCGGGCGACGGCGACGTCGTCGAGGGCATCGCGACCGTCGACGAGTCGGCCATCACCGGCGAGTCCGCGCCCGTCATCCGCGAGTCCGGCGGCGACCGGAGCGCGGTCACCGGCGGCACGACCGTGCTGAGCGACCGGATCGTCGTGAAGATCACCACCAAGCCGGGCGAGTCCTTTGTGGACCGCATGATCGCCTTGGTGGAGGGCGCTTCCCGGCAGAAGACGCCGAACGAAATCGCGCTGACGATCCTGCTCTCGACGCTGACGATCATCTTCCTGCTCGCCGTCGTCGCGCTGCAGCCGATGGCCCGCTACTCCGGGTCCGAGCAGTCGGTGATCGTGCTGACCGCGCTGCTGGTGTGCCTCATCCCGACGACGATCGGCGCGCTGCTGTCCGCGATCGGCATCGCGGGCATGGACCGCCTGGTCCAGCGCAACGTCCTGGCGACGAGCGGCCGCGCGGTCGAAGCCGCGGGGGACGTCTCGACGCTGTTGCTCGACAAGACCGGCACCATCACCTTCGGCAACCGCCGGGCCACCGAGCTGATCCCGGTCGGAACGTCCACATCGGACGAACTGGCCCGCGCCGCCCGGCTCGCCAGCCTGGCCGACGAGACGCCCGAGGGCCGCAGCGTCGTCGAGCTGACGGCGGACCACGCGGCGCAGGACGAGCACGGCGAGTTCGTCCCCTTCACCGCGCAGACGCGGATGAGCGGCCTCGACATCGGGACCCGCCGGATCCGCAAGGGCGCGGCGAGCGCCGTCCGAGCCTGGGTACGCGACAACGGCGGCGAGTTCCCCGCCGAGACCGAGCGCGTGGTCGACGAGATCAGCGCCCAAGGTGGGACGCCGCTGGTCGTCGCCGAGGACACCGTCGTGCGCGGCGTGATCCGGCTGTCCGACGTCGTCAAGCCGGGCATGAAGGAGCGCTTCGAAGAGCTGCGCTCGATGGGCATCAAGACGGTGATGATCACCGGCGACAACCCGCTCACCGCCAAGGCCATCGCCGCGGACGCCGGCGTCGACGACTTCCTCGCCGAAGCCAAGCCCGAAGACAAGATGGCGCTCATCAAGCAGGAGCAGGAAGGCGGCCGGCTGGTCGCGATGACCGGCGACGGCACCAACGACGCCCCCGCGCTCGCGCAGGCCGACGTCGGCGTCGCGATGAACACCGGCACCTCGGCCGCCAAGGAGGCCGGGAACATGGTCGACCTCGACAGCGACCCGACGAAGCTGATCGAGATCGTCGAGATCGGCAAGCAGCTGCTGATCACCCGCGGCGCGCTGACGACGTTCAGCGTCGCCAACGACCTCGCGAAGTACTTCGCGATCCTGCCCGCGATGTTCACCGGCATCTACGCCCAGCTCGGCGGGCTGAACGTCATGCACCTGGCCACGCCGAAGTCCGCGATCCTGAGCGCGGTGATCTTCAACGCGCTGATCATCGTGGTGCTCATCCCGCTCGCCCTGCGCGGCGTGCGGTACAAGCCGTCGTCGGCCTCGGCCCTGCTGCGCCGCAACCTGCTCGTCTACGGCCTCGGCGGCATCGTCAGCCCCTTCCTCGGGATCTGGCTGATCGACCTGCTCGTGCGCCTCGTCCCCGGAATCGGGTGAAACCGTGAACACACTCGTCAAACAGACCTGGGCCGGGCTGCGCGTCCTGCTCGTGATGACCGTGCTGCTCGGCGTCCTCTACCCCCTGGCCGTGTGGGCCGTCGCCCGCATCCCCGGCCTGGAGGGGAACGCCGAAGGCTCGGTCGTGACACAGCACGGCCAGGCCGTGGGGTCGTCGCTGATCGGCGTCGACCCGGTGCCCGCCGACCCCGCGCACGACCCGTGGTTCCACACGCGGCCCTCGGCCGCCGGGCCCGGCCTGCCCTCCGGCGCGTCCAACAAGGGCCCGTACGACGAAGGTCTCGTGAAGACCATCGAGGAGCGCAAGGACGCCGTCGCGAAGCGCGAAGGCGTGACACCCGATCAGGTACCGCCGGACGCGGTGACGGCGTCGGGCTCGGGCCTGGACCCTGCCATCAGCGTGGCTTATGCCGATCTGCAGGCGCAGCGGGTGGCCCGGAACACGGGGCTGTCGCTCGACCGGGTGAAGCAGCTGATCGAGCAGCACACGAGCGGAGCCGGGATCGGGGTTGCCGGGGTGACTGTGCTCCCGCTCAACTCGGCCGTGCAGGCGGCGGCCGGGGGAGCACACTGACACCGTGACCACGGCAGTGTCCGAACAAGAAGCCGCCAAGCCGCGCCGCGGGGAGCTGAGGATCTACCTCGGCGCGGCTCCGGGCGTCGGCAAGACCTTCGCCATGCTCGGCGAAGCCCGCCGGCGCCTGGACCGCGGCACCGACGTCGTCGTCGGGCTGGTGGAGACGCACGGCCGGGCCAAGACCGCCGAGCTCCTCGACGGCCTCGAGATCGTCCCGCGGCGCCAGGCCGGGCACCGCGGCCGCGAGTTCGAGGAGATGGACCTCGACGCCGTCCTGGCCCGCGCGCCCGAGGTCGCCGTCGTCGACGAACTCGCGCACACCAACGTGCCGGGCTCGCGCAACGCCAAGCGCTGGCAGGACGTGGACGCGCTGCTGGAGGCCGGGATCGACGTGCTGTCCACGGTCAACGTGCAGCACCTGCAGAGCCTCAACGACGTCGTTGAGCGGATCACCGGCGTCACCCAGCAGGAGACCGTGCCGGACGAGGTCGTCCGCCGCGCCGAGCAGCTCGAGCTCGTCGACATCACCCCCGAGGCGCTGCGGCGCCGGCTCGCCCACGGCAACGTCTACCCGGCCGAGCGGATCGACGCCGCGCTCGGCAACTACTTCCGCCCCGGCAACCTCACCGCGCTGCGCGAGCTGGCCCTGCTGTGGGTGGCCGACCAGGTCGACGTCGCCCTCCAGCGCTACCGCGCCGAGCAGCGGATCACCGACACGTGGGAGGCGCGCGAGCGCGTGGTCGTCTCCATCACCGGCGGCCCGGAGAGCGAGACGCTCATCCGCCGCGCCAGCCGGATCGCCACCCGGGCGGGCGCCGAACTGCAGGTGGTGCACATCCTGCGCGGCGACGGGCTCGCCGGCATCGGCCCGACGGCGATGGCCCGCTGCCGCACGCTGGCCGAAGAGGTCGGCGCCACGTTCCACACGGTCGTCGGCGACGACGTGCCGACCGCGCTGCTGGACTTCGCCCGCGGCGTCAACGCGACCCAGCTGGTCATCGGGACCTCGCGGCGCCCGCGCGTGGCCCGGCTGTTCGACGAGGGCATCGGCGCTTCGGTGGTCCGCCGGTCGGGGCCGATCGACGTGCACATGGTCACCCACTCCGAGGCGGCCGGGCGCCTGCGGGCGCGGCTGGCCACGAGCCCGCTGGGGCTGTCGAGGCTGGTCGCGGGCTGGGTGCTGAGCGTCGTGCTGCCGGTGCTGGTCACGCTCGTCGGCGTTTTCGTGCCGAGCGGGCTGGACTTCGCCACCGACGTCATCTCCTACGTGCTGGCCACGGTGGTCGTCGCCCTGGTCGGCGGCCTCGGCCCGGCCCTGGTCGCGGCCGTGCTGGGCGCCGGGTTGCTCAACTTCTTCTTCACGCCGCCGCTGTACACGCTCAACGTGCACACGCCGCAGAACCTCGTGACGCTGATCGCGATGGTCGTGGTGGCGGTGCTCGTTGCGCTGGTCGTCGACCAGGCCGCGCGCCGGGCGACGCAGGCGGCGCGGGCGCGGACGGAGGCGGCGCTGCTGGCGTCCTACGCGCGGACCGTGCTGACCCACACGAACCCGATCGAGCGGCTGCTGGCGAAGGTCCGCGAGAACTTCGCGCTGACGTCGGTGACGCTGCTGGAGAAGCAGGAGGGGCAGTGGCAGTGCGTGGCGGCCGCGGGGGAGCGCCCGTGCGCCGACCCGGACGAGGCGGACGTCGACATCGCCGTCACCGCCGACGTGCACCTGACCCTGCGCGGGCGGGCGCTGCCCGCGGCCGACCGGCAGGTCCTGGAAGCCGTGGCCGGGCAGGCTTTGCTGGCCCTGCGCCAGCAGCGCGCGGCCGCCGCCGCGGCCCGCGCCGAGCGCAAGGCCGAGGCGAACGAGCTGCGCACGACGCTGCTGTCGGCGGTCGGGCACGACCTGCGCACGCCGCTGACGTCGATCAAGGCGTCGATCGGCAGCCTGCGCGCCGCCGACCTGGCCCTGTCCGAAGAGGACGTCGCGGAGCTGATGGAGGCGATCGAGCTGTCCGCCGACCGGCTGGCCGGCCTGATCGACAACCTGCTGGACTCGTCGCGGCTGGCGACCGGGGCGGTCCGGCCGCACCTGCGCCCGGTGGGCTACGACGAGGTCGTCGCGCACGCCTTGTCCACAGTGGACGATTCGGCGGCGGTGCTGGTGGCGGTGGACGACCAGCTGCCCTCGGTGCTGGCCGACCCCGGCCTGCTGGAACGGGTGGTGGCGAACGTGCTGGACAACGCCCTGCGCCACGGCGGCGGCCCGGTGTCGGCCCGGGCCAGCACCCACTCCGGCCAGGTCGAGCTGCGGATCGTCGACCACGGCAAGGGGCTGCGCAAGGGAGCCGCCGACTCGGCGTTCGCGCCGTTCCAGCGGCTCGGCGGCGACCGGGACACGACACCGGGCGTCGGGCTCGGGCTGTCGGTGGCGAAGGGGTTCACCGAGGCGATGGGCGGCACGATCCGCGCCGAGGACACCCCGGGCGGCGGGCTCACGATCGTGGTTTCGCTGCCCGCGTTCAGTGTGGAGTTCGAACAGGAGGGGGTGCGATGAGCGACCCGGGCGCCACCGTGCTGGTGGTGGACGACGAGCCGCAGATCGTGCGGGCACTGCGGATCAACCTGACCGCCCGTGGCTACCGGGTGATCACCGCGCACGACGGCACGGCCGCGTTGAAGGCGGTGGCCGAGACCAAGCCCGACGTGGTGGTGCTGGACCTCGGCCTGCCGGACCTGGACGGCACGGAGGTGATCGCCGGCCTGCGTGGCTGGACGACGGTCCCGATCATCGTGCTGTCCGCCCGCGTCGACTCGGCGGACAAGGTCGAGGCCCTCGACGCGGGCGCCGACGACTACGTGACGAAGCCCTTCGGCATGGACGAGCTGCTGGCCCGGTTGCGGGCGGCGGTCCGCCGCTCGGCGGTGGCGGGCGCGGACGGCGCGGACGCGGTGGTGGACACGGCGTCGTTCAGCGTCGACCTGGCGGCGAAGAAGGTCCGCCGCCACGACGGCGTCGAGGTCCACCTGACGAAGACCGAGTGGGGCGTGCTGGAGCTGCTCGTCCGCAACCGCGGCCGGCTGGTGGCGCAGAAGCAGCTCCTGCACGAGGTGTGGGGCCCCTCCTACGAGACGGAGTCCCACTACCTGCGGGTGTACCTGGCCCAGCTGCGGCGCAAGCTGGAACTCGAACCCTCCCGGCCCCGGCACCTGCTGACCGAACCGGGGATGGGGTACCGCTTCGAGGTCTGACCCGGTGGGTACCCCGGGTGGGTGACTGAGGGGGAAACCGCAAAATCGAAGCGACGCAGCCGGAAAGCGCTGTGGCTGCTCCTGCTGTCGGCTCTGGTCTACCTGGCCGGGGTCGGGATCGCCGCCCTGCTGGACCGGCCCGACCCGTGGTCTCAGGGCGTGGTCGACCTGGGACCGTTCCTCGGCGGTGCGTTCGCGAAGTTCTGGTTCGGCCGGCACCGGCGCGACGGGCCGGCCTAGAACCAGAAGGTCGGCTGCTCGATCCCGAACCGCAGCTTCGCGTACCGCTTCGACGCCGCCGCCGAGAAGTAGATGTGCTGGGCCGCCGCGTGCAGGTCGCGGAAGCAGCGCTGCATCGGCTGGTCCGCGTGCAGCGCACCCGCGCCCGCGTAGCCGGACGCGAGGTTCACCGCGCTCAGCGACGCCTGCATCGCCTGCTGCGTCGCCAGCAGGAACTGGCCGCGCTGCCGGACGTCCGGGACGTCGCCCGCGCACGCCGTCTCCCACAACTGCCCGAGCGACTCGAAGACGAACGCCCGCGCCGACCGCAGCCGTCCTTCGGCGCGGGTCAGCGCGATCTGGACGTCGCCGTCCTCGGCGATCGGGCCCGGGCCCGGCGGGCGGAACTTGGCCGGCGCGAACCCGGTGAACTCGTCCAGCGCGCGCCGGGCGATGCCGAGCGGGACGCCCGCCATCAGCGTGCCGATGAAGGTGAAGAACGGGAAGCGCCACAACGGGCCGTCGTGGCGCGCCGGGTTGGTGAACGGCGAAATCGTGTGCTCCTCGCGCACGACTGTGTCGATCTCGACGTCGTGGCTGCCGGTGCCGCGCAGGCCGCTGACGTCCCAGTTTTCGACCACTCGCACCGCCGTGGCCGGCACGACGGCGAGCCGCCAGTCCCGCGGGTCGCCACCGGCGAAGCCGCCGTTGAAGAACAGGTCCGTGTGCGGGCTGCCGCTGCAGAACCCCCAGCGGCCGGCGAGGGCGAACTTGCCGTCGCCGTCCGGGGTGAGGCGGCCCATCGGGGCGAACACGCCGCCGCCGATCGGGTCGGGGGTGCCGGCCACGAGGTCCGCCGCGACGGCCGGGTCGAGCCAGGCGAGGAACGCCGAGCCGTTGCCGATGGTGATCGTCCAGCCCGCGGAGCCGTCCGCGCGGGCGAGTTCCTCGATCGTCTCGACGATCGTGGCGGGCGGCAGCTCCAGCCCGCCGAGCGTGCGCGGGGTCGCCAGGCGGAAGAGCCCGGCTTCGCGGGCCCGCTCGACGAGGTCGCGCGGCAGGGTCTGCAGCTGATCGGCTTCGACGGCCCGCGCGCCCAGCTCGGGCGCGAGGTCCCGCGCGGCGGTGACGGCGTCGGTCGTGGCTTGTTCCATCATGGTCAGCGCCCCCTCAGGGTGTCATGATAGATGGACATCTATTCGATAGAGGAGTCTCTACCTAAATGGACGGCCCTGTCAAGCGCCGGTACGACACTTCGCGGCGCCAGGAGCAAGCCCGGGAGAACCGCCGCCGGATCCTGGCGGCGGCGTCGGCATTGCTGCGGGAGAAGGGGTACGCGGGCACTGCGATGCCCGAGGTGGCGAAGGCGGCGGGCGTCTCGGTGCAGACCGTCTACAAGGCGTTCGCGAACAAGGCGACGCTGCTCAAGGCCGTCTTCGACGTGACGGTCGCCGGCGACGACGAGGACGTTCCGATCGCCGGCCGCGAGTTCATCGCCGCGATCCAGGCCGAGCCGGACGCCGCCCGCAAGATCACGATGTACCTGGACCACCTCGCGGCGGGCGCGCCGACGGTGGCGCCGTTCCAGCTGCTCGCCCGGGACGCGGCCGCCGTCGACCCCGCGGCCGCCGAGGTGTGGGCGCAGATGCGGCAGGAGATGCTCACGGCGATGACGTACTTTTCGGCCGACCTGATGGCCACCGGCCAGGTGAAGCCGGACCTGACGGCCGACGACGTCCGCGACATCCTCTGGACCTACCACCGCCCCGAGCAGTACGAGCTGCTCTGCCTCGAGCGCGGCTGGCCCCCGGAGCGCTACGGGCGGTTCCTGCGCGACGCGGCGGTCGCGGCCGTCCTGGCCTAGGAACGCCGAAGGCCACCGCCGCAGCGGTGGCCTTCGGCAGTGGTCCTACGCCATCGTGCTGGTTCCGGTCGTGCTCGACGACGGGGCGCCGGCCGAGCTCGAACCGCCGCCGCTCGGCTCGGTCGGGGTGGTCGTCGGCGGGGTGGTCGGGGTCGTCGGCGTCGGGGTGGGCGTCGGGGTCGTCGTCTTCGGCGGGGGGCTCACCGACGAGTGGACCGGCGGCGGGGAGCTGTCGCCCGTGTCGTTGCGCGGGGGCGGGGGAGGCGGCGGGGCCTGGGTGACGACCGTCGTGGTCGTCTTGCCGTCCGGGCTCACCGACACCACCGTCGTCGGGGCGCTCGAGGACGTGGGAGTCGACGTGGTCGGGATGCCGCCGACGGTCGACGGGCCGCTGGAGGACGGCGTGGCCGGCGGCGACTGGACGCCGGCCGGCACGGCCGCCTGACCGCCGGGACCGCCCGTGCCGCCCGCCGTCGTGGCGGGGACCGGCCCGGCGAGCTCGGCCACCGCCGCGAACGCGGTCGCGACGACCAGCCCGGCGACGCCGAGCACGACGTACCCGGTGCGGTTCGGTTTGCTGCCCTTGGGCGGCGCGGTGTCGATCCTGGTGATCCGAGAGCTCGAATCCGACCCGGCGGGGCGGGGCATACGGGGCTCCTTGGGGAATTCGGGGAGGCGCGGGTGAGGTCGTGGATCGGGGCAACGCCACCGCGGGGGAAGCGACCTCGGCGGCGAGGTTATCACCGGCGTGCGGGTATTCCCCCAGGTAGTGGCCTTGATCCGTTACTGTGCGCGGTCAGTTGACCCGGACGGGAGGAAACGTGTGAGTGAGGAAGAAACGCACACCCGGCTGACGGCGTGGGTGCGCGGCCGGGTGCAGGGCGTCGGTTTCCGCTGGTGGACCCGCAGCCGCGCACTGGAACTCGGCCTCGTCGGCAGCGCGAGCAATCTCGCCGACGGCCGTGTCGAGGTCATCGCGGAGGGTAGCCGTGACCACTGTCAGCGGCTGTTGTCCGCGTTACGGTCCGGAGAATCACCCGGAAGTGTGGAGCACGTCGCCGAGCGCTGGTCCGACCCGAAAGGGGGACTCTCGGGGTTCGTCGAACGGTAGCGGACGGCTTGCTCCGTCCGGGGCCGGTGTGGTTCGTGGTGTTGCCGGTGCGTGACCGGGTGTGCTAAGGCGCGCCGAGGAGGGGGCGCGTCCGGCGGTACCCGGAGGCCCCCAGGTAGCCTGGGACGATTGAAACGCCAGTACCGGCAGCCAGAGGGGTCAGCACCCAGTGCACCTGAAAAGCCTGACGCTCAAGGGCTTCAAGTCCTTCGCCTCGGCCACCACGCTGCGCTTCGAGCCGGGCATCACCTGCGTGGTCGGCCCGAACGGCTCCGGCAAGTCGAACGTGCTGGACGCGCTGCGCTGGGTCATGGGCACCCAGGGCGCCAAGGACCTGCGCGGCGGCAAGATGGAGGACGTCATCTTCGCCGGCACCGCGGGCCGCGCCCCGCTCGGCCGCGCCGAGGTCACCCTCACCATCGACAACGCCGACGGCGCGCTCCCCATCGAGTACTCCGAGGTGTCGATCACCCGCCGGATGTTCCGCGACGGCGCCAGCGAGTACGAGATCAACGGCGACCGCTGCCGCCTGATGGACGTCCAGGAACTCCTCTCGGACTCCGGCATCGGCCGCGAGATGCACGTCATCGTCGGCCAGGGCCAGCTCTCGGCGATCCTCGAGTCCAAGCCCGAAGAGCGCCGCGCCTTCATCGAAGAGGCCGCCGGCGTCCTCAAGCACCGCAAGCGCAAGGAACAGACCCTGCGCAAGCTGGCCAACATGCAGGGCAACCTCGACCGCCTCGGCGACCTCACCACCGAGCTGCGCCGCCAGCTCAAGCCGCTGGGCAAGCAGGCCGAGATCGCCCGCAAGGCCCAGTCGGTGCAGTCCGAGCTGCGCGACTCCCGCCTCCGCCTGCTCGCCGACGACCTGGTCACCCAGCGGGACACCATCGCGCGCGACGAGGCCGACGAGCGCACCGCCCGCCAGCGCCGCGCCGAGGTCGAACAGCACCTCGAGCTCGTCTCCGCCGAGGAAGCCGAGCTGGAAGCCTCCCTCGCGGAGGACGCGCCGCTGCTGCAGACCGCCCAGGAGACCTGGTACAAGCTGTCGGCGCTGGCCGAACGGCTGCGCGGCACCGTCCGCCTCGCGATCGAGCGCCAGCGGCACCTGTCGGCCGACGTCTCGACGTCGACCGGCGGCCGCGACCCCGAAGAGCTGCTCGAAGAGGCCGAACGCGTCGCCGAGCAGGAAGAAGAGCTCAACGAGGCCGTCATGGAGGCCCGCGAGCTGCTCGCCCAGACCATCCTGCGGCGCGAAGACCTCGAACAGCGCGTCCAGGCCGCCGAACGGGCGCACTGGGCCGCCGTCCGCGCGATCGCCGACCGCCGCGAGGGCATGGCCAAGCTGACCGGCCAGGTCGAGGCGCTGCGCAGCAAGAACGGCGCCACCTCCGACGAGATCGACCGCCTCAGCGTCTCCCTCGAGGAGGCCGCCGAGCGCGCCGAGATCGCCGTCGAAGAGCTGGAGATGGCGAAGGCCGAAGGCGGCGTCGAGGAGTCCGACGACGCCGGCCTGATGGACCGCCACGACCGCGCGGTCGAGGCCAACAACGCGGCCAAGGCGCGCGTCGAAGAGCTGGTCAAGGCCGAGCGCGCCGCCGAGCGTGAGATCGCGTCGGAGAAGGCGCGTGTCGAGGCGCTGTCGATGGGCCTGCGGCGCAAGGACGGCGCGGGTGCGCTGCTCGGTGCGTCGCACGAGCTGCCGGGCCTGCTCGGCTCGGTCGCCGCGCTGCTCACCGTCGAGCCCGGGTACGAGGTCGCGCTGGCCGCGGCGCTCGGCCCGGTGGCCGACGCGGTCGCCGTCACCGGCGGCGAAGACGCCCTGCGCGCGCTGAAGTACCTGAAGGAAACCGACTCCGGCCGCGCGGGCATCCTGCTCGGCGGCCCGGAGTCCACTGTGGACACCTACTCGTGGCCGTCGCTGCCGGAAGGCGCGCGCTGGGCCCGTGAGGTCGTCACCGCGCCCGCGCAGCTGCGGCCGGCCGTCGAGCAGGCCCTCGACAAGCTGGCCCTGGTCCGCGACCTCGAAGCGGCCCGGCACCTGGTCGCGGTGCACCCGGACGTCCGCGCGGTCACCGCCGAGGGCGACGTCTTCGGCGCCCGCTGGGCGATCGGCGGCTCCGGCAAGCGCGAGAGCGTGATCGAGGTCCAGGCCGCCGTCGACGAAGCCGCCGAGCGGCTCCGCTTGGCCGAGCGCTCGATGGAGCGGTACGCGGCCGAGCTGGAAGGTGCCCGCGCCGAGCAGCAGGCGCGCCGCGAAGAGGTGTCGCAGGCCAAGGACGCCCTCGGCGAAGCGAAGGTCCGCAAGGCGCGCTCGTCGGAGCGGCTCAACCGGATGCAGCAGGCCGCCCGCCAGGCGCAGGCCGAGGTCGAGCGGCTCACCGGGCAGCGCGCGAAGGTCGAGCAGAGCCGCGTGCAGGCGCTGGCCCAGCTCGCCGAACTGGAGGAACGCCTTTCCGCCGTCGCCGAGCAGCCCGTCGAGGACGACCCGGACACCGCCGAGCGCGACGCCGCCGTCGAAGAGCTGGCGGTCGTCCGGCAGGAAGAAATGGAAGCGCGGCTCGCGCAGCGCACCGCCGAAGAGCGGGCGCGCAGCATCGCGGGCAAGGCCGAAGGCCTCCGCCGCGCCGCGCACGCCGAGCAGCAGGCCCGGGAACGCGCCGAGCGCGCCGCCGCGGCCCGCAAACGCGGCGCCGGGATCGCGAACGCCGTCGTCAACGCCGGCGAGCTCGCGCTGGAACGCATCGAGCACTCGGTGCAGCGCGCCGCCGCCGAACGCGACCAGGTCCAGTCCCGCCGCCAAAGCCGCGAGCAGGCGCTGACCGGCGTCCGCGCCAAGGTCCGCGAGCTCACCGGCGAGCTGGAGAAGCTGACCGACGCCGTGCACCGCGACGAGGTGCTGCGCGCCGAGCAGCGGCTGCGGCTGGAGACCCTGGAAGCCAAGATCGCCGAGGACTTCGGCATCGGCCTCACCGACCTGGTGCAGGAGTACGGCCCGGACGTCCCGGTCCCGCCGAGCGCGGGCGAGATGGCCGAGTACGAGGCGGCCAAGGCCCGCGGCGAGGACGTCACCCCGCCGCCGCCGATGCCCTACGACCGCGACACCCAGGCCCGCCGCGCCAAGCGCGCCGAGAAGGACCTGTCGTTGCTGGGCAAGGTGAACCCGCTCGCGCTGGAGGAGTTCGCGGCGCTGGAGGAGCGGTACAAGTTCCTCTCCACGCAGCTGGAGGACCTCAAGGACACCCGCAAGGACCTCGAAGCGGTCATCAAGCAGGTCGACGAGAAGATCCTCGAGGTCTTCGCCGGCGCCTACGCGGACGTGGCCCGCGAGTTCGAGACGGTGTTCAGCGTGCTGTTCCCGGGCGGCGAGGGCCGGATGGTCCTCACCGAGCCGGACGACCTGCTGGCCACCGGCGTCGACGTCGAAGCCCGCCCGCCGGGCAAGAAGGTCAAGCGGCTGTCGCTGCTGTCGGGTGGCGAGAAGTCGCTGGTCGCGGTGGGCATGCTGGTCGCCATCTTCCGCGCCCGGCCCTCACCCTTCTACGTGATGGACGAGGTCGAGGCAGCGCTCGACGACACCAACATGCGACGCCTGATCGGCCTGCTGGAGCAGCTGCGCGACTCGTCGCAGCTGATCATCATCACCCACCAGAAGCCGACGATGGAGATCGCCGACGCGCTCTACGGCGTGAGCATGCAGGGCGACGGCATCACGAAGGTGATCTCGCAGCGCCTGCGCACGGCCGACGACGAACCGGTCGCGGTCGGCTGAGGCGGCTCACATCTCGTCTTCGCGCGGCGCACGCCGGTCCTCGCCGCGCACGGGCGGTTCGTAGGTGCTCAGGTCGTTGCCGATGTGGCCGACGTCGCCCAGCTGCGGCCGGCGCCCGCGCGGCCGCAGCATGCCGTGCTTGACCCCGCGCTTGCGGTCGGACCGGTCCACGATCAGCGCGACGACCAGCACCACCGCCAAGACCACGCCGAGACCGATGAAGAACCCCATGGGCATCCCCTCCCGATCCCCAAGGTACGCGGCCGGGAGGGGCACCACATCCGCTTATCCGGCGACCCAGAAGGCGTAGTCCGCCGAGTACGGCACCGCCGTCTGCGCCCCGGCCGCGCACGTCCCCGCCGGGGCCACGCCGCCGCGGGTGCCGAGGCGCTGGATGTAGGTCACCTTGCCGAAGACGCCGTCTCCGGTGTTGAGGTTCGCCTTGAGCAGCAGCTGCGGGATCGCGTCGGGCTGCGGCGCGTTCGCCGCCGCCGCGGCCCCGACCGTGCTTCCGTCCACAGTGGACGTCCAGACCGGGCCCTTGCTGTGGATGGCCACCGGCTTCCCGTGTTTCGACAGCACGGCCGCGGGCTGGATCAGCGCCCACGCGCCGTTCGTGCAGCCGTAGATCTGGACGCCCTCGCCGTGGTAAGTGGCCAGGTGCCGGTTGCCGTCGGGCACCTTGATCGCGTCCGGCACCGTCGAGTGCGCCGGGCTGGCCGAAGCCGTCGCCGCGCCGCCGACCAGCAGGGCGCCGACCGCGAGCGCCATCGTCATCCGTTTCATGGTCCCACCTTCGCTTCCTCCCGCCGCTCTCCGGCGGGCTCCCGCCATCCACACGGGAGCCTGCCGGGAACGGTTCAGAAGAATCAGGCGGCGGCCACCTCTTCGGTCGTGCCCGCGGCTTCGGCCTCGGCGGCCTTCGGATCCGGCGTCCGGTGGCGCAGGGCCAGCGCCCCGCCCACGACCAGCGTGATCACCACGCCCAGCAGCGTGTACCAGGGGTACGCGAGGGCCACGCGGTCCCCGGCCGCCTTCGAGAAGTCGATGCCGATCAGGCCGCCGGTCTTCGCGCTGAACTTCACCCCGAGGATGACGAACGCCATCACCACGACGGTGGTCACGAACGCGATGATCGCGTCGGCCTGCCGGGCCTTCTTGATCAGCAGGCCGAGCAGGAACGAGCCGAGCAGCGCGCCGTAGGTGTAGCCGGTGATCGCCAGGCCGAGCTCGATCACCGAGTTCTTCGTGGTGGAGAACAGCGACGCGAACACAGCGAACACCACGGCCCAGATCAGCGTCCACATGCGACCGTGCTTGAGCAGCTTCGAATCCTCCGGGGCGCGCTTGGTGAACCGCTGGTAGAGGTCGGCCACGGTGGACGTCGAAAGCGCGTTGAGCGCCGAGGCCAGCGCCCCCATCGTCGAGGCGAGCACACCGGCGATGAGCAGGCCCGAAACGCCGGCCGGCAGGTCGTCGATGATGAACCGCGAGAAGACGTCGTCCGGGCTCTGCAGCCCCAGCTGCGCCACGGACTTGCGCCCGTTGAACACCCACAGCATCGCTCCCACCAGCAGGAACAGCGCGAACTGGATGGTGACGATGATGCCGCTGCCGATCAGGGCCTTCTGCCCGTCGCGCAGGCTGCGGGTGGCCATCAGCCGCTGGGCGATCAGCTGGTCGGCGCCGTGCGAGGCCATCGACAGCGCCGCGCCGCCGAGCACCGCCGTGACGAAGGCGTACGGGCTGGTCAGCAGGTTCTTCGTGAAGTCGACGAGCATGAACTTGCCGTCCGCGGACGCCTGCGTGGCCCAGTCGGCGGGCAGCTTGTTCAGCAGCACGATCGCGGCCACCGCCGCGCCGCCGAGGTAGAGCGACAGCTGGATGACGTCGACCCAGACGACCGCCTTGATCCCGCCGATGTAGGCGTAGATCAGCGTCAGCGCGGTCAGGATCACCACGATCACCCAGTAGTCCAGGTGGACGTTGTAGTGCCCCAGGATCACCTTGATCGGGATCGCGCCGGCGAACAGGCGCACGCCCTCGGCGAGCAGCCGCGTGATCACGAACGTCACCGACGCCGTGCCCTGCAGCCCCGAGCCGAACCGCTTGCCCAGGAAGGCGTACGCGCTGACGAGGTTGCCGCGGAAGTACCGCGGCAGCAGCACGAACGCGGCGATCGTCCGGCCGATGATGTAGCCGAACGCCAGCTGCAGGAACAGGAAGGCGTTGCCGAAGACCAGCCCCGGCGTGCTGATCACGGTCAGCGTCGAGGTCTCCGTGGCCACCACGGACAGCATCACCGCGCCCCACGGGAGGCTGCGCTCGCCGACGAAGTAGTCGGCCGCCGACCGTTGCTTCCGGCCGACGAGCACGCCTATCAGCGGCATCGCCGCCAGGTAGATCACGATGATGGCGAGGTCAACACCGCGCATGGATCTCTCCTACCGTCATCCGGTCTTCTCCGCGACTCGCAACCGCGTCACGGTGCCCCCCAGCGGGGCGGGAAGGATCAGGGGCCCGGCGCCCGGGACGAGCGCGCCGAGCAGCCGCGGCCCGCGCGCACCGGTCGCCGACGGAACCGTACCCGGCACGCCGCACCAGGTGAGCCACCCCAGCAACGCGGTGAGGTACGCCTCCTTGCCGGCGCCCGGCAGCCCGAAGTCGTCGCTGGTCTTCAGCACGGACCCGCTTAGGTTCCGGGCCAGCGCCGCCATCAGCGCCGGGTTCCGGACCCCGCCGCCGGAAGCGACGACGGTCGCGACGCCGTGCCGGCGGCACTGGCCGGCCACGGTGACGGCGGTCAGCTCGGTCAGCGTCGCGAGCAGGTCGCCGGGCGCCGACGGCGTCAGGCCGGCGAGGGCGGCGTCGAGGTAGGGCGCGTTGAAGTGCTCCTTGCCGGTGGATTTCGGCGGCGCGGCGGCGAAGTAGGGGTCGGCGAGCAGCCGGTCGAGCAGGTCCCGGCGCACCGAGCCGCCGAGCGCGAGCCGGCCGTCGACGTCGCTGTGCCGCCCGGTGACGCGGTGGGCCGCGAGGTCGAGCAGGGCGTTGGCCGGCCCGGTGTCGAAGGCGATCGCCGGCGCGCCCGCGGCGACGACGGTGATGTTCGCGATGCCGCCGAGGTTGAGCGCGGCGACCGGGTGGCCGGCCTCCTCCGCGAGGCCGCGCAGCCACAGCTGGTCGAGGGTGCTCGCCAACGGGGCCCCGTGGCCGCCCGCGGCGACGTCGCGGGCACGCAGGTCGGCGCACACCGGCAGCCCGGTGCGTTCGGCGATCCACGCGGGCTGCCCGAGCTGGAGGGTGCCGCGGACCGCGCCGTCTTCGACCCAGTGGAACACCGTCTGGCCCAGCGACGCGACGAGATCGGCGGAGCCGCCGGCGAGGTCTGCGGCGCCGCGGACGGCCGCGTCGGCGAACGCCTGCCCGACACCGGTGTCCAGCCGCGTCAGCTCCCCGGCGGTGCAGGGGTTCGGCGGCAGCGCGGCGAGCAGGGCTTCCCGCAGCGGTTCGGGGTAGGGGACGTCGAGCTCGCCGAGCGGGGTGAGCACGATCGTGCCGTCCTCGGCGTGCAGGTCGGCGGCGGCCACGTCGATCCCGTCGAGCGACGTGCCCGAAATGAGCCCGATCACCCGGAAGCCGTGGCTCGCGCTTTTCCCCATCCGGAGGGGTTTAGTGGAGCGTTGCCTGTGACGCAACCCACGTGGTGAAGTCTTGGCCCAATCGGGATCGAAGTGGTGATGAATTGCCTGTGCGGACGGGGTGTCCGGTGCGGGTGGGCGCGGATGAAAGGATGGGTCCGTGTCGAGCACCTGGTTCCTGTTCGTAGTCGTCGCCGTCGTCGTGCTGGTCGCCCTGCTGGTGACCGGCCTGCTGGTCGCCCGCAGGCGGCGGATCAGCCTGGACGCCCA
The DNA here is from genome assembly GCF_040682815.1 of Amycolatopsis sp. NPDC051102. Classification (NCBI taxonomy): domain Bacteria; kingdom Bacillati; phylum Actinomycetota; class Actinomycetes; order Pseudonocardiales; family Pseudonocardiaceae; genus Amycolatopsis; species Amycolatopsis sp. NPDC051102. The sequence continues at coordinate 437,210 of NZ_JBFBBT010000004.1, forward strand.
GCGCGAGGTCGAGGACAAACCGAAGGGCGGCTCGTACGCCGCCAGCGGGGGCATCGCGCTCGCGCCGGGCGGCACAGCCGAGGCCCCCGTGGCCGAGCACCCGGTCGAGGACCGGCCCGAGGTCGACGGCCAGCCGGCCGTCGGCGACGACGCGGCGGTGCCGCGCGACTCGGCGCAGCGGACGGTCCGGGACGTCAAGCTGCCGGACGCCGAGGTCGTCGAACCGGCCCCGGTCGCCGAGCAGATCGAACCGGCGGCGGGCCGCATGGAGCGGCTGCGCGGCCGCCTGACGAAGTCGCGCTCGATGTTCGGCACGAGCCTGCTGGGCCTGCTCGGCGCGGGCGACCTCGACGAGGACTCCTGGCAGGACGTCGAAGACACGCTGCTGATGGCCGACCTGGGTGCGGCCACCACGAACCAGATCGTCGAGCGCCTGCGTGACGAGCTTTCCCGGCGCGCGGTGCGGTCGTCGGCCGAGGCGCGCGAAGTGCTGCACGAGGTGCTGACGGCGCAGCTGTCCACCGACGGCCACCGCGCGGTGCGCGCGCTGCCGCACATCGTCGACGGCAAGAAGCAGCCCGCGGTGGTGCTGGTCGCGGGCGTCAACGGCACGGGCAAGACGACGACCACGGGCAAGCTCGCCCGCGTCCTGGTCGCCCAGGGCGGCACGGTGCTGCTGGGCGCGGCGGACACGTTCCGCGCGGCGGCGGCCGACCAGCTGCAGACGTGGGCCGAGCGCGTGGGCGCGGAGGTCGTCCGCGGCAAGGAGGGCGCGGACCCGGCGGCGGTGGCGTTCGACGCGGTCAAGCGCGGCGTGGACACCGGCGTCGACGCGGTCCTGGTCGACACCGCGGGCCGCCTGCACACGAAGACGGGCCTGATGGACGAGCTCGGCAAGGTCAAGCGCGTCGTGGAGAAGCAGGCGAAGGTCGACGAGGTGCTGCTGGTCCTCGACGCGACCACGGGCCAGAACGGGCTCATGCAGGCCCGGGTGTTCGCCGAGGTCATCGACGTGACGGGGATCGTGCTGACGAAGCTGGACGGCACGGCCAAGGGCGGCATCGTGTTCCAGGTCCAGAAGGAGCTGGGGGTGCCGGTGAAGCTGGTCGGCCTGGGCGAGGGCCCGGACGACCTGGCGCCGTTCGAGGCGGGTGCCTTCGTGGACGCCCTGCTCGGCTAGGTGATCCGCCGCCGGCTCGGCCATTCGTAGACCGCCGAACCTCGCTTCAAGGCGTTGGAGTGGGTCATGCACAACCCGTTCTTGCCGAACGCGCTGACGGGGAAGGCGCACTGCGGTCCGAAGCGGGACATCGCGGCCCGGCACTTCGAGCCGAGCGGGAATCCGGCCGCGTTCCGGTGGGCGGCGTGGGCGGCGAGCCTGGCGGTCAGCGCGGCCGGGATCGCGCCGCCGGGGGCGGCCGGGAGCTGCCGCGGGGTCGTGCCCGGCGGGGCCGGCACGAACGGGCTGGTGCCGTCCGGTGCCTGCAGCCCGAGCTTCCGGAGGAGCTTCGTCGTCGGTGCCTCGGTCGCGATGGTGAGCCGGTCGAGCCCGCTGCTCGCGACCCAGTGGCGGACCCAGCCGACGCCGTGCAGCACCGGCTTGCCGCCGAGCTCCGCGGGCGGGTCGAGGACCAGGGCGCTGATCAGGTAGTCGTCGCGGGGCAGGGTGAGGTGCGCGGTCTCGCCGAGCACCATCGGCACGGTCACGCCCGCCGTGCGCTCGCCTTCGCGCGGCGCGGTCTGGAACGCCAGCAGCACCGGCCGCCGTCCGGCGAGCGTGGCCCGCACGGTGATGTCGACGTCGCTGGTGACGTCGCCCAGCCGGTGCCGCCGCGGCTCGGCCCGCGGCGGGAGCGGCGGCAGGACCACCTGCCGGGGCCCGTCGAGCAGCCGGTCGATCCCCCGCTCGGCGAGCCGTCCTACGATCGCGGCGCCGGCCGTCTGCCCCAGCCAGATGAGCGACATGGTGAACGGTTCGGGCACTTCGTCTCCCCTCCTCAGGCACGTGCTGTGCAGACAGACGCTCCCGGCCCGCGGTTTGATACCTAAATCCGGAACAGCGGCGTCCCGTCGGGCCTCCGCAGGCCCAGCTGCAGCATCACCGGCGCCGACGGCCGTCCCGCCGGGATGAGGCACGGGGACGTTCCGTGGGCCGCCACCGTGAGCCGGGACCAGCCGATGCCCTGGAGGGTGCGGCGGGCCGGGTCCACCACCATCGCCGCGCCGAAGTAGCGGCCGCCCGGGACGGTGATGCGCGCGGTGTGGCCCAGCACCACCGAGAACGCCGTGCCCGTCCGGCTGCCGTCTTCCTGCAGCGTCAGGATCACCGGCGTCCGCACCTTCGCGGCGGTGTGGTGGCGGACCATGATTTCGACCGTTCCCGGCGCGCTCTTCGCCGGACGCGGCCACGTGGGGGGTTGCGGCGAGCCGTCGAGCGCGCGGTCCACGAGCCGGTCCAGCAGGTTCGAAGCGGCGCCCTGGGCGAACCAGGTCAGTGCGCCGCCGGTGTGCGGGTCCATGCGGTCCTCCGGCGATATTCGGATGACGGCGGCGGGCGCACGAGCGCAGAATCCGGGCATGCCCGGTTGACGCTCGCGTGCCCCTCCTCGTGACAGACGCTCCGAAGCCGTCGTTCGCTACGAGAGAGGACCCATCATGACCGCCATCCACGGCGACCGGGTGCGGCTGCGCCCGATCGGCGCAGCGGACCGCGCGCGGATGCGTGAAGTCCTGGCCACCCCGGAGGTCGCCCGTTGGTGGGGCGACCCGGACCGGGAGACCGAAGGCCTGTACGAGGTCGAAGAGGGCTACACCGTCTACGTGATCGAATCCGGCGGCGAAGTCGTCGGCCTGATCCAGAGCTGTGAGGAGCTGGACCCGCAGTACCGTCACGCGGGCATCGACATCTCCGTGCACCCGGCCTTCCACGGCCGCGGCATCGGCACGGACGCGATCCGGGCGCTGGCCCGGCACCTGTTCGCCCAGGGCCACCACCGGCTGACGATCGACCCGGCCGCGTCCAACGAGACGGCGATCCGGGTGTACACGAAGGTGGGCTTCCGCCCGGTGGGGGTGCTGCGCGACTACGAACGAGCTCCGGACGGCACCTGGCACGACGGGCTGCTGATGGACCTGCTGGCGGGGGAGCTGAGCTGAGTCAGTCCTTGTCGATGACCTGCTGAAGCAGCCGGCTCATCTGCTCCACGCTGACGTTGATCTTGGTGAACCCGCTGCGCATCTCGGGCCTGAGGTCGACGATCTCCCTGCCCTGCTCGATCTGCGTCTCGCGCAGCGCGTTCAGCACCTGGGTGTGGCCGTTCAGGGTCTGCTTGAAGTCGGAGACATCACGATCCGCCGTGCCGGCGAGAATGCGGGCTGCCGCGGCGTCGTGCCGGGACTGCTGCACCTGTTCCTCCAACGCGGTCACGCGGGCTTCGAGGTCTTCGAGGCTTGCCATGCCGCCGACTTTACCGGCGCCCGGCTCGCTCGCCGCACGGGGGTCACTTTGTGTCACCTAGGTTCACCCGCTGTCACACTTGCGCGACGGCCTGGGACAGGCTAGCGCCGAGGGCGTCCGCGACCCGCTGCACCGCCGGGGCGATGTGCGCCACCGCCTCGGCGGTCAGCCGTCCCGACGGCCCGGACACCGACACCGCCGCCGGCACCGGCGCGCCCGGCACCGCCACCGCGACGCACCGGACGCCCAGCTCCTGCTCCGCCTCGTCCAGCGCGTACCCCTGCGACGCGATCCTCGACAGCTCGACCGCCAGCGCGTCCGGATCCGTGAACGTGTGCTCGGTGTACGCCGGCATCCCGGTCCGGCCGAGCAGCTCGCGGACCTCCGAATCGGGCAGGTGCGCCAGCATCGCCTTGCCGACGCCGGTCCCGTGCGGCAGCAGCCGCCGTCCGACCTCGGTGAACATCCGCATCGAGTGCTTCGACGGCACCTGGGCCACGTACACGACTTCGTCGCGCTCCAGGACCGCCAGGTTCGCCGTCTCGCCGACCTCCTCGACCAGTTCCGCCAGCAGCGGGCGGGCCCACGCGCCGAACTGCATGCTCGCGTTCTCGCCCAGCCTGATCAGGCGGGCGCCCAGTGCGTAGCGGCGGTTCGTGTTCTGGCGGACGTACCCGAGGTCGACCAGGGTGCGGATCAGCCGGTGGATCGTCGGCATCGGCAGCCCGGACAGCGTCGCCAGCTCCGACAGGCTGGCCTCGCCGCCGGTGTCCGCGAGGTGTTCCAGCAGCTCGAAGGCGCGCTGCAGGGACTGGACGCCGCCGTCGCGACCGTTCTTCTCCGCCGGCACGGTGGCCCTCCTTACGTCGGCGTTGAGCTTCCGCTATGCAGAAACTATAGTCCGGCTGGTAGAAAACCGTAGGGCCGTTATCCAAAGATCCGAACCCTCGAGGTGTTTCCCCATGTCTTCTGAAGTCCAGGTGCTGGGCGACCCGGTCGAGCGCGGCGACGAGATCCTCACGCCGGAGGCGCTCGCCTTCCTCGCCGGCCTGCACGACGCCTTCGCCGGCCGCCGCGACGAGCTGCTCCAGGCGCGCGGCAAGCGCCGCGAGGAGGCCCGGACCACCGGCCGGCTCGACTTCCTGCCCGAGACCGAGGAGATCCGCGAAGGCGACTGGCAGGTCGCCGGCGCGCCGCCCGCGCTGCGCGACCGCCGCGTCGAGATCACCGGGCCGACCGACCGCAAGATGACCATCAACGCGCTCAACTCCGGCGCGAAGGTCTGGCTCGCCGACCTCGAGGACGCCAACACCCCGCACTGGCACAACGTGGTGTCCGGCCAGGTCAACCTGTACGACGCCATCCGCGAGACGATCACGCTGGAGAGCGGCGGCAAGAGCTACGCGCTCAAGGACGACGTCGAGCACGCCACGATCGTGGTCCGCCCGCGCGGCTGGCACCTGCCCGAGAGCCACCTGAAGTTCGGTGACCGCGAAGGTGTCGGCGCGCTCGTCGACTTCGGCCTGCACTTCTTCCACAACGCGGCCGAGCTGCTCAAGCGGGGCAAGGGCCCGTACTACTACCTGCCGAAGATGGAGAGCCACCTCGAAGCGCGGCTCTGGGACGACGTCTTCACCCACGCCGAGAAGACCCTCGGCATCGAGCACGGCACCGTCCGCGCGACCGTGCTGATCGAGACCATCCCGGCCGCGTTCGAGATGGAGGAGATCCTCTACGAGCTGCGCGAACACGCGTCGGGCCTCAACGCGGGCCGCTGGGACTACCTGTTCAGCGTGATCAAGTACTTCCGCGACGCGGGCGAGAAGTTCGTGCTGCCGGACCGCAACTCCGTCACCATGACCGCGCCGTTCATGCGCGCCTACACCGAGCTGCTGGTCCGCACCTGCCACAAGCGCGGTGCCTTCGCGATCGGCGGCATGGCCGCGTTCATCCCGAGCAAGGACCCCGAGGTCAACAAGGGTGCCTTCGAGAAGGTCCACGCGGACAAGTCGCGCGAGGCCGGCGACGGCTTCGACGGCTCCTGGGTCGCGCACCCGGGCATGGTCGAGCTCTGCAAGGAGGAGTTCGACAAGGTCCTCGGCGAGAAGCCGAACCAGCTCGACCGCACCCGCGACGAGGTCAGCGTCACCGCCGACCAGCTGCTCGACGTCGCTTCGACGCCGGGCGGCGCGACGGCGGCCGGCCTGCGCGCCGCGGTCGACGTCGGCGTCCGGTACATCGCGTCCTGGCTGGGCGGCAACGGCGCGGCGGCCATCCACAACCTGATGGAGGACGCGGCGACCGCCGAGATCTCGCGCTCGCAGATCTGGCAGTGGGTCAAGAACGGGACCACTTTGGACAGTGGCGACGTCGTGACGTCGGAGCTTGTGCGCGGGGTGCTCGCGGACGTCCGCGGCGAGCTGGCGGGCGAGCTCAAGCCGGAGCTGCTGGAGCCGGCCGTGGAGCTGTTCGAGCAGGTCGCGCTGGCCGAGGAGTTCCCGGACTTCCTGACCCTGCCGGCCTACGAGCGGATCAAGTAGGTGCGGCTGCCCGAGGACGTCTACGACGCCGCCGACGCGCGCCTGGCTGCGGCCGACGCGCGCGTCGCGGCGTCGTACCCGGGGGATCGGCCGGGACGGCAGCCGGTGCACACGGTGTACGTCCCGGCGTCGCAGTACCGGACGCGCCTGGTCGCCGACTGGGGCAAGCAGGCGATGCGGGTCTTCATCGAGCACGGCGACCTGCTCGGCCTCGACGACGGCGGCTACGAACGCGTGCGGGCGAAGCTGCTCACCGAGCCGATCGAGGACCTCCGGATCGACTTCGAGGACGGCTACGGCCGCGTGCCCGACGACGTCGAGGACGCGGCGGCCCTGGCGGCCGGCCAGACCCTGGCGACCACCGGCGGGACACCGTTCTGCGGCATCCGCTTCAAGAGCTTCGAAGCGGCGACGCGCCGGCGGGGCATCCGCACGCTGGACCTGTTCCTCACCGGGCTGTTGGACAACGGGCCGCTGCCGCCCGGCTTCGTCGTCACGCTGCCGAAGGTGACGGCGGTCGAGCAGGTGTCGGTGGCGGCGGAAGTGCTGGCGCGCCTGGAATCCGCGTACGGGCTCACCTCGGGAACCCTGCGCTTCGAGGTCCAGATCGAGACGTCCCAGTCCATTGTGGACGTCGACGGGACGCTGGCGGTGGCGCGGATCGCGCAGGCCGCGGCGGGCCGGTGTTCGGGGCTGCACTACGGGACGTACGACTACAGCGCGGGCCTCGGCATCGCGGCGGCGTACCAGAGCATGGAGCACCCGGCGGCGGACCTGGCCAAGGGCCTGATGCAGGTCGCGGCGGCGGGCACCGGAGTCCGCCTTTCGGACGGCTCGACCAACCGCCTCCCGATCGGCGACGCGCTGCCGGCGGCGTGGGCCGAGCACCTGCGGCTGGTCCGCCGGTCGCTGGAGCGCGGCTTCTACCAGGGCTGGGACCTGCACCCCCACCAGCTGCCGACCCGCTTCGCGGCGACGTACACGTTCTACCGGTCCGGGTTCCCGGAGGCGGTGGAGCGGTTGCGCGCGTACGCGGAGAAGAAGGCCGGAGGTGTGCTGGACGAGCCGGCTACGGCGCAGGCGCTGGCGGTGTACCTGCTGCGGGGCCTGGACTGCGGGGCGCTGGACGAGGGCGAGCTGACGTTCGGACGGCCGGAGCTGGAGAAGTACGCGCACCGGCTCGCGTGACCAGCGGCTGAGTGGGCGCTCGCCGGGAGCGCCCCCTCAGCCGCTGGTCACGGCCGGTTTCAGGACGGCAACCGGCCGGGGTGTTCCGGTCGGTGCGCGATCACGGCGACCACCGTCAGCAAGGCGAGCTGACCGGCGATCGTCCCGGCGGCCGCCCACGCCGGAAGAGCGGCCGAAGCTGCCCTCGACGTCAGCGTCGGACCGAGGACCGCGCCGAGCACCACCAGCACGTCCAGGACCGTGGTGAGCAGCCGGCGGGTCTGGCTCGACGGCACTGCCATCTCCGCCTTCACCTCCGACGTCTCGATCCGGACGTGTGCGAACCGGGTCGGGAGGTCGTCCCGCGCCGGCTCCCCTTCGTGAGGTGCGGACGGATCCGCACGCTCCATTTCGGCACCCATGCTCGTGCCCGTTCCTTTCCGGGCCCGGCCGGGCGTCCGCGGCGGCACGCCGGCCGGGGACCACTTTTCGTGGCCGCGGCTCGCGCCGCGGCCGGTTACCGGCCGGCGATGCGCCGCCTTCCCCTCGCAGGGCCGCACTCCGCCATCCGGTTCCCTGCTGTGCGGAAGCGTGGTCCGGCTTCCCGGCCCGTTCGCATGAAAACGGGTTCGCAGCAGGCGCCTTCGACTGTAGAGGGCCGGCCCGGGCGGATGCAACACCGCTTTGCTGCAAAAAAGGTGGGATTTCGGTGGCGTTCCTGCCATCATTGCGTCGTGGCTGAAGACAACCCGGTGGGCCGGGTCAACGTGGCGTTGATCGCCGAAGCGGCCGATGCGCTGGCGAAGCTGCAGGAGCGCACCGGCCTGAAGAAGGTCGACCTCGTCAACCGGGCCCTGCTGGTCTACGAGTTCGTCGACGCCGAACTCAAGGCGGGCAAGCAGGTCCTGGTGCGCGACCAGGACGGCCGGGACCAGCTGGTGAAGATCTTCCTCTAGTCACTCGCCGAGCCGCGCCCGGTCGGCGGCCGACCGGCCGGCGTGCCAGCCCTCGGCGCTGCGCACGGCCACCGACTTGCCCACCACCTCGGGGAACAGCGTGGTGAACGCCGTGTTCACCTTCAGCTCGTGCGAGGCCAGCACCGGCAGCAGCCGGTCGGTGTCGGGCATCTCCGTGAGCGTCGCCGCGGCTGCCTGCTCCAGGCGCTCGCCGATCCGGGTGGCGTAGGAGACCAGGAACGACTTCCGGAACGGCCGGGACCGCCCGGCCGGATCCGCGATCATCGCCCGCGTCGCCTGGACGAGCAGGGACGTCGTCAGCAGCGCGACCGCGTCCAGGTCCGCCTCGTCGCCGACCACCGTCACGAACTCCCAGCGCGGGTCGTACACCGCGCGGCAGCGGTTGGCCTTCGCCACCACGTGCACCAGCAGCGACTTCGCGTCGGTGTACGGCGTGTCGAGCCAGATCCGGCGGGACGAAGGCAGCTCGGGCGCGGCCTCCAGCAGCACGCGGTCCAAGGCGTGCCGGGTCATGAGTTCCTGGGCCTTCGCCGACAGGGCCTCGGCCTCCTCCGGGAACGACGTCGACTCGGCCTTCGCCAGCAGCGCCCGGACCCGGCTCAGCTTCTTGTCGTCGACGCCGTGGTGCGCGGCCGGCCGGGGCTGCGCTGCCGTCACCGGGAGGGTCAGCAGCAGGCCCAGGGCTTCGACCACCGCCGTCACCGCTTCGGCCGGCGTGAGGATGTGCTTCGCCGCCCACTGCACCAGGTGCGGCTCGGCGCCGGTCCACCACCGGACGCCACCCTCCTCGGCGAGGGCGTCGAGCACGTAGGAGGCGGCGAACTCGTCGAGGCGGCGGGTCGCGGCCTGACGCAGGTCCTCGGGCGGCCAGCCGCCCCGGCGGACCCGGCCGAGCAGGGGCTGGGCGGCCAGCTCCGCGCCCCGGGCCAGCTCGGCAGGCAGCTCGAAGCCCGGGGCGAGCCACCGTCCGTCGTCCCCGGCCTGGGCGGCGGTCAGCAGCGCGCCGGCGAAGCCCTCGGCCGTCGCCGGCAGCGGACCGCGGGGTGCGCGTTTCTGTTTGCCCACCTCGCCGAGTCTGCCGCAGGCCGGTCAGCGCAGCCGGGGGAGGGCGTCGCGGGCGAAGTGGCTCAGCGTCCGCAGGTCTTCGGCGAACCGCTCGCGGTGGCCCTCGGGCAGGGGGCGGAAGAAGAACTGCTCGATGTTCTCCACGTGCAGGCGGCTCGCTCGCACGGTGGTCTCCTCGCCGAGGGCGGTCAGCCGCACCAGCTGCACGCGCCGGTCGCGCGGGTCGGCGGTGCGGGTCACCAGCCCGAGCGCCTCCATGCGGTCGACGAGCCGGGTCGCGCCGCCGGTGGTGAGCACCTGCTCCTGGGCGATCGAGCGCATGGTCAGCCCGTCCTCGCCGGCGCGGCCCACGATCAGCAGCACCTCGTACACCAGGTGCGTGATCCCGCACTCGCGCTCCAGCGCCCGGCCGAGCAGGTATTCGAGCCGGTTCGCCGCGCCCTGCAGCCGCCCGAAGGCCTGCACGCGGGCGTCGTTCGCCGCCTGCCGGGCCGAAGTGATTTCGGGGTCCACCCCCTCATCCTCCCGCCTGCTCGCCGGCGCGCAACGCGAGGTAGACGTCGAGCTGGTCGGTGAACTCCGTCAGGTCCGCCCCCAGCAGCTCGCCCGCGCGGCCGATCCGGTAGCGCAGCGTGTTCACGTGGACGTGCAACGCCTTCGCCGCGCGCGTCGGCGAGCCCGAGCACTCGAGGAACACCCGGACCGTGTGCACCAGATCCGTGTGCTGCTCGGCGTCGTAGGCCAGCAGCGGGCCGAGGACCCGGCGCCGCAGCGCCGCGCGCAGCCCGTCCGGCGCGCCGGCCAGCAGCAGCTCGTGCACGTCCACCTCGCCCGCCGGGACGGCCACCACCCGGCCCGGGCGCCGCGCCGCGACCGACACGGCGTACCGCGCGCTCTCCGTGGCCTCGTCGCGCGGGCCGGGATCGCTGACGCCGCAGAGGATCCGCGTGGCACGCAGCAGTGGTTCCACAATGGACAGTTCGGCCGTCGGCGGCCGGCCAGCGGTCGCCGCGAACGCCGTGTCCCCGGCGGATTCGAGCACGACCGCGTCCGGGAGCCACTCGCTCAGGACGTCCCGGCTCTCGTTGCTGCCTTCGGTCCGCAGCGCCACCACCCACACGTCGTCGGGCAGCGGCGCTTCGATCCGGGAGGCCCGCGCCCGCGTCACCCCGACCAGGCCCGCGAGTTCCTCGGTCAGCTCGGCCTGGCCGGTGCTCAGCGGCCCGCCGGCGGCGACCAGCCACGGCACCGCGTGCCGCCCCTCGACCGGGACGACCGTCAGCGGCCCGGGCTCGCGCGCCGCGTACCGCCGGACGACGTCCTCGGCCGGCAGCGGCAGCGGCGCGGTCCCGGCGATCACCCGGCCCAGTCCCGACAGCACCCAGCAGGGCAGCCCGAGCTCCGCCGACGCGCGCTCCAGCAGCGTCTCGACCGGCGCTTCCGCCGCGGCCTGCAAACGTTTGCGGGCGCTGTCGGACGCCGCCGCCAGCGCGAGCACGACCTGTTCGGTGATCACCGAGAACGACAGGTCCGTGGGCACTTCCAGCAGCGGGATCCGGTGCCGGACGCAGGCGTCGACCACGTCGTCCGGGATGCCGCCGGAGTCGGCGCCGGACGCGGCCAGCGCCGCCGCGCCCGAGCGGGCCAGCGCCGCCACGAACGGCTCGGCGTCCCCCGGCGCGCGCCACCAGAGCAGGCCGGACAGCACCAGCTCACCGGCCGACAGGTACCGTCCGGGGTCGGGCAGCTCCGTGACGTAGATGCGCGTCACCGGCCGGTCGAGCAGGTCGGTCCCGGCCCGCGGGCGCAGCCGCAGCCCGGGCAGGCCCAGCAGAGTTTTCACGGTCGTCATCAGGGTTGTAGGAAAGCACAAACGCACCCGGATCCGCTCCTGTGCGTTTCATGCGTGGTGCCGTTGCCGCCCGGCGGTGATCCGTCGTCTACTGGTCTATCGCCCTCACGAAGGAGCACGCCCGTGGAGTTCCTGCGTCCTGCGACGCTCGCGGAGGCCCTGGCCCTCAAGGCCGCGCGGCCGGACGCCGTGCCGATCGCCGGCGGCACCGACGTCATGGTCGAACTGAACTTCGACCACCGGCGCCCGGCGGCCCTGCTCGACCTCACCCGGGTGGCCGAGCTGACCGCGTGGTCCACATCGGACGGCACGGTCCGGCTCGGCGCCGGTGTCCCGTACAGCCGCGTCATCGCCGAACTGGGTGCAGCCGTCCCGGCGCTGGCCATGGCGTCCCGCACGGTCGGGTCCCCGCAGATCCGCAACCGCGGCACGGTCGGCGGCAACCTCGGCGCCGCCTCCCCGGCCGGTGACACCCACCCGGTGCTGCTCGCCCTGGACGCGCAGGTCGAGGTGGCCTCCGTGCGGGGGACCCGCCTCCTCCGCGCGGAGGAGTTCTACGTCGGCGTGAAACGCCACGCCCTCGCGCCGGACGAGCTGATCACCGCCGTCCACCTGCCCGCGCACGCCGGGCCGCAGCAGTTCGCCAAGGTCGGCACGCGCAACGCCATGGTCATCGCGGTCTGCTCGTTCGCGATTTCGCTCCGGCAGGGCGAGGTGGGCGCCGCGATCGGCTCCGCCGCCCCGACTCCGCGCCGCGCCCGCGAAGCCGAGGAGTTCCTCGCCGCGGAGCTGCCGTGGGGCTCATCGGAACCGCTGGCGGACTCCCTGAAGCGCCGCTTCGGCGAGCTGGCCGGCGCGGCCGCCCAGCCGATCGACGACGTCCGGGGCAGTGCCGCGTATCGGAAGCACGCGCTGGGGGTACTCGCGCGGCGTACGTTGACCTGGGCCTGGGACGAACACCGGACGGGAGAGCGCGCATGCGCCTGAATGTCACCATCAACGGCGAGCCGCGGCAGGCGGACGACGTCTGGGAAGGCGAAAGCCTGCTCTACGTGCTGCGCGAGCGGCTGGGGCTGCCAGGCTCGAAGAACGCCTGTGAGCAGGGCGAATGCGGGTCCTGCACGGTCTACCTCGACGACGTCCCGGTGTGCGCCTGCCTGGTCGCGGCCGGGCAGGCCGAGGGCCGCGTGGTGCGGACGGTCGAAGGACTGGCCGACGGCGACGCACTGGACCCGGTCCAGCAGTCCTTTGTGGACGCGGGTGCGGTGCAGTGCGGGTTCTGCACGCCGGGCCTGGTCGTGGCCGCGCACGACCTGCTGAACCGCGTCCCCGACCCCTCCGACGAGGAGATCCGCGAAGCGCTGGCCGGCAACCTCTGCCGCTGCACCGGCTACGAGAAGATCCTCGACGCCGTGCGCGCCGTCGCGGCGGGCGCTTCCGGAAAGGACACAGTCGCGTGAGGACGCTCATCAGCGGAGCCGCCGTCGCCACGGTCACCGGCGAGGAGTACGCGAACGGCCACGTCGTCGTCGAGAACGACCGGATCGCCGAAGTCGGCGAAGGCGTGTACACCGGCGAGTTCGACGAGCGCGTCGACGCCTCGGGGTGCCTGGTCACGCCGGGCCTGATCAACACCCACCACCACCTCTACCAGTGGGCGACCCGCGGGATGGCCGCCGACCACACGCTCTTCGAGTGGCTGGTCGCGCTCTACCCGGTCTGGGGCCGCCTCGACGCCGAGATCACGCACTCCGCCGGCACCGCCGGGATGGCGCGGCTGGCGCTGACCGGCTGCACGACCGTCGCCGACCACCACTACGTCTTCCCGCGCGACGGCGGCGACCAGCTCGCGGCGCTGGCCGCGGCCCGCCAGCGGATCGGCGTCCGGCTGCACGTCGTGCGCGGGTCGATGGACCGCGGCGAGTCCGACGGCGGCCTGCCGCCGGACAACCTCGTCGAGTCGACCGAGGACGCCCTGACCGGCACCGAAGCGGCCATCGACCGCTTCCACGACGACTCGGCGGGAGCCCACCTGCAGATCGCGGCGGGACCGTGCTCGCCGTTCTCGGTCACCGAGCGGCTGATGTCCGGCGCGGCCGAGCTGGCCCGGCGCAAGGGCGTCCGCCTGCACACCCACCTCGCCGAGACGCTCGACGAAGAGCGCCAGTGCCTCGCCGAGGCCGGCTGCACCCCGGCCGAGTACGCCGACAAGCTCGGCTGGCTCGCCGACGACGTCTGGCTCGCGCACACCGTCCACCTCGCGCCGCAGGCGATCCGCCGCTTCGGCGCCACCGGCACCGGCTCGGCGCACTGCCCGACGTCCAACGGCCGCCTCGGCGCCGGCATCGCCCCGGTCCGCGACCTGCTCGACGCGGGGGTCGCGGTCGGCCTCGGGGTCGACGGGGCCGCCTCCAGCGAGTCCGGTGGGCTCGGCGAAGAGCTGCACCAGTCTTTGCTGCAGGCCCGCCAGCGCGGCGGCCCGCACGGCCTGACCACGCGCGAAGCGCTGTGGATGGGCACGATGGGCGGCGCGCGCTGCCTCGGCCGCGCCGACGACCTCGGCTCCCTCGAACCCGGGAAGCTCGCCGACCTCGCCGTCTGGGACCTCACCGGCCTGAACCACGCCGGCATCGCCGACCCGGTCGCGGCGCTGGTGCTCGGCACCACGCCGCCGCTGCGCCGGCTGTTCGTCGGCGGCAAGGCCGTCGTCGAGGACGGCACCCTGCGCGAAGCCGACGAGGCCGCCATCGCCCGCGAGCTGGCCGCCGCGAGCGCGAGACTGCGGGAGGACCGATGACCACCACGTCCGTCACCACGCCGACTGCGAACGGCATCGGCGCTTCGCCGCGCCGCCCCGACGGCACGGTGAAGGTGCGCGGCGAGTTCGCCTACTCCTCGGACCTCTGGCACGAGGACATGGTGTGGGGCGTGACCCTGCGCAGCCCGCACCCGTACGCGCGGATCACCGGCATCGACATCGCCGAAGCCCTCGCGGTCCCGGGCGTCTACGCGGTGCTGACGCACGAGGACGTGCCGGGCCTCAACCGCTACGGCCTCGAGCACGCCGACCAGCCGGTGCTCGCTTCGGACGTCGTGCGGTACCAGGGCGAGCCGGTGGCACTGGTCGCCGCGGACCACCCGGAAACCGCGCGCCGCGCGATGAAGCGGATCCACGTCACCTACGAAGAGCTTTCTCCGGTGACGGACTCCGAAGCGGCCGTCGCGGGCGAAGGGCCTTCGCTGCACGAAGGCGGCAACGTCGTCCGGCACGTGAAGATCCGCCGTGGCCCGCAGGACGTCTCCGCCGACGTCGTCGTCTCGGGCGTCTACGAGGTCGGCATGCAGGACCAGGCCTTCCTCGGCCCGGAGTCCGGGCTGGCCGTGCCGGACACCGAAGGCGGCGTCGACCTGTACGTCGCGACGCAGTGGCTGCACGTCGACCAGCAGCAGATCGTCGCCGCGCTGGGCCTGCCGGTGGAGAAGGTGCGGCTGACGCTCGGCGGCGTCGGCGGGGCGTTCGGCGGCCGCGAAGACCTGTCGATGCAGGTGCACGCGTGCCTGCTGGCGCTGCACACCGGCAAGCCGGTGAAGATGGTCTACAACCGCGAAGAGTCCTTCTACGGCCACGTGCACCGCCACCCGGCGAAGATGTACTACGAGCACGGCGCCACGCGCGACGGCCGGCTCGTGTACGTGAAGACGCGGCTCTTCCTCGACGGCGGCGCGTACGCGTCCTCGACCGGTGCGGTGGTCGCGAACGCCGCGACCCTCGGCGTCGGACCGTACAAAGTGGACAGTGTGGCGGTGGACTGCTGGGGCACCTACACCAACAACCCGCCGTGCGGCGCCATGCGCGGCTTTGGCGCGGTGCAGGCGGCGTTCGGCTACGAGTCCCAGATGGACAAGCTCGCCGAGGCGTGCGGCCTGGACCCGGTGGAGGTCCGCGTCCGCAACGCGATGAGCGAAGGCGACCTGATGCCGACCGGCCAGGTCGTCGACGCGGAAGCGCCGGTCGCGGAACTGCTGACCCGCGTCCGGGAGATGCCGCTGCCGCCGGAGCGGCCGTTCGACCTGCGGCACATGCCGGGCGGTGTCTCCAACACGACGCACGGCGAAGGCGTCGTCCGCGGCGTCGGGTACGCCGTCGGGATCAAGAACGTCTGCTTCTCCGAGGGCTTCGACGACTACTCGACCGCGCGGGTGCGGCTGCAGCTCGTCGGCGGGGAACCGGCCGCGACCGTGCACACCGCGGCCTGCGAGGTCGGCCAGGGCCTGGTGACGATCATGCAGCAGATCGTCCGCACCGAACTGGGCGTCGACCAGGTGACGGTGCTGCCGATGGACACCTCGATCGGCAACGGCGGCTCGACGTCGGCGTCGCGCCAGACCTACGTCACCGGCGGTGCGGTGCAGGCCGCGTGCGCCGCGGTGCGGGCGCGGCTGCTGTCGCGGTTCGACCAGCGGGTGCGCGTGGCCGGCGGCAAGCTCGTCGCGGCCGACGGCCAGGTGGTCGCCGACCTCGCGGACGTCCTCGGCGACGACGTCTACGACGAAACCGCGGAGTGGCGGCACCGGCCGACGACCGCGCTGGACCCGGAGACGGGACAGGGGACCGCGCACGTGCAGTACGCCTTCGCCGCGCACCGGGCCGTCGTCGACGTCGACACCGAGCTCGGCCTGGTCAAGGTGGTCGCCCTGGACTGCGCCCAGGACGTCGGCAAGGCACTGAACCCCCAGGCCGTGCTGGGCCAGATCCAGGGCGGCTCGGCGCAGGGGCTGGGGCTCGCGGTGATGGAGGAGATCCAGACCTCCGGCGGGAAGATCCGGAACCCCTCCTTCACCGACTACCTGATCCCGACGGTCCTGGACATGCCGCCGATGCGCATCGACGTCCTGGAGCGCCCGGACCCGCACGCGCCCTACGGCCTGCGCGGGGTGGGGGAGCCGCCGACGATCTCGTCGACCCCGGCGATCGTGGCCGCGATCCGGGCCGCGACCGGGCTCGCGCTCACCCGCGTCCCGGTGCGGCCGGAGCACCTGACCGGCACCTGAGCTACCTGAGCTGCCAGTTCTGGTTGGCGTCGTCGTTGCAGTTCCACAGTTCGAGCTGGACGCCGTTGACGTTGCCGGCGGGCTTGTCGCCGCCGGTGACGTCGACGCACAGCCCCGCCTGGGTGATCGAGCCGTCGGCCTCCAGCTTGAACTTCTGGTTCGCGCCGCCGTGGCAGGTCCACGCGACGAGCTTGGTCCCGGCCGCGCTGGTGCCGCCGCTGGCGTCCAGGCAGAGCCCGTCCGCCTTCAGCTCACCGGCGGCGGTGAACGTCCAGTCCTGGTTGCCGCCGCCGTCGCAGTCCCAGATGTCGACCTGGGGGCCGGGCGTGGGGGCGGTGCCGTTGATGTCGATGCAGCGGCTCGAGGACGCCCCCTGGATCGGCTGGGTGGCGCCGATACTGGTGCCGGACGCGTTCGCCTTGACGCGGTAGATCACGGTGCTGTGCGACGGGACGGCGGCGCTGATCGTGCCCGTGCTCGTGGTGAGCTCCTTCGACCACAGGTTGGTCAGCCGGTAGCTCGACGCGGCGGGCAGCCCGGCCGCGGCGGCCGTCGTCGAGACGGTCTTCGTGGTGCTGTTCTCGTTGAGCAGCACCACGGCGACGTCGCCGTTCTGGAGCGGTTTCGCGAGGACGTCCAGCCCGTTCCCGGTCGCGATCCGCCGGGCCTGCTTGCCGAGGGCGTCCTGGTCGACGGCGATGACGTCGGAGTTCAGGTACGTCGAGAAGGTGGCGACACTGGCGGAGCGCAGGTCGGCGCCGGCGATCAGCGGCGCGGCCATCGCCGCCCACAGCGTGAAGTGCGCGCGGTCCTCTTGGAAGTCCATGCCGTCGCCGACCTCGAGCATGTCCGGGTCGTTCCAGGCCCCCGGCTTCGCGGCGGCCGCGAGCCCGACGTTCTGGTGGTAGATCGAGTCGATGCTGCCCCAGTTGTTGGTGATGTCGCCGGTGGTGCGCCACAGGTTGCCGACGTCGGGTGCCCAGGTCGACGGGCTGAAGTTGCCCCATTCGCAGATGCTGTAGGCGATCGGGCGGCCGGCGGCCTTGAGCGCGTCGCGCATCGCGGAGTAGCGGCGGACGTAGTCCTGCTGGGTTTCGCCGGCCGGGCTGCCGCAGTTGTCGTACTTGAGGTAGTCGACGCCCCAGTTCGCGAACAGGTTCGCGTCGGCCTGTTCGTGGCCGAGGCTGCCCGGGTAGTGCTGGCAGGTCTCGGTGCCCGCGCTTTCGTAGATGCCGAACTTCATGCCGCGCGCGTGGATGTAGTCGCCGAGCGCCTTGAGGCCGCTGGGGAACTTCGCGGAATCGGCGACGAGGTTGCCGGCGGCGTCACGGCTGCGGGTCATCCAGCAGTCGTCGAGGTTGACGTAGGTGTAGCCGCGGTCGCGCATCCCGGAGCTGACCATCAGGTCGGTGGTCTGCTTGACGAGGGTTTCGTTGATGTTGCACTCGAAGGTGTTCCAGGTGTTCCAGCCCATCGGCGGCGTGCGGGCGAGGCCGTTTTCGAGGGCCTGGGCGGGCGGGCTGAAGATCGCGGCGGTCGTGACGGCGGCGGCGAGGACGGCGAGGAATCGGCGCATGGCGGCTCCAACCGGACGGCGGTGTGAGGCAGGAGGACTAGACCATTGTTTGACCACTGAGCAGCTTCCGTGTCGGATGCTGCGCGGTCAAGCGCCACTTTGGTGATTCGTGTTGGATATCCGACTAAAGTTGTGTGCGCTCCTGGAGGAGTCGCCGCGCGACGTCGACGGTCGCGGCCCCGGCGACGGCCATCGCCTCGGTGTCCCGCAGCGAGCGGCAGAGCACGAAGGCGCCTTCGAGGTTGTTGACGGCGGTGATGGTGAGCGTCCGCGCGTCGTCCCGGCTGAGCCCGAAGCGCGCGAACTTCTCGGTACCGGCGTCGATCCAGGCGGTGAAGACGTCGGCCGTGGCCTGCCGCAGCGGTTCGTTGGTGGCGGCGACCTCGAGCGCGACGGTGGCGATCGGGCAGCCCTCGACGTAGTCCGTGGTTTCCAGGGTGGCGATCCCGGCGGCGAAGAAGGCTTCGATGCCGCTGATCACGTCCGGTGCGGGCGCGATGAAGAGGTCGAACAGCTGGATGTAGGCCAGCCCGGAGGTGCGGATGACCTCCTCGCCGAGCTGTTCCTTGCCGCCGGGGAAGAAGTGGTACAGGGAGCCGAAGGGGGCGCCGGCCTCGGAGACGATCTGCTTCAGCCCGGTGCCGGCGTAGCCGTTGCGCCGGAAGAGCTCGGCGCCGGCGGCCATGATGCGTTCCTTGGTCCCTGCCACCCCTCGATGATAGAGCGTTCTATCAACTCAGTGGATGTCCCAGGCGGGCCCGGGGTCCTCGGCGTCGTCGCGCAGGATCGTGCCCTCGATCAGCCCGTACGGCCGGTCCGCCGCGTAGAACACCTCGTTGTCGTTCTTCAGCCCGAACGGGCTCAGGTCCACCAGGAAGTGGTGCTTGTTCGGCAGCGACAACCGCACCTCGGCCACCTCCGGACGCGCCTCGAGCACCGCCTCACCCATCGCGTACAGCGTCTGCTGCAGCGAAAGGCTGTGCTTCGTCGCGAACGTCTCCAGCATCACCCGCCGGATTTCGCGGTGGCTTCCGGCCCAGTCATGGCCCTCGCCCTGGTAGCGCCACCGCGCCGTGACGGCCGTGGCGAGGATCCGGTCGTCGGTCTCCGCCAGCGTCGTGTACTGGTCGCGCGGGAAGCCGTGGAACTCCGAACCGGTCGACTTCAGCAGCGTCAGGCCGTCGATGCCGGACACGACCCACGCGCGGCCGTCCCGGACCGTCACGGCGGTGGTGCGCCGCTCGTCGCCGGACCGGCTGAACGCGTGGTCGTGCGGCTCGCCGCCGACCGGGATGCGGTCCCAGCCGTGCTCGTCGATCTTGATCCGCGCACCGGTGATGTTGTCCTGCGTACCGGTGAAGTGCCGGGCCAGGCGCAGGCCGAAGTCTTCGATCTCGCCGACCGGCGCCTCCTTCGCGAAGGCGTACACGGTGTTCTTCTGCGTGTCGGTCGCCAGCACGCCGGCGTTGTCGCCGGTCAGGTGCGTCGCGGCCAGCTCGCCGCGCAGCGACGTCGACACGGTGAGGTCCTTCAGGTGGTGCACGGAGCCTTCGCGGCGCACCGTCACCAGGCGGACCTCCGCCTTGCCGTACTGGTTGGGGCCCAGGGTGATGGCCACGGTCAGCTCCCTCGGTAGGTCGAATAGGCGAACGGGCTGAGCAGGAGCGGCACGTGGTGGTGCGCGGTGCCGTCGGAAATCCGGAACGTCAGCGCGACCTCCGGGAAGAAGGCGTCCGGGCCCAGGTAGGCGCCGGTGTCGAAGATCAGCCGGTAGGCGCCCGGCTCCAGGGTTTCCGGGCCGAGTTCGCGGATGCGGCCGTCGTCGTCGGTGCGGCCTTCGGCGATCGGCTTCCCCCCGGCGGTCTCGAAGCGGACGGCGATCCCCGCTGCGGGGCGTCCCTTCGCCGTGTCGAGGACGTGGGTGGTCACGAGGCTCACGCGGTCACCGCTTTCGCGAGTCGGAGTTCGGCGATCTTCAGCAGCTCGCGGCCGGCGACGGCGAGTTCGGTGGCCGGGTCGTTGTGCAGCCGTTCGCGCAGGATCGTCAGCAGTTCGGCGCCGCTGCGGCCGCTCGCGCAGACCAGGTAGACGTGGCCGAACTTGGCTTCGTACTCGGCGTTCGCGGCGGCGAACGCGTCCGGATTGTCCACACCGGACTGTTCGGAGCGCGCCCAGCCGCCCGCCGGCTTTTCGCCGATCCGGGGGTGCGCGGCCATCGCCTGCCGGATCTCGTCGCTGCTCAGCGGCAGGTCGGCGGCCGCCTTCAACGCGTCGAGATCGGCGTACGGGCGCCCGGCCAGCACGGCGTCGACCCACCGCGGCACGGCGAGGCACTCCGTCAGCAGCGGCCGGACGTCGGTGGTGTTGAACTCGGTGAGCAGCACGGGCTGACCGTACGTCGGCGCCCGAGTTCCGTCAACATTTTGTTGAAAGCGCTGGTCAGTCGGCTTCCCGGTTGAGGTAGTTGTAGACGGTGAACCGCGTGACGCCCAGTGCGTCGGCCACCGACGAGACCGATTTCCGCAGGCCGAAGGCCCCGCGTTCGCGCAGCAGCCGCACCGCGCGCTGCTTGCCCCCGCGGTCGAGTTCGCCCAGCTTGGCGCCCAGTTCCCGCTCGACGTCGGCGATCAGCCGGGCCAGCGCGTCGTTCAGCTCGACGACGGGCGCGCTGCCCGGGTCGTCGGCCCGCCGCAGCTGCAGCGTGACCCGCGTGGCGCCGCCGTCCAGGGCCGCCTTCGCGATCGCCGGGAGCGCTTCGAGCAACTCCTTCGCCTCGCCGCGGGCGAGGGTGCCGAGCGGGCCGAAATCGGTGTCCAGCCCGGCTTCCTCGGCGGCATCGCGGGCGGCGACGGCGTGTTCGGGCGGCGAACCCTCGCCGTGGAACGGTTCGCTGGTGAACTCCGCTTCTAGCCGCACAAGGATGACCGTAACGCGCCACGGCCGTCGTTGACGAGCGGCGCGGGCCGTGGTTACTGTCGTTGTGCGAAACCGTCTTTCCGGTCTGTGAAATCGGCGGTGTCATTCCTCCCGACGAAGGGTTTCGGATGGATCTTGTGGTGCGTGCCGCCCGGGCCGTGACGGCCGACGGTGAAGTTCCGGCCACCGTCGGCATCGACGGCGGGCGGATCGTCGCGGTCGAACCCGGCGGCGTCGAGTTGCCCGGCGATCGCGTCCTCGACCTCGGCGACGACGTCGTGCTGCTGCCCGGGCTGGTCGACACGCACGTCCACGTCAACGACCCCGGCCGCGCCGAGTGGGAGGGCTTCGAGACGGCGACCCGCGCGGCCGCGGCGGGCGGGGTGACCACGATCGTGGACATGCCGCTGAACAGCCTGCCACCGACCGTCGACGTCGCGGCCCTGGAGGTCAAGCGCAAGGCGGCGGCCGGCCGGGTGCACGTCGACGTCGGCTTCTGGGGCGGTGCCATCCCGGGCAACGTGGGGGAGCTGCGCGGCCTGCACGACGCCGGGGTGTTCGGCTTCAAGTGCTTCCTGCTGCACTCCGGTGTCGACGAATTCCCGCCGCTCGACCCGGCCGGGCTCGACGAAGCGTTGCGGGAGCTGAGTTCCTTCGACGCACTGATGATCGTCCACGCCGAGGACGCCCACGAGATCGACGAAGCACCCGAGCCGCACGGCGGTCGCTATGTCGACTTCCTGCAGTCGCGGCCGCGCCAGGCCGAGAACCTGGCGATCTCGCACGTCATCGAGGCGGCCCGCCGCAACTCGGCCCGGGCCCACATCCTGCACCTGTCCTCTTCGGACGCACTGCCGCTGATCGCCGCGGCGCGCCGCGACGGCGTCCGGCTGTCGGCGGAAACCTGCCCGCACTACCTCAGCTTCGTCGCCGAGGAAATCCGCGACGGCGCAACGCAGTTCAAGTGCTGCCCGCCGATCCGCGAGGCGGCCAACCGCGAACAGCTCTGGCAGGGCCTCGCCGACGGCGTCATCGACACGATCGTCAGCGACCACTCGCCGTGCACGCCGGAGCTGAAACGCTTCGACAGCGGCGACTTCGGCCAGGCGTGGGGCGGGATTTCCAGCCTGCAGCTGGGGCTGCCGGCGATCTGGACGCAGGCGCGGCAGCGCGGGTTCGCGCTCGCCGACGTCGTGCGCTGGATGGCCGAGCGCCCGGCCGCGCAGGCCGGGATGCGCCGCAAGGGGCACCTCGCGGTGGGCTACGACGCCGACTTCTGCGTGTTCGCGCCGGACGAGGCGTTCGTGGTCGACGTCGCGAAACTGAAGCACCGCAACCCGGTCAGCGCCTACGACCGGCGCCCGCTCGCCGGCGTCGTGCGATCGACGTGGCTGCGGGGCACCGAAATCACCGGCGACGAGCCGCGCGGCGCGCTGCTGACCCGGGGGAACTGCTGAAAATGGAGGCTCTGGTGTCCGACCGTCCGGAGTGGACAGAACTGCCCGACCTGGCGTCCCGCCGCTTCGGCGGCACGGTGATGTGGGCGACCGACGAGCTGTTCGCCGAGAAGGAGAACCTCGTCAACCCGTGGGTGCCGGCACACCGGGCCGAGACGTTCGGCCCGAAGGGCCAGGTCTACGACGGCTGGGAGACCCGCCGCCACCGCGAACCGGGCGACGACCAGGCCATCGTCCGGCTCGGCCTGGCCGGCACCATCACCGGCGTCATCGTCGACACGGCGTTCTTCAAGGGCAACTACCCGCCGTTCGTCTCGGTCGAGGCGACGTCGCTGCCGGGCTACCCGTCGGCGGCGGAGGTGGCTGCGGCGGACTGGGACGTCCTGGTCGACCGTGCCCCGGCTTCGGGTCACACGGAGAACTTCTACGCGGTCAACGGATCGCGGCGGTACACGCACGTCCGGCTGACACAGCACCCGGACGGCGGCGTGGCGCGCCTGCGCGTGCACGGCGCGCCGATCCCGGACCCGGCCCTGCTCGACCTGGACGCGCTCGACCTGGCGGCCCTGGAGAACGGCGCGATCGTCACGGGCTGCAGCAACCGGTTCTACTCGTCGCCGAACAACATCCTGTCGCCGGGGCTGGCGGCGCACCAGGCGGAGGGGTGGGAGACGGCCCGCCGCCGCGACGACGGCAACGACTGGGTGACGCTGCGCCTGGCGGGCGCCGGGATCGTCCGGTTCGTGGAGCTGGACACGAGCAACCTCAAGGGCAACGCCCCGGGCTGGGCGTCGGTGAGCGGCCGCGACACGTACGGCGAGTGGGTTCCGTTGCTGCCGAAGACGCGGCTGCAGCCGGACACCCGCCACCGGTTCGCGGTCCCGGACGGCCCGGAGGTGTCGGAGGCGCGCCTCGACATCTACCCGGACGGCGGCCTGGCCCGGCTGCGGCTGTTCGGCCGCCTGACGGAGGCGGGCCGCACGAACCTCAAGGCGAGGTTCGCGAAGACGCGCTAGCCGTTCGCGCCGGGCCGGTTGAGGTAAGCGGAGGCGAGCGACAGGACGCAGGCGCAGCCGACGATCGCGCTCACCCACCACGGCAGGCCGGCCACGACGCTCCAGACGAAGCCCGCCGCCGCGAGGACGGCGACGAGGATGTTCCGGAACTGCAGCGGGGTCGGCTTGGCCATGCCGCCAGCCTCTCACGGCCTTGCACCGGACCCGCGCTGTCCCCCGGCTCGTGAGTGGCAAGGCGAGTTAGAACTCGCCTTGCCACTCACGACCGGGCGTCAGACCTTCGCGCGCTCCCCGGGCTCGAGCAGCACGAGCCGGTCGGCCAGCCCGGCCGCGTCGAACTCTTTCCGCAGCACGTCCGGCCCCTCGCTGAAGTGCTGCCAGCCCCGGAAGTGCAGCGGGACCACCTTCGCCGCGCCCAGCACCTTCGCCGCCTCGACCGCGTCCACGCTGGTCAGCGTCAGGGGAGCGCCGTCGAAGAACTTCGTCCGGGCCGCCCCGGCGAACAGCACCGCGATGTCGACGCGGAACCGCGCCGCGATCTCCCGGACCAGCTCCACCGACGCGTTGTCCCCGCTGACGTACACCGTCGGCAGGTCGTCCCCGGTCAGCACGAAGCCCGTGACGTCCCCGGTGAGCCGCGAAGCGCCCTCCGGTCCGTGCAACGCCGGAACCGCTGTGACGGTCAGCGGCCCGACCTGCGTCGATTCCCACGGCGCCAGGCCGCGGGCGGTCCCGCCGAGCCGTTCCGCCCGCTGGGCGTGACCAGCGTCAGCGGCACCGTCGCGAGGTACGCGCGGCCGCGGTCGTCCAGGTTGTCGGGGTGCTGGTCGTGGGACAGCAGCACGGCGTCCACCGCCCCGATCGCCTCTTCGGTCAACGCCGATTCCTCGGTCTTGACGAGCACGCGCTCGCCGACCGGGTGGTCGCCCGGTGCGTCGAACGTCGGGTCGGTGAGCAGCCGGACGCCGCCCAGTTCCAGGAGGGCGGTCGGGCCGCCGGAGAACGTGATCCCCATCGTCATACCGGGGCCAACAGCGGGAACGGCCGTTCTCTTCCCGTGGGCTCAGGGCGCCGACGGCCGCCGCGAGCTGATCACGCCGGTGTTGAACCCGGCCAGGTGCAGCCCGCCGGCGAACCGCGCGTGCTCGATCTTGACGCACCGGTTCATCACGACGTCCAGCCCCGCTGCCCGCGCCCGGTCGGCCACCGGCTCGTGCCACAACCCGAGTTGCAGCCACAGCGTCCGCGCGCCGGCGTCGATGACCTCCTCGGCCACCTGCGGCAGGTCGTCGTGCCTGCGGAACACGCTGACCAGGTCCGGTGAGCCCGGGACGTCCTTCAACGACGCGTACACCGGCTTCCCGAACAGCGTGTCCAGGCGCGGGTTCACGAAGTTGACCTCGTAGCGCGTCGACGAGAGCAGGTAGGTCGCGACGAAGTAGCTGGGCCGCGCCGGGTTGGCCGACGCGCCGACCAGCGTCACCGTCTTCGTCCGGTTCAGGATCGCGCGCCGTTCGACGGCGCCGACGTCGTGCGTCACCCGGCCACCGCCTTGCCCAGCGCCTGGTCGAGGTCCCAGAGGATGTCGTCGACGTCCTCCAGGCCGACCGACAGCCGGATCAGGTCGGGCCCGACGCCGGCGGCCGCCAGCTGCGCCTCCGAGAGCTGGGCGTGCGTGGTCGACGCGGGGTGGATGACGAGCGTCCGCGCGTCCCCGACGTTCGCCAGGTGCGACAGCAGTTCCACGGAGTCGACGAACTTCTCGCCCGCGGCGCGGCCGCCGTCGATGCCGAAGGAGAACACCGCACCCGGCCCCGCGGGCAGGTACTTCCGCGCCAGCTCGTGGTGCGGGTGCGACGGCAGCCCTGCGTAGGACACCCAGGCCACGCGCGGGTCGGCTTGGAGGTACTCGGCGACCGCCTGGGCGTTGGCGACGTGCGCGTCCATCCGCTGGGGGAGTGTCTCGACCCCTTGCAGCAGCAGGAAAGCCGAGTGCGGCGACAGGACCGCGCCGATGTCCCGCAGCTGCTCGGCGCGCAGCCGGGTGCAGAAGGCGTACTCGCCGAAGTTCTCCCAGTACTTCAGGCCGCCGTAGCTGTCGACGGTCTCGGTCATCCGCGGGAACTTCCCGTTGCCCCAGTCGAACTTCCCCGACTCGACGACGATCCCGCCGAGCGTGGTCCCGTGGCCGCCGAGGAACTTCGTCGCCGAGTGCAGCACGATGTCGGCGCCGTGCTCGATCGGGCGGCACAGGTACGGCGTCGCCAGCGTGGCGTCGACGACCAGCGGGATGTCGTGGGCGTGCGCCAGGTCCGCCAGCGCGGCGAGGTCGGCGATGCCGCCGCCGGGGTTGCCGACGACCTCGGTGTAGAGCAGCCGGGTCCGGTCGGTGATCGCGGCGGCGTAGTCGTCGATGCCCCCGCTGACGAAGGTCGTCTCGACGCCGAAGCGCCGAAGCGTGCCGGTGAGCTGGGTGACGGTCCCGCCGTAGAGGCCGCTCGCGGACACGATGTGATCACCGGCCTCGGTGAGCGAGCTGAAGGTGAGGAACTCGGCGGCCTGCCCGCTGGCGGCGGCGACCCCGCCGATGGCCCCTTCGAGACTGGCGATCCGCTCTTCGAAGGCGGCCACGGTCGGATTCCCGATCCGGCTGTAGACGTTCCCGTACTTCTGCAGCGCGAACAGGTTCGCCGCATCGGCCGCGTCCTCGAAGACGAAGCTCGTGGTCTGGTAGATCGGCACGGCCCGCGCACCGGTGGCCGGGTCGGGGGTACCGCCCGCGTGCAGGGCGCGGGTCCGGAAGCCCCAGCTGCGTTCACTCATCGGAGCCCACGGTAACCGCGGCCCCGCGGCGTCGCCATCGGTTCCAGCGGGTGGGCTCAGCCGATCCGCCAGATTTCGGTGTCGACCCCGCCGTAGATCTTCAGAAACGCCTCCGGCGCCGGCCGCACCGATCGCCCGCGGTAGGTCGGTTCGATCCTGCCCAGGAGCTCTGCTTCGACCTTCCACTCGTTGCGCAGGTCCTGCATGGTGCGGCTGAGATCCGCCTCGCCCAGGTTCGGCGATCCGGCGGTTCGGGCGCAGGCCTCGTCGATGAGATCGATGGCGCTCCTCGGTAGGTGGTGCTGCCGGTCGTACCGCGACGCCAGCTCGACGGCCTTGGTCAAAACTTCGTCCTCGATGACGAGATGGTGGTGGTCGGCGAGCCTGCTGCGCATGACGCGCAGCACCTCGATCGCCGCTTCGGCGGACATCTCGGTCACTTGGATCGGCTGGAAGAACTGCGTCAGTGCTGGGCTTTCGGCAATGACGCGGCGATAGCTCTCCGGGGTGGCGGTGCACCCGACGAGGACATCGCCCCGAAGAACTGCCGCGCTCAGAGTCTCGGCGTGGTTGCCGTGCAGCAGGTCCGAGATGTCGTCGAGCAGCAGGATCACGTCGTCGCGGGCCCGGACTTCGGCCAGTGCCTCGCGCAGGCGCTCGCTGCCCTCACGGCCACCGTGATCGAGGGCGTGCACCTCGTTTCCTCTGAGTCGGTCCGGTACCGTACCGGCGGCGATCCGCCGGGCCAGCCCGTCGAATACCGCAGTTTTGCCGACGCCGTGTTCGCCGACCAGAACCGGGTTGTGTCGCGTCCGGCGGGAGAGAACCTGGACGAGTCGGTCGATCTCCTTGGTTCTTCCCACCGTGGGATCCAGCGCACCTTCCCGGGCGAGCTTGATAAGATTGCGGCCCAGTCGGTCCAGCGGTGACGGCTGACCCGGTGTCGGTGCGGCGTCGGTTTCGGCACGCGGCCGACTCTGTTGGGGGGCTGGTGCTTTCGGGTGTCGCAACCAGCTCTGAACACGGCCTTGCAGCCGCTCCCGAGGGACCTTCAGCCGGACGAGTACGTCGGCGACAACACCGTCGCTTTCGCCGAGCAAGCCCAGCAGGAGGTGTTCCGTTCCGACATAGTCGTCGCCGAGCCGAGCGGCTTCCTCCAACGACTGATCCAGCACCTTTTTCGTGCCTGAGGTAAAAGGGATACGTGCCTTCGGTGCCTTGGTGCCCGGCCCGACCAGCTCCTCGATCTGGCGGCGAATAGCCCCGAGGGTCACGCCCTCGGACTCCAGCGATCGAGCGGCGACACCGAGACCTTCGTGTGACAAACCGAGGAGGATGTGCTCGGTTCCGATGTAGTTGTGGTTCAGCGTCCTGGCCTCCTGCTCGGCCAGGACGACGACTCGCCGCGCTCGATCGGTGAAGCGTTCAAACATGTTCGGCGACCTCCTGTGAGAGGAGCGCCAGGTCGCGCTGTACTCGTGCGCCCTGCGATGCGTCTTCTCCCGCGTGCTTCTTTTGAGCCACCAGCAACTCCTTCATGAGAGCGGCACTCTCCTCGGTCTCGCCGGTGAGGGCGAGGTTGACGGCGAGGACGTGCTGAGCCCGCCAACCCGCCGGGTCGAGATAGCCCAAGATGCGGCGGACGTCGGGCACAAGCGCACGAAGCAGCAAGATCGCTTCCTCACGCAACCCGGACTCACCGAGGTTCACCGCGAGAAGGCGCCGCGACCGCAGCGTGTCGGCGTGCTCGTCCCCGAGTTCGGCGGACTGCCGGGCGAGGAGCTTTCGAAGCCGTTCGACCGCCTCCGCCGGGTCACCAGCTTCCCCGATCGCGTGTGCGATGAGCTGCTCGGTACGCCAAGCCTTCACGTGTCGGTCGCCGAGAATCGCCTGCTGGCGAGCAAGGACGTTCTGCAGATCGGTCAGCTGTCTTGCCCAGCTCCAGGTCAGGCCTCGCCAGACGATGTCGGCTATTCGTTTGTCGAGGTCCTCTTCGCTCTCGGCCGAGATGGCGTGGTTGCGCGCGATCCGGAACCGGCCCGAGTTCTGGCTCCCGCGCTTCTGCGGCCTGGGCAGGCCGGCGGCCGTCATCAAGGCCGACAGGTGCTGGTAGACGTCGTCGACCGTCAGGTATTCACCCGCTTCCGGGATCCCCGTCTTCAACACCCGCAGCAGCCGGCCGGTGAAGGCGGTGTGCGGCTCCCCGTCGAGCACCAAGGCGACTTGGTCACGCTGGGCGGACGTCATCAGGTAGGTGCCGTCGATGTCGAGCTGGCCGACGACCGCTCCGACCGGGTCCGCGAGCGTCTCTCCCATAGCCCGGCCCGAGTAGCAAGAGTCCAGGATGACGACTTTCGTGCGCGCCGGGCTGTCCAGGATCTGGTCGCGCAGGGCGTCGTAGGACAGAGACCCGAACGTGGGGTGCTCGAGATCGCTGTCGGGCAGGCCCAGGTACAGCTCGTGCCGGCGGCCGATGATGCCGTGGCCGACGAAGTAGACGACCAGGAGACCCGTCGCGCCCGCCATCGCCTCGCGGATCCGCCGTCCCAGCTGGGCGATGTCCGGTTCGTCGAGCAAGACCGTGCAGTGCTCGGCCGGGACGAGGCCGTGGTCCGGATCCGTGAAGACGTCCCGCATGTCGTGCAAGCACTGTTCGACGACGGGAATGGGCGGAAGGCGCTCGTCGGTGTATTGGGACGTGCCGATGAGGACAACGCGCGATTCGTCCCGGACACCGGACGTCATGCCGATTCGCCCTCCCGGAACAAGCGGTCGAGGATCGCTTCGATGTCCTCCGAGCCGACCCGGTCGGCCTCGATCTCCGTGGTCTGCTCACCGTTTTCCCCGCGGCTTACCCGGAGGACGACGTGCTTGCCGCGGGGCCGCTGGACCCAGGCCTTCAACGCGGAGGCGAGCACGGTCAGGGCGCCGCCGCTGCCGACCGAAATCATGATCGCGTCGGCGATCGTCCCGAGTTCGCCCGGCTTTGGGGCCGCGTGGCGGTTCTTCACCGCAGGTCTGAGCTCGGGGTCGCCGCGCAGCCAGTCGAACAACGACTCCTGGAGCGCTGGGTCGTCCACGGAAACGGCGATGTCCATGCGAATGCTCGCCCACCCTCTCGGCCGGTGCAACGTGCCGGGGATGTCGTACGGACATTCCGTCTTGTTACGGGCGGTGCCCGTCGCCTTTCGCGGCTACGCTCCAGTCCGTGACGGTGCGCTGGAGCGTGACGATCGACTGCGCGGAACCCCGCGCGCTGGCGAGGTTCTGGTCGGTGGCCCTCGGCTACATCGAGCGCCCGCCGCCGGCGGGGTTCGCGAGCTGGGAAGCGTGGTTCACCCGGCACGGCATCCCCGAGCCGGAGTGGGACGACGGCGCCTATCTGACCGATCCGGAAGGCGTGCTGCCCAGCCTGAGCTTCCTCAAGGTGCCCGAAGGAAAGGTCGCGAAGAACCGCCTCCACCTGGACGTCCAGGCCGGCGGCGGCCGCGAAGTGCCGTGGGAGACGCGCTGGGAGCGGGTGGTCGAAGCGGTCGCCCGGCTCACCGCCGCGGGCGCGACGGTCCTGCGGCAGGACGAGCTGGACGGCCGCCCCGACCACTTCGTGATGGCCGATCCCGAGGGCAACGAGTTCTGCGTGCTCTGAAAGGTCAGCCGATCAGGTCCTCGTACCGGCGCGGGCTGCCGCTTCGCCACGGCAGCACCTGCCCGAACCGGACCAGCTCGCCGTAGGTCGCCGGGTCAGCGTCCGCGAACACCAGGTCCAGCACCTTCCGCGCCGCCTCGTCCGGGGTCTGGGCCTGGCTGAAGTCGCTGAACCACGGCCGCGACGCCCGCGTGTCGACCAGGCCGGGGCAGACCGCCGCCACCAGGGTGCCGTCCGCGAGGTCCGCGTCCCTCCGCCGGGCTGCCACCGCGCGGACCGCCGCGACCTGGGCCACCTTGGACGGCACGTTGATCCACTCCGGCCAGCCCTGCGCGGCGGCCGTGCCGTCGTGGATCGCCGCGCGCCAGTCCTCGACCGCCTTCTCGACGTCGTCCAGCGAGACGTCGTCGAAGCGCGGCCGCAGCGGCTCGGGCAGGTGGCCGAGGGTGCCGAGCGAGCTGGCCACGACCAGCAGCCGCCCGCCCGGCCGCAGGACCGGCCCGAAGGACCGCAGCACCGCGTGGGTGCCGCCGTTGGCGACGTCGAGGAACACGTCGGCCTGCTCGGCCTGCGGGCGGTCCGGGTCGAGCGGGCCGACGGCGTTCGAAAGCACGATGTCGGCCGGCTCGGCGAAGCGGGCGACGGCATCCGCGTCGGAGACGTCGAGGACGCGGCCCTCGACCCGGCTGCGCGTCGCCGGATCGGCGGCGACGGCGGAGGCGGCCGAAGCCACCCGCCCAGCGTCGCGGCCGGTGAGCAGGACGAGGTCTTCCGGAGCGAGCCGGGCGGCGAGGCCGCGGACGAGGGCGAAGCCGAGGCCCTGGTTGGCCCCGGTCACCACGGCGATACGTGTCATACCGGCCACGCTAGGTCTGCCGCGGCCATGCGGAAAGCGAGAATCCGGCATCCCTGGTATGCGTGAACGTCATGGACTTCGGTGACGTCTCCCTGGTCGCCCTGCGCGTGTTCCGCGAGGTCGCCGAACGCGGCACCCTCACCGCGGCCGCGGCGGCGCTGGGCTACACGCAGTCCGCGGTGTCGCGGCAGATCGCGTCCCTCGAACGGGTGGCCCGGACACCCGTGCTGGAGCGACGGCCCGACGGCGTGCGCCTCACCGCCGCCGGGACCATCGTGCTGCGGCACGCCGTCGCGGTGCTCGACGAGATCGACGCCGCCGGGCGCGAGCTGGCCGGCCTGCCCGCCGACGCCGGGACGGTGCGCCTGGGCTGGTACCCCAGCGCGGGCGCGGTGCTGGTGCCGCGCGCGGTCGCCGAACTGCGGCGCACGCACGCGGGCGTCACCGTCGTCACCCGGGAAGGCACGACGCCGGTGCTCGTCCGGGCGCTGCGCGCGGGCACGATCGACCTCGCCGTGCTCGGCTCGGTCCCGCCGTTCCGGCCGCCGGACGCCGAGACGCCGGCGTTGCGCCTGGAGACGCTGGCCGAGCGCAGCCTCTGCCTCGCGGTGCCCGCGGGGCACCCGCTGGCCGGCGCCGGCCCGGTCGACGTCGCCGACCTGCGCGGGCAGCGCTGGATCGCCGGGCCGCAGGCGGGGGCGGACACGCTGATGGGCGTGTGGCCCGGGCTCGACGAACGACCGGAGATCGCCCACACCGCCCGCGACTGGCTGGCCAAGCTGAGCCTCGTCGCCGCGGGCTGCGGGTTGACCACGTTGCCGGCGTCGCTGGCGGACGCCGTCCCGCCCGGCGTGCGGGTGGTGACGGTGCGCGGCGGGCCGGCGGAGCGGCGGCGGGTGGTGCTCGCGCGGCTCCCGGGACCGCTGACCGAACCCGCGGCGCTGCTCGCC
Organism: Amycolatopsis sp. NPDC051102; assembly: GCF_040682815.1. NCBI lineage: Bacteria > Bacillati > Actinomycetota > Actinomycetes > Pseudonocardiales > Pseudonocardiaceae > Amycolatopsis > Amycolatopsis sp. NPDC051102. Next base: position 468,560 of record NZ_JBFBBT010000004.1, read on the forward strand.
GACGTCCTGCGCCGCACCGCGGCGGGATGACGGGGATCACCCCGGTTCCGGTCACATCGCTGGCTCCGGCGGGGTCTACTGCTACGACCCCCGGCGGAAGGAACAGGACACAGTGGACGTGCTGACCGAGCGGTTCGAGCAGGAGCGGCCGCGGCTGCGGGCGGTCGCCTACCGGATGCTGGGCTCGGCGGCCGAAGCCGACGACGCGGTCCAGGAGGCGTGGCTGCGGTTCCACCGCACCGGCGCCGGGGAGATCGACAACGTCCCCGCCTGGCTGACGACCGTGGTCGCCCGCGTCTGCCTCTCCCTGCTGCGGACCCGCCGCAACCACCGCGAAGAGCCCCTGGACGGGCAGCCCGAGCCGGACGACGACCGCCGCGACCCGGGGCAGGAGGCCGAGCTGGCCGACACGGTCGGGCTGGCGCTGCTGGTGGTGCTCGACGCGCTGGGCCCGGCCGAGCGGGTGGCGTTCGTGCTGCACGACATGTTCGCGGTGCCGTTCGACGAGATCGCGCCGGTGATCGGCAAGACCCCGGCCGCCACCCGCCAGCTGGCCAGCCGCGCCCGCCGCCGCGTGAAGGGCGGCGCCGCGGTGGACGCGGACCTGCCCCGGCGGCGCAAGGTCGTCGAAGCGTTCCTGGCGGCCTCCCGCGGCGGCGACTTCGAGGCGCTGCTCGCCCTGCTCGACCCGGACGTGGTGCTGCACGCCGACCGGTTCGTCGGCCCGAGCGCGGCGCCGATCGAGCTGCGCGGCGTCGAGAGTGTCCGCCGGGGCGCGATCCTGGCGTCCGAGCGGGCCCGTGCGAGCGAACTCGTGCTGGTCGACGGCGCACCCGGGCTGCTCATGGCGCGCGAGGGGCGGCCGGCGGTCGTCCTGGCGTTCCGCGTCGACGGCGACCGGATCACCGGGATCGAGGTCATCGCCGACCCGGAGCGGCTCGCCGCGCTGGAGCTGACGGTCCTCTAACCCAGGGCCGCGCGAAGGCGTGCGTCGCGCTCTTCGGGCGTCTGACGCGGACAGCTCGCGCACTTCGGGTTGCCGGCTTCGTAGATCAGGCAGCACGAAGCACGCCGTACGGCGGGAGTGCGTCCGACGCGGACGAAGCGCGGCTTCGGCAGGCCCAGGTCGATCGCGGCGACCAGGGGTTCGGCGAGAGCCATCGCACGCTCCGGATCGGGTGTCCACAGCAGCCGGTTGCCGATCGAGTCGGTGGCGATGGCGCCGAGCGCGCGCTCCCGAGCCCCGCTCACCGCGGCGATGGTCGTGATCGCGGTCCCGAGGGCGCCGGTGAGGGCGGCGCCCAGCTCGGGGAGGCCGCCGGCGAGCGGGCGGGTGGACCGGGCGCCGAGGAACCGCCCGTCGGCGACGAGGTCGAGTTCCACCGCGTCCAGCGACGGATCGACCGGCTTCCCGGCCACCAGGCCTTCGACCGCCGGCGCGACCAGCACCGACGACAGCGAGTACCACCAGATCGTGCCGAGCACTTCGGGCCGCGCGCAGCCGTACAGCTTGGCCGCGCCGCCGATGCGGGTCCGCACCCACTCCGGGTCCGCGAGCCGGGTCGCGGACGCGGTCCAGTCGGGCTTCACCCCTTCACCCTCCCAGACTCAGCGCCGCCGGTACGCCGAGACCGTGAACGACACCGTGACGACCTGCGGCTCGCTCAGCGCGTCCAGCCGTTCCCGGCGGCCGTCCCGGTCCAGGTGGAACGCCGCCGGGCCCATCTCGACCGCCTGGCGGACCTGCTGTGGCGTCAGCTCCACCGCGCGCCGGATCTCCGTGCGGTCCGTGCGCGTGAAGTACTCGCCGAGGGTGGCGTCCAGGCGCTCGTCCTTGCGCTCGTCGACGGCCAGGACGAGATCGCCCAGCTCGCGCAGGTGGTCCGGTGCCGGGGCCGCGACCACCAGCAGGCCGCCGGGGCGCAGCACGCGGTGGAACTCCGGCCCGTTGCGCGGCGCGAAGACGTTGAGCACGGCCGAGGCCACCCCGTCGCCGACCGGCCACGGCTCCCAGAGGTTCCACACCGCCGCACCCAGCCGCGGGTGAGCGCGTGCCGCGCGCCGCAGCGCGACCGCCGAGACGTCGAGCGCGAGACCGAACGCCGCCGACTCCTCCAGCACCCGCGCCAGGTAGTAACCGGTGCCCGCACCCGCGTCGATCACCAAGCCGTCCGCCTCGGCGCACACGCGGGCCAGCTCGTCCGCCAGCGGTGCGTAGGCACCCGACGCGAGGAAGCCGGCGCGGGCCGCGACCATCGGTGCGGTGTCGGCCGTCCCGGCCGGAATTCGCGCGTGCAACAGGTTCACGTAACCCTGGCGCGCTAGATCGAAAGAGTGGCGGTTCCCGCAACGCAGCGTGCGACCCGCTGCTCCGATCGGGTCGCCGCACACCGAACACCGCAGTGCCGCGACGACCGGGGGTGGCAGTGGGTCATTCCCGTGGTCGGCCGGTGTCATGGGGATATTCGACCATGACGTTTCACAACCGGACACCGCACCCGGGGGGTCGGGAAACCTGGCCGTAACAACCGGGCGCGGACAGTTCACGCGGGCGAAACCTCGCGAGCCGCCCCGTGAAACACCGCGCGCCAAAACTGCCATCGCACCAACCCAGGGCACGGGAGGACGATGTGCTGAACGCAGGAGACACCGCGTGGGTATTGGCCAGCGCCGCGCTGGTCATGCTCATGACCCCAGGACTGGCGTTCTTCTATGGCGGCATGGTCCGCGCGAAGAGCGTCCTGAACATGCTGATGATGAACTTCATCGCGCTGGCCGTCGTGGGGGTGCTGTGGGCCCTGTACGGCTTCTCGATGTCCTTCGGCGATGACGCCTTCGGAGGTTTCCTCGGCAACTTCCACTTCGCCGGCCTCGAAAACACCTTCGGGAAGCTCGCCGGCTTCGCGGTCGCCGCCACCGACACTTCGCCGGCGGTCGCCTGGCCCGGCTCGGACGGCCTGCCCGTCCTCGCCTTCGTGATGTTCCAGCTGATGTTCGCGATCATCACGCCCGCGCTGATCTCCGGCGCCATCGCCGACCGCGCGAAGTTCTGGGGCTGGACGCTGTTCGTCGTCATCTGGGTGACGGTCGTGTACTTCCCGGTCGCGCACTGGGTGTTCTCGTTCAACGGCTTCATCGGCGAAAACGCCGTCGGCGGCTGGATCGCCAACAACCTCAAGGCGCTCGACTTCGCCGGTGGCACCGCGGTCCACATCAACGCCGGTGCCGCGGGTCTCGCGCTGGCGATCGTGCTCGGCAAGCGCAAGGGCTGGCCGAAGGACACCGGCCGCCCGCACAACGTGCCGTTCGTGCTGCTCGGCGCGTCGCTGCTGTGGTTCGGCTGGTACGGCTTCAACGCCGGTTCCGCGCTGGCCGCCAACGACCTCGCCGCCGTCGCGTTCACCAACACCACCGTCGCCACTGCCGCAGCGGTGCTGGGCTGGCTGCTGATCGAGCAGATCAAGTTCGGCAAGCCGACCACGCTCGGCGCGGCTTCCGGCGCGGTCGCCGGCCTGGTCGCCATCACCCCGGCGTGTGGCTTCGTGAGCCCGCTCGGCGCCATCGCGATCGGCCTGATCGCCGGTGCGGTCTGCGCGCTCGCCATCTCGCTCAAGTTCAAGTTCGGCTTCGACGACTCGCTCGACGTCGTCGGCGTCCACCTGGTCGGCGGCATCGTCGGCACGCTGCTGATCGGCTTCTTCGGCACCACGAGCGTCAACTCGCTCGGCGCGGACGGCCTGTTCTACGGCGGCGGGTTCACCCAGCTGGGTCGCCAGGCCGCGGCCGCCGGTGCGGTGCTCGCGTACTCCTTCGTGCTGTCCTTCATCATCGGCTTCGTGATCAAGAAGGCCGGCGGCTTCCGCGTCAGCACCGAGGACGAGGTCGGCGGCATCGACGAAGCCCAGCACGCGGAGAGCGCCTACGACTTCACCGGGACGGGCGGTGGCCTCGGCCACCCGAACACCATCCCGGTCAAGTCCACCCCGGCCGCGAAACTCGAGGAGAGCAAGGCATGAAGCTCATCACGGCGATTGTGAAGCCGTTCACGCTCGACGACGTCCGCTCCGCGCTGGAGCAGCTGGGCGTGCTGGGCATGACGGTCAGCGAAGTCCAGGGCTACGGGCGGCAGAAGGGCCACACCGAGGTCTACCGCGGTGCCGAGTACTCGGTGGACTTCGTGGCCAAGCTGAAGATCGAGGTCGTCACCGACGACACCAACGTGGAGAAGGTCCTCGAGGCCATCACCACGGCGGCGCACACCGGCAAGATCGGCGACGGCAAGCTGTGGGTGACGCCGGTCGAGACGGTCATCCGGGTACGGACCGGCGAGCGCGGCACGGACGCTCTATAAGGCGTCTGGGATGGCCGACGGGGGCGAACTGGTCAAGGCCACCGAGCGTTTGCTCGAGGGCAGGCACGGGAGGCTGGGGTCGTCCGCACTGCGGGCGGCCCTGGTCGACCTCTACGAGTTCTGGCTGGGCAGGGGAGCCTCGGCGGCCGGCGTCGACACCGCGGAACCGGGTGTCGCGCTGGTCGCCGTGGGCGGGCTCGGCCGACGGGAGCTGGTGCCGTTCTCCGATCTCGACCTGCTGCTGGTGCACAACGGCAACAGCGGCGTCGGCGAGATCGCGGACGCGCTCTGGTATCCCTTGTGGGACGCGAAAGTCGGGCTCGACCACTCGGTTCGCACGCCCGGCGAAGCGCTGAAGGTCGCTTCGGAGGACCTGCGCGTGGCCATGGGCCTGCTCGACGCCCGGCACCTCGCCGGGGACGCCGAGCTGAGCGGCCGCCTGGTGTCCGCGGCGCGGGACCAGTGGCGCCGCACCGCGCGCAAGCAGATCCCGGACATGACGGCGTCGGTCCGGCAGCGCTGGGCCCGCAGCGGCGAGATCGCGCAGTCCGCCGAACCCGACCTCAAGCACGGCCGGGGCGGCCTGCGCGACTTCGCCGTCCTGGAAGCCCTCGCGGCGGCGCAGCTCACCGCGCGTCCGGGCGAGGAACTCCTGGAAGCCAAGGGGCTCCTGCTCGACGTCCGCACCGAGCTGCGGCGCGAGATCCGGCGTGAACGGGACATCCTGTCCGCGCCGGAAGCCGAGCTGGTCGCCGCCGAGCTGGGCTTCGGCGACCGGTTCACGCTGGCCCGCAAGCTGTCCGGAGCGGGCCGCACGATCGCGTACGCGCTGGACGTCGCGCTGCGGTCCACTGTGGAGCCACCGCGGGCCCGGTTCGGACGGCGTCCCGCGCGGACGCCGCTGGCGGAAAACGTGGTGCTGCACGGGAACGAGGTCGCGCTGGCCCGCGACGCCGTCCCGGCGAAGGACCCGGCGCTGCTGCTGCGGGTCGCCGCGGCGTCGGCCCGCACGGGCAAGCCGATCGCGCTCGGCACGCTCAAGGCACTGGCCGAGTCGGCACCGGAGCTGCGCACGCCGTGGCCGGCCGAGGCGTTGAACGCGCTGGTGGAGCTGCTGGGTGCGGGCGAGGGCCTGGTCGACGCGGTCGAGTCGCTCGACCGCACCGGCCTGTGGTCCCGGCTGTTCCCGGAGTGGGGCGCGGTCCGCGACCTGCCGCCGCGCTCGCCGGTGCACCAGTGGACGGTCGACCGCCACCTGGTCCGCACCTGCGTCGAGGCGGCGAAGCTGACGACCACGGTCCCGCGGCCGGACCTGCTGCTGATCGGCGCGCTGCTGCACGACATCGGCAAGGGCCGCGACGCCGACCATTCGGAGCTGGGCGCGAAGATCTCCGCCCAGGTCGCGACCAGGCTGGGCCTCACCCCGGCCGACGCGGCGACGGTGTCGGCGATGGTGCGTCATCATCTTTTGCTGGCCCACACGGCAACGCGGCGCGACATCAGCGAGCCGGCCACGGTGGCGCGGGTGGTGAAGACCTTGGACAGCGACATCGTCCTGGTCGAGCTCCTGCACGCACTGACCCAGGCCGACTCGCTGGCCACCGGCCCCGGCGTCTGGACGGACTGGAAGGCACGCCTGCTGGCCGAGCTCGTCTCCGGCTGCGAGGAAGTGCTGCGGGGCAAGGGTTTCACGGCCCCATCACCGATGGACGACGAACAACGCGAGCTCGTCGCTGCGGCGGTGGCGTCGGGCACGGGCGAGATCCGGATCAGCTCGCACGGCAAGGTGGTCACGGTCCTGCTGGCGGTCCCGGCCCGGGCGGAGCTGCTGGCCCCGGCGGCGGGAGTGCTGGCCCTGAACTCCCTGGAGGTTCACTCGGCGGTGTTGCGCGGCCACAACGGCGGCCGCGCGGGCCTGTTCACGGCCTCCCCGAAGTTCGGCTCCCTGCCGGACGCGACGCTGTTGCGAGAGCAGTTCGCCCGAGCGGTGGCGGGAACACTGCCCCTGACCCAGCGCCTGGCGGCCAAGGAACGCGACTACGGCACACCAGCCATGGCCCCGGTGGCCCCGAAGGTCTTGTGGTTCGACGACGAGACAACGGGCCCGGACACGGTGGTCCTGGAACTACGCGCAGCCGACCGCATCGGCTTGCTGTTCCGCGTGGCGGGCGCATTGCGCAGGTGCGATGCGGAGGTCCGCTGGGCCAAGGCATCAACACTGGGCGGCGCGGTGGTGGACTCGTTCGCGGTGACACCCCGGAGCGGCCGCATCGAGCCGGGCTGGCGCCGAGAGGTGGAGCAGGCCGTCCTGGCGGCGGCTTCCTAGGTGATCGTTCGAAGCCGCGGGGCCGCTCCCGCGGCTTCGAACGATGCGGTAACTGCTGTAACAAGTGATCCTCTTCCGGCGAGTTCATGCACATGGCCGGGACCAAAATCCAAGCAGCGGAGCACGCCGTCGAGGAGATCTTCGACGACGCCTACCAGTTCACCATCCCTCCCTACCAGCGTCCCTACGCTTGGACGACGGAGCAGACAGGAGAGATGTTCGACGATCTCCTCGCCGCCTCCCGGGCCAAGGACTCGATCGCGGAATCGGATCCCTACTTCTTGGGGAGCATCGTCCTCGTCAAGGCGGAGAAGCAACCGCTGTCGGAGGTGGTCGACGGACAACAACGCCTCACGACTTTGACGATTCTCCTGGGCATCCTCCGCGCATACGTCTCGCCGGGCTTCGCCGCATCGCTCGAGAAACGCATCTTCCAACAGGGCGACCTAGTCAAGGGCACCGCCGATCAGCCGCGGCTCCGGCTGCGGGACCAGGACCAAGGGTTCTTCGAGAAGTACATCCAGGAGCGTTCGGGCAACGACGAGTTGCCGGCTCTGCAAAACGTGACCCCCGACAGCCAGCTCCGGCTGCTCGAGAACGCGCTGCTGCTCAAGTCACGAGTGAGCGCCTTACCGGGCACAGACCGCGAGCGACTGGTCTCGTTCATCTACCGCAACACTTACCTCGTTGTCGTGACGACCGCCGACTTCGAGTCCGCGTACCGGATCTTCTCGGTCCTGAACGAACGCGGCCTGGATCTCACCCACACCGACATCCTGAAGTCGGAGATCATCGGCAAGATCCCGGAAGCCGACAAGGAGGCTTACACCACCAAGTGGGAGCAGGAGGAGAACGATCTCCGACGCGACGGCTTCGGCGACCTCTTCTCCCACATCCGGATGGTGTACGCGAAGACCAAAGCCCGAGAGTCGATCCTCAAGGAGTTCCGGGCCTCTGTGCTGCAAAAGGTTCCTGACGGCAAGAAGTTCATCGACGACGTGCTCGTCCCCTTCTCGGATGCCTTCGAGGTGGTCACGCGGGCCAGCTACGCCGGGGGACCGGACGCCAAAGCGATCAACCGGCTGCTGGGCTGGCTGAACCAGCTGGGCAACACCGACTGGATCCCGCCGGCAATCAGCTGCTTCAGCCGTCCGACGGCCGATTCGGCGTCTCTTCTCCGGTTCCTGACCGACCTCGAACGGCTCGCCGGCAGCATGCTCATCCGCCGTGTGGACATCACCCGCCGGATCGAGCGCTACGGACGCGTGCTCGACTGGATGGAGAACGACCGCGATCTTTACTCGGCGGAGTCGCCGCTGCAACTGTCCGCCGCCGAGCAGAACGAGACTCTCGGCAAGCTGGACGCCGAGATCTACACGGTGCTTCGCGTCCGGCTCTACGTGCTTCAACGTCTGGACTCGGCGTTGTCGGATGGCGGGGCGAGCTACGACGATTACCCGTCGATCAGCGTCGAGCACGTCCTGCCGCAGAACCCGGCAGCGGGCAGCGGGTGGACCACGGAGTTCACCGCGCAGGAGCGGGCCTACTGGGTGCATCGCCTGGCGAACTTGGTTCTGCTCTCGAAGAGGAAGAACTCCGCGGCGAGCAATCTCGAGTTCGAGGCGAAGAAAACCAAGTACTTCGAGAAGACCAGCTGGGCGCCGTTCGTGCTGACTTCCCAGGTGGCCGCGAGCGACGTCTGGACCCCGGCCGTCCTCGAGGAGCGGCAGGAGACCTTGCTGAAGGTGCTCGGTGACCTCTGGCGGCTGGAGGCGGCGGCCTCCTAAGCGGTCGCCGTGCCGTCGACCACCTGGTTGCGGCCCGCGTCCTTGGCCCGGTACAGGGCCTTGTCCGCGGCCTGCAGCAGGCGGTCGACGGCCGTTCCGCCGTCCGGGTAGGTTGCCACGCCGATCGAGGCCGACAGGTTCGCGATCATCCGGATGTCGATGCCGTCCTCGTATTCGACCTTCAGCGCCTCGATCGCCGAGCGGATGCGCTCGGCCACCGCCAGGACCGCCGCCGGGCCGATGTCCGGGAGCAGGACCACGAACTCCTCGCCGCCGAAGCGGCCGACCGAGTCGTAGTCGCGGACCGCGCTCTTGATCGTCGCCGCGACCGCGCGCAGGACCGTGTCGCCCGCCAGGTGGCCGTGCTGGTCGTTGATCAGCTTGAAGTGGTCCAGGTCGATCATCAGCACGCCGAACGTGCTCCGCGAGCTGCGTTGCGCCCTCGCCAGCTCGCGTGAGGCGAGCAGGTGCCAGCCGGTCGTGTTGAACAGGCCGGTCTTCTCGTCGGTCGTCGCGGCGATCTCCAGCTGCTTGATCAGCACCGCCCGGTGCAGCACCAGCAGCGGCGGCACGATCGCGACGGCGAGCGCGGGCAGCGTCGCCAGCGTCAGTGCCGTCAGCATGCCCAGGCAGAGCGTCGCGACCTCGAGGAGGTTGTCGCCCAGGCCGCCGAAGAACGCCTTCACCGAGCGGGTCGTGATGGTCAGCGCCGGGAGGATCGTGATTGCGGCGACCAGGAAGTACGTTCCCGCCGCAAGCGCGATCGCGGTGACGCCGCGCCAGCCCGCCGTCAGCGCGGCGGGCATGTCCCCGATCCCCGTCCACGCGAGCACCAGGTCGGCGGAGTAGCAGGTGACGACGACCAGCGTCGCGTTGAGAGCGATCCGGAACGGCGGCACGCGCTTGATCCGCGCGAGGCTCCGCGTCCCCAGGTGCACGTACAGGACGACGACCAGGGTGGCGCCCAGCGCCGGCGGCAGCAGCAGCACCCCGGCGAACGTCCAGACCGACGTCAGGTTGATGTGGGGGGTGTCCGACACCAGCCGCCGGACGCGCTCGACCTGCCGGCCCAGCTCGGCCTGCAGCACACCGAGCCCGGCGAGCACGCCGAAAACGACCAGGTCCCAGCTCCGCACGGGCACGGCGACGGCGGTCCGGACGGTGACGACGAGCGCGACCGACTCGACGAGGAAGCAGTAGAAGATCAAGGAGCGGCGCTGCCGCCAGAGCGTCCAGAGAGCAGGGTTCAGCGCCCCTCGGATCCGGGCCGGGTGGCGTTCGGCCGGACGGGCGCCGTCCATACTCAAGGCGGTGCAACTCCCCTGGGGGTGATCCGACGATCCGCATCCACCCCACCACACCGGGCGGCCGCGATCGACGATTGCCACACGTTCGGAGCAGTGAAGGGAGGCCGCCGCCATGCGCAACCGCGAGTCCTGAGGCCCCCCGAGTCCCCGAAGTCCGCGCGAACCGCCGGAGGGAGGCCGTCATGCGCAACCGCGAGTCCTGAGCCGCCGGAGCCCCTGTTCACCCGCGCCCGAGAGGAGCTGTCGTGCGCAATCGCGAGTCCTGAAGCCGCTGCCTGTCGACCGCTGCGTCCGGAAGGAGTGCTGCTCTGCGTAACCGCGAGTCCTGAAGCCGCCCGTCGATCCCTGCGTCCCGAAGGAGGCATGCCGTGCGCAACCGCGAGTCCTGAGCTGCTGAAACCTCCGTCACCCGCGTCCGGAAGGAGTGCCGTCGTGCGTAACCGCGAGTCGTGAAAGCCGCTGCAACCGCCGTCACGACGCCTGGAAGGAGACCGCTGTGCGTAACCGCGAGTCCTGAGCCCGAGCCCGCCGACCCCGCGTCCGGAAGGAGAGCCGTCGTGCGCAACCGCGAGTCCTGAAGATCCCCGGCCTCCAGCCCGTCCCAGCCAGCCGCAGAAAGGAACGCCGCCATGCGCAACCGTGAGTCGTGAACGGTCCCCGCGCCCGGGTGGGCGCTCAGGCGGTCGCGCCGCCGTCGACCACCAGGTCGTGCCCCACGGTGAACGCCGCCTCGTCCGAAGCCAGCCACAGCACCGCGGCGGCCACTTCGGCCGTGGCGCCCACCCGGCCCAGCGGGATCGCGTCCTTCAGCCGCGCGGCGCGGTCCGCGTCCGTCTCGCCGGGGCGGCGGGACATGTCCGTGTCGGTCGCGCCCGGGCTGACCGCGTTGATGCGGATCCCGTCGCCGATGTGGTCGCGCGCCGCCGTCCTGGTCAGCGCGCTCACCGCGGCCTTCGACGCCGCGTAGGCCGCCATGTTCGGCAGCCTGCCGTGCGCGCCGATGTTCGACGCCATGTTGACGATCGCGCCGCCGCCGTGCGCCCGCATGTGCGCGATCTCGTGCTTCAGGCACAGCCACGTCCCGGTGACGTTCGTGCCCAGCACCGCGCCGAAGTCGTCCTCGCCGAGGTCCGCGACCGGCGCCGGCGACCCGAGGATGCCCGCGTTGTTGAACGCGACGTCGAGCCCGCCGTGCCGCGCGACGACCGTCTCGACCATCCGCGCCACGTCCCCGGAGTCGGTCACGTCGACGGTCACCGCGCTGGCATCCCCGCCGATTTCCCGCACCGCCGACGCCAGCCGCTCCTCGTCGCGTCCCGCGACGACCACCGTCGCGCCTTCGGCCGCGAACGCCCGCGCCGTCGCCCGTCCGATACCCGAGCCGCCGCCCGTCACCAGGACGACCTTGCCCGCGAAACGTGCCCCCATCGTCTTCCTTCTTTCTGGTCCGATCAGTCTTGAATGAGCAGGCGCATGGCCTGCGAGACGGCCGCGTGCACCCGGCTCGCCGCGTCGGTGCCCTTGCCCAGGACGCGCAGTCCTTGCAGCACGGTGAGCAGGAACCGGGCGAGTGTCGCCGGGTCGCTTCCGCCGGGTAGCTCACCCTGGGCGCGCGCACGTTCCAGTGCCATGGTGAGGGCGACCTCGAGGGTGTCCCAGCTGCGTTCCACCAGCCGCGCGACCTCGGGGTCGTGGGGGAGCAGCTCGATCGCCGCGTTGACGACGAAGCAGCCCATCCTTGCCTCGTCGCCGAGGATTTCCGCCACGTAACCGTCGAACAGCCGGCGCACCGCGGCCACGCCGGAACCCGGCTCGGACAGCTGTGCCATCACTCGCGCATCGGCCTGCTCCGCGTACCGCTTCAGCGCCGTCATGTAGAGGTCGTGCTTAGTGCCGAAGGTGGCGTACAGGCTGGCCTTGGCGACGCCGAGGTGCGTGACGAGGTCGCTGACCGACGTCGCCTCGTACCCCTGCCGCCGGAAGAGCGTGAGCGCGCCGTCGCACGCTTCGCCGACGTCGAACTCCTTGACCCGGGACATGATCGAAACCCTAGTGCTATCGAGAACGCTTGGTCAAATATGTGAGCGGCGGTGTGTCGGATCCGGCGACGGCGCGTGCGGTGGCACTATGGCTGCTCTGACCGGCCGAAGGGGTGAGGGATGCAAGATCGGCTGACGCTGCCGCCGACGGTTGTCGCCACCCACCTGCGCACCTGCGCCGAAGAACTCGCCGCGGGCCTGCGCTGCGGCGGCCCGGGCGCCACGACCGGCGAGCTGACCGATGTCGTCGCCCAGCTCGTGGCCGGCCAGGAGGCCATTTCCCATGCGCTCGCCGGCCTTGCGGCCCGCGTCGAAGGCGGCTCGGCCGCGCTCGCCGCGGCCCCGCCGCTGGATGTCGAGGTGGTCACCGAGGTGCTCCGCGCGGCGGCCATCGCCTCCCGCTGCTCGGCGGAGGCGCTCGACGAGGTCACGCCGTCCTTCGAATGTGTGAGCGAATCCGTTTCGCCTGACACCCGTTTGTAGCTGTCGATCCGCGCAGGTGGCTGTCTAGCCTGGGAGCTGCGGAGGTGATGCGCATGCGTGCGGTGTGGACGGGCACGATCGGGTTCGGTAGTTACGCCGTTCCGGTGAAGGCGTACAGCGCCACCGAAGAGCGCGAGCTCCCGCTGCACCAGGTGCACGAGGCCGACGGCGGCCGCGTCCGGGTCAAGCGCGTCTGCGAGGTGGACGGCGCCGAGGTGCCGCCCGAAGAGATGGTCCGCGGCTACCCGGTCCCCGGCGGCGACGTCGTCCTGCTCTCCGACCACGAACTGGCGTCACTCCCGATGCCGGGCCGCACGATCGCCATCCGCGGGTTCGCCCCGATCGCCGACGTCGATCCCATCTGGTTCGCGAAGAGCTACTACCTCGAACCCGAACCGGCGGGCACCAAGCCGTACGTGCTGTTCAGCGAGGCTCTCCAGCAGTCGGGCCGGATCGCGCTGGTCACGGTCGCGCTGCGCCGCCGCGAGACGCTCGGCGCGCTGCGCGTGCGCGACCAGGTCATCGTGCTCGAGACGATGCGGTGGCCGGACGAGGTGCGCGAGCCCGACTTCCCGTTCCGCCACGCCGACGTCGACATCCGCCCCGGCGAGCTGCGACGCGCGGTGAACCTGGTCGAGGAGCTGACGGGCGAGTTCGACCCGGGCCGCTACCCCGACCGTTACCGCGAAGCGTTCCAGGCGTTGGTCCAGGCGAAGATCGACGGCGCCGAGGTCGTCCAGCCGACGGCCGCCGAGCAGGCCGAGGGCGTCACGCGCCTGCTGGCGGCGTTGCAGGAAAGCGCCACCGAAGCGGAGGGCGAGCGCAACGCGGCCGTCGCGAAGGCCAAGGCCGCCGCGTCGAGGGCGGCGAAGGCGCGTACGACGGCGAAGCGGGCGGCGACGCGCAGGAGCACGAAGACGTCCGGCTGAGTATTACTACCCACGGGTAATTGAGGGTTCTCACACTCAACGCGTCGCGCCCGGCGCGGCAGACTTTGTCCTGCCGGCGGGTACCGGACCACCGGCCAGGAGGGAAGTTCGGACGGCCCCTGGGGAGGTGAGCCGTCCGGGCACCAGGGTTCCGGGGCGGGCCGGAGGAGGAGCGGCCCGTTTCGGAACCCGCCCCACGCCGCGGGGAGGCGGTGTGGGCAAGGGGGTGTCCGAAGGCTGCCGTGGAGGGATCGAGGGGTCTCCACGGCAGCTTTCAGGCAGTTGCGCGCCATGCCTCCGCGTGTCTGCGACGTGGCCGACCCGACCCGAGCGCCTCAGGTGTCCGCGAGCCGGATCAGCAGGTCGGCCGCCAACCTGAGCAACTGCCGCTCGGTCGGCGACAACGTCGTTTCGAGCGCGACGGCCAGCCATCGCTCCCGTTGGCTGCTGTACCGGCGCAGCACGGCCAAGCCGTCCGCGGTGATGCTGACCCGCGAGCGGCGCCCGTCGTCGGGATCCGGCACCCGGTCGACCCACCCGCGAAGCCGCAGCGACGCCAGGATCCGGGTGAGCGACTGCGGCTGCAGCCGTTCCGCCTCGGCCAGCTCGGTCGGCGTCTGCGTGCCCGCGCGGTAGAGCCTGCTCAGCACCGCGAGCACTGCCGGCCCGGGGTTGCCCTGGTCCGCCTCCGCGCGCATCCGCCAGTTCAGCCGCCCCACGCCTTCGCGCACCCGCCGGGACAGGTCGGCGAGTTCGGCGTCCGCGTGGACCGTGTCGGGCTGCATGGCCCCAGGTTAGAGGGTTCCCCGCACAAGCCGGGCATAACGCCCGCCGCGCGTCAGCAGCTCTTCGTGCGTTCCTCGTTCGGCGATCCTCCCTTCGTGCAGCACCACGATCTGGTCCGCGTGTTCCACAGTGGACAGCCGGTGCGCGATGGTCAGTGTCGTGCGGCCCGCGGCGAGCCGGTCGAGCTCGGCCTGCACCGAGCGTTCGGTGCGGGTGTCGAGCGCGCTGGTCGCCTCGTCCAGGATGAGCACCGGCGGGTTGCGCAGCAGGATCCGGGCGATCGCCATCCGCTGCTTCTCGCCGCCGGAGAACCGGTAGCCGCGCTGCCCGACGACCGTGTCGTACCCCTCGGGCAGGGCCGCCAGGGTGTCGTGGATGTGCGCGGCCTTCGCCGCCCGCTCGATCTCGTCGTCCGTCGCGTCCGGCTTGGCGAAGCGCAGGTTCTCCCGCACGGTGTCGTGGAAGAGGTAGGTCTCCTGCGACACCAGCCCGACGCCGGCCGCGAGCGAGGCCAGCGTGACGTCCCGGACGTCGGTGCCGTCGATCGTCACCGAACCGCTGCTCACCTCGTACAGCCGCGCGACGAGGTAGGCGAGCGTCGTCTTGCCCGAGCCGGTCGAGCCGACCAGCGCCGTCGTGGTCCCGGCCGGCACGTCGAGGTCGATCTCGTGCAGCGTCGGCGAGCCGTCCTGGTCGTAGCTGAACGAGACGCCGCGCATCGAGACGTCGCCGCGGCGCACCTCCAGCTCGCCGGCACCGGGCTTGTCCGCGATCTCCACCGGCAGGTCCAGGACCTCGAAGATGCGGCCGAACAGCGCCTTCGACGTCGCCACGTTCTGCCCGATCGACTGCATCGCGCTCGCCGGCGAGACCAGCCTGTTCAGCATGCTGGTGAACGCGACGACGGTGCCGAGCGAGATCGGCGACGCGCCGCCCGCCAGCGCCAGCCCGGCGATCCAGTAGACCAGCGCCGGGATCACCGTCAGGCTCATCGCCCGCGACGCCGTCTGCCAGCGGCCGGCCAGCGCGGCGGCCCGTTCCAGCGCCGCGATCTCCCGCGACTCCGCCCCGAAGCGCTCCCGCATCGCCCGTTCGTTGCCCATCGTCTTGGCGAGCAGCACCCCGGTGACCGACAGGGACTCTTCGACCATCGTCGTCAGCCGGGCCATCCGGCGGGTCCGGCCGCGGGCCAGGTTCCGCCGTTTCTTGCCCAGCCGCAGCGTGAACAGCAGGAACAACGGGACGACGATCAGGGAGAGCGCCGCGAGCTGCCAGTCGAGCAGGATCAGCGCGGTGGCGATGGCGATCGTCGTGGTCGCGTTCTGCACCATCGACCCGGCGGTCGTGGTGATGACGTTGTCGACCCCGCCGATGTCGTTGAACACCCGCGAGAGCACTTCGCCGCTCTTCGTCCGCGTGAAGAAGCCGAGCGACATCCGCTGCAGGTGGCCGTAGACCGAGACGCGCAGCTCGTTCATCACCCGCTGCCCGATGGTGTTGGACAGTCCGGTGGTGGCGACGCCGAGCGAGCCGCTGCCCACCGAGCAGACGATCATCCCGGCCGCGAGCAGGCTGATCAGCAGCGTGTCCCGGTGCGGGAGGGCGTCGTCGAGGATCTCGCGCAGCAGGAACGGCGAGACGACGCCGAGGCCGGCTTGCACGACGATCAGCGCGAACAGCGCGCCGAGGGGCCCGCGATGCGGGCGGAACAGCCCGGCGATCCGCCGCAGCGGGACGGGCTCGTCGGCGTCGGTGGCCGGTTCGCGGAGGACGGGGACGGAGGTCATGCACCTATGTTTACTAAAAGGCGGCGGGTGCGCCACCGAATTTCGCGATGTCACGCGAAAGTGGACTCTGAAGCTGATTAACGTACGCGTACTATTGACTGCGTACCCGCGGAGGGATCCAGCCGGAGCGACTACCCTCGTCAGAGCCGGCCCGGTCCGGCGCGCCACTCTCGACCCAGCTGGAGCGTGCACACCCGTGTTCGACACCCTCTCCGATCGGCTCACCGCCGCCCTGCAGACGCTCACGCGCAAGGGCAGGCTGTCCGACGCCGACATCGACGCCACCGCGCGCGAGATCCGCATCGCGCTGCTGGAGGCCGACGTCGCCCTCGGCGTGGTCAAGACCTTCATCGCGAGGATCAAGGAGCGGGCGAAGGGCGCCGAGGTCTCCCAGGCGCTCAACCCCGCGCAGCAGGTCGTCAAGATCGTCAACGAGGAGCTCGTCGGGATCCTCGGCGGCGAGACGCGGCGGCTCAACCTGGCCAAGACCCCGCCGACGGTGATCATGCTGGCGGGTCTGCAAGGTGCCGGTAAGACGACGCTGGCCGGCAAGCTCGCGCTGTGGCTGAAGAAGCAGGGCCACGCGCCGATGCTGGTCGCCTGCGACCTCCAGCGCCCGAACGCCGTCACGCAGCTGCAGGTAGTCGGCGAGCGCGCCGGCGTCGTCACCTTCGCGCCGGAGCCGGGCAACGGCGTCGGCGACCCGGTCGACGTCGCCCGCCGCGCCATCGCCGAGGCCAAGCACGCGCAGCACGACGTCGTGGTGGTCGACACCGCGGGCCGCCTGGGTGTCGACGAAGAGCTGATGAAGCAGGCCGCCGACATCCGCGACGCGGTCGAGCCGGACGAGGTCCTGTTCGTCGTCGACGCGATGATCGGCCAGGACGCCGTGACCACGGCCCAGGCGTTCCAGGACGGCGTCGGCTTCAGCGGCGTCGTGCTCACCAAGCTCGACGGCGACGCCCGCGGTGGTGCCGCGCTCAGCGTCCGCGAGGTCACCGGCCAGCCGATCCTGTTCGCCTCCAACGGCGAAAAGCTCGAGGACTTCGACACCTTCCACCCGGACCGGATGGCGTCGCGGATCCTCGGCATGGGTGACGTGCTCACCCTGATCGAGCAGGCCGAGCAGGCCTTCGACCAGAAGCAGGCCGAGAAGGCCGCGGAGAAGCTGTCGAGCGGCCAGCTCACCCTCGAGGACTTCCTCGAGCAGATGCTCGCGGTCCGCAAGATGGGCCCGATCGGCAACCTGCTCGGCATGCTGCCCGGCGCCGGCCAGATGAAGGACCAGCTGGCCCAGGTCGACGACAAGCACCTGGACAAGCTGCAGGCGATCATCCGCGGCATGACCCCGGCCGAGCGCGAAGACCCGAAGATGATCAACGGGTCGCGCCGGCTGCGCATCGCCAACGGCTCGGGCGTCACCGTCCGCGAGGTCAACGACCTGGTCAACCGGTTCTTCGAGGCCCGCAAGATGATGGCCCAGATGGCCGGCCGGTTCGGCTTCGGCGGCGGCGGGGGCGGCTCGAAGTCCCGCAAGGGCAAGAAGGGCAAGAAGGGTCGCGGCCCGACCCAGCCCAAGGTCCGCGGCGGCTTCCCCGGCGGCATGCCGATGCTGCCCCCGGGCGGGCAGATGCCGGGCGGCATGCCCGACCTCTCGCAGCTGGGCGGCATGAACGACGTCCCGGGCTTCGACCCGACGAAGTTCAAGCTCCCGAAGAACCCCAAGGACAATTGAGCCACGCCTTGGAGAAGTCACTGCACGCCGCCGGGGTGATCCTGCCCGGCGGCGAGCCGGGGGAGCTGTGGATCACCGGCGGCCGGATCTCGTTCGAACCGGTGCCGGACGCCGAGACGCTCGGCCGGGACGTCTTCCTCGTGCCGGGCCTGGTCGACGCGCACTGCCACCCCGGCATCGGCCTCGGCGGCCCCGTGTCGCTGGAAGAAGCGACCGAGCAGGCGATCACCGACCGGAACGCGGGCACGCTGCTGATCCGCGACTGCGGTCTCCCGATCGACGTCCGGCCGCTGCAGCGGCGGGCCGACCTGCCCACGATCATCCGCGCCGGGCAGCACCTCGCCCTGGCCAAGCGGTACATCCCGGGGCTCGGCATCGAGCTGGAGGACGCCGCGCAGCTGCCGGAGGCGGTCGCCGAGCAGGCGCGCGACGGCGACGGCTGGGTCAAGCTCGTCGGTGACTGGATCGATCGCGGCGTGGGTGACCTCGCGCCGCTGTGGCCCGACGACGTGCTGGCCGAGGCCGTCAAGGTCGCGCACGAGAACGGCGCCCGCGTCACCGCGCACGTGTTCGGTGAAGCCGCGCTGCCCGGGCTGATCGCGTCCGGCATCGACTGCCTGGAGCACGGCACCGGCTTGAGCGCCGATCAGCTGGACGAGCTGGCGCGCCACGACGTCGCCCTGGTCCCGACGCTGATCAACATCGAGAACTTCCCAGGCATCGCGGACAAGGCGGGCAAGTACCCGACGTACGCCGCGCACATGCGCGCGCTGCACGCCGGCGTGGGGGAGATGGTCGCTTCGGCCATCGAAGCGGGCGTACGCGTCTTCGCGGGCAGCGACGCCGGCGGCATGGTGGAGCACGGCAGGCTCGTCGACGAGGTCGAAGCGCTCCACCGCGCGGGCATGACGCGCGAAGAGGCCCTTGCGAGCGCGTCCTGGGCGGCCCGCGACTGGCTCGGCCACCCCGGCATCGCCGACGGCGCGCCCGCCGACCTGCTCGTCTACCCGAGCGACCCACGCGAGGACCTGGGCGTCCTCCGGCATCCCTCGCACATCGTGCTCGGCGGGGCCGTCTACGCCTAGACCCCGCTGATTTCCTTGCGGGGTCGGCACTTTAGCGTGGAGCGCGTGACGGACGACGACGGCGCACGGCGCGTGCTGGGGGCGCACTGGTGTTTCGTGGCGTTCTTCGCGGGGATCGCCGGCTACTACCTGACCAACCTGCTCATCGCCGCCGCGGTCAACCGGAACGTCGGCGAGTTCGACCCCCTGGAGCTGCGCGACATCGGCCCGTTGCTGCTCCTGGCGTTCGTGCCCAACCTGCTGCTCGGCCTCGGCCCGGCGACGGGGTCTTGGCTCTGGGGCGACGGGCTGCGCGCGGACTTCGGGCTCAAGCCGACCTGGCGCGACGTCCGGATCGGCCTCGCGTGCGGCGTGCTCGCGCTGGTCGTCGGCTACCTGCTCAACCTCATGCTGATCGCGGTCTACGGCGCCGATGACGTCTCCGACAGCCCGCTGACCGACCTCGCCGACACCTTCGACGGCGACACGGTGTGGCTGGTGCTCGCCGCGGTGATCGTCATCGCCGGCGCGCCGATCACCGAGGAACTGCTGGTCCGCGGCACGCTGTGGAAGGCGCTGTCGTTCCACCGGATCCCGCCGTGGGTGGTGCTCGTGCTCACCTCGCTGGTGTTCGCCCAGCTGCACGGCGAGCCGACCCGGACCATCGCGCTGTTCGGCCAGGGCTTGGCGATCGGGCTGGCCCGGCACCTGTCCGGCCGGGTCAGCGCGGGCGTGATCGCCCACGCCGCCAACAACCTGCCGCCGGCCGTGCTGCTGTTCGTCGCGCACTGATCGTTGCGAAGATCGATGGACAGTAGTTGGACGGATACTGTGAGATCACATCCCGGCGGCTAGGCTCGACGCAGGAGCCGAGCGACGCGGAGGGCAAGGCGTGACCACTTCCCAGCCCCGGGACCCGGCTGCCGGCCCGACGCCGTTCCCCGAGCCCGAGGAGCCCGCCGCGACCGCCTTCCTGCCGCCCCCACCGCGGCACCGGTGGGGCTTCGGAGCCTTCCTGCTCGTCGAAGCCGTGTTGCTGGCGTCCGCGGCCTTCGTGTCCGCCCTGGTCGGCGACACCGGTCCCGGTCCGCTGCCGATGCGGGTCGTCCTGCTCGGCACCATGCTGCCGACGATGATCGCGGCGGGCGTGGCGGTGCTGATCACCTTCATCCGCGGCAATGGACCCGTCGTCGACCTGCGGCTCGAGTGGCGCTGGGCCGACGTCAAAACGGGGGTCCGGTACGGCTGCGTCGGCCTGGTCTTCACCACCGTCGCCGCCTACCTGTGGACGCACCTGGTCGGCGACGCCAACGCGACGTCGGCGATCAGCGCGCTGGTCGAGGACCGCCGGATGTCCGTCTCCGCCGCCGTCGTGATGTTCGTCTACCTCTGGCTGCTCGGCCCGATCTGCGAGGAGATCATCTACCGCGGCCTGCTCTGGGGCGCCGCCGAGCAGCTGCAGTGGCGTAGCGAGCGCTGGGGCCGCGTCGCGGCGTTCCTGCTGTCCACGGCGGTGTTCGCGGCCAGCCACCTCGAGCCGCTGCGGACGACGTTGCTGCTGGTCATCGCCGTGCCCATCGGCCTCGTGCGGCTGGTCACCGGGCGGCTGCCGGGTAGCATCGTCGCGCACCAGGTCAACAACTTCCTTCCGGCGCTGACCATCCTGCTCGGGGCCCTCGGAGTGGCCTCTTTCTGAGCCTCTTTCCGGGGTCGCGGGCGCCGTCTGGCAGAATGGGTCACTGCCTGCTTCCGCCGGACCCTCTCACCGCGCGAAAGCTCCTGACCTCCGGGTGCCCGCGTCCGTGTCCCCACTCGGCCCGCGTGCGCCCAGCCCAGTACCAGAGAGACTCGAGGAGAACCCACACCCGTGGCCGTCAAGATCAAGCTGCAGCGCCTCGGCAAGATCCGTGCGCCGTACTACCGCATCATCGTCGCCGACGCGCGCACCCGCCGGGACGGCAAGGCCATCGAGACGATCGGCAAGTACCACCCGAAGGAAGAGCCGAGCCTGATCGAGGTCGTCTCCGAGCGCGCCCAGTACTGGCTGAACGTCGGCGCGCAGCCGACCGAGCCAGTCCAGCGCCTGCTGGAGATCACCGGTGACTGGCAGAAGTTCAAGGGCCTGCCGGGCACCGAGGGCACCCTGAAGGTGGCCGAGCCGAAGCCGTCGAAGCAGGACCTGTTCAACGCGGCGCTGGCCGCGGCCGGCGAGGAGCCCTCCACCGAGGCCACCACGCCGAAGAAGAAGTCCGCCCCGAAGAAGGCCGAAGCCGAGAAGGCGGAGGCCGCTGAGGGCGAGAAGTCCGAGTGAGTTTCCTCGCGGACTCCCTCGAGCACCTGGTGCGCGGGATCGTCGACAACCCGGACGAGGTCCGGGTCGAGCTGCTGACCACCCGCCGTGGCCGCACGCTCGAGGTGCACGTGCACCCCGACGACCTCGGCAAGGTGATCGGCCGGGGTGGTCGCACGGCGACCGCCCTGCGCACCGTCATGGGTGGCATCGGTGGCCGCGGCGTCCGCGTTGACGTCGTCGACACCGACCGCTGAGCCTCATCGAAACGGTCAGGATGGACGTCGTAGTAGGCCGCATCGCGAAGGCGCACGGCATCCGCGGGGAACTCGCGGTGGACGTGCGCACGGACTCGCCGGAAGAGCGGTTCAGGATCGGTGCGGCCGTCACGACGAAGCTGCGTGACGGCAGCAAGAGGGAACTCACCATCGCAGCCGCCCGCGAACACAGCGGGCGGCTGCTGGTGCGTTTCGAGGAGGTCCTGACCCGCGACGTCGCCGAGACGCTGCGGGGCGCGCTGCTCGTGGCCGACACGGCCACGCTGCCGCCCACGTCGGACCCGGACGAGTTCTACGACCACGAGCTGGCCGGCCTGCGGGCCGAGCTCACCGACGGCACGGTCGTCGGCAAGGTCGTCGAGGTCGTCCACTCGCCCGCCGGCGAGCTCCTGGAGCTCGACGTCGAGGGCCGCGAGGTGCTGGTGCCGTTCGTCCGCGCGATCGTCCCCACGGTGGACGTCGACGGCGGCCGGGTCGTCCTCGACCCGCCGGAAGGGCTGCTGGACGCCTGACATGCGGATCGACGTCGTCACGATCTTCCCCGAATACCTCGACCCGCTGCGCGCCGCGCTGCTGGGCCGGGCGATCGACCGCGGCCTCATCGAGGTCGGCGTGCACGACCTGCGCGACTGGACCCACGACGTGCACCGCGCGGTCGACGACGCGCCGTACGGCGGCGGCCCCGGCATGGTCATGAAGCCGCAGATCTGGGGCCCGGCCCTCGACGACGTCTGCCGTCCCGAGACGCGGCTGGTCGTCCCGACGCCGGCCGGGCGGCCGTTCACCCAGGAGCTGGCCCACGCCTACGCGGCGGAGAAGCACCTGGTCTTCGCCTGCGGCCGCTACGAGGGCATCGACCAGCGGGTCGTCGACGACGCGGCCCGCCGGATGCCGGTCGACGAGGTGTCGATCGGCGACTACGTCCTGGTCGGCGGCGAGGCGGCGGTGCTGGTCATCGTCGAGGCCGTCGTCCGGCTGCTGCCCGGCGTGCTCGGCAACGCGCGTTCGGCCGCCGAGGACTCCTTCTCCGACGGCCTGCTCGAAGGCCCCAGCTACACGCGTCCCGAGGTGTGGCGGGACCTGGCCGTGCCGGACGTGCTGCGCTCCGGCAACCACGCGCTGATCGACCGCTGGCGGCGTGACCAGGCCCTCGAGCGCACCGCCCGGCGCCGCCCCGATCTCCTGGCGGCGCTGCCGGAAGGTAGTCTCGACAAGCACGATCGCGGGGTCCTCGAGGGCTTGGACCCCGAGCAGGCCGAGGGCCGGTTGTCCCGGCCCGATCCCGGTCTGTAATACTTGACAGGTTGGCGTGAGTGGACCTCCTCGTCCACGAGCCCGCCATCAGCCCCCCGGGTCGCCCGCAGCGGCACCGTTGCGCGCCCGGGATCTGTACGCAAGCCATACCGAAGACGAGGACGGACCACCGATGAACACCCTGGACGCGCTGGACAAGCAGTCGCTGCGTTCCGACATCCCGGACTTCCGCCCGGGCGACACGCTCAAGGTGAGTGTCCGCGTCATCGAGGGCAACCGCGAGCGCAACCAGGTCTTCCAGGGCGTGGTCATCCGTCGTCAGGGCGGTGGCATCCGGGAGACCTTCACCGTGCGCAAGGTTTCGTTCGGCGTCGGCGTCGAGCGCACCTTCCCGGTGCACTCGCCGAACATCGCCTCGGTCGAGGTCCACAAGCGCGGCGACGTGCGGCGCGCGAAGCTGTACTACCTGCGCGACCTCCGCGGCAAGAAGGCCAAGATCAAGGAGCGCCGCGAGAACCGCGAGACGGCCTCGGCTAACTGAGTCACCACCCGGTTACCGGTAGCCTGACGACGTGGCCGAACCCGTGTCCCAGAACGCTCCCGAGGATGACCCCGATCGCTCCGAGGAGGACAAGCCCAGGCTGTCCCGCTCCGAGGAGCGCGGGGGATCTCGCCGGCGGCGAGCCAAGCCCGCCAAGAAACGGTCGTTCTGGAAGGAACTGCCGATCCTGCTCGTGATCGCCCTGGTGCTCACGATCCTGATCCAGACATTCCTGGCGAAGGTCTTCATGATCCCTTCGGGCTCCATGGAGGCCACCCTCCACGGGTGCCCCGGGTGCACCGGCGACCGCATCCTCGTCGACCGGGTCACCTACGACTTCACCGAGCCCTCCCCCGGCGACGTGATCGTGTTCAAGGGCCCGCCGGCGTGGATCAACAACGAGATCGCCCCGCAGGAGTCGAGCAACGTCGTCGTCCAGGCCCTGCGCGGTCTCGGCTCGCTGGTCGGGTTCGCCCCGCCGGACGAGCGGGACTTCGTCAAGCGGGTGATCGCGGTCGGCGGGCAGACCGTTCAGTGCTGCGACTCCCAGGGCCGCATGATCGTGGACGGCAAGTCGCTCGACGAGCCGTACATCTACTGGGAAAACCCGTCGGTCCAGGAGCAGAAGACCTTCGAGCCGGTCAAGGTGCCGGCCGGGATGGTCTGGGTGCAGGGCGACAACCGCAACAACTCCGACGACTCCCGGTTCCAGGGCGGCGGCGGCGTGAACGGTGCGGTCCCGGTGGACAACATCATCGGCAAGGCGCGGATCATCGTCCTGCCGCCGAGCCGGTGGGGTGGCATCACCGACCACAATCCGCAGGCGTCGGCGCAGCCGGTCGCGCTGGGTGCGCCGGCCTGGCAGAGCGGGCTTCCGCTGGGTGCCGGCATCGCGGCGGCGTGGCCGGCGCTGTTCCTCGGGCGCAAGCTCAAGTCCGGACTGCGCCGGGCGGCCGGGCGGAAACCCTAGCCACCCGACCCTTGCCGGCAGACGGGTGATCCAGCCTTGACACTTCCCGTTCCCCTGACGGCGGCCGAGCCGATCCGGCCACCGCGAGCCGTGGTGCGCGGCGACCTCTTCTGGGGTCTGCAGGGCGCGCTCGACCGCCGTGGCCTCGGCCCGGTCGCCGGCGTGGACGAAGCCGGCGCCGGCGCGTGCGCGGGGCCGCTGGTGGTCGCGGCCTGCGTGCTCAAGCAGGGCGACGCGGCGAAGCTGACCGAGCTCACCGACTCGAAGCTGATGACGGCCAAGGCGCGGGACCGGGTCTACGACCTGGTCCTTGCCCGCGCCGTCGACTACTCGGTGATCGTCGTCCCGACCGAAGAGGTCGACCTCTACGGCATCCGGGTGATGAATCTCGAGGCCATGCGCCGCGCGGCGGCGGCGCTGCGCGTGCAGCCGGGCTACGTCCTCACCGACGGGTTCCGCGTCCCGGGCCTCACGGCCCCGAACACGGCGGTCATCAAGGGCGACCGTTCGGTGGCCTGCATCGCGGCCGCGTCCGTGCTGGCAAAGGTAACGCGAGACCGCATCATGGCGGGCTACCACGAGGAACTCCCGCACTACGGCTTCGACGTGCACAAGGGCTACAGCACGTCCGACCACCTGGCGGCGCTGCGCGAGCACGGCCCGAGCGACGTCCACCGCTGGTCCTACACGAACGTGGCGACGGTGGCGGTCAAGCGCGGCCTGCGCCCGGCGCGGCCGGTGCTGCTCACGTACGCGGCGTTGGAAAAAGCTCTCGAGACCCCCGGCGCGGCGAGCCTGGCCGCGGTCCTCGACGAGGCATTGGAACCGCAACTCAGCCTGCCGCTGCATGCCCCGGCCACGGGTGTGGGTCACAATGAACGCTCTGCCGGCGGAGCACCAGCACGATCCCCAGCACGATCCCGAGGAGGGGCGCGGATTTCATGAGCGCAGAGGATCTCGAGAAGTACGAGACCGAGATGGAGCTCTCGCTGTACCGCGAGTACCGCGACATAGTCGGCCAGTTTTCGTACGTGGTGGAGACCGAGCGACGGTTTTACCTGGCCAACGCGGTGGACGTCCAGGTCCGCGACGGCGGTGGTGAGGTGTACTTCGAGGTCCGCATGTCAGACGCGTGGGTCTGGGACATGTACCGCCCGGCCCGGTTCGTCAAGCACGTCCGGGTGATCACGTTCAAGGACGTCAACGTGGAGGAACTGGACAAGCCGGACCTCCGCCTCCCCGAGGACGGCCCGTTCTCGGGCTGAACCGAGTACCGACCGCGCCGGCTCTTCCTCCCGAAGAGCCGGCGCGGTTCTTTTGTGCGGGCTCGCTGCCGTAGCACACCCCACCGACAGTCCGGGCCCTCCGGCCGCGATCCGTGGACGGTTGTCCCCAATCCCCCGGTTGTCCACAGCTTCACGATCCGGGCCTGGTCCGGCCGCCCCGCGCCCTGCCATCGTCGAAGGCACACGCACCGTGATCGCCGGGACCGCCCCGGTGACGGAGCGAACCGACGAGGGGGCGAACACGATGACGGGCACCGACGAGCTCGCCAGGCACCGCCGCGACCTGGGCGCCTGGGGCGAGGACCTCGCTCTCCGCTACCTCCAGGACCGCGGCCTGATCCTGCTGGCCCGCAACTGGCGCTGCCGAGAGGGCGAACTGGACCTGGTCTTCACCGACCGCACCCGCGTCATCGTCTGCGAGGTCAAAACCCGCTCGGGCACGCAATTCGGCCTGCCCACCGAAACAGTGACGGAGGAGAAGGCCGGCCGGGTCCGCCGCGCGGCCCAACGCTGGCTACGCGAGTTCCGCATCGGCTGGTGCCCCGTCCGCTACGACGTGGTGACGATCCTCGCGGAACCGGGCACGCAGGCCCGCCTCCAGCACATCGAGGCGGCGTTCTGATGCCCATCGCCAAAGCCTGGTCAGCGGGCCTCCTCGGGATCAACGGCCGGGTGATCGAGATCGAGGCCGACCTCGGTGGCGGGCTGAGCCGGATCACCCTCGTGGGGCTGCCCGACGCCGGGTTGCGCGAGGCGAAGGACCGCGTCCGGTCCGCCGTGCGCAATTCCGGCCAGCCGTGGCCCGACGGCAAAGTCACGCTCGGCCTGTCCCCGGCGAACCTGCCCAAGATGGGGTCGGCCTTCGACCTGGGTATCGCGGCGGCGGTGCTCGCGGCGTCCGGTGCGGTCCCGGCAACGCGGCTGCTCGGCACCGTACTGCTCGGCGAACTGGCGCTGGACGGCCGCATCCGCGCGGTCCGCGGCATCCTCCCGGGCCTGCTGGCGGCCCGGGCGGCCGGATACGGCCGAGCCGTCGTGCCGACGGACAGCCTCGTCGAGGCAGCGCTCGTGGACGGCATCGAAGTCGCGGGCGCCCCTCACCTGCGGGACTTCGTGGCTTGGCTGAAGCGCGAAGCCGAGCTGGCGTCTCCGGAGCCGCCCACTCCGCCCGCACCGCCGGACATACCGGATCTCGCGGATGTCGTCGGCCAGCCGGAGGCTCGCTGGGCGTTGGAGGTCGCCGCGGCGGGCGGGCACCACCTCCTGCTCACCGGGCCACCAGGGGTGGGCAAGACGATGCTGGCGAAGCGGCTTCCCGGCCTCCTCCCGCAGCTGACGCAGGAAGAGTCCTTGGAGGTCACCGCGGTGCATTCGGTCGACGGTTCACTTTCGAAGTCGTCGCCGCTGGTCACCGTCCCACCGTTCGTGGCCCCGCACTATTCGATCTCAGTGCCCGCGCTGATCGGCGGAGGCAGCGGCATTGCCTCGCCGGGTGCGATCAGCCGGGCTCACCGCGGTGTCCTGTTCCTGGACGAGGTCTGCGAGTTCGGTGGGCAGTGCCTCGAGTCGCTCCGGACAGTCCTCGAAGAGGGCGAGGTGCGCATCGCCCGGGTCAAGGGATCGATCACCTATCCCGCGCGGTTCCAGCTGGTCCTCGCCACCAATCCGTGTGCGTGCGCGCCACCCAAGGACACCGACTGCGTGTGCTCGCCGAGCGCCCGCCGCCGCTACCTGGGCAAGCTCTCCGGACCGCTCCTCGACCGTGTCGATCTGAGAGTCCGATTGCGGCCATTGAGCGCGATCAGCGCCCACGACACCGGCACGGCGGAGCCGTCGGAAGCGGTCCGCCAGCGAGTGCTGGCCGCTCGCGAACGTGCGGCCCGACGGTGGAGTGAGCACGGCTGGCTGTCGAACTCGGAGGTGCCCGGTCCGGCCCTGCGTCGCCAGTTCGCCCTGCCCGCCGCCGCAACGGTCCTGCTCGACCGAGCCATGGACCGCGGCGCACTGAGTGGCCGCGGCGCCGATCGCTGCCTGCGCATCGCCTGGACCCTGGCGGACCTCGACGGGGAGTCGCGTCCCGGCGCCGAGCAGGTCGGGTCTGCGCTGGCCTTCCGTGAGCGGGTGGCGGCATGAGCCTCGATATGTGGCGAGCTGCTGCGCTGGCGTTCGTTCGCCGGGCTCCGGTCGATAAGGGATGGCTTGGCGTGGGGTCTGCAGGAATGGCTGCCGATGAGTTGCATCAGGTCCGCACGAACGTGTCACGGATGGCCGACGCGACGATGCCTCCTTTGGCCGCGTTCGTCCGTCGGGCGTGGCTCGACAAAGGCTGGCTTGGCCTTCCGGAGGCGGGAACCTGGCTGTGGCGGGCCCACGAGCGCTTGGCGTCGGGCCGAGTCAGCTTCCTTGCTGCGCGTCGGCGAGTAGGGGCCGGGTCGGCGCTGGCCTTCGGTAAGGGGGTGGCGGCGTGAGCACCGACGAGTTGCGGCAGGCCCGCGCCTACCTGCTGCGGGTGGCCGAGCCGCCGGCGGCTGCTCTCGTCGCCTTCGTTGCCGAGCTTGGGCCGGTAGCCGCTGCCGCTCGGGTTCGGCGTGGTGATTGTCCGGCCGAAGTGCTGAAAGTGACCGAGGCGCGGCGGGACTACGACCTTGTCAGCCAGGACTTTGCCCGGGCCGCCGCGGTAGATGCTCGCCTGGTCGTGCCCGAAGACGATGAGTGGCCCGCCTGGCCGTTGCTCTCGCTCGACCTCGCCGCCCGGCGTGGGGTTGCCGAAGCCGTGCCGCCCTTGGCTTTGTGGGTTTCCGGTGATGTTGCGCTCGGCACCGCCGCTGATCGGGCCGTGGCCGTGGTCGGGGCCCGTGCCGCCACCGAATACGGCGAACACCACGCCGCCGAGTTCGCCTACGGGCTGGCCGGCCGGGGTGTGCCGGTCTTCTCGGGCGCTGCCTACGGCATCGACGGGGCAGCGCACCGAGGCGCGCTCGCCGCGTCCGGTGTCACCGTTGCCGTGCTGGGTTGTGCCGTCGATGCCGGTTATCCGGCGGGGCACACCGCGCTGCTGAAGCGGATCGTCGGGTCCGGTGGTGCCGTCGTCAGCGAGTACCCACCCGGTACCTCGCCGGCTCGGCACCGGTTTCTCGTCCGCAACCGGCTCATCGCCGCCCTCACCGAGGGCACCTTGGTCGTCGAGGCGGGGCGGCGCAGCGGTGCCCGCAACACCGCGAGCACCGCCGGTGCGCTCGGCAAAGTCGTCATGGCGCTGCCGGGACCGGTGTCGTCGGGGATGTCCGTCGGCTGCCACGAGCTGATCCGCGATGCCCGGGCGACGCTGGTCTCCACCGTCGACGAGGTCCTCGAAACCGTCGGGCACTTCGGCGTCGCCGAAGACACCACCGCGGGCCGGCCGAAGCGGCGGACCGACCGGTTGGGGCCCGAGGCGTTGCGCGCCTTCGAGGCACTCGCTGTGCGCGCCGACCGGTCCGACGCCGAGATCGCGGCTGAATCCGGCCTGCCACTGCGGCGGGTGCGGGCGCTGTCGCCGGAACTGGAGATCGACGGATTCGCCGTCCGTGGGGAAGCGGGCTGGCGACGACGGAAGGAAAGCGCGTGAGCACCACGAAATCCGGGCGAAACCGTCGGCCGTGTTCGGCCGGTCCGGTGCGGACGCGTGGCGATCCTTGACCGGAGGCGGTTGTTCGCGCAGCGTGACATCCATGCCGTCATCACGCTCCGGACGGGCCCGCCGCCCCGATCTGCGCGCGCTCCGGGCTGCGCTGCCCGAGTCCGTGCGGGCCGTCCTCACCGGGTACGAACGGCACCTCGGGCTCGAACGCGGCCTGTCCGCGCACACCGTGCGGGCGTACGTCGGTGATGCCGTTGCGCTGCTCGGTTTCGTCGTTGACGGTGGGGGCGGGTTCGCCGAGCTGGACCTCGGCCGGCTGCGGGCGTGGCTCGCCGCCCAGCAGTCCGGTGGGGCGAGCCGGACGACGCTCGCCCGGCGGGCCGCCTCGGTGCGGACGTTCACCGCCTGGGCGCACCGCACCGGCGTCCTGGCCACGGACCCCGGTGGGCGGCTCGCCGCTCCGCGGGCGCACCGCACCCTGCCCGGGGTGCTGCGTGCTGGGCAGGCGGGAGAGGTGATGCAGGCGTCGGCGGCCGGGGCGGCGCAGCGCGATCCGGTCGCGCTGCGTGATCGCGCGATCGTCGAGCTGCTCTACGCCACCGGCATCCGCGTGTCCGAGTTGTGCGGGCTGGACGTCGGCGGGGCCGACTTCTCCCGCCGTGTCGTGACGGTGCTGGGGAAGGGCGGCAAGGAGCGGGTCGTCCCGTTCGGCGTCCCGGCGGCCGAGGCGCTGAGCGACTGGATCGAGGAGGGGCGGCCGAAGATCGTCGCCGAAACGGGTGGTGAGAGGGCCGAGCCCGCCCTTTTCCTCGGGGTGCGGGGGCAACGCGTCGACCCCCGGGCGGTGCGGCGGGTGGTGCACGACGCCGTCACCTCGGTGCCCGGAGCACCCGACATGGGGCCCCACGGCCTGCGGCATTCGGCTGCGACGCATCTGCTCGAAGGGGGTGCCGATCTCAGGAGCGTTCAGGAACTGCTTGGTCACGCTACGCTTGCCACGACGCAGCTCTACACTCATGTGACCGTCGACCGGTTGAAAGCGATCCATGACCGAGCGCACCCCAGGGCCTGAGGCGGTCCGGGGAGGCTCGCCGAGGTCGTCACCAGCAGGCCCGGCGGCGCACGCGCATCCGCACGAGCACGGAGACGACACTGAGCCGCACGCCGAGAACGACGGTGCAATGACCGCAGGCCCGCACGTGACCGAAGCCGCCGGAGTGACCACCCGCGGTGAGGCTGCCGCGCCCGCGGACACCCGGGCCGGCTACGACGTCGACGCCGGGATCGCGGCGCTGTGGCAGCAGTTCGCCGACAGCCCGGACCAGGCGTCGCGCGATCGGCTCGTGCTGCACTACGCCCCGCTGGTCAAGTACGTCGCCGGCCGGGTCGGGACCGGCCTGCCGACCCACATCGACGTGGGCGACCTCGTGCAGTCGGGCATCTTCGGGCTGGTCGACGCGATCGAGAAGTTCGACCCCGAGCGCGGCCTGCGCTTCGAGACCTACGCGATGCAGCGCATCCGCGGCGCGATCCTCGACGACCTCCGTTCGCAGGACTGGGTGCCGCGCGCGGTCCGCAGCAAGGCCAAGGAAGCCGAGCGCGCGATGGAGCGCCTCGGCGCCCGCCTGCACCGCACCCCGACCGACGCCGAACTCGCCGCCGAACTGGGCATCGGCCTCGACGAGCTGCGCGACTTCTACGGCCAGCTGCAGCTCACCAGCGTCGTCGCGTTGGAGGACCTGGTGGCCGCGGGCAAGGACAGCGGCTCGCTGGTCGACACGCTGCCCGACGACGACGCCGTCGACCCGGTCGCGGTGCTCGTCGACCAGGACAACCGCCGCCAGCTCGCCCAGGCGATCGCCCAGCTCACCGAGCGCGACAAGATCGTGGTCAGCCTCTACTACTTCGAGAGCCTGACCCTCGCCGAGATCGGCAAGGTCCTCGGCGTCACCGAGTCGCGGGTGAGCCAGCTGCACACGCGGGCTGTCATGCGGCTGCGCGCCAAGCTGGTCGAGCAGACCGGCGCCTGATCACTCCTCACCTCCCCACGGCTTGAGCCGGTATTCGCCGGCCTCGCCGGTCAGCGCGAGCGGATCGACGTACTCCTCGCCCCGCCGCACGCCCCAGTGCAGGCACGCCGCGACCGGACAGCCGGGGTGCCCGGCGACGACGGTGCCGAGCACCTGTCCCCGGTAGACCTGCTCACCCACGGCGACCTTCGGCGCGACGGGCTCGTAAGTGGTCCGCAGCCCGCCGTCGTGGTCGACGGACAGCACGGGCCGCCCGCCCACCATCCCGGCGAAGACGACGACACCCGCGTCCGCCGCCAGCACGTCCTGGTCGGGCACGGCGGCCAGATCGACGCCTCGATGCCCGGTGCCGAAGGGCGTTTCGGGAGCGTCGAAGTATTTCGTAACCACCGGAACGGGTGACAAGGGCCAGGAGAGCCGCGGTTGTCGCCGGAAAGGGGGATTTCCCGACCCGGGTTCGGCGGCGGACGGGAAGGGCCAGATCGCAGCGGTCCACGGCGAGGTCGCCGACCGTTCGACTGTCGTCGGCCTGGAGCCCTCAGAGGCCGACGGTGGTGGTGCCGGAGGGGCCAGCCACGGCTCCGCCGGTATCAGGGTGGCCAGCAGTTGTGGTGCGGGGCCGTCCGTGCCCCGCTCCACCGCCAGCTCGCGAAGGTGGGGGCCGCTCGGCGGCAGTGCTGGGCCGCTCGCCTGGCGCTCCGCTGCCAGCCCATGGACCGGGGAGTCCGGCAGTGGCGCTGCCGGGCCGTTCCGACCCGGCTCCGCCGGGGCATTCCGACCCGGCTCCGCCCCGGCCTTTCCCGGCTCGGGAAGGCGCGAATCGTCCTGTCGCGGTACCGCGACAGAACTCCATCCCGCCCCGGCCAACCCACGGGCTCCAGCGTCCGACCCCGCCGACCCATGGACCCGAGCGTCCGCCCTCGGCGGCCCGCTGAACCGGGAGGTCGACGGTGGCGGCGCCGGGCCGCCCAGCCACGGATCCGCCGCTCTCGGCGGCCCGGCTTCGACCTCCCGCGCCGCAGCTGTCCCCAGCGTCGTCAACGCCCGCGACTCACCTCCCCGAGCCGCTGCACGCACCTCCACAGCGCCACTCTCGAACCCACCTCCGAAACTTCCGCACAACGCCGTGACCAGGGCGAACGCGCCCAAGAACCACCCCGGCACCCATCGCCGGAAACGCATGATCGACTCCATGGCTTCAGCGTGCGGTACCCGGCCGTTCCGTGGGGAGCCGATGGTGAATCTGTGGATAACCCGAGGTGATGTGGACAACTGGGCCGTTGCGCGGCCGCCGGTGGGGGAGGGGCTGGTGGCAGGGGGTAGAATCTTTTCCGCGGTCCGCGTGAGCGGGCTGACTTCGCGTGCACGTGCGCGTTCCCCGGTTTTCCGAGCTTCGGCAGCCGGTGATTCGCACGGGGTCCGGCGGTCCCCGGGGTCCTCATCCCGGGGTCCGGATGCCGGCACGGGCACCAGGGCGAACGGCCACCCGGCCGGGAGCGACAAAACCGAGCAGCGCGCTTTCTCGCACAGGCGCGCACGACACAGAAGAGGTGTGATTCCGGCAATGGCCGTCGTCACCATGAAGCAGCTGCTCGACAGCGGCGTGCACTTCGGGCACCAGACCCGCCGTTGGAACCCGAAGATGAAGCGCTACATCTTCACCGAGCGCAACGGCATCTACATCATCGACCTGCAGCAGACGCTGACCTACATCGACCGTGCGTACGAGTTCATCAAGGAAACCGTCGCGCACGGCGGCACCATCATGTTCGTCGGCACCAAGAAGCAGGCTCAGGAAGCCATCGCGGCCGAAGCCTCGCGCGTGGGCATGCCCTACGTGAACCAGCGCTGGCTCGGCGGCATGCTGACCAACTTCCAGACCGTCCACAAGCGCCTCCTCCGCCTGAAGGAGCTCGAGTCGCGCGAGCAGACCGGCGGCTTCGAAGGTCTCACCAAGCGCGAGATCCTCACGCTCACCCGTGAGAAGGACAAGCTCGAGAAGACCCTCGGCGGTATCCGCGACATGGCCAAGGTGCCGAGCATCGTGTGGATCGTCGACACGAAGAAGGAGCACATCGCCGTCGGCGAGGCTCGGAAGCTGAACATCCCGGTCGTCGCGATCCTGGACACCAACTGCGACCCGGACGAGGTCGACTACCCGATCCCGGGCAACGACGACGCGATCCGCTCCGCCGCGCTGCTGACCAAGGTCGTCGCCGAGGCCGCGGCCGCCGGGCTGATGGCGCGCTCCAGCCGCAACGGTGCTTCGGCCGACACGAAGCCGGAGCCGGGCGTCGCCGCCGACGAGCCGCTGGCCGAGTGGGAGAAGGAGCTGCTCGCCGGCTCCGAGACCGCCGCCGCCGACGCGACCGAAGCCGCCGCTGCCGTCGAGGCGGCCCCGGCCGAGGCCGCCACCGAGCAGGCGACCGCCTCCTCCTGATGCTCCACCGCCCGTGCGGCCGTGCCCCCGGGGCCCGGCCGCACGGGTGTAGCAACCCACAGATTTCCTGCAAAGGACGGATTTACCAGAATGGCGAACTACACCGCCGCTGACGTGAAGCGCCTGCGCGAGATGACCGGCGCCGGCATGATGGACTGCAAGAAGGCCCTCGAGGAGAACGGCGGCGACTTCGACAAGGCCGTCGAGTTCCTCCGCATCAAGGGTGCCAAGGACGTCGGCAAGCGCGCCGAGCGGGCCACCGCCGAGGGCCTGGTCACCGGCGACGGCGGCGTCCTCATCGAGCTCGACTCCGAGACCGACTTCGTCGCGAAGAACGCCGACTTCCAGGCGCTCGCCGCGAAGATCGTCGAGGTCGCGAAGACCGTCAAGACCTCCGACGTCGAGGCGCTCAAGGGTGCCGAGCTCGACGGCAAGACCGTCAACGAGGTCGTCCAGGAGCTGTCGGCCCGCATCGGCGAGAAGCTCGAGCTGCGCCGCGTCGTGGCCTTCGAGGGCCAGACCGCGACCTACCTGCACCGCCGCGGTTCCGACCTGCCGCCGGCCGTCGGCGTGCTCGTCGAGTTCACCGGTGACGACGCCGAAGCCGCCCGCGGTGCCGCCATGCAGGTCGCCGCGCTGCGCGCGAAGTACCTGACCCGCGACGAGGTGCCGGCCGAGATCGTCGAGAACGAGCGCCGCATCGCCGAGCAGACCGCCCGCGAAGAAGGCAAGCCGGAGCAGGCCATGCCGAAGATCATCGAGGGCAAGGTCAACGCCTACTACAAGGACAACGTCCTGCTCGAGCAGCCGTCGGTCAAGGACAACAAGAAGACCGTCAAGGCCCTGCTCGACGAGGCCGGCGTGACGCTGACCAAGTTCGCGCGCTTCGAGGTCGGCCAGGCCTGAGTTCAGGCCAGGGCGTAGGTTCTACCCCCACAGTGCCCCGTCTCCGTCCATCGGGGACGGGGCACTGTCGGGTCCAGAGGAATTCACAGCGGTCGAGGGGCGTAGGAGGCGACATAGATGGGTGACCGGGTCGAAGGTGGCTACCGGCGGGTGCTGCTGAAACTGGGCGGCGAAATGTTCGGCGGTGGTTCGATCGGCGTCGATCCGGATGTCGTCCACTCGGTCGCGCAGCAGATCGCCGACGTCGCCCGCACCGGCGTCCAGGTCGCGGTCGTGATCGGTGGCGGCAACTACTTCCGCGGCGCGGAGCTTTCGCAGCGCGGCATGGACCGCGACCGCGCCGACTACATGGCGATGCTGGGCACCGTGATGAACTGCCTGGCGCTGCAGGACTTCCTGGAGAAGGAGGGCCTGCCCACCCGCGTGCAGACCGCCATCACGATGGGGCAGGTCGCCGAGCCCTACATCCCGCGCCGCGCCGAGCGGCACCTGGAAAAGGGGCGCGTCGTGATCTTCGGCGCCGGGGTCGGCATGCCGTACTTCTCCACCGACACCGCGGCCGCCCAGCGGGCGCTCGAACTGGGCTGCGAAGCCGTGCTGATGGCCAAGGCCGTCGACGGCGTCTACACCGCGGACCCGAAGGCCGACCCCACCGCCGAGATGTTCCGCGAGATCACCCACCGCGAGGTGCTGGAGCGGGACCTCAAGGTCGCCGACGCGACGGCGTTCAGCCTCTGCATGGACAACAACATGCCGATCATCGTGTTCAACCTGCTCACCGAGGGGAACATCGCCCGCGCGGTGAGTGGTGAAAGAATCGGCACGTTGGTCAGCACCCCCGCCGACGGGGTGCCGGCCTAGACCTGCTGGGATCAGCAAGCGCCACCCATCACAACTACGGGAGTGACCGTGATCGACGAGACCCTCCTCGATGCCGAGGAAAAGATGGAAAAAGCGGTGTCCGTCGCCAAGGACGAGCTGCAGTCGGTTCGCACCGGCCGGGCTTCGTCGTCGATGTTCTCGCGGATCGTCGTCGAGTACTACGGCTCGCCGACCCCGCTGAACCAGCTGGCCAGCGTGAACGTGCCGGAAGCCCGGATGGCGCTCATCAAGCCGTACGACCAGTCGCAGCTCGGCGCGATCGAGAAGGCGATCCGGGAGTCGGACCTCGGGGTGAACCCGAGCAACGACGGCCAGGTCATCCGCATCGTCATCCCGCAGCTCACCGAAGAGCGGCGCAAGGAGATGGTGAAGGTCGCGAAGGGCAAGGGCGAGGACGCCCGCGTCTCGATCCGCAGCATCCGCCGCAAGGCCAAGGACGAGCTCGACCGCATCGCCAAGGACGGCGAAGCCGGTGAGGACGACGTCGCGCGCGCGGAGAAGGAACTGCAGAACCTGACCGACACCTACGTGCACAAGGTCGACGAGCTGGTCAAGCACAAGGAAGCCGAGCTGCTCGAGGTCTGATGGCTAAGGTGAGCGAGGAACGCGAGGACCGGGTGGACGCCACCGGAGAGCAACCGGCGGCCGCTCCCGGGACGCCGGGGCCGGCGCAGGCCGGTACCCCGGCCACGCCGGCGACCCCGGAAACCGGGGCACCGGCGGTCTCGGGAAACGGTGAAGCGACCCGGCTGTCGGCCGCCGGGACCGCTTCGGCCGAGACGCCGGAGCCGGTGGTGCCGGAAGCCAAGAAGGCGTCGAAGGCCGGCCGGAACCTGCCCGCGGCCATCGGTGTCGCCCTGCTGCTCGGCGCCGCCATCATCGTTTCGCTGCTCACCGTGCGGTATCTCTTCATCGGGATCATCGCGGTCGCCATCGCCGTCGGGACCTTCGAGTTCGCCGGGGTGCTGCGCCGGGTGGCCGACGTCCGGGTGGCGATGATCCCGGTGCTCGTCGGCGGGCAGGCGATGATCTGGCTCGCCTGGCCGTTCGGGCGGGAAGGCGCGCTCACCGCCTTCGTCCTCACCGTGCTCGCCTCCCTGCTCTGGCGGCTGCCCGGCGGCGCCAAGGGATACCTGCGCGACATCAGCGCGTCGGTGTTCGCTGCCGCCTACCTGCCGCTCTTCGGCGCCTTCGCCGCCATGCTCGTGCCGCCCCACGACGGCGTCGGGCGGGTGCTGACCTTCCTCATCGGCGTCGTCGCGTCGGACACCGGTGGCTACATCGCCGGCGTGCTCGGCGGCAAGCACCCGATGGCGCCCAGCATCAGCCCGAAGAAGACCTGGGAAGGCTTCGGCGGTTCGCTCGTCGGCGGTGTCGTCGCCGGGGCGCTGACGCTCAGCCTCCTGCTCGACGGCCACGTCTGGCAGGGCGTCATCTTCGGCGTCGCCATCGTCCTGACCGCCACCCTCGGCGACCTCGTCGAGTCGCTGATCAAGCGCGACCTGGGCGTCAAGGACATGGGCACGCTGCTGCCCGGGCACGGCGGGATCATGGACCGCCTCGACTCGCTGCTGCCCTCAGCCGTGGTGTCCTGGCTGCTGCTTTCGGCGTTCGTGCCGATCGCCTGAGGCCGCGTCCCACCGCATCGTCGCCCGCAGGCCGAGCAGCCGCTCGACGACCAGCGCGACTTCCGGCCGGTCGTCGTCACGCCGGTGCAGCAGCGACCACGCCCAGCCCGGCGCCGGCTCGCCGATCGGGCGCCGCACCAGGCTCGGCGGGAACGGTGCCGTGTGCCGTTTCGGCGACTGCAGCACCGGTACCCGCAACCGCGTGACGTGGTCGAAGAACGCCTGTCCCGTGACGCCGCCGTCGTCGATCCGGATCACGTGCGCGCCGCTCGCCGCCGCGTAGGCCAGCGCGAACTCGTTCCACGCCAGCCACGACGACTGGTCGGAGTCGACCAGCACCGACACCGCCGCCGCGGGTACCTCCTCCGCCCGGGCCAGCCGGTGGTCGCCCGGCATGACCGCGGGCAACGGCTCGACGCGCACCAGGTGCGCCGAGAGGGCCAGCTCCGCGAGACGCCCCGGATCGACCCACGCGAGGGCCAGGTCCAGGGTGCCTTCGGCGACGCGGACGGCCTGCGTGTGCGACGGGAGCACCCATTCGTCGAGCCGGACGACGTCGCCGAGCAGCTGCGTCAGTTCGGCCGGCAGCCAGCTCACGTGGCCCAGCCGCAGTTTCGTCCGCGCGGTGCCGCGGACCCGCCGCGCGGCCGCGTCGGCCAGCTCCAGGATCTGCCGGGCGTCGCCGACCAGCGCGGCCCCCGCGCCGGTGAGCTCGACGTGCCGCCGGTCGCGCACGAACAACGCCGCGCCCAGCTCGCGTTCCAGCCTCTTGATCTGCTGCGACAGCGACGGGCTCGCGATGCGCAGCCGTTCCGCGGCCCGTCCGAAGTGCAGTTCCTCGGCCACCGCGAGGAAGTACCGCAGCTGCCGCAGTTCCATGGGAGCACGGTAGACCTGCGGTGGGAGGTTCCGCCTAACAGAGGTAGGCGATGGTTCGTGGACGGCCGAAGCTTCCGGCGGTTTGACTCGGTGCATGCCCACCGAAACCCGAACACCGGCGAAGCTCGCGCTGACCGCCGTCTGCCTGGGCTTCCTGATGATCACGCTCGACGCGACCATCGTGAACCTCGCGCTGCCCGCGATCGGCACGGACTTCGGCGAGCCGTCGACCGCCGGGCTGCAGTGGATCGTCGACGCCTACACCGTCGCGCTCGCGGCGTTCCTGCTCACCTGGGGCGCGGCCGGCGACCGCTGGGGCTCGCGACGCGTCTTCGAGGCGGGCGTCGCGGTCTTCGTCGTCGCCAGCGTCGCCTGCGCACTCGCCGGGGACACCGCGTGGCTGATCGCGGCGCGGGCGGTGCAGGGCGCGGGTGCGGCCGCGCTGCTGCCGTCGTCGCTCGCCCTGATCGTCCACCAGTTTCCGGACGCGCGGGACCGGGCCCGCGCGCTCGGCGTCTGGGGCGGCATGAGCGGGGCCGGGCTCGCCGCCGGGCCGGTGCTCGGCGGGCTCGCCGTCGGCCTCGCGGACTGGCGCCTGGTCTTCGCGGTCAACGTCCCGGTCGGGATCGTCGCGATCGTCCTGACGCGGCGGGCGGTCGCCGAGCCGCCGCGTCGCGAAACGACCCACCTCGACCTCGCGGGACAGCTCTTCGGCACGGCGTCGCTGGCCGCCTTCGTCGCCGGGTTCATCGAAGCCGGGCACGCGGGCTGGTTCGCGCCGGCGACCCTCGCGTTGCTCGCCGGGGGCGCGGTGGCCGGTGCGGTGTTCGTGGCGGTCGAGAAGCGCGTCCCGGAACCCGTGCTCCCGCTTGGCATCCTGAAGAACCGCAGCTTCGCGGTCGCCACCGGGATCGGCGGCCTGTTCAACTTCTGCCTCTACGGCACGCTCTTCTGCCTCGCCCTGTACCTGCAACGCGCCTGGTCGCTCGGTGCGCTCGCCGCCGGGCTCGCCCTCGTGCCGCTGACCGTGGCCGTCGGGCTCAACGCGTTCTTCAGCGGACGTCTCACCGGGCGCTTCGGCCCGCGCGTGCCGATGGTCGCGGGTGCGCTCGCCGGGCTCGCCGGCGCGACCGGCTTCGCGCTGCTGCCCGCGGACCGCGCGCTCGTGCCGTTCGTCGTGGCCTCGGTCGTCCTCGGCGGTTGCTCGCTGGCCATGCCCGCGATGACGTCGCTGGCGATGAACTCCTTGCCGGGGCAGGCCGGGCTGGCCGCGGGCGTGCTCAACGCGGCCCGCCAGACCGGTGGGGCGATCGGGGTCGCGCTCGTCGGCGCGCTGCTCCCGGCCGCCGGGATGTGGCTGGTGGCGGCCGGGTACGCGCTGGTCGCGGGGCTGGCGTTCGCCGCGCGTCAGTCGTCGTAGGGGTCGTCGACCTCGGCGCGGCCCCAGCCTTCGGCGACGCGCGAGTGGTCGATCACCGCGAAGACCGCGCCCTCGGGGTCGGCGAGGATCGACATCCGGCCGAACGGGGTGTCGTAGGGCTGGATCACCACTGTGCCGCCGTGCATGAGCGATTCGCCCGCGACCGCGTCGACGCCGCGGACCGGGTCGATGTCGAAGTAGACGAGCCAGTGCGGCGGCGTGTCCAGGCTGTACTCCGAGCCCATCACGTACCGGTACAGCACGGGCTCGTGCTCGATGAGCCATTCGACGTAGTCGAGCATCTCGCCGTCGCCGATCTGATGGCTGCCGTAGGTGAACAGCTTGGTGTAGAAGTGATCCGCCGCGACGCCGTCGTGGGTGTTGAGGTCCGCGCCGCTGAAGGTGTTCGGGATGCCGGTGACGAACTCCCAGTTCGGCGGCACCTCCCAGAACACCACCGGGGCGCCGCACGCGTCGAGGGCGTGCATGATCGTGCCGCGGTCCGGGATCGCCACCGGGCCGAGGGTGATCCGCCCGCCGAGGTGTTCCACCCATTCGGCCGCGCTCGCGGTGTGCGGCACGGAGATGTGCGGCATCCAGCCCAGCGGCGCGCCCTGTGCGGCGCGGTACAGGCCGCCGACCGGGAGGTTGTTGATCGACGCGATGGCGTAGCGGCCGTCGGACGTCGCCGGGTCCCGCTGAGTGGTGTACTCCCACCCGAAGAGGGCACCGTAGAATCTTTCCGCCACGGCCTGCTCGCGGCAGGCCAGCTCGATCCAGCACGGAATTCCGGCCGGGACCGGGGACGGGGTACTGGACGGCCCGAATGCCATGTGGTGCTCCTCCCGAGACCCACCGAATTCTAGGCGTGATCCGTGAGGTTTCGGCCAAGATTTCGCCGCCGGAGGATCACTCCGGCCAACAGGCCCCGGAAGGAGCAGCGGGTGCGGTGGTCGTCGCGGCGCACGGAGGTCGTGCCGAGCCCGAACATCTGGTACTACCAGGCCGACTACGAGCTGGAAAACCGCGCGCAGGACAGTGGCGGCGAAATCTGGCGGGTGCTGCGGGAGGAGCACGACTGGGCCGGCCGGGACGTGCTGGACGTCGGCTGCGGCGACGGCTTCCACCTGCCGCGTTTCGCCCGGGACGCCCGTTCGGTGCTCGGCGTGGAGCCGCACGAGCCGTTGGTGCGAGGCGCGCTGAAGCGCGTGGAGGGTCTGTCGAACGTGGACGTCCGGATGGGCCGGGCCCAGCGGCTGCCGGTCCGCAGCGCGAGCGTCGACGTCGTGCACGCGCGCACGGCGTACTTCTTCGGGCCGGGGTGCGAGCCGGGGCTGGCGGAGGCCGAACGGGTACTGCGGCCGGGCGGCGCGATCCTGATCGTCGATCTCGACGTCGCCAGCGAGCCCTACGGCCGCTGGATGCGCGCCGACCTACCGCACTACGACCCGGGCGCGGTGGAACGGTTCTTCGCCCGGGCCGGGTTCGGCTGCCGCCGCGTCGCGACCGAATGGCGCTTCGCGACCGCCGCCGACCTCGAAGCGGTGCTGAAGATCGAGTTCAGCCGGCCGGTCGCCGAACAGGCGATCGCGGAGTCCTTGCAACGTAACGGGAATCGCCGCGAAGACCTGACGCTGCCGGTGGGCTACCGCGTCCACACGCGGGTGAAGCCCACCGGCCTCGTCCTGCCAGGTCACTCCGCGACCTCAGGGGACTCGTCCTCGTCCTCGCCGAGGATGCCGTAGAGCGAGCGCCGGGCGTCGTTGAGGACCTCGGCCGCGCGGGCCTGCTGGCTCTCGGTGCCCGCGCGCATGATCTGCACGACGGCGGCGGCGAGGTTCTTGCCCGCCTTCGCGAGCCCGACCTCGGTCGGGTCGACGTCCTGCGCGATCTGCTCCCACGGCGGGGTGCTGTCCTGCTCTTCCGCGGCCGTGCGGCCGGCGTCGGTCAGCTCGAACAGCTTCTTGCCGTGCTCGTCCTTGCTGATGACCAGGCCTTCGTCGGCCAGCAGCTGCAGCGTCGGGTAGACCGAGCCGGGGCTGGGCCGCCAGAAGCCGCCGGAGCGCTCGCCGATCTCGCGGATGATCTCGTAGCCGTGCCGGGGCTGCTCGGCGAGCAGCGCCAGGATCGCGGCGCGGACGTCACCGCGGCGGCTGCGCCGTCCGCCGTGACCCCGCCGGCCCGGTCCGTGGCCGCGACCGCGTCCACCGGGGCCGAAGCCCGGGGGGAACTCGCCGAAACCACCGAAGGGCCCGAAAGGTGCGCGCCCACGTTCGTGAGCGAAGGGGTGTTGGTGCCTACGCATGTCTGTGTTCCTTTCTCGAACTGTTGCGACACGTTCACGATATATCGGAAACGGTCGGCTCGCAACCTGCTCTCGGTGAGCTCGCTCACTGAACTTGAGAGTTCAAGATCCCGCAGCCTAGATTAGGCAAGCCTAACCACCTGTTAGCAAAGGTAACGACCTGTGCGGACCCGCTCGCTCCCGCTGACGGCCGGGTTGCTGGTCCTCACCGCGGCCGTGGCCGCCGCCGTGCTGCTCAGCATCGGTGCCGGCACCCGCGACCTGAGCCCGGGCACGGTGCTGGACGCGCTCTTCCACTTCGACGCGGCCGACCCCGACCACCTGGTCGTCCGCGAACTCCGGCTCCCGCGCACGCTCGCCGGGGTGCTCGCCGGCGTCGCGCTCGGCCTGTCCGGCGCCGTCATCCAAGGCGCGACGCGCAACCCCCTGGCCGACCCGGGCCTGCTCGGCGTCAACGCGGGCGCCGCGCTCTTCGTCGTCCTCGGCATCGGCACCTTCGGCGTCACAAGCGTCGGCGGGTACGTCTGGTTCGGCTTCGCGGGCGCCGCGGTTGCCGGCGCCGTCGTCTACGGCGTCAGCGCGCTCGGCCGTGCCGGGGCGACGCCGGTGAAGCTCGCCCTCGCCGGGGCCGCGGTGACGGCGGCACTGGCCTCGGTGACCAGCGCGCTGCTGCTCACCGACCAGGCGACGTTCGACCAGTACCGCTTCTGGCAGGCCGGCTCGCTGACCGGCCGCGACGCGGCGACGATCGGCCAGGCCGTGCCGTTCGTGGCGGCGGGGGTGCTGCTGGCCCTGGTTGCCGCCCGTCAGCTCAACGCCCTCGCGCTCGGCGAAGACGTCGCTCGTTCGCTCGGCCAGAACGTGCCGGTGGCGCGGCTGGTGTGCGCGCTCGCCGTCGTCGTCCTCTGCGGTTCGGCGACGGCGATCGCCGGGCCGATCGCGTTCGTCGGGCTGACCGTGCCGCACGCCGCCCGGCTCGTCACCGGGCCCGATCACCGCTGGCTGCTCCCGTACTCCGCGTTGCTCGCGCCGCTGCTCCTGCTGCTGTCCGACGTCCTCGGCCGCGTGGTCGCGCGCCCGGCCGAGGTGCAGGTCGGCATCATCACCGCGCTCGTCGGGGCGCCCGTGTTCGTGTTCCTGGTGCGGCGCCGGAAGGTCGTGGCGGTGTGAGCGCCGTCGAGGTGGTCGCCGCCGCACGCCGCCGCGGAGCCGTCCGGGCCCGCACGGTGTCGTGGCTACTGCTCGTGGCGATCGTGGCCGTCTTCGCGCTGTCCCTGGCGGTGGGCGACTTCCCGGTGCCGCTCGGCGACCTGCCCGGTCTGCTCCTCGGCGGAGAGGGCCGCGCGGCCTACGTCGTGACGGAACTCAGGTTGCCGAGAGCGGCCACCGGCGTCCTGGTCGGCGTCGCCTTCGGGACGTCCGGGGCGCTCTTCCAGCGCCTCCTGCGCAATCCGCTGGCCAGCCCGGACGTCATCGGCGTGACGCAGGGCGCGAGCGCGGCGGCGGTCGTCGCGATCGTGCTGTTCGGCGCCGCGGGCCCGGTGGTTTCGGCCGCGGCGCTGGCCGGCGCGCTGGTCGCGGGCGCCACCATCTACCTCCTGGCCCGCCGCGGCGGCGTCCACGGCTACCGGCTGGTGCTCGTCGGCGTCGGGGTCGGCGCGGTGCTGAGCAGCGTCGTTTCGTACCTGATGACCTGGGCCGACGTCCCTCTCGCGCAGCAGGCCCTGGTCTGGCTGACCGGCAACCTCAACGGCCGGAGCTGGGACCACGTCGTCCCGCTGGCCGCGGCGCTCGCCGTGCTGCTGCCCGCGGCGTTGCTCCAGAGCCGTGCGCTCGCCGGGCTCCAGCTGGGCGACGACACCGCCGCCGGGCTCGGCTTGCGCGTCGAACGCAGCCGCGTCGCCCTGCTGCTGGTCGCCGTCGCCCTCGCGGCCTTCGCGACGGCGGCCGCGGGACCGATCGCCTTCGTCGCTTTCGTGGCCGACCCGATCGCGAGCCGGCTCGTCGGCGGTGCCCGCGCGGGACTCGTGCCCGCCGAGTTGACCGGCGCGCTCGTGGTGCTCCTCGGCGACTTCGTCGCCCAGCACCTGCTCGGCACGCAACTGCCGGTCGGCGTCGTGACCGGCGCGGTGGGCGCGCCGTACCTGCTGTGGCTGCTCGCCACGGCCAACCGCGCCGGGCGAGTGTGAGAGGAACGCCGTGACACTGCACACCGAGGACCTCGAGCTCGGCTACGGGCCGCTGCGCGTGGTCAAGGACCTCTCGGTCCGGATCCCGCCCGGCAAGGTCACCATGATCGTCGGGACCAATGCCTGCGGGAAGTCGACGCTCCTGCGCGGTCTCGCGCGGCTGCTCACGCCCACCGCGGGTGCGGTCTACCTCGACGGCAAGGGCATCACGACGTGGCGCAGCAAGGACGTCGCCACGGTGCTGGGCCTGCTGCCGCAGTCGCCGTCCGCGCCCGAGGGCATCACCGTCGCCGACCTCGTCGGCCGCGGCCGCTACCCGCACCAGGGCGTCTTCCGCCGCTGGAGCGCCGAAGACGACGACGCCGTCGCGAAGGCGATGCTGGCGACGGACACCGTCGAGCTCGCCGGCCGGCCGGTCGACGAGCTGTCGGGCGGCCAGCGCCAGCGCGTCTGGATCGCCATGGCGCTGGCGCAGCGGACGCGGTTGCTGCTGCTCGACGAGCCCACGACGTTCCTCGACATCGCCCACCAGGTCGAGGTGCTCGACCTGCTCGCCGAGCTGAACGCCGAGGACGGCCGGACGATCGTCATCGTCCT
The DNA here is from genome assembly GCF_040682815.1 of Amycolatopsis sp. NPDC051102. Taxonomy (NCBI): domain Bacteria; kingdom Bacillati; phylum Actinomycetota; class Actinomycetes; order Pseudonocardiales; family Pseudonocardiaceae; genus Amycolatopsis; species Amycolatopsis sp. NPDC051102. Next base: position 512,668 of record NZ_JBFBBT010000004.1, read on the forward strand.
GCACGACCTCAACCTGGCCGCCCGCTACGGCGACCACCTCATCGCGATGAAGGACGGCCGGATCGCCGCCGAGGGCGCGCCCGCCGGCATCCTCACCGCCGAGCTCGTCGCCGACGTCTTCGGCATGCCCTGCCGGGTCATCGAAGACCCCGTCTCCGCCACGCCCCTGGTCGTCCCGATCGGCAGGCGGCGGGCCACTCCCCGAGAAGAAGGAACCCCCGATGCGTCCTAAGTGGACACAACTGGCCGCCGCGCTCGCGGTGGTCACGCTCCTCGCCGCCTGCGGCCAGCCGTCGAAGCCCGCCGGCTCGGGCGCCGGCGACCAGGACGTCGCCACCGGCGGCCGGCTGTTCTCCACCGCGGACGCCGAGACGGCCAAGCTCGGCGCGGACGTCGGCCCCGGCGTCTTCCCGCGCACGGTGACCCACGCACTCGGCCGGACGAAGCTGGACAAGAAGCCCACGCGGGTCATCGTGCTCGACAGTGGTGAGCTGGACGACGTCCTCGCCCTCGGCGTCACCCCGGTCGGCATGGCCACCACGGCCGGGCAGAGCGGCGTGCCGTCCTACCTGGCCGGCCGCGTCAAAGGCATCCCGACGGTCGGGGACATCAACAATCCGAACCTCGAGCAGATCGCCGCGCTGACGCCGGACCTGATCGTCGGCAGCAAGCTGCGCGCGAAGGACCTCTACCCGCAGCTGTCTAAGATCGCGCCGACGGTGTTCAGCATCCGGCCCGGGTTCCCGTGGAAGGAGAACCTGCTGCTGGTGGGGGCGTCGCTGGGCGACGAGACGAAGGCCGTCGGGCTGCTCAACGACTACCAGAAGCGCGCCGGCGAGGTGAAGGCCGCGGTCAAGGGCGCGCCGAAGATCTCGCTGCTGCGGTTCCTCTCCGGCAACATCCGGCTCTACGGCAACCTCTCCTTCATCGGCGTGATCCTCAAGGACGTGGGCCTGGCGCGGCCGGCCAACCAGAACATCGACGAGCTGGCCGCGCAGATCTCCAAGGAACGCATCGACGAGGCCGACGCCGACTGGATCTTCTACTCCAGCTACGGCGCCGGCCCGAGCGCGGACGAGAAGGCCGTCACGGGCAGCGGGCTGTGGGCCGGGCTCGGCGCGGTCAAGGCGAAGCACGCGATCCCGGTGGCCGACGAGGTCTGGTTCCTTGGGCTCGGCCCGATCGGGGCGATGAAGGTCCTCGACGACCTGCAGAAGTACCTGGGCTGAGAAGATCGGGCGCGTGCCGGAAACCATCGACGAGATCGACGCGCGCCTGCTCCAGGCGCTGGGGGAGGACCCGCGGTCCACGGCGGTCGCGCTGGCCGAACGGCTGGGCCTGTCCCGCAACACGGTGCAGGCCCGGCTCGGGCGCCTGGAACAGCGCGGCGTGCTGAGGTCGTTCGAGCGCCGCATCGACCCGGCGCGGCTGGGCTACCCGCTGCGGGCGTTCGTCAACGCGCAGGTCGACCAGCGGCGCCTGGCCGAGATCGCCGACGCCCTGTCCACGATCCCCGAGGTCACCGAGGTGTGCGGGCTGACCGGGGCCAGCGACCTGATGGTCCAGGTGGTCGCCGTCGACGCCGAAGACCTGTACCGGATCGCCGGGCGCGTGCTCGCCTCGCCCGGCGTCGAGCGGACGAACATCTCGCTCGTCATGCGCGAGCTCGTCCCGTACCGCCTGACGCCCCTGCTCGAGCGCGTGCATTCTGCGCACCCGGAGACCTGAGCCGTCGCCGCCGGGTGGGCATTCTGCGCACTCGGGGCGGCATCGGTTGTGCGATGCGTCCACCAGTGGTGTTCTGATGGGCGCTTCCTGCACGAAAGGTGTCGACGATGACCCATGCCCCCGTGACCGCCCCGGCGCTCACCGCGATCGAGCAGCGGGTCCTCTGGCTCGCCACCGCGATCGTGCACCAGGCCAACCGGGTCCGCCCCAACCCGTCCGGGCTGAAGGTCGGCGGGCACCAGGCGTCGTGCGCGTCGCTGGTGTCGATCATGACGTCGCTGTGGTTCCGGCACCTGCGCCCCGAGGACCGCGTCTCGGTGAAGCCGCACGCCTCGCCGGTGCTCCACGCGATCAACTACCTGCTCGGTGAGCTGGACGAGGCCTACCTGCCGACGCTGCGCGAGTTCGGCGGCCTGCAGAGCTACCCGAGCCGCGCCAAGGACCCCGACCCCGTCGACTACTCGACCGGCTCGGTCGGCATCGGCGCGACCGCCCCGATCTGGGGCGCGCTGGCCCGCCGCTACCTGACCACCCGGGGCTCGTCGGCGGGCACCGGCCGCCAGTACTCGCTGGTCGGCGACGCCGAGCTGGACGAAGGCGCGATCTGGGAGGCCATCCTCGACCCGGCCGTCGCCGAGCTGGGCGAGATCGTCTGGATCGTCGACCTCAACCGCCAGTCCCTCGACCGCGTCGTCCCGAACATCGCGGCCGGGCGGCTGCAGGGCATGTTCGACGCCGCCGGCTGGCAGGTCCTGACGCTGAAGTACGGACGGCTGCTGGAGGAGCTGTTCACCCGGCCCGGTGGCGCCGAGCTGCGTACGCGGATCGACGAGATGCCGAATCCCGAGTACCAGCGGCTGCTGCGCTGCGACGCGGCCCAGGTGCGCGACCGGCTGCCCGCGGGGAACGCGGCCCTGGCGTCGCTGGTGGCTTCGCTGGACGACGAGACGCTCCTGGCCGCGATCCGGAACCTCGGCGGCCACGACCTCGGCTCGCTCGACGAGGTCTTCGCGTCCATTTCGGACAGCCGGCCGACGGTCATCTTCTGCTACACCGTCAAGGGCCGCGGCCTGCCGACGCAGGGGCACCCGCAGAACCACTCGTCGCTGCTGACCGTGGCACAGATGGAAGAGCTGGCTTCGTCTCTGGGCACGGACCTCGCTTCGCCGTGGGAGCGCTTCGCCGCCGGGTCGCCTGAAGCCGCGTTGTGCGCCGAAGTTGCTTCGCGCCTTCGCCGTCCGGACGTTCCTTCGGCGCCTTCGCTGGAACTGCCCGTCGACATCGGGCGTACGCCGTCCGGAACCGCTACGACGCAGGCGGCGCTGGGGCGCGTCCTGCTCGACCTGACGCGCGAAGCGCCCGAGGCTGCGAAGCGCGTCGTGACCGTCAGCCCGGACGTCAGCTCGACGACCAACCTCGGCGGCTGGGTCAACAAAGTCGGCGTCTGGTCGGCCACCGAGCGCCAGAACTGGTTCGAAGACGACCCCGAGACGATCATGCACTGGCGGGAGAAGCCGACCGGCCAGCACGTCGAGCTGGGCATCGCCGAGACGAACCTGGTCGGCCTGCTCGGCGAGCTCGGCGCGACCTGGAGCCGCTGGGGCGAGCCGCTGCTGCCCATCGGCGTCATGTACGACCCGTTCGTCGAGCGCGCGCTGGAGCCCTGGTCGTTCGGCATCTACGCGGGCGGCCAGTCGATCCTGATCGGCACGCCGTCCGGCGTCACGCTCGCCCCGGAAGGCGGCGCGCACCAGTCGATCACCACGCCGTCGATCGGCATCGAACAGCCCGGCTGCGTCAGCTACGAACCGGCGTTCGCGATCGACACCGAGTGGACGCTGCTGGCCGCGCTCGGCCGGCTCGGCAAGCCGGGCGGGACGTCGTCGTACTTCCGGCTTTCGACGCGTCCGGTCGACCAGACCCTCGCCGGCGTGCCCGCCGACCCGGCCGCGCGGGAACGCCGCCGTCGCCAGGTGGTGGCGGGCGCGTACCTGCTGCGGCGGGCCGCGTCACCCGCCGTCACGCTGGCGGCGATGGGCGCGCTGGTGCCGGACACCCTGGCGGCGGCCGAGCGGCTGGCCCAGGTGGGCGTCGAGGCCGACGTCGTGTGCGTGACCAGCCCGGGCCTGCTGTTCGAGGCGCTCCAGGCGCGGTCCGGCCGGGGGAGTGCCGAGACGTGGATCCTCGACCAGGTCTTCCCGGCGTCGCGGGCGAAGCCGCTGGTCACGGTGCTCGACGGCCATCCGCACACGCTGGCGTTCCTGGCCGGGGTCAACCGGGTGCCGTCGGTCGCGCTGGGCGTCACGGGCTTCGGCCAGTCCGGGTCGCTGGAAGACGTCTACCGGTACCACGGCATCGACACGGACGCGATCATCCGGGCCGCGCTCGACGTCGTCAGCTGAAGGTGGCGCCGGCGAGCAGGGTGTCCATCTTGGCGTCCCAGCCGGGGAAGGATCCGTACTGGACGACCAGGATCCGGCTCGTCGGCAGCCACCACGACCGGACCTGGTTGTTCTGCGCCGAGTTCTCGCAGGTGACCTTCCAGCGGCCGTACTCGGCCGTCTTGGGCCCGATCTTCGCGAAGCCGGAGTCGAGCAGCGTGCTGCCGGTGGCGCCGGCCGCCTTCCCGGGCGGTGACGCGGGCGTGATGCAGGTCGGCAGGTCCGTGCCGGTGTACCAGCCGAACGGCCGCTTCGTGCTCGGCAGGTTGATCGGCGCGTTGGGGTCCGTCTTGCGCAGGTCCAGGACGCGCGCTTCACAGGCCACGGTGCCTTCGGCGATGCAGCCGTCGAGGAGGCCGTCCGGGCTGTGCTCGGTGTAGGTCGCGCCCGCCGGCAGGGGCAGGTGCAGGGCACCCACGATCGCGTGCGGCCCGTTCGTGGGGCTCGGCGCGGGCGGCTTCCCGTCCGGCGTGCTGCAGGCGGCGGCGACCAAGGTGACCGCGACGACCAGGACAAGGTGCCGGAAGGACACGAGTTCACCTCTTTCGTCGGACGCCGGACCCCCGTCCGGTGACACGCCGTCGATCATCCCTGTGGGTGATGCGGACGCGGAGACCGGGGCTGGTGACCTGGGGTACACCCCGGCGGGGTGGCTCCGGCGGCCCTGGCGGGCGCGTGGGACACTGGTCTGGTTATGACTGCCCTTCCCCTCGTTTTCGACGCGCCCAAGCGCGGCCTGCCGCCGCGCCACCTCGCCGACCTCTCGGTGTCCGAGCGCGCGGCCGCCGTCGCCGAGCTGGGGGAGAAGCCGTTCCGCGCGAAGCAGCTGTCGAACCACTACTTCTCCCGCCTGACGGTGGACCCGGCGGAGATGACGGACATCCCGGCGGCCACGCGCTCGCGGCTCGTCGAGTCGCTGATGCCGACGCTGCTGACCGAGGTCCGCGCGCTGGCGGCCGACGACGGCGCGACCCGCAAGACGCTGTGGCGAGCGCACGACGGCACGCTCCTGGAGAGCGTCCTGATGCGCTACCCGGACCGCGCGACGCTGTGCATTTCGAGCCAGGCGGGCTGCGGCATGGCGTGCCCGTTCTGCGCGACCGGCCAGGGCGGCCTCGACCGCAACCTGTCGACGGCGGAAATCGTGGACCAGGTCCGCTCGGCGGCGGCGGTCATGCGCGACGGCGCGATGCCGGGTGGTCCCGGCCGGCTGTCGAACATCGTCTTCATGGGCATGGGTGAGCCGCTGGCCAACTACAAGCGTGTGGTGGCGGCGGTCCGGCGGATCACCGATCCCGCGCCGGGTGGTTTGGGGATTGGTCAGCGGTCGGTGACGGTGTCGACGGTGGGTCTGGCGCCGGCGATCCGGAAGCTGGCTGACGAGAAGCTGCAGGTCCGCCTCGCGGTCTCGCTGCACACGCCGGACGATGAGCTGCGCGACACTCTCGTGCCCGTGAACAACCGGTGGTCGATCGACGAGGTCCTCTCCGCGGCCCGGTACTACGCCGACACCTCCGGTCGGCGCGTCTCGATCGAGTACGCGCTCATCCGGGACATCAACGATCAACCGTGGCGAGCGGAGTTGCTCGCGAAGCGACTGCGCAAGCATCTGGGCCAGCTCGTGCACGTCAACGTGATCCCACTGAATCCGACGCCGGGCAGCAAGTGGGATGCGTCGCCGAAGTCGGTGGAGCGGGAGTTCGTGCGCCTGGTGAACGCCGGTGGTGTCGCGTGCACGGTCCGGGACACCCGAGGCCAGGAGATCGCCGCGGCGTGTGGCCAGCTGGCCGCTGAAGGCTGAGTTCGTGTTCGTTTCGATGTTGGAGTGTTTGTCGTGATGTATGCCCCCAGCCTGTTGGATCCGGCTGCGGAGGAGCTTCGGCTCGCGGATGTGGTCGGACGCGGTGCCACTGAGGTGGCTCGTGAGGCGCGGACGTTGCTGGGTGAGCGATTCAGCTCGGTGACGTTCATGTACGTGCTGATGCGGGCGTTCGAGGTCGAGTACACCGCGGCGCGGGACGCCTCGCGGTGGCATGAGTTCCACGGCGGACCGCGAGCGTTGTCGGATGCTGATCTGGAGAAGCTGCTCGCTCCGTGGCTTGATCGCTGATCGGCTCTCCGAGGTGGGTGCCCGCGACCTCGTCGGCTTGTACCTTGCACAGAAGCCGGCTGAGCAGCTGAGCGTGTCTAGCTGCCACCGCTCGAGCCGGCTACGTGCGACGTAGTCGCCCAGGTGTCTGCCTCACCAGTCCAGGCTCCCGAGGTTTGGCTACATCGCACCTGTACTTCGAAGTCCTCGAACTTGACTAGCTCCCGGCGCGAAACTCGTAGTCGGTCGACGACAAGGTAGCGGGTTCCGCCTTTGCCGGTGCGGACCGTTGAGCTGGTCTTCTCCAGCGTTGAGCCGAACCGGGCCCACTCCGCAGGGATGCCCGCGCCGGGACGCAGGTCGCCGTACTCGCCCCGCGCACGGGATCGCGGGCCCGTAGGTCCCCGGCGTGCGTGACATGTCAATCTTGCCCGACCTGCGCGTCCTGACCCTCGCTCACGGCGGTAACACCATGATCAATTTCAGTTGCCGCGTCACTTCCTCAGATGCCGTTCGACTGACGCGTCGCGAAGGCACAGCGATTCCAGGCTGGTCGTCGGCTTCTTCATGGTGCTGCTGGCCTCACCCATGGAGGCGGCCGCCGCTCGGACAGGGGCAGCCCCACGTCGATCTCGGCCCAGTCAGCGCCGTCAAGAGTACCTGCTGCCCTCGCTGATCATTTCGCCATGGCCTCACCGTGACGTACCTCGACCGGCCCGAGCTGCTCGCCGCCGAGTTCGTTCGGCTCAAGAGCGGGAGCTGCTCTGAGCACCCGCCCGAAGACCAGACTAGTGGTGACGAAGTGCCCGGCACTGGCAGCGTGCGGCCTGCTAGTGGTGGTGCCGGTCTGAACCGATGAGATTGTGCAGCAATGACACGGTGGCGCTGGCCGCGCCGAGGCCGCTCAGCACGGCGCTGGCAACGTTCCCGGCGGCGCTGAAGGTCAAGATGCTGACGCCGATACCAATCACGAAGGTCGCCAGAACGATCACCGCAGTCCGGATGCTCAAGAGAGCTGGGCTCGCAGTCGAGGGGGGTTGCGATGAGGACTCGATGGTAGTCGGGACGGGCGCGGCCGGCTCGTTCTCGGTTGGTGTTGGGGGAGATACAGCGGCTGGTTCTGTAGTGGCGACGATGCCGCGAAGACCTGCATCGAGGTCAAGGACGTCGTCGAGCGCGTCGATCAGCGTGGTGTGGCGGCTGGGGAGCTGGGCGTCGGCGAGCCCGGCATCGATGTCCAGCACGGTATCGAGCGCGGCGTGCAGGTCGGCATTCGCGTTGTGCAGCCAGGTATCGATGTCGCGGCGGGTGTGGGCGTCTTCGGTGCTCACGACTCACCGTCCTTCGGATCGAGCTGGTTACGCAAGTACCTCCGGGCTTGGCTGAGGTGCTCGCGCACGGCCCCAGGCGTGATGTCCAGGTCGTGCGCGATCTGTTCGGCACTCATGTCATCCAAGAAAAGCGCTACTACGTGCCGCTGTCGATGGGAAAGTCCTTCCAGTTCGCTCAGCAGATCCTGTCGCTGTTCCCAGCGTTCGAGAGCGATGTCGTGGCGCAGCAGTGACGTGGGTTCGGGAAGCTTCTCCACGACGTCCTCCCGCGTGTTCAGTTTGTGGCGAATGAACGTGCGGACCGCGGCCGTGCGGGTCCAGGCCTTCGGGTGTTTGATCTGGGCCCAGTTCTTGTAGGCGGCCGTCATGGTCTCCTGCGCGATGTCCGCAGCGGTGGTGAGGGACGCACCCTGGACCAGTAGCAACGCGACCAGCGCTTTGATGTGGTCGCGGTAGAACGCGGTGAACGTTGCGTTGATCGCCTCGGCAGTTTGATGGGCGTGCTTGTCGCTGGTAGCTGCCGAAGCGGCGGATGGCTCGACGGGATCCGGGTCTGTCATCAAGGCCTCGCGGTGCCGGGCGTGGTGTTGATCCGGATGTGGAGTTGGCTGCCGTCATTGCGGGTGTCGCGGATCTCGATCTCGCCGGTGGTCGGTAGGTTGGAAGACAGCGTGCGCAGGGTTTCCTGCTGCCGCTGCTCCCGCACGGCCTTGAACCACAGACGCAGCGCCCGCCCGATCAGCGCGATCAGCGCCGGACCGAGTAAATAGATCAACAAGTCGATCATCTTCCCTCACAGGTTTCGAATGGAGTGTTGTAGCTGAGGGGCGTGGCGCAGCGTTTTTGTCAGGTCCCTGAGCGCCGATCACCCGTTCGGACTAGCGCAGGTCGCCGCACGTCGACGGGCGGCACGGCATCGTCACATGCGGTACCCCTGCTTTGCCCGTGGTGGTCGGCGAAACCCGCTCCCCGTGAGATTTGTAAAAGGGTAGGGATGGGCGAGCCGCTGGCCAACTACAAGCGCGTGGTGGCGGCGGTCCGGCGGATCACCGATCCCGCGCCGGGTGGTTTGGGGATTGGTCAGCGGTCGGTGACGGTGTCGACGGTGGGTTTGGCGCCGGCGATCCGGAAGCTGGCGGACGAAAAGATGCAGGTGCGGCTGGCGGTGTCGCTGCACACGCCGGACGACGAGCTGCGGGACACGCTGGTGCCGGTGAACAACCGGTGGTCGGTGGACGAGGTTCTCTCGGCTGCTCGGTACTACGCGGACACTTCCGGGCGGCGGGTGTCCATCGAGTACGCGTTGATCCGGGACATCAACGACCAGCCGTGGCGGGCGGAGCTGCTGGCGAAGCGGCTGCGCAAGCACTTGGGTCAGCTGGTGCACGTGAACGTGATTCCGCTGAATCCGACGCCGGGTTCGAAGTGGGATGCGTCGCCGAAGCCCGTGGAGCGGGAGTTCGTGCGGCTGGTCAACGCGGGCGGAGTAGCGTGCACCGTGCGGGACACTCGTGGCCAGGAGATCGCCGCCGCCTGTGGGCAGCTGGCTGCCGAAGGCTGATTTCTGTTTCAGTGATGGAGAAATTGTTGTGATGTATGCGCCCAGCCTGTTGGACCCGGCTGCGGAATCGTTGAAGCTGTCGGATTTCACCGGTGCGACGGAGGTCGCCCGCGAGGCTCGTACCCTGCTGGGCGAGCAGTTCAGCTCGGTGACGTTCATGTACGTGCTGATGCGTGCGTTCGAGGTGGAGTACACGGCGGCGTGTGACGCGTCGCGGTGGCACGAATTCCACGGCGGCCCGCGGGCGTTGTCGGACGCCGATCTGGAGAAGCTGCTCGCTCCGTGGCTTGACCGCTGACCCCTGGCTCAGCCGAGCCGGTAGAGGCGGCCATCCTGGACGGCGAGCACGGTCACTGGCCCGTTGGTCGGGCCGGCCGTTGCCTCCCACGCCGTCGCGCCGGGTGCGGCTTTCGCGGTCTGTCCGGCCGTGAGGGGCAGGCCCGTGACGCCGCCGCCGGTGACCGTGCCGGTCTGGTCGGTGATGAGGATGCAGTCCGGCCGCGTGCCGTTGGCCACGGCCCAGCCGGTGATGATGCCGCCGGCGTCGGTGGCGGGCGCGTCGAGTGTCCCGGTTGCGTCGGCTGACGCCGATCGTGCGGTCGTCAGGTCGAGGTGGCTGCCGAGTTCGTGGCCGCGGCAACCGAGGGTGAAGCTGCTGTCGAAGGGGTAGGCCCCCAGCGCTTTCGCCGCCGGACCGGCGGCCCGCTGGATGTGCAAGGCGTCGAGCGCGGCGGGTGCGTCGACACGCAGGGCGATCGCGGCCAGGCTGAGTGGCGCGTAGCTGCGGCGGACTTCGTCGGCCTTCCCGCCGCCGATGGCGTGGGTGACCAAGGACAGTGCGACCACCGTCACGACGAGGTAGCGCCGTGGCCACTGTGGACGGTGCAAAGCGGACAGGACGAGCGCCGCGGTGCCGGCCAGCGCCGCGACCAGAACGTACCGGCTGATCAGCCCGACGTTGCCCCCGGGGACGTTCGTCGTCGTCCGGCCGAGTGCGAGCATCAACGCCAAGGCGACCGCGTAACAGGCCAAACCCGCCCACCCCGCGCCGGCGGCCGCCGGCCGGTGGATGACGGTGTGGCGCAGCAGCAAGGCGAGCAGGGCGAGGGTGAGGCCGCCGGCGATCACCGCGAGCGCGGCGATGTCCACCGACCACAGCCCACCGACCGCGGCGGCGGCGACGGAAAGCCGTCCGTCCGGGTCGAAGGCGTCCGTCGCCCCGGACTGCGTTCCGGCGGGTTTGGTGAGCCACCACGCGACGAGGATGACCAGCCCGGCCGCTCCGGGAATCATGACCCGCAGGCGCGGTTCCTTGCGCAGCCAGGCGATGCCGGCGATCACGAACCAGATCGGCAACGCGGCCCCGAAGCTCAGGCAGCCCAGCACGGCGGCGGCGTACGCGCCGGCGTGACGACCGTGGTGGGCGCAGGCGATCGCGATGGCGCAGAACGCGATCGCGGGAACCCAGCTGATGCCGTTCGTGCTCTGCAGCCACAGTTCGGTGGCGTGGGAGCTGAACAGCAGCCAGGACATGGCCGCGGTCAGCGCCGCCCGCGTCGTCGGGTTCAGGTGCCGCGGCAGCATCGTGCGCAGCGCGAACACCGTGACCGCGAGCAGGGCGATCGTCAGGACGGTCAGGACGCGGTTGTCGCCGCCGAACCAGGCTGCGTCCACGTAGAACAGCAGTGAGGGCACGACGAACGGCTGGTCGAGGTGGTAGGTGAAAACCTGACCGAGCAGGAGATCGCCGTTGTCGTCGGTGATCTTGGCGAAGACGTGCCAGTAGTCGAGCAGCACGTGCATCTTCGGCGCGCGCACCGCGGCGAGGAGCGCCAACGCGGCGGGAACGGCGGCGAAGGCCCACAGTGTCGCGACGCCGAGCCGAGGCGCGCCGTCGCGGCGGACCTTCGCGGTCGTGCGCGGGATCGGTGCGGTGACGTCCGGGGCGTCGAGCGCGGGCTGGGCCATGGATCTCCTGCCGAAGGGGCGGTGCGGGGGTCCGGCGACGATGGGCCGGCAGCCGATCGTAGCCCGTGGGCTTCCGCCTGCCGAGGATGGTGACCAGGGCAAATACCCGATCGGTGGTCGGCTGGCAACTGTGGGCTTCCTCTCACCCGGCGGTGTAACGACCGTGTGAGGTTCCGTCGATGCACGGTGCGGGCGGGGGACGAGAATTCCCGACCCCGGGCACGGCGAGCGCCGGGTGCCCGGCAGTATCCCGCGGCGGCAGCCGTGCGCCGCGGGCCATTGGGGGTGGCCGTGGCGGATGCCGGGCCACCGGGGGAGGAACTGGCCGTGCTGCGGTTGTCGCGTCCTGTCCATCTGGTTCGCTGGGTGAGAGCGGTCGTGCTCGCCCTGAGCATGACTCTCCTCGTCGGCAGTGCCGAAGCCGTCGCGACTGCGCCGGCCGCGCCGAAGCCGATCGATCCGCGCGACGTCGGGTTGCTGTCCTCGGCCGCGCCCGCTCCCGTCGTGCCGCAGGCGCCGTCGAAGGCGGATTTCGCAGCTCAGAGCCGGTTGGACGGCGGGGCGGGAACGCACTTCGATCCGCAACGGTCGACGCCGGTGTCGCGGTCGACGTTCGTCACCGAGTACGCCAACGTCGACGGCACGCATTCGGTGCGGCAGTCGAACCAGCCGTTGAACGTGCAGGACGAGCACGGGCAATGGCAGCCGGTCCAGACCACGCTGGCCACCGACCCGGCGACCAAGCGCGCCGGCGCCGACCACCACCCGCTCAGCCCGTCGCTGGCCACCAAGGCCGACGACGGCGCGGTTCTGCAGGTCGAATCCGGCGGCCACACCGCCGGCCTGGCCCTCGACCGGGCCGCCCCGGCGACCGCCGCGGTGAAGGGTGATTCGGTCACCTACCCGGAAGTCGCCGCGGGCACGGACCTGGACTACGAGGTCACGCCGGGCGCGGTGAAGGAGACGATCAAACTCAAGCGCCTTCCGGCCGACGGCCGCTCCTCGTGGAAGTTCAAGCTCACCACCGGTGACCTGACCCCGAAGCTGGAGAAGAACGGCTCCGTCACCCTGGCCGACAAGGCCGGTGCGGCGAAGATCGTCCTGCCGCCGATCGAGACCTGGGACTCCGCGGGCCACGGCGAGACCGCGCCGGCGATGACCGGCGGCACCTACACCCTCGACAAGGCCGGGACGGACTGGTGGCTGACCGTCGCGGTCGACCCGAACTGGCTGCGCGACCCGAAGCGCGTGTACCCGGTGTTCGTCGACCCGACCTTCACCTACGGCGTCACCGAGTCGCATTCCTACCGCTCCGACGGCACGAACTGCGACGCCTGCGGCCTGCGGATCGGCAACAGCCAGGCCAAGGGTGACACCTACAACCGCAGCGTCTTCCACATGGACTACTCGCCGCTGTTCGGCAAGACCGTGGTCGGCGCGCGGATGGACCTCACCCGCAACACCAGCGTCGTCGGGTCGCTGAAAACGTGGAACGCGAACCTCTACCACGCGTCAGCGTTCAACTACAACGGCGTCGGCGGCTACATGACCAGCGCGCTGGTCGGTGACGTCGGCAGTTTCGTCGGCGAAGGCATGACCGGGTTCATCCGCGACCGCGTCAACGCCCGCGACGGCTCGGTGTTCTTCATGATGATCGGCGCGGAGAACCCGGGTACCTGGACGTACAAGAACCTCAACGCCACCCTCACCGTCGACACGGGTTCCCCGGCCCCGGCCGCGACGTTGGCCGGTCCGGCGGACGGCACGGTGTCGACGTCGCTGACCCCGACGCTGTCGGTCAACCCGGTGACGGACCCGGACGGCGAGCAGGTCAAGTACTGCTTCCGCATCGCCACCGGCGCGGACGCCAAGTCCGGCGTCGTGGTCGAGTCCGGCTGCCTGACCACGCCGACGTGGACGGTCCCGGCGGGGATCCTGCAGGACGGCGTCGCCTACACCTGGCAGGCGATGACCTACAGCGGCACGACCACGATCACCCCGACGTGGATCGGGCACTTCAAGATCGACCAGCGCATCGGCGACCACGGCCCTTCGCCGATCGACGACGCCGGTCCGGTGACGGTGAACCTGGCCAACGGCAACGTGTCGACCGCCGAGCAGACCCCGACGTTCACCACCGTCGGCGGCAACGCCGGACTGTCGTTCACCTACAACTCGCAGCAGGTCGAGAACAAGGGACTCAAGGCGTCCTACTTCGTCGACCTTTCCCACAACGGCATCATCAGCGACGCCCAGCAGCCGGTGCTGGTGCGCACCGAACCGCAGGTCAACGTCGACTGGGGCACCGACTCCCCGTTCGCGCCCGCGCTGCCGGCCGACTGGTTCGTCGCCCGCTGGGAGGGCTTCTTCCAGGCCCCCGTGACCGGGACCTACCAGCTCGCCGGCGTCCACGACGACGGCGCCACCGTGTGGATCAACGGCGGCAAGGTCTACGAGGTCAACACCGCGAGTGACTTGAACTGGACGCAGGCCACCAACGTCTCGCTGACCGCGGGCCAGCGGGTGCCGATCAAGGTCGAGAACGCCGAAGCGACCGGCGCGGCCAAGTTGCGGCTGTTCGTCCGCACCACCGACAACACCACCGTCGCCCCGCAGATCGTCCCCGCCGACTGGCTTTACACCAGCGACCTGCCGGTGCTGCCCCCGGGCTGGACCCTCTCGGCCGACCTCGACGGCGACGGCGCGAGCTACACCGAAGCCAAGGTCACCGACCAGAACGTCGTGCTCACCGACGCCACCGGCGCCAAGCACACCTGGACCAAGAAGAGCACCGGTGGCTACGCCCCGCCGTCGGACGAAGACGGCGTTCTCGCGGTGGACACGGCCGGCAAGGTGACGCTCATCGATGGCGGCCAGTCCTTCGCCTTCCGGTCCGACGGGAAGCTCGAGAGCCAGACCGCCACCACGGATTCGCGGAAGCCGGCGGCTCTCCAGTACGTCTACGACGGCAACCCGTCGCGGTTGCGGGAGATCAAAGACCCGGTTTCGCAGCGGTCCCACGTCCTGCACTACAACCGCTCCGGCGACGACTGCTACGGCGGTGCCGCCCCGCCGCCGGGAGCCGTGAGCCTCCCGCCGTCGCAGATGCTCTGCCGGATCACGTACTGGGACGGCTCCGAGACGAGGCTGTGGTACGTCGGAACCGGCCAGCTGGGCCGGATCGAGGACCCGGGCGCGGAGGTCAGCGACTACGGGTACGACGCGCAGGGGCTGCTTGCCGGAACGCGGGAAAGCCTGGCCAACGACTGGATCGCCGCGGACAGTGCGAACCGCAAGTCGTACGAAGGCGACCTGACCAACTTGATCACCTACGACACCGGCGCCAAGCCGAAGGTGAAAACGGTGGCCTCGTCGGTGCCGGCGATCGGTCAGGTTCGTCCCAGCCGGTCGTACCGGTACGACCCGGCCAACCACCAGACCTTCACGGATGTCGCGGGCATCACGCCGCCAACCGGGTTCTTCTCGAAGGTCACCTACGACGATGCGGATCGCACGCTCTCGGTCACCGACAGCGCCGGCAAGACGTCGGCGCAGGAGTGGAACCAGAAGGATTTGCAACTGTCGGTGACCGATGCCGCCGGACGCAAAACCACCACTGTCTACGACTACGCGGATCGCCCGGTCGACACCTACGGTCCCGCGCCGGCTTCGTGCTTCACCGGGCAACTGCCCACCACCTGCCCCGGCGGCATGGGGCATGCCCACAACGGTTATGACGAGGGTGTCAACGGCCTGTCCGTGGCCTGGTACGACAACGATCAGCTCACCGGCGCGCCGAAGACCTACACCACGGGGTTCGGTACCGCCGACGGGACGCTGGTGAAGAACTGGGGTACCGCAGCACCCGCGGCGGACCTCCCGGCCGACCACTTCGCCCTGCGTGCGACCGGTGACATCGCTTTCCCGGCGGCCGGTGACTACACCTTGCGCCTTCTCGCCGACGACGGAGTCCGGGTCTGGATCGACGACCAGCTGGTCGTCGACGACTGGCGCAACACGACCGCCGCTTGGCGGCAGGGCGTCGTGCACAGCGACAGCGCCGGCCAGGCGAAGCGAATCCGCATCGACTACTACGAATTCGACCAGACCGCGCAGCTGGAACTGCACTGGACCACGCCTTCCGGCACCCAGCAGCCGGTGCCGGGCACCCAGCTGCTTCCCCGCTACGGGTTGAAGACGTCGACCAGTTCGGCGGAATCGGACGGTGTCCAGGACAAGAGCGGTGCCACCAAGTACGGCGAAAACGGTCTCGACCCCGTCTACGGCTTGGCGAGTTCCAGCCGCGCGAATCCCAGCGGGCTCAACCTGTCGGGCGGAGCTTCCTACGAGTCACCCGGCACCGGCTACCTCCGCAAGGTCGGCAAAACCATGCCGACCGGCGCGAAGACGACCTACACGTACTACGGCGACACCGAAACCCGCGTCAATCCCTGCCAGCCGGGAACGCCCGCGGTCAACCAAGGCGGTATGCCGAAACTGACGACGGCGCCCGCACCTGCGTCCGGACCGGCCCGGGTCGACGAACAGGTCTACGACGCGTCAGGACGTGTCGTCGCGGAGGCGACCGGCGGTCCCTGGACCTGCACCGAGTACGACGCGCGCGACCGGCCGCTGAGGGAAACCGTTCCGGCCAGCCAGGACGCGCCCGCCCGCACCGTCAGCCACGACTACGCGGTGGGGGGTGACCCCCTGACGACCTCGGTTTCCGACGACAAGGGCGTCATCACGACGACGACGGACTTCCTCGGCCGGGTGACCGGGTACACCGACGTGAACGGCGTCCGCACCACGACGGTCTACGACCAAGCGGGCCGGGTCGGCTCGTCCACGGTCACCCCACCGAACGCGGCTGACAGCGCGCACACCATCACGCCGACCTACGACGACGCGGGACGGGTGGCCACCCAGAAACTCGACGGTCAGGTGCTCGCCACCACGAGTTACGACGCCGCCGGAGAGCTCGCGACGGTCACGTACGGCAACGGGAGCGCCCTGGCGTCCATCACCAAGGACAACGGTGCCCGGGTGCTGAGCCTGGGCTGGAAGACCGGAGACGGCCGGGACGTGCTGTCCCAGGTCGGCCGAACCGCCGGCGGCACCATCATCGACGAGTCGCTCGCGGGGACCGACGCCCGGCCCAACGCGCCGAACTACGTCTACGACGGAGTCGGGCGGCTGACCGAGGCGTACGTCACCGGTCACCACTACACCTACGACTACACGGCGGCGGCGTCCGCCACCTGTCCGGCGGGAACGCAGGCGAACGCCGGGCTGAACACCAACCGCATGCGGCTGGTGGACCAGACCGCCGGCGGCACGGCGGAAACGCGCTACTGCTATGACGCCGCCGACAGGCTGATCGCCACCGAAGGTGCCACCGCCCTCGGCTCGTTCGGCTACGACGCAGACGGCAACACGACGGGCTGGAAAGCCGCGGACGGCAGCACGACGTCTCTGACTTGGGATGGCTCCGACCGCAACATCGGTGTGAAGACCGTCGGCCCGACCGCCGCTCTCAACGCCGACATCAGCTACGTCCGGGACGCGACGAGCCGCATCACCCGCCGCGATCCGCATGACTGCGACAACAACACCGTCGTCCGCTACGGCTACACGGGCGACGGCGACACCGCTGATCTGACCATGAACGCCGACGGCAGGCTCACCAGCTTGTCCCTCACCCTTCCGGGTGGCGTCCTGTACGTCAGCAAGGTCGGCTCCGACGGAGCGTTCACCCCGACCTACGACCACCCTTCCGTCCGCGGCGACCTGGTCTTGACGACGGACGCTGCCGGCCGGCAGGCCGGTGGCCTGCGCGCCTTCGCCCCCTACGGTCAGCCGCTCGATGCGGCCGGCGCCGTCGACCCGCAGAGCGGGCCCGACAACTCGCCGGGTGCGATGGATTACGGCTGGCTCGGCCAGTACCAGCGGCCCTACGAACACACGGGGGCGCTGTCGCTGGTCCAGATGGGAGCACGCCCCTACAGCCCCCTGCTCGGGCGCTTCCTGTCCGTCGACCCGGTCGACGGCGGATCCGCCAACGACTACGACTACGTCGTCGGCGATCCGATCAATGCGCAGGACTTCGACGGAAAGATGTGGGGCTGGCTCAAGGCGGCCGTCAGCGTCGTCACCAAGGTCGCCGAAGTCGCCTCCTTCATCCCCGGTCCGATCGGAGCCGTCGCCAGTGCCGTGGCGTCGGCCGGCAACTTCGCGCAGGGGAACGTCGCGGCCGGTATTTCCTACGCGCTGGGGGCGGTGACGTGGGGTGTGACGAGGTATACCCGGCTGGTCGGCAATATCGTCGCCAAGACGCGGACGATGGGTTTCATGAGCCGGAGGTTCGGTTCGAGTTCGGCCATGCCGAACTGGATCCGCGGCGCCTACAAGGGTGCCGGGCATTCCGGAACGTGGAACAAGAGGACGGCCAAGGTCTTCAGGATAGGCTGGAGCGTGGGGAAGCACCCCAAGAACTCGACGTTCCGGGTCGGCTTGCCGTTCCTCAGCAAGCGGTTCCGGCACTACCACATCATGAAGGGGCCCAGGCGTTACTGACCCATGGCATGGACTGATCTCGATCCCGCCGGACAAACCCGCGAGTGGGTGACGTCCCTGGGAGCCGCCGTCAAGGCGCGGCTCCCAGGGACCTACCGGGTCACCTCGCAGCCGGTGGCTTCCGATGGCATGCAGGAGATCCTCACCGTCTCCTACGCGGACCGGAGAGCCTGCCGAGCGGAGATCATCGTCGAATCGTCCCTGGGAACCATGCGGGTCGGCGGCGCCGAGGTGCTGTACGAGTTCGACGGAACGCCTGCCGAACTCGAAAGCAGGCTTTCGTCCGTCGAAGAGCACGGCGCCGCGGGAGCCGAACCCGTCCTCGACGAGGTCGCGCTCGTCCACCACACTCTGGCTTCGCTGCAGGTCGGTTACTCGTACTTGAGGATTCCGCTTTACGAAAGGCTCACCATTCCCGCGTACCGCGGAACCGCGGCGCTGGACTGGGGGACCTACGACTTCGGCTGGCCTCCGGTGGTGTACAGGCGGTTCAAGCCGGCCTGAGCAATGAAATCCGCGCCCGTGCGGGAGACCCGGGTCAGCGTGGATCGCGGTCGAAAGCCGTGCGTTCGACGCGTCGGTTCCGGGGCCTCGGCAGGGCGCGATTCAGCCACGCGTCCGGCGCCGGTGTCCCGAGATCGTCGGCGAACTCGCGCACGATTTCCCACAAGCCCGTCTTCGTCCCGCCCGGGTAGGCGCAATGGGTGCCGATCCGGGTGCGCGGCCGGCCATGCTGCGGGGCCGGTCGCCTGTCCGTCGGAGATGAAGCACACCACCGGTCTGCGGGCCACGCAGGCCGCCGCGGCCAGTGCGTCCACGTCGTGCTGGATACGGCGCCGCGGTGATGGCCGTGGTCGAGTCCGTCGAGGAGCTGATCCGGCACGGACTGCCGAAGCTGAGCCTGACCCGGGCCTTGCCGCAGTGGGCGCTGATCGCCCTGCTGGTGGTGTGGCTGGCGTCGTTCGGCTCGCTGGATTCGAAGCACTGAGGTCGCGGGAAACGAATGTGCCGCAACCGGAAGGCGTCGCCGCCGTGAGCAGATCGCGGGACGCATCGGGTGTCGTGCGCGCACGAATGGCGGCAGACAGTTCCCCGTCACGGTGTTAGAACGGTAGTCATGCCGCATCGAACCGTTCGGTACTCAGTGGTCGCCGGCACGATTGTGCTGCTGACCGGCGGCGGGGTCGCCCCCGCGCACGCCATCAGCGGTCTGATCCAGAACTTCGCGGCCACTGCGACCACGCTGAGCGCGGTGAACCAGCTGTCGAACTTCCCGCTCGGTCCCATCATCCCGCTGCCGGTCTCGATTTCGCGGCTGGTCGGCGGCTCCGAGCAGGTGGTGGCCAGTGGCGTGGGCTTCGTGCAGTACCAGTGCGACGGCGCTGCGATCAACACCTACACCGCCGTCGGCAAAGAACTCACCGTTCCCTGCGGCTGACTCCGCACGCCGGCTGCCGGGGCGAGCCGCCGATATTCGGTGGCGGTCCTGAACGGCGCGCGGTTGAGTCGGTCCCCATGGTGCCCTTGCACGGTACGTGCGAAGACCGGTTCGAGGCAGTACGTGGTGCGCTGGCCGAGTCCCTCGCCAAGGACGACGTCGGTGCGTCGGTTGCCGTCTACTTGCATGGGCGGCCCGTTGTCGATCTCTGGGGCGGGTTCGTCGATGCCGGCCGGAGTGTGCCGTGGGGACGGGACACCATCACCAACGTCTGGTCCACCACCAAGACGATGATCGCCTTGTGTGCGCTCGTGCTCGCCGATCGGGGTGGGCTCGACCTCGATGCGCCCGTGGCTCGGTATTGGCCGGAGTTCTCCGCCGGGGATGTTCTCGTGCGGCACGTTCTCTCGCACACCTCGGGGCTGCCGACCTGGGACACGCCCGTCAGCACCGATGATCTGCGTGATGCGGCCAAGGTCGCCGCACTGCTGGCCGCGCAGACGCCGCGGTGGGTACCCGGTGAGGTGGCCTGTTACCACGCTCTCACGCAGGGGTACCTGCTCGGCGAGGTCGTCCGGCGCGTCACCGGGAAGACCGTCGGTGCCTTCTTCGCCGCCGAGGTGGCCGGGCCGCTGGCCGCCGACTTCCACATCGGGCTGCCCGCCGCGCACGATCAGCGGTTCGCGCCCGTCTTCGGTCCGCCTGGTGGGCTGACCGTGCCGGCGTCGACCGAGCTCTTCGAAATCGTGCCCAATCCGGCGATCGTGCCCGACGACACGAACGCCGTGAGCTGGCGGCGGGCCGAGATCCCTTCGGGGGCCGGCTACGGCAACGCCCGGTCGGTCGCGGCCGTGCAGTCCGTCCTCACCTCCGGTGGTGGGGGGCTGCTGTCGCGCGCCGGGTGCGAGCGGGCGCTGGAGGAGCAGTACCATGGGCTCGACTACGCCCTCGGCGTCCCGATGCGGTACGGCCTCGGCTACGGCGTCAGCGGCCGGACGTGCTTCTGGGGCGGCATGGGCGGTTCGCTGGTGTTCAACGACTTCGACGCCGGCCTGACCGTCGCCTACGTGATGAACCAGATGCTCGACGCCGTCGTCGGCGACGGGCGGGGCATGACCATGGTGGCCGCGGCCTACGACGGCCTGGGTTAGCGATCCGGGACGGGGTTGTTCTCCCGCCGGCCGCCGCCGGCGGTGACCAGCTCCGCGTAGCGGCGGATCGTCTTGATCGGCATGCCCGTGGCGCGCAGCTTGGTGCAGATCTTGATCCAGTCGAGGTCCAGCTTGCGGTAGCGGCGGCGGCCGCCCGTCGTGCGGTCGACCTGCGTCACCACCAGGCCCGCGCGTTCGTAGTAGCGCAGCGTGTGCGCGGGCTTGACTTCGAGCACGCTCCAAATCCTAGTGTCGAAGGCATGATCGCTCCGACCACCAGCCGCCCGGGCCTCGTGCTCGCGATCTGCTGCGCCAGCATCGTCGTCGTGGTGATGGACATCTCCATCGTCACCGTCGCGCTGCCCGCGATCCGCCGCGACCTGGGCGCTTCCGTTTCCGGTCTGCAGTGGACCGTCGACGCCTACACGCTCGTGCTGGCCGCCTTCCTGGTCCTCGCCGGGTCGGCCGCCGACCGGTTCGGCCGCAGGCGCGTCTTCCAGCGCGGGCTCGCCCTCTTCGGCGCCGGGTCGCTGCTGTGCAGTCTCGCGCCGAGCATCGGCTGGCTGGTCGCGGCCCGCGCGCTGCAGGCCGCCGGCGGCACCATGCTCAACCCGGTCGCGATGGCCATCGTCGCCACCACCTTCCCCGTCCCGGCCGAGCGCGCCCGCGCCATCGGCGTGTTCGGCTCGATGTCCGGCCTGGCGCTCGCGCTCGGCCCGATCCTCGGCGGCGCGCTCGTCGACGGCTTCGGGTGGCGCGCGGTCTTCTGGGTCAACGTCCCGATCGTCGTCGCCGCGCTGATCGCCACCGCGGTGTTCGTGCCCGAGTCGCGGGCGCCGCGGGCCCGCCGCTTCGACCCGGTCGGGCAGGTCCTCGTGCTGCTGGTGCTCGGCAGCCTCGTGTTCGGGCTCATCGAGGCGCGCTCGCTGGGCTGGACGTCGCCGTGGATCCTCGGCCTGTTCGCCCTCGCCGCGCTCGGCGTGCCGGTACTCCTGCGCTACGAACCGCGCCGCGCCGATCCGCTGCTCGAACTGCGCCTGTTCCGCAGCGTGTCCTTCAGCGGGGCGATCGTGATGGCGGTGCTGGCGATGTGCGGGTTCGGGATCTTTCTGTTCGTCGCCACCCAGTACCTGCAGGAGGTGCGCGGCCTGACGGCGCTGCGGGCGGGGCTGTGCCTGCTGCCCGTCGGGCTGCTCGTCCTTGTGCTGGCCCCGCGGACCGGGCGGCTGGTCGGCACGCGGGGGCCGCGGTGGCCGCTGGTCGTCGCCGGAGTGGCATTGGCGGCGGGCGGCGCCGCGGCGGCGTGGCTCGGCCCGGCGACGCCGCTGCCCGTGGTGCTCGCCACCTTCCTGCTGTTCGGCGTCTTCCTCGGCACGGTGAACCCGCCGATCACGAACACCGCCGTCTCCGGGATGCCGGGCTCGATGGCCGGCGTCGCGGCCTCGCTCGCGTCTTCCGGCCGGCAGACCGGCACCACCCTGGGCGTCGCGCTGGCCGGCTCGGCGAACGGCCTGTGGTGGCTGGTCGCCGCGCTCGGCGTGGGCCTGCTCGCCCTGGCGCTGCTCAGCACCGGCCGCCGGGCGGCCGCGACGGCCCGGCGCGCGGCGGCGCTGTTCGACGAGCTCAGCCTCCCGCGACCGACGGGATGATCTGCACCTCGGCGTCCTCGCGCAGCACCGCCGCGGGGCCGCCGAGGTGGCGGCACTCCTCGCCGTCGACGTAGAAGTTGACGTACCGGCGCAGCCCCGCCTGTTCGTCGCGCAGCCGCCGCTCCAGCGCCGGGTACCGCTCGGCGAGCGCGTCGAGCAGGCCGCCCAGCGTGGCCGGTCCGGCGACCTCGACGGCCAGCCGGGACTCGCCGCCGGCCTTCTCCCGTAGCGTGCCGGGCAGCAGCACGGTGATCCGCACGGGTCACACCCTCGCGGCGCGGACGCTCAGCACGTCGGGCAGGTGCGCCGCGACGAGCTGCCAGGTGTCGCCGTCGTCGCGGCTGGCGTAGACGTCGCCGGTCCGCGAGCCGAAGTACACCCCGGCCGGTTCGGCGTCGTCGGTGCACATCGCGTCCCGCATGACCCCGGCCCAGTACCCGTCCGGCAGGCCGGGGCCCACCGCCTCCCACGACTTCCCGGCGTCCTCGCTGCGGTACACCCGGCAGCGGCCCTCCGGCGGGAACCGCATGGCGTCGGCGACCAGCGGGAACGTGTAGATCACCTCGGGCCGGTGCGGGTGCACGACCATCGGGAAGCCGAAGTCGCTGGGCAGCCCCTCGGCGATGGACTGCCAGCTCGCGCCGGCGTCGTCGCTGCGGTAGACGCCGTGGTGGACCTGCGCGAACAGGCGGTCGGGCGCGTCGGCGTGCCGGGCGACCTTGTGCACGCACTGGCCGTATTCCGGGTACGGGTCGGGCACGTGGACCGCCTTGATGCCGGTGTTGCTGGCCTGCCACGATTCGCCGCCGTCGTCGGTGCGGTAGACCCCGCCGGTGGACATGGCCACGGTGACGCGGGCGGGATCGGTGGGGTGCGGCAGCACGGTGTGGATGGCCTTGCCGCCGCCCCCGGGTGTCCAGTGTTCGCGGTGCGGGTGATCCCACAGGCCGCGGACGAGCTCGTAGGTGCGACCGCCGTCGGTGGAGCGGAACAGCGCGGACGGCTCGGTGCCGGCGTAGACGACGTCCGGCTCGCTCGCCGGGCCCGGCACGAGCTGCCACGCTCTGGCCAGTGACTCGCCGGTGTCCGGCGGGAACGCGATCGGGGCGTGGTCGGGTTCGGCCCAGGTCGCGCCCAGGTCGTCGCTGGTGGCGACGCTCGGCCCGAAGTGCTCGCTGGTGACCCCGGCCAGCAGCCGCGGGGTGGCGCGGCGCGTGTCGATGCCGACCGCGTACACCTCCGTCATCGGGTGGTGCGGGCCGGTCACCTCCCACGACGCCCGGTCGTCCGTGCTGGTCGCCAGCCACAGACCCTTGCGCGTGCCGATCGCGAGCAGGACGGACATCGGACATCCTCTCCGTGGTGATGCAGGTCACAGGTACTCTGCCGGAAAAGTCGACCCAGGGAAATGTCGAACGCCGGGCGCGGCCGTTCGACGCGAGGGATGAAGGCCGGTCCCCGCGTCCGGGAACGCACCGGACCCCGGCCGAAGCACACCAGGGAGTACGCCATGCGGTTTCTCATGATGCACCGGGTCGACGAGCACGACCCGCGGTCGTGGAACCCGAGCCAGGAGTTCATCGCGAAGATGGGCGGGTTCATCCAGGAGGCGGCGGAGAAGGGCATCCTGATCACGGCGGAGGGCGTCCACCCGACCGAGAAGGGCTCATTGGTCCGCAAGCCCCGCGGCGCGGCGATCCGGGTGACCGACGGGCCCTTCGCCGAGGCCAAGGAGGTCATCGGCGGGTTCGCGCTGATCAACGCGGCGGACCGGGCCGAGGCCGTCGAGTTCGCCAAGCGGTACGTCGAGCTGTTCGACCAGGAGATCGAGGTGGAGATCCGCCAGGTCGTCGAGTTCGAGGACCTGCCGACCCAGGACTGACGGCGTCCGGTGGCGCTAGGCTGGCCGGAACGACTCTGGGGGGTTGGCAGATGTTCCTGGTCACCGGCGCCACCGGCAATGCCGGCGGGGAAGTGGTGGCGGCACTGGCGGCGGCGGGGGCCCCGGTGCGGGCGCTGGTCCGCCGGCCGGACGTGCCGTTGCCGGGCGGGGTCGAGGCCGCCGTGGGCGACCTCAACGTTCCCGACGGCCTCACGGACGCGCTCAAGGGCGTCGAAGGCGTTTTCCTGTTGCCGGGCTACGAAGACATGCCGGGCATGCTGGCGAAGGCGCGCGAAGCCGGGGTACGCCGGATCGTGCTGCTGTCCGGCGGATCGGCGGCGCTGGAAGACATGGACAACGCGGTCTCCCGCTACATGACGCTGGCCGAGCGCGCGGTGCGGGAGTCCGGTCTGGACTGGACGTTCCTGCGCCCGCGCGCGTTCATGTCGAACGCCCTGCGCTGGCTGCCGCAGCTGCGGTCGGGCGACACCGTGCGCGTCCAGTTCCCGGACGTCCCGGCCGCGTCGATAGACCCGGCCGACATCGCGGCGGTGGCGGCTATCGCCCTGGCCGGCGGGCACGAAGGGCGGATCCACGAGCTGACCGGCCCGGTGGCGCTGCGCCCCGCGGAGCAGGTCGAGGTGCTGGCTTCGGTGCTGGGCCGGGACATCCGGTTCGTGGGGCTGTCGGACGACGAGACGCGCGCGGAGCTCGAGGCGAGCATGCCGCAGGCGTACGTCGACGCGTTCTGGAACTTCTACGCCGAGGGGACGCTGGACGAGGCCACGGTGCACCCGACGGTGGCCGAGGTGACCGGGCGGCCGGCCCGGACGTTCGAGGAGTGGGCCGAGGCGCACGCGGACGCCTTCCGGTGACGCGGTGAAGCGCCGCCGCTGGCTGGGTGCTGCGGTCAGCCTGGTCGCGCTCCTCGGGGCGGCGGGCCACCTGATCTGGCCCGGCTTGAAGATCGACGCCATCACGGTGCTGCTGCTCGTCGTGGCCCTGGTGCCCTGGCTCGGTGATCTGCTGGAGAGCATCGAGCTGCCGGGCGGCTGGAAGGTCAAGTACCGCGACCTCCAGCAGCGCCAGGACGCGCTCGAGCGCACGACCGCGGACGCGAGCAGCACCGCCCAGGCGGCGCTGGGCGCCGCGCGGGGCGAGGACCTGCCGCCGACGATGGAGACGGTCCGGCTCTTCGCGCAGGAGTACCGGCGGCTGCGCAAGACACCCCGGCAGCTGGCGCGCACCGCGGAGCTGGACCAGCTGTTCGGCACGATGGTGACCGTGCTCCCGCGTGTGCCGGGCTTCGACCCGGTGCAGGCTCTCGGTGACGACGACGGCGGAATGCGCCTCGCCGGGTACGCCGCGCTGTACGGCCGGCCGGATCCCGCGTTGCTCGAGGAGACCGTGCGGGCGCTCGGCCGGGAGCCCACCGCCTTCATCCAGTACTGGGCGATCCGGACGGTGGCCGCGATGCTCGAACGCGCGGACCCGGCCGCCGTGCCCGACGAGGTCTACGACGTCCTGGAGGAGCTGTACGGCCGGCTTCCGCAGGGCACTTCCCGGCGGGAGCAGCTCGGCCGGCTCCTCGACGCGCGCCGCTACGGCTGACCCGGACGCCGCCGTCCGGTGGACGGCCGTTGTGCTCGCCGGGCTGCCCGGGCCAAGGTGGTTCCGGCCGACGGCGGGGGGAGTGCGGACTTGAGTGGAGAACGCCGGTCGTGGCCCGACCTGTCCGCCGTGCTCGCCGTCGTGCTCGCGGTGCCCGTCGTCGCCAGCAGCCTGCTCGTGCTCGGCCTCGCGGGGAAGCTCGCCTGGCCCGGGTACTTCTGGGTGGTTCCGCTCGGCTGGGTGCTGGCCGGCGGGGTCACCTTCGTGCCCGCCTTCGAACACTTCTTGCTGCCGCTGACCTTCGGCATGCGTCGGCCGACCGCGCGGGAGCTCGCGCGGCTCACCCCCGGCTGGCAGGCCGTCTGCGTCGCGGCCGGAGTGGACGGTGACCGCTACCGGTTGTGGGTCGACCGGTCGCCCGCGCTCAACGCCTTCGCTGCCGGCGGCCGGACGGTCGCCGTCACACGGACCGCGCTGGAGCTGCCGCCGCCGAGCCTGGAGGCGATCCTCGCCCACGAGCTCGGCCACCACCTGGCCGGGCACACCCGGATTTCGCTGTACGTCTGGTGGCTGGAGCTGCCGGCCCGGCTCCTGACCCGCCTGGTCCGGCTGCTCGCGCTGGCCGTCCCGTACGCCGGGCGCGCGTTCGCCGCCTTCGGGCGATCGGTGGCCGTCCTCGTCACCGTGCTGCTGACCCTGGGCATCCTCACCGCGCTCGCTTTCCTCGACCCGTGGCTCCTGCTGGCGCCCCTGCTCGGCCCGGTGCTCGCCTGGTCGAAACGGCTCGGCGAATACCGGGCCGACCTGGTCGCGGCCCGGCTGGGCTACGGGCCGGAGCTGATCACGCTGTTCCGCGAGTGGATCCGGGCGGGCGGTGGCGACGAGCGGCGGATGTGGGCGCGGCTGCTGGCCGGGCACCCGGCCCACGTCGACCGGATCAAGCGGTTGAAGGACCGCGGCTACCGGGCCTGAGGGATTTTTCTGCGAAGGTGTGTCCAAGGGGCCCGCCGCCGTTCGTAGTGGTGGCGTACGGCAACCGAGCCACCGGAGGATCCCGTGAAGTACCTGATGCTGATCAACGCCAGCCTGAACGCCGAGGGGGAGGCCATCGGCGGCTGCACGCCCGAAGGCTGGCAGCTGTTCTACAAGGAGATCCAGGAGGCGGGCGTCTACTGCTACGGCAGCCCGCTGGCCGACTTCACCACGGCCACCACGGTCCGGGTCGACGACCGCGGCGAGCGTGTCGTCACCGACGGCCCGTTCGCCGAAAGCCGCGAGGTCCTCGGCGGGTACTTCGTCGTCGACGTGCCGGACCTCGACGTCGCGCTCGACTGGGCGGCGCGCTGCCCGGGGTCCCGGGACGGCGGCTCGATCGTGGTGCGGCCGCTCGCGGACTTCGTGGGCTGACGACGTGACGGGGCGGGCTGAAGATTCGGTCGAGGCAGTGTTCCGGGAGGAGCGCGGGCTGTTGCTCGCCGCGCTCGTCCGGCGGTTCGGCGATCTCGACCTCGCCGAAGAGGTGACGTCGGAGGCGATCGAAGCCGCGCTGGTGCGCTGGCCCGCCGAGGGGGTGCCGCCGAAGCCGGGCGCCTGGCTGATGACCACGGCCCGGCGCAAGGCGGTCGACCGGCTGCGCCGCGACCAGGCCTACGCGGCCCGGCTCGCGGTGCTGCAGGTCGAGGCCGACGCCCCGCCCGCCGCCGGCGGCTTGCCCGACGAGCGGCTCCAGCTGTTCTTCACGTGCGCGCACCCGGCGCTGCCGGCCGAGGACCGCACGGCACTGACGTTGCGCTGCCTGGCCGGGCTGACCACCCCGGAGGTGGCGCGGGCGTTCCTGGTGCCGAGCGCGACGATGGGGAAGCGGATCGTGCGCGCGAAGAACCGGATCCGCACGCTGCGCATCCCGTTCCGGGTGCCGGACGCGGACGAGCTGCCCGGCCGGCTGCCGGGCGTGCTCCAGGTCGTCTACTCGATCTTCACCGAGGGGTACGCGGCGAGTTCGGGTCCGTCCCTGCAGCGCCTCGACCTGGCGGAGGAGGCGATCCGCCTGGCGCGCATCCTGCGCCGGCTGCTGCCGGGCGAGCGCGAAGTGGCGGGCCTGCTGGCACTGATGCTGCTGATCCACGCCCGCCGCGAAGCCCGCACGAGCCCCGACGGCGCCCTGGTGCTGCTCGACGACCAGGACCGCACCCGCTGGGACCGCGCGATGATCGAAGAGGGAGCGGACCTGGTGGTCGCGGCCCTGACGGGCGGCCCGCCGGGCCTGTACGGAGTCCAGGCGGCGATCGCGGCCCTGCACGACGAGGCCCCGGACGTGGCGGGCACGGACTGGCCGCAGATCGTGGCGTTGTACGACGTCCTGCGCGGCCTGGCACCATCCCCGGTGGTGGAGCTGAACCGGGCGGTGGCGGTGGCCATGCGCGACGGCCCGGCGGCGGGTCTGTCCCTTTTGGACACCCTGGCGGACGAGCCCCGGCTGCGCGGCTACGGCCCGTTCTCGGCGGCCCGGGGCGATCTGCTCAGCCGGCTCGGCCGGAGCGCGGAAGCGGCGGCCGCGTACCGCGAAGCACTGGAGCTGGCGGGAACCGAGCCGGAGCGGGCCCACCTGCGCGGGCGGCTGGCGGCGGTGAGCGAAGAGCAGTGACGGCCGGGACGGCGCGCGCCTGCCTCCGTCTCTCCCCGCCTGTGCCGCCGCCTCCGTCCGGCCGCCGCTCACCCGAAACTGTCGGTGGCCCCCGGTAAGCTGGACACCGGGGGCCGGAGGCCTACGCAGCCCGCAGCGCAGCCACCGCCGGCGCGAACATGGTCGCCTTGATCGCGCCCAGCGTCCCGCGGTCCTTACCCGCCAGCGCCTCCGCCCGTTCGCGGGCCACCTTCACCACGTCTCCCTCGCCCGCGACCGCGTCCACCAGCCCGATCTCCGCCGCTTCCGAACCCCCGAACCGCCGTCCGGTCGTCATCGACGCCACGGCCGCCGACGGCGTCAGCTTCCCCTGGATCAGCGCCGCCATCCCGGGCGTGAACGGGATGTTGATGTCCGCCTCCGGGAAACAGAAGTAGCCCCGGTCCGCGCGCATCACGCGGAAGTCGTGCGCCATCGCCAGCATCGCGCCCGCGCCGAAGGCGTGGCCGTTGATCGCCGCCACCGTCGGGACCGGCAACGTCAGCACCCGCGCGAACAGGTCCTGCACCTGGGCGACGTACGCCGGCGCCTGGTCGCCGTGGGCCGTCAGCCATTCGAGGTCGAGGCCGTTCGAGTAGAACTTGCCGCCGCCGGTGGTCACCAGGGCGCCCTCCACACCGTCCAAAAAGGAATGGACGCGCTGGAGCCAGTCCGGCGAGAAGCGGTTCTCGTCGTCGCCGAGGTCGAGCACGGAAACGGTCACGGTCGGTCCTTTTCTCGAGGGGGCACGGTCAGCACGGCCCGCACGGCGGCGGCCAGCCTCGCCCGCACCAGGGGATCGGTGATGTCACGCCGGAAGAATGCGGTCGGCAGGTCCACGACGCACGTGGTGATCACGTCGACGGCCAGGCCGTCCCCGCGGTCCCACAGCTGCCGGGCGAGCCGCACCAGCAGCGCGACCAGGCGTTTGTCCACCGCGTGCAGGGCGTCCGCCAGCTCGTCGGGCAGTTCCGGCCCGAACAGCCGGTCGCCCCGCACCTCGAGCAGCATCCGTGCCCCGTCGGGCCGGACCGCCGCGAAGGCGGCGGGCGCATCGGCCGCCGCGACGACCGCCTCCACCGGCGAAGCGGCCTGGTCGACGAGCGACGTCTGCAGGTCGAGGAACGCCGTCGCCGCGCGTAACCAGACCCGCGCCAGCAGCGCGCTGAGCGACCCGAAGGCGTGGTAGATCGTTCCGTTCGGGACGCCCGCGGCCGCCGCCAAGCCACGCACCGTCACCTCCGAGGAGGACGCGGCGAGCCGTTCGGCGACGTCGAGCAGCGCGTCGAGGTCGTGGACGCGGGGGCGGGGCATGCCGCGACCGTAACAGAGCACGTGCTCCAAAACCAGCGCGGTAAGCTGCCGCCGTGGAGATCTGGATCAACCCGGCGTGCTCGAAGTGCCGGTCGGCGGTGTCGATGCTGGACGACGCGGGCGCGGAGTACACCGTGCGCCGCTATCTCGAGGACCCGCCGACGGCGGCGGAGCTCGAAGCCGTCCTGAAGCGCCTCGGCCTCGAGCCGTGGGACATCGCGCGCACCGCCGAGCCGGTCGCGAAGGACCTCGGTCTCAAGACGTGGGGCCGCACGCCGGACGACCGGTCCCGCTGGATCGACGCCCTGGCCGAGCACCCGAAGCTGATCCAGCGCCCGATCATCACGGCCGACGACGGCACGGCGGTCGTGGCCCGCGACCCCGAAACGGTGCGGTCGGTCCTTTAGGGAATCGCGTCGGTCTTCGCGAGCAGCGGGACGTCCAGGGGCACGGTCTCCGGGTACTTGATCCCGGTGCCGGTGTTGAGCACGACGACGTCTTCGTCGCCCCCGAGCCACCCTGACTCGCGAAGGTGCCGCAACGCGGCGAAGCACGCACTGCCCTCGGGGCAGACGAAGGTGCCCTCGCGTGCGGCCAGTTCCCGTTGCGCCGCAAGCAGTTCCTCGTCGGTGACGGCGATCGCCGTGCCTCCGGTCGCGTAGACGGCGTCGAGCACGAGGAAGTCGCCGAGTGCCTTGGGCACGGTGATGCCGAAGGCGACCGTCCGCGCGTCCGGGACCGGCTCGCTTTCCCGCGCCCCGCGCTCGAACGCCGTGACGATCGGCGCGCACCCGGTCGCCTGCACCGCCACCAGCCGCGGCAGCGGGCCGGAAACCCAGCCCAGCTCGCGCATTTCCAGCAGGGCCTTGTAGATCCCGATGATGCCGACACCGCCGCCGGTGGGGTAAAGGATGACGTCGGGCAGCCGCCAGCCGAACTGCTCGGCGATCTCGTACCCCATCGTCTTCTTGCCCTCGATGCGGTACGGCTCTTTCAGCGTCGAAACGTCCTGCACGCCCGGACGATGCGGAACCGCCGCAGCGACGAGCTTGCCCGCGTCGCCGATGAGACCGTCCACCCGGTACAGCTCGGCGCCGGCGGCGACGCACTCGCGCATCGTGATCGGCGGGGCGTCGTCCGGCATCGCGATCAGGCTCGACAGCCCCGCGCGCGCCGCGTACAACGCCCACGCCGCGCCCGCGTTGCCGTTCGTCGGCATCGCGATCCCGCGGACGCCGAGCTCAGCCGCGCGCGAGACGCCGACCGCGGCCCCGCGCGCCTTGAACGTGCCTGTCGGAACCAGCCCTTCGTCCTTCATCCACAGGCGTCCCAGCCCCAGCTCGCGGCCGTAGCGCGGCAGCCGCAGCAACGGCGTCATGCCTTCGCCGAGGCTGACGACGTGCTCGGGCGAACGCACCGGCAGCACCTCGTGGTAGCGCCACAGCGTCGGCTCGCGCCCGGCGATCTCCTTCGGCGTCACGGCCTCGCGGACGCCGCCGAGGTCGTACCGCGCGAGCAGCGGCGCGCCCGCGGGGGAGAGCCCCTGAACCACGTCGGCGTCCGCGGAATCGCCGGTCCGGGCGCACTCGAGGTGGCTGAGGAAGGAATACGGCACAACGCCGATCCTAGGTCCTAAAGTGAGGGCATGGACGCGCTGCGGGTGTGCCTGTACGTCTTCGCCGGGGTGACCGTCGGCACCTGGCTGGTGTCCGTGCTGACCAGGGAGTACTCCTGGGTCGACCGGATCTGGTCGATCGTGCCGGTGGCCTACGTGGGGATCTTCGCCGGGGCGGCTGGCTTCGCCGACGCGCGGCTCGACGTGATGTTCGCGCTGGTCGCGTTGTGGGGGATCCGGCTGACCTTCAACTTCGCCCGGAAGGGTGGTTACGCGCCCGGCGGCGAGGACTACCGGTGGGCGGTGCTGCGCGAGCGGATGGCGCCGTGGCAGTTCCAGCTGTTCAACTTCTTCTTCATCTCGCTGTACCAGAACGTGATCCTGCTGCTGATCACGCTGCCGGCGCTGACCGCGCTGGAGCACCCCGGCGGCTTCGGGGCCGCGGACGTCGTCGTCGCGCTGATCTTCGCCGCCTTCCTCGCCGGGGAGACGGTCGCCGATCAGCAGCAGTGGGAGTTCCACCGCGAGAAGCACGCGGGACGGGCGCCGTCGCGGTTCCTGCAGACGGGGCTGTTCCGCTACTCGCGGCACCCGAACTTCTTCTTCGAGCAGGCGCAGTGGTGGGCGATCGCGGCGTTCGGCGTCGTCGCGGGCGGTCTGCAGTGGACGGTCGTGGGCGCGGTCCTGCTCACCCTCCTGTTCGTCGGCTCGACGCGGTTCACCGAGAGCATCACGAAGTCGCGCTACCCGGAGTACGCCGACTACCAGCGGCGGACGTCGGCGGTGGTCCCGTGGCCGGTCCGCGGGTGACGGTCGTCGCCGCGCTGCAGATCGCGACGGGCGTCCCGATCGAGCGGATCCTGGCGTTCGAGGCCGAGATCCGCGGCAAGTCGCTGGTGGTGCTGCCGGAGGCGGTACTCGGCGGCTACCCGGGCCGGACGCCGTTCGTCGAGTACTTCCACGCGGCGGTGCCGGTGCCGGGCCCGGAGACAACGGCGCTGGCCGCCCTGGCGTCCCGGACCGGCGCGTCGCTGGTGGTGGGCGTCATCGAACGCGACGGCTCGACCCTGTACAGCACGGCGGTGTTCCTCGACCCGGACCTCGGGCTGGTCGGCAAGCACCGCAAGCTGGTGCCGACCGCGCGGGAACGCCTGTTCTGGGGCCGTGGCGACGGCTCGACGCTGCCGGCGATCCCGACGGCGGCAGGCCTGGTGGGCGCGGCGATCTGCTGGGAGAACCACATGCCCCTGCTGCGCGCGGCGATGTACGCGAAGGGCGTGGAAATCTGGTGCGCCCCGACGGCGGACGATCGCGACGTCTGGCAGGCGTCGATGCGCCACATCGCCGACGAAGGCCGCTGTTTCGTGGTTTCGGCGTGTCCGTACGAGACGGGAGGCGACGACCCGTTCCGCGGCGGCAGCGTGATCGTCGGCCCGACGGGTGACGTCCTGGCCGGCCCGCTGCGCGACGGCGAAGGGCTGATCACGGCGGAAATCGACCTCGACGACATCGTGTCGGCGCGCAAGAGCCTCGACGTGTCGGGGCACTACGCGCGCCCGGACGTCTTCGCGCTGACGGTGGACGAGCGGCCGCGGGACGGCGTCACCTTCCTGCGGTGACGCCGTCCCGCGCGGGCTCAGACCGCCGCGCGGCCGCCGTCCACCGGCAGGATCGCGCCCTGGACGAAGCTCGATCCGCCCGTCACCAGGAACGTGATCGCCGCCGCCATCTCCTCCGGGGCCGCCACGCGGCCGGCCGGGCCGGCCGCCGCCAGCTCGTCCAGGCCGTCGCCGAAGGCCGCCGTTCCTTCGGTGCGGGTCGGGCCCGGGCTGATCGCGTTGACCCGGACGCCCGACGGCCCGAACTCCGCCGCCCACGCCTTCGTCATCAGCTCCACCGCCGCCTTCGACGCGCCGTAAACCGCCATGCCCGCCATGCCGCGCAGGGCCACCATCGTCGACACGTTCACGATCGCGCCGCGACCGCGCGCCGCCATCTCCGGCGCCAGTGCGGCGACGAGGAAGAACGGCACCTTCACGTTCGTCGCGAACACCGCGTCGAAGTCCGCCTCCGGGAAGTCCGCGGTCGGCCCGGTCGGGAAGATGCCGGCGTTGTTGACCAGCACGTCGATCGGCCCGCCCACCTCCCGCGCCCGGTCGGCGAGGGACCGCGCCGACGCGGCGTCGGTCAGCTCCGCCGCCACGAAGTCGGCCTTGCCGCCGGCCGCGCGGATGGTCTCGACGACCTCGGCGCCGCGGCCGGCGTCCCGGCCGGACAGCACCACGTGGGCGCCCAGCCCGGCCAGGGCCACCGCCGTCGCGCGGCCGATGCCGCTCGTCCCGCCGGTCACCAGTGCCGTCGACCCGGACAGTTCTGCACTCATCGTTCAGCTCCTTCGAAATCCGCTTTCGAAGAGTGCAAGCGTCCGCACCGGGACAGGACTTCCGGCGAAGGGTTCGGCCCTCCTTATACCCCCGATCCGTTCCGCCGATGGTCTTCCAGCGCCGCGACGAACTCCGCGACGTCCCGCCGCCGCGACGTCGCCGGCCACACGGCCCAGGTCCGCCGGACGATCGGGTTCCCGGCCAGCGGCACCCACCGCACGGTGTCCGGCAGGGGGTACGGCCACTCCGGCGGGGCGAACGCGTACGCCCCGCCCGCGCTGACCGCCGGGATCTTGAGCTCGACGATCAGCCGCTGCTCCTCCGGCACCTCCGGGCCGACGTCGAGGCCGTGGCTGCGCAGGATCGCCGCCAGCTCGTCGTACCAGGCCGGGCTGCCCGCGCGCGCGAAGGCGAACCACTCCAGCCCGGCCAGGTCCTCCAGCCGGACCGGCGAGCCGAGCTTCTCCGCCAGGTCCGCGGCCAGCAGGACACCCACGTCCTCGGTCACCACGAGCACCGCGTCCAGGTCGGGCCCGGCCGGGCGCTCGCGGACCAGCCCGACGTCCAGCTCGCCGGCCCGCAGTGCGGCCACCTGCGCCACCGACGACAGGTGCCGCGCCTGCACCCGCGTGTCCGGCAGCCGCGCGAGCGCCGACGGCAGCAGCTCCGGCGGCAGTTCCAGGGGGACGCCGACGCGCAGCACGCCGCCGCCGGTCGTGGTGTGCCGGGCCATCGCCGCGAGGGCCTGGTCGTGCCGGGCCAGCACCGCCCGTGCCTCGCCGAGCAGCGTCGTCCCCGCATCGGTGACCTGCACCCCGGTGCTCGTGCGCACCAGCAGCGTGACGCCGAGCCGCCGTTCCAGCGCGGTGATCGTCTGGGACAGGGCCGGCTGGCTCACGTGCAGCTGGCGCGCCGCCTTCGACATCGCGCCGGCTTCGACGACCGCGACGAACGCCCGCAGCTCACGCAGTTCCATCAGCGGCTCCACCGGATCGGCAGCGACTTGAGGCCGTTCTGGAAGTTCGACCGCAGCCGCACGGGCTCCCCGGCGAGCTCCACCCGGCCGGGCAGGTCGAGCACCGCGTCGAACATGGCTCGCATCTGGACCCGCGCGAGGTGCGCGCCGAGGCAGAAGTGCGGGCCGTGGCCGAAGGCCAGGTGGTCGTTCGGGGTCCGGCCGATGTCGAAGTTGTCCGGGGCGGGGAACACCGACGGATCCCGGTTGGCCGACGAGAACCAGACCACCACCTTGTCACCGGCCGCAATGTCCACATCGGACAATCGGACGTCGGAAACCGCGGTGCGCCGGAAGTGCATGACCGGCGTCCACCACCTCAACATCTCTTCGACCGCCGACGGCAGCAGGGATCGGTCGTCCAGCAGCCGGCGGTATTCCGCGGGGTGGGAGAGCAGCGCGAGCAGCCCGCCGGGCAGGCCGTTGCGCAGGGTCTCGTTGCCCGCCACGGAAAACAGCCAGAAGAGGTTCTCGAACTCGGCGAGCGAGACGCGCCCGCCGTCGTCGCCGACGTGCTGCATGAGGTTGCTCATCACGTCGTCGCCCGGGTGCTCCCGTTTGTACTCGCCCAGAGCGTTCGCGTACGCGTAGAGATCCGGCATGCCCGCGCGCGTGCGCGGATCCGGCATCGACCCGTCCGGCCCCGGCGACGGCCGGACGGCGAGCGCGCCCCGGGCGAGCTCGCTGACCTCGGACACGGAAACCGTCGAGCTCACCGCGTATTCGGCGTCCTGGTAGCCGATCACGCGGTTGCTCCAGTCGTACATCAGCCGCCGGTCCTGGTCCGGCACGCCGAACACCCCGGCCAGGGCGCGCAGCGGCAGGTCGGCAGCCACCTGCGCGAAGTCGCATTCCCCGCGGCCGGCTACCGCCGCGACGAGTTCCCGCGCCCAGCTCTCGATCTGCGACGTCAGCTTCGCGACGGCCCGCGGGGTGAACGCCTTCGTGAGCAACCCGCGCAACCGGCCGTGTTCCGGCGGGTCCATGTTCAGCATCATCCGGCGCACGTACGCGAGGTCCGCCGCGTCGCGGATCTGCGTCCCGCCGAGCTGCGAGGAGAACACTCCCGGGTCGCGCAGCACCCGCCGCACCTCGGCGTGGCCGAGCACGGCCCAGAAGTCGTCGACGCGCACCACCGGGCCGGCGCGCCGCAGCCGCGCCAGTTCGTCGTACGGGACCCCTCGCACGTAGGTGTCCGGATCGGTGATCGTCACGGGCCCGACCCTAGCCGCGACCACCGACAATTTGGGAGGCTGCGCGGATGGACACGCTCAACATGCGCATCGGCGGCAAGGGCGAACCGGCCGTCCTCCTCCTGCACGGTCTCGGCGCGACCGGCGCCGTCTGGAACCACTTCGCCGTCCAGTTCGACCGGCGCGTCCTGGTCCCCGACCTGCCCGGCCACGGCCCGTCCGCGCCCCTGCCGCACTACAGCTTCGCCACCCTGGCCGAGGCGGTCGCGCGGGCGCTGCCGGACGGCGGGCCGCTGGTCGTCGCCGGTCACTCACTCGGCGGAGTGCTCGCCCTGGAACTGGCGTCCGATCGCTACGACGTCGAGGTCGCCGGCGTGCTCGCGCTCGGCGTGAAGATCGAGTGGAGCCAGGACGACCTGAACCGCGCGGCGTCGTTCGCGGCCCGGCCGCCGCGGGTGTTCGAGACGCTGGAGGACGCCGAACAGGCGTACCTGAAGGTGTCCGGGTTGCTCGGCATCGCGCCCACCGACCCGGCGGGGCTCCGCGAGATCGAGGGAGGTTGGCGTCTCGCGATGGACCCGGCCGCGTTCGGCCTCGGCGCGCCGGACATGCCCGCGCTGCTCGCCGGCGCGCGCTGCCCGGTCGTGCTCGCCGCGGGCGAAAACGACCCGATGTGCCCTCCGGAGCAGTTGCGGGCGCTCGATCCCGACGCCGTCACGCTCGCCGGTCTCGGGCACAACGCCCACGTCGAAGACCCGGCCGCGGTGCGCGCCCTGCTGAAGCGCTTCGGCGTCTGAAGGTCCGGGCGCAGCCGTCGTACCCCATGCGACGGCTGCTCCCTCGAACCCCTCGCCACCACCGGACACGGCACAGCCTAGGAACGCGTGGTGGACGAGCGCCTGTACCGCGGACCCGCGCCGTCGTCACCGTCGGTACCTGCGGAAACGGTTATCTTCGCCGATCGGTGGTACATCTCGGGCGGCACGATCGTGATGCTGGAGAGGTACGTTCCGCTGGGGGACGCCGGAGAGGACGCCTGTGGACGAAGGCCCGTCGTTCGCCGGGTGGCTGCGCGACCGGCGTGCGCTCGCCGGCCTCACCCAGGCCCAGCTCGCCGAGCGCGCCGGGCTGAGCCTGCGCGCGGTCCGCAACGCCGAACTCGGCAGCGTCCGGCGGCCCCGGCCGGAGACCGAACGGCGGTTGCGGGAAGCGCTGGCCGAAGCGCCGCCGGAGCCGGTGCGGATCGGCGTCCTGGGCCCGCTGACGGTGACGCGGGGCACCGAGCCGGTGGAGATCGGCGCCGAGAAGCAGCGCCTGCTGCTGGCGTTGCTGGCCCTGCAGCCGAACCGGACCGTCCGGCGCGAGGACCTCGTCGACGTCGTCTGGGACGAGCCGCCGCCGTCGTGCCTGGAGCTGCTCCACACCTACGTCGCGCGGTTGCGGCGGGCGCTGCGGCCCGCCGACCTCATCGCCACCGACAAGGGCGGCTACCGGCTCGCCGCCGGAGAACGCGAGCTCGACCTGCTGGAGTTCGAAGCGCTCCTCGGCCGCGGCGCCCACCGCGAGGCCCTCGGGCTCTGGCGCGGTCCCGCGCTCGCCGACGTCGGACGGCTCCGGCAGCACCCCACGCGGCTCGCGCTCGCGATGCGGCGCGCCAAGGCCG
Organism: Amycolatopsis sp. NPDC051102; assembly: GCF_040682815.1. Taxonomy (NCBI): domain Bacteria; kingdom Bacillati; phylum Actinomycetota; class Actinomycetes; order Pseudonocardiales; family Pseudonocardiaceae; genus Amycolatopsis; species Amycolatopsis sp. NPDC051102. Next base: position 549,939 of record NZ_JBFBBT010000004.1, read on the forward strand.
TGGTGGCCTACGCCGCCACCGCTGACCCCGAGGACGCGGCGGTACAGCTGCGGGTGCTGACGGCCGAGGAACCGCTGAACGAGTCCGCGCACGCCAAGCTGGTGCTGGTGCTCGCCGCGTCCGGGCGCCAGGCCGCCGCGCTCGGCGTGTACGACGAGATCCGCCGCCGGCTCGCCGGTGAACTGGGCATCGAACCCGGTCCCGAGCTGCGCGCGGCCCACCGCCAGGTGCTGCGGCAGGACTTCGCCGCCCCGGAGCCGCCGGCCCGGGTGCCGGCCCAGCTGCCCGCGGACGTCCCCGGCTTCCGCGGCCGCGCAGCCCAGCTGGCCGAGCTGGACGCGCTGCTGCGTCGCGACGAAGGCGACACAGGCGCGCGCATCGCCGTCCTTTCCGGCACCGGCGGGGTCGGGAAGACCGCGCTCGCGGTGCACTGGGCGCAGCGCTCGCCCGCGGAGTTCCCGGACGGGCAGCTCTACCTCGACCTGCACGGCTTCGGCACGGTCCGGCCGGTCGACCCGGGTGACGCGCTGTCGGGCTTCCTGCGCGCCCTCGGCGTCGACGGCGCGGACATCCCCGCCGAACCGGAGGAGCGCGCGGCGAAGTTCCGCACCGCGCTGACCGGCCGCCGGATGCTGCTGGTGCTGGACAACGCGGGGTCGGTCGGGCAGGTCCGCCCGCTGCTGCCCGGCTCGCCGTCCTGCCTGGTGCTGGTGACCAGCCGGGACGCGCTGCCCGGGCTGGTCGCTCGCCACGGCGCGCGGCGGGTGCTCGTCGACCTGCTCACCGAGGCCGAAGCCCGCGACCTGCTCCGGGCGCTGCTCGGCCGGCGCGTCGACGACGAACCCGAGGCCACCGCGGCGTTGATCGGGTACTCGGCCCGGTTGCCGCTGGCCCTGCGGCTCGTCGCGGAGCTGGCGCTGAGCCGGCCGGGGGAGCGGCTCGCCGCCCTCTCCGCCGAGCTGGCCGACGAACGGCGGCGGCTCGACCTGCTCGACGGCGGCGGCGACCCGCTGACCGCCGTCCGCGCCGTGTTTTCGTGGTCGTACCGCCACCTCGCGTCCGACGCCGCCCGCGTGTTCCGATTCTGCGGCCTGCACCCGGGCCGCGACCTGACGCCGCCCGCGATCGCCGCCCTCGCCGGCGTCCCGCTGCCGGAGGCGGAACGGCTCACCGGAACCCTCGTGCGGGCGCACCTCGTGCAGCAGACCGGCGAAGACCGCGTCCAGCTGCACGACCTGTTGCGCGTCTACGCCGCCGAGCTCGCGGCCGGCGACCCCGGCGAGAGCCGCGAAGCGCAGGAGCGGCTGTTCGACTTCTACGTCTCCTCGGCCGCGCAGGCCATGGACGTCGTCCTGCCGCAGGAACGCCACCTGCGGCCGCGGGTGCCGGAACCCGACGTCAAGGTGCTCGACGCGCAGGCGTGGCTGGAGGCCGAGCGCCGCAACCTCCTGGCCGTGGCCGCGCACGCGACCCGGCACGGCCGGCCCGGCCACCTGCGGCTGCTGTCCGGGATCCTGTGGCACTACCTCGACGTCGGCGGCTACCACGAGGAAGCGATGGTGCTGCACACGCACGCGTCGGCGCTGGCCCACCACGCCGGCGACCGGGCGGGCGAGGCCGAACCGCTGATCCTGGTCGCGGTGGGCCACTGGCGCGTCGGCCGCTCGCGGGAGGCGCTGCGGTACCTGGAGGAGGCGCTCGTGCTCGCCCGCGAGACCGGCGACCGGCGCACCGAAATCCACGCGGTCAACACGCTCGGCCTGGTCTGCCGCGCGCTGGGCCGGTTCGCCGAAGGCATCGGGTACTGCACGGAAGCACTGGCGCTGGCCCGGAAGTCCGGCGACCGCACCAGCGAGGGCCTGGTCCTGGTGGTCCTCGGCTGCACCTGCCGCGGCATCGGCCGGTACGGCGAAGCGATCGGCTACCTCGAAGAGGCCCTCGCACTCGCCCGCGACATCGCCGACCGCACCGGCGAGGGGTACGCCCTGGTCAACCTGGCCGACTCGCTGTCGGCGCTGGGCCGCCACGACGAAGCGGCCCGCGTCCTCGAAGACGGACTGGAGCACCTGCGCGCGATGGGCGTGCGAGTCAGTGAGGGGTACGCGCTCGGCATCCTCGGCGACATCGAGCACGCGCGCGGCCGGTACGCGGAAGCCGCGGCGCACCTCGAGCGGGCGCTGGAAATCGCGCAGGAGACCGGCAGCCCGACCAACCGCAGTGTCGCGCTGAAGCACCTGGGCGACGTCCGGCTCGCGCAAGGCCGTCACGCGGACGCGGCCCGGCACCTCGACGAGGCGCTGAGCCTGGCCCGCGAATGCGGTGACCGGGGTGTCGAATCCCGCGTGCTCAACAGCCTCGGCCACCTCGCCGCCGCGCGCGGCGCGTCCGCCGACGCACTCGGGTACCACCGCGAAGCCCTGGCCGTGGCGGGCAAAACGGGCTGCCGTCCCGAACAGGGCCAGGCGCACTGCGGGCTCGGCGAAGTCCACTATGGACTCGACGAGCCGGAGGTCGCGCGCGAGCACTGGGAACGCGCGCTCGCCTGCTACGCCGGGGAATGCGTGCCGGGCGCCATCCGGGTCCGGAACCACCTGACGGCCCTGGAGCGCGTCGCCGGGTAGCGGGGTTCGAGGGCGGCGAGGTCGCTTCGGACGCGTTCGGCGTCCCGGTCGACGACGGTGGTGCTGCCCGCCGGTCGCGGCCAGGTGATCATGTGTTCCTCCCGGTGGCCTTGAAGAACGCGTAGTGGAAAGTCCCGTCCGGGCCGGTGGTGCGGTGCAGGTCCGCGACCCCGCGGGCCCAGCCGTCCGCGGTGGCGAGACCGCGCGCGACGGCGGTTTCGCCGACGCCTTCGACCATCGCGGTGAAGGTGTCGCGGGTGAACCCGGTGACCAGGCCGGGCCGCGAGCTGTCGGCGTAGACGGTCCGCGGTTCGACGGTGACGTCGCCGAACCCGGCGCCGGTCAGCAGCGGGTGCAGGCGCCGCCCGATGAGCGCGTCGCCGCCGGCGTCGGCCTGCAGCCGGACCAGGCAGTCGATCGCGGCCTGGGCGTGCTCGCTGCGCGGATGGAAGAACGCCGAGCCGTGGTCGCCCTCGATGACCGTGATCGTGCCGCCCGGCCGCAGCAGCGTCTTCAGGTGGGCCACGGCTTTCTCCGGCTCCGGCAGGTGTTCCAGCACGAAGCAGACGAAGACGTGGTCGTACTCGCCGTCCAGGTCGAACAGGTCGGCCTGCCGGAAGTCGACGCCCTCGACCCGGCCTGCCGCCTGCCGCAGCGACGCTGCGGAGACGTCGACCGCGGTCAGGCGCGCGCCGGGGCTGCGGGCCACGAGGTGGACGGTCTGGGCGCCCACGCCGCAGCCGACCTCCAGCACCCGGCTCCCCGCCGGGTAGGCCGTCCCCGCGTGCAGCAGCTCGGCGAGGGTGTCGGCCTGGTCGCCGAGGCGCCGGTTCTCCGGTTCGGCGTACCCGTGCACGTAACTGGTGTCCATGCGACCAGCGTCCTGCGACAATGGCCCGATGGACAGAGCCAAAACGTCGCTCTCCGAGGGGTCCATAGGATCGGACTTCCTCCAGCTCGACGTCCGCGAGGCGCCGCCGGGCGGGCTCGCGGACTGGCTCGCCGGGCAGCTGCGCGCCGCGATCGCCGACGGCAGGCTGCCGGTCGGGGGCCGGTTGCCGGCGTCCCGGGTACTGGCCGCGGAGCTGTGTGTGTCGCGTGGCGTGGTCACCGAGGCGTACCAGCGGCTGATCGATGACGGCCACGCCGCGGGCCGCGGCCGCGCGGGAACGGTCGTGGTGGCGGCGCCGGTGCTGCCGCCGGACCCGGTGACCGCGCGGCCGTCGTCGCTGGTGATCACGCGTTCGCCCGGTCTCCAGGTGTTCGACGAGGTCCGCGCGGCCCCGGCCCGGATCGACCTGACCCCGGGTGTCCCGGATCTGACGGCGTTCCCGCGGGCGGCGTGGTTGCGTGCGGAGCGGGCGGTGCTGGACGAGCTGGAGCCGGCCCACTTCGGCTACGGCGACCCGGGCGGCGCGCCGTCGATGCGGCTGGCGGTGTCGCGCTGGCTGGCGCGCAACCGCGGGATCCGCGTCGATCCGGGGCAGATCATCGTGGTCGCCGGGGTCGCGCAGGCGCTGACGCTGCTGGGGGAGGTGCTGCGGCAGCACGGCTTGCGTTCGGTGGCCGCCGAAGACCCGGGGTCCCTCGGGGCCCGGCAGCACCTGCAGCACTGCGGCCTGGCGACCCCGCCCGTCCCGGTGGACGAGGACGGCGTGCGCGTCGCGTCTCTGCAGGCCGAGGCGGTGCTGCTGACGCCGGCCCACCAGTTCCCGACGGGCGTGGTCCTGGGCGGCGAGCGCCGCCGCGAGCTGATGAACTGGGCGGCCGCCGGCGGCATCGTCCTCGAGGACGACTACGACGCCGAGCACCGCTACGACCGCGCGCCGGTGCCCGCGGTCCGGTCGATGCTGCCCGACGTCTGCTACATGGGCAGCGTTTCGAAGCTGCTGGCCCCGGCGCTGCGCGTCGGCTGGCTGCTGGCCCCGCCCCGGTTCTTCGCCGATCTCGTGGCCGCCAAGCGGTTCGCGGACCTCGGCAACCCGGTGCTGGCCCAGCTGGTCCTGGCCCGGCTGATGGAGACCGGCGAGCTGGAGCGCCAGCTGCGGGTGGTCCGGACCCGGCACCGCCGCCGTCGCGACGCGATGATCCGCGCGGTGGCTTCCGACCTGCCCGGGGCGGTGGTCCACGGCGCGGCGGCGGGACTGCACCTGACGATCACGTTCGACGAGGACGTGGACGACGTGGCCGTGGCGGCGGCCGCGCTGGGGGAGGGCGTGAAGGTGCAGCCGTTGTCGTGGCACCGGCAGCAGCCCGGACGGCCGGGCCTGGTGCTCGGCTACGCGGCCCGGACGGCGACGGAGATCGCCGAGGGGATCGCGGTGCTGGGCCGGCTGGTAACTTCTTGAGGCCGCCGGTTACGCCACTTCCTGCTCGACTCGTTCGAAGATCTCCATGTCCGTCTGCTGCTGCCAATCCGGCAGGTCGTTCCAGTCGGCCACGTAGGCAGGCTTCGGATCGGGGATGTGCTTGAGGATCTGTCCGATCCAGCACAACGAGACGAACCGGCCTTTCTGCTCGCGAGTCAACTTCGTGGCGGCACCGTCCGTTGCCTGGATGAAGGCTGCTACCTGGTCGTAAACGGCGGCCGCACTTTGGCGTTCCCAGTCGGGCGTCTCATCCCACGGCGCGACGTAGCCGGGTTTGGGCTCGCCGGGATAGTGCTTCGTGACGCCCGCGATCCAGGCTTCGCGGAAGATGCGGCCGTGCTCTTCGGACAACGAGATCTCCTTCTTCAGGCGGGAACGGCCTTGAGCCGCGGGATTTCCTGCTCGAGGTGGCGAACGTGGGTGTCGGCCCGGAACGGGGCCAGCTGCGGGCGGAGGACGGCCAGTTTGCGGCCGACGTACCCGGCGGAACCGGTCTGGCGTGCCACGTCGAGGGCGGCACTGCCGTAGGTGACGAGCTGGTGGGTGTCGCGCCGCTGCACACCGATCGTGGCGAGGTCCGTCAGGACGCTACCCCGGCGACGTGGGGAGATGTCCTGGTAGAGAGCATCCGACAAGGTCGCTTCAGCGAGATCCGGACGGCCGAGCTCGACGTAGCAGGCTCCCTGTTCTTCGGCCAGGCGAGAACCTTCGAAGCGAAGCCATCCGCTGCTGTGCACCCGGCCATCGAGGGACAAGACCTCTTCGGCGGTGGCCAGCGCCTGCTCGCAAGCAGCCAGGTCGCCGAGACCCGCGTGAGTCTGGGCCCGGACTGCCGCTACCCAATGGCGGGTGGACAGGCCCGGGTCGCCGCGGCGGGCCAGAGCGGCGGCTCCTTCGAGCAACGGGGCGGCCTGGTCGAATTGCCGCTCGTACACCTCGATGAAGGCGTGCCGAGTCATGGCGCAGGCCCAGAGGTCGAAGGCTTCGGCTTCCTTTCCGGCGCCGGCCGCGAGGGCGTAGCACTGAGCGGCATCGGTGTACTGGTCGCTGTCGAAGAAGATTTCCCCGCACAGCTGGAACAGGTCGGCCGCTGCGATGCACAGCTGTCGCCGCACCGCCGAAGTCTGCGGCTGCCGGAGCGCTGTGGTCAGGACGCCGAGCTGTTTCCGCACCACCGGGAGCGCCAGCTGCTTGGACTTGGACCGGGAGAAAACCTGCCACAACTGCGCGTTCAGCCGGTCGTACTCGACAGCAGCGGTCAGATCCAGGCGACCGGTGGTGCCGGCGTGCTCGAGGCGTTCGAGATCCACCTGTTCCTCGAGCGGAGGCACGGCCAAGAGGGCTCCGGTCATGGAGACGAGTCGCAACAGCTCACGGCGGTTCACCTCGTCCACGCCCTTTGCACGTTCAGCGTCCGCTGCGGGCGGCCTGGGCAGCCCGGCACCGTGAGCGGACGAGGGTGCGCCAGGAACAGCGAACCACAACAACCGGGGCGGGATCCGGAGCACACGTGCCCACTGTATGAGCTTCGAGAGGTCTTGGGACGGTGCGCCGGTCTCGATGCGGCTGAGCTGCGTCTGGTTGAGGCCGACCCAGCCCGCGACGACTCCTTGTGACAGCGGCCGTCCGTGCCACGGGTTGCGGCGGTACGCGTGGATGACCCGGCCCATGTGCCGGGCGGCGAGAGCGTCCAGCAGTTCGTCGGTCTGCCAGAAACCCGGCGGCACTGCAGGGGCGCCGAGGAGGGTGTTCCTGGTCCGACGCCCGCAAGGGCCGCATGTGCCTGCGGAATTGTCCCGCGCCAGACGCGCACCACAACGGCAGTAGCGGGCGGCGCGGGAAACGGTCATCTGGTGCGGCCTCGGCGAGTGTGGTCTGACATCCGGTACGACAACGGTCACTCTATGCGCCCTACCGCCTGGTTTCCATGCGTCCGGTGCATACCCGTCACACGTTTGCCGTCATGATCGTCAGCGATACCCGGGAGCAGGGTGAACGTCAGGCACTCCGGCGACCAGCAGACCGGTCTACGGCATCCGGAAGCTGACCGGGCTCCTGCTGCTCGTCGCTTTCCGTGGTCATCCGTCCTGGCCGCCGGGGTGTGTCCACCTCATCCACGCGCACACCGAGGACCGCATGACCAGTGCAACGCTTCCAGATTCCCCGGCCTCCATCCGCGACGAACCGGCCGCCCCTTCGGCCTACGGCTACCTGCGGGTACCCGCCGACGTGCCGGACCACGAGATGCTCTGTCTCGAGCAGGCCCTGATCGCCTTCGCCGAGTCCGAGGGATGGTCCTTCGCCGGCTTCTTCTTCGAGTTCCGAAGTGGCTCCCGCGCGGGCTTCAACGAGCTCATCGCCGAACTGGTCCGCGCCGGCGCCCATCACGTAGTCGTGCCGAGTCTTCGGCACCTGGCGGCATACACCCTTCTCCAGAATGCCATGCAAGACCGCTTGGCCATCGATGCCGGAGCCGAGGTCGTCGCCATGCGGCCCGATCGGTAAAGACTCCACAAAGGACGGTCAAGCGAGTGTGATCATGCTCTCCCAGGCGTTTCGCCGCGTTGGTTGCCATACGCAAGCAAGTTGCTTAGCCTAGCTAAGGGATATGCGAGCGGAAGGTTGACACACAGTGGCGAAACGCCGGACGTATTCGATCGCGGAACTGGGACCGCGGTACAAGTGGATCGCGCTGTCCAACACGACGCTGGGCATGCTGATCGCCACGATCAACTCGTCGATCGTGCTGATCGCGCTGCCCGACATCTTCAAGGGCATCGGCATCAACCCCCTGGAACCCGCCAACACCAGCTACCTGCTGTGGATGATCATGGGCTTCCTCGTGGTCACCGCGGTGCTGGTGGTGAGCTTCGGGCGGCTCGGCGACATGTACGGCCGCGCGAGGATGTACAACCTCGGCTTCGCCGTCTTCACCGTTTCCTCCGTCATGCTGGCCGTCACCTGGTTCGACGGTGACGCGGCCGCGTTGTGGCTGATCGGCTGGCGGATCGTGCAGGGCGTCGGCGGTGCCTTCCTGATGGCGAACTCCTCGGCGATCCTCACCGACGCCTTCCCGGCCAACCAGCGCGGGCTCGCGCTCGGCATGAACGGCGTCGCGGCCATCGCGGGCTCGTTCCTCGGCCTGGTCGTCGGCGGGGTGCTCGCGCCGGTCGACTGGAACCTGATCTTCCTCGTGTCGGTGCCGTTCGGGATCATCGGCACGATCTGGGCCTACCTCAAGCTGCACGACACCGGGGTCCGCAAGCACGCGCGGATGGACTGGTGGGGCAACATCACCTTCGCGGTCGGCCTGATCGCGGTGCTGGTCGGCATCACCTACGGCATCCAGCCCTACGGGACGTCGCAGACCGGCTGGACCAGCCCGATGGTGCTGTCCTGCCTGATCGGCGGTGTCGCGGTGCTGGTCGCGTTCGTGGTCATCGAGATGAAGGTCGACAACCCGCTGTTCCGGCTGTCGCTGTTCCGGATCCGGTCGTTCACCTGGGGCAACATCGCGAACCTGACCGCGTCGCTGGGCCGCGGCGGCCTGCAGTTCATCCTGATCATCTGGCTGCAGGGCATCTGGCTGCCGCAGCACGGCTACACGTTCGAGCAGACGCCGCTGTGGGCGGGCATCTACATGCTGCCGATGACGGTCGGCTTCCTGCTGGCCGCGCCGACGTCGGGCATCCTCGCCGACCGGATCGGCAGCCGCCTGCTCGCCTCCGGCGGCCTGCTCATCACGGCGATCACGTTCCTGCTGCTGATCATCCTGCCGGTGAACTTCGACTACTGGGCGTTCGCGGCGATTCTGCTGATCAACGGCATCGGCATGGGCATGTTCTCCTCGCCCAACCGCGCCGAGGTGATGAACAGCCTGCCGGCGGACGCGCGCGGCTCCGGCGCGGGCATGATGACGACCTTCCAGAACGCGGCGATGGTCCTGTCGATCGGCTTCTTCTTCAGCTTGATCATTTCGGGCCTGTCGAGCAGCCTCCCGTCGACGATGCACGACGGCCTGATCGCCCACGGCGTCCCCGAAGCGGCGGCGGCCCAGGTGGCGAACCTCCCGGCGGTGGCGGTGCTGTTCGCGGCGTTCCTGGGCTACAACCCGATCCAGCAGCTGCTGGGCGGCCAGCTGTCGGCGCTGCCGCCGGACCAGGCGTCGTTCCTGACGGGCCGCAGCTTCTTCCCGAACCTGATTTCGGGCCCGTTCCAGTCGGGCTTGGCGGTGGCGTTCGGCTTCGCGATCGCGGTGTGCTTGATCGGCGCCGTGGCGTCGTTGCTGACGAAGGACGCACGCCCGAAGGACCGCGAGTCGGTGGGCGAGGAGCTGGCCGCGGTGGCGGGGGAGTCGAGCGGCGGGCCGAGCGAATTGGTGTCGCCGTCCAGCGAGCGCTGACGGTAGTTTCGGAAGCCGGGTGCCGTCGGGGCACCCGGCTTTTTCCGTCTGGGGGAACGGGTGGAGCGGAATCGGCTGGCCGAGTTGCTGGCGGGACGCGACGGCGTGTACGAGCTCGCCCGGGCCGCGTTGGACTCCGGGGCCGTGCTCATCGACAGTGACCGGCCGGGGCTCGCGGAGGCGTTCCGGCGGACCTTCCGCCGCCGCGAGCGGCACACGCACCGGACGGGCCAGGCATCGGCCGGGTTCGCCGACGCCGTCGCGGACTTGGAAGCTTGCCCGGAACGCGAGCTGTACCTGATCTTCGTCGACGACCGCCCGGCCGGCGGCTACTGGTTCTCGGTGTTCCTGACCTCGGACCTGCGGCGCGTGGTCACCTGCTTCGGCGTCGCGAAAGTCTAGACCGTGGCGAGCGCCGGCCCGGTCACCTCGGCGGCCGGCTCGATCTTCTTCGCCCGGCGCCGCGCGATGATCCGGCGGCCGACGTCGATCATCGGGACCTCGACCCAGCGGTAGAGCAGGTCCGCGGCCAGCAGACCGACGATCGTCACCGCGACCGCGGTGAGCGTCCGGTGCGGCGCGAACTGCGGGATGGCCCCCGCGAGCGCCAGCGCGACGACGCCCTGCATGAGGTAGAGCGAGTACGACCGCTCGCCGACGAAGCGCATCGGCCGCCGCGAGAGGACCCACGCCAGCGGGCCGCCGCCGGCGACAAGGGACGGCACGAGCAGGGCCGCCAGCAGGATGTACCCGGTGCCGGTGATCGAGCCGCCTTCGTCGTGCAGGAACCCGGCGATCTCGCCGAACTGCGTCTGCACCGCGACCAGCGCGGCGGCGACCACGAGGCCGGTGACGGGGTGGGTGAACACCCGCAGCGCGGCGAAGCCCTTGCGGTGGTGCAGCACGATCGCCAGCGTGCAGCCGATGAGGATCGGCGAGTACGCGCCTGCGTAGGGCATGAAGGGGATCAGGGCGAGCATGATGGCGACGAGGCCGACGGCGAGGCTCAGGCGCTTGACGAAGCCGAGTGCGCCGAGGCCGAAGGCGAGCAGCGGCCACACGAGGTAGAACTTCTGCTCGACGCCGAGGGTCCACGCCTGGCCGAACAGGGCCATCTGGTGGTACTCGCCGACGAAGGCGACGTTCCACGGGAGTGCCGAAACGATGCCGCTGTGCCGCAGGCCCAGCCCGCGGAAGTAGGCGAAGACGACGACCACGCCGATCACGACGTAGTAGACGGGGAGGATCCGGAACGCCCGGCGGATGTAGAACTCCGCCAGCGAGACGCGGCCGGCGCGGTCTTCCTCGCGCAGCGCCAGCGTGGTGATCAGATACCCGGAGAGCACGAAGAACAGGTGCACCCCGATCCAGCCGTTGGCCCGTTCCCAGTTGGGACCGCCGTAGTGGAAGACGACCACGAGCACGGCGGCGACGGCGCGGACGCCGTCGAGGGCCGGGAATCTTCGGGTCGCCAGGTACTCGTCGTGCGTCATCATCGCGTATCCCCCCACGAATGCTCAGCTGAGAACCCGCACACTGTAATCGGGCGATCCCGGCAATCGCTCGTCGGGGGACCTATGGGGCGATACGCACGGTTCCGGCTCGGCCGGAGCGAGCAAAGCCGACCTACCAGCCGACCGTGGCTCGCTGGATCTTCACCGGTTTCGCCGGCGCCCCGTCCAGCGGCCCGTTCGGGTCGGTCGGGATGATCCCGTCGGCGACCATCCGGTCGATGGCGGACATCCCCCGGATCACCCGTCCCATCACCGAGTAATGGGCCGGGATGTTCGCGAACGAGTGCACGATGAAGAACTCCGACCCGTTGGTCCCCGGTCCCTGGTTCCCCATGGCGATCGTCTCCCGCGGGTACGTCTCGGCTCCGGAGACCTCGTCCGGGAACTTGTACCCCGGCCCGCCCTTCTCCACCTCGTAGATGTCCCCGCACTGCAGGACACCAAGACGAGCGGAGTTGGAAAGCCGCCAGCACTGGGACCGGTCGTAGAACCGCTGCAGGACCAGCGAAACCAGGTTGTGCACCGCGCAGGGCGCAGCCCCGCCACGATCCAGCCGGACGGTCACCGGCCCGTAGTTGAACCGGAACGTCACATCGACGGTCCCGCGGGTCGACGCCAGCGGCAACGGACGCACCACCGGCCGCGCGGCGGGGTTGTCGGGGGTCGGTGTGAACGTGCACCGGACCAACGGCACCGAAGCCGACGCCGGAGCGGCAGGCACCACCAGGGCACCCAGTACGGCGAGCAGAGCCAGTCCCCAGCGCAGCTTCATGCCGGGGACGTTAGCGAAAAACCGGCTACTTGCGCCAGGCGGTGCGCTGCTTGCGGATGTCGAGCACCAGCAGCAGCATCAGGAAGAGCGACAGGCCGATGAGCCAGACGTTCTCGGTGTTGTTCTCGTGGTTGCCCTTGATCATCACCAGCAGGATGATCGCGCTGACCCAGCCGGCGATGCGGGTGGCCTTCGGGAACGAGCCGTGCCAGCCCCAGGCCGCGGACGGCTCGTCGCGCGGGTCGACCTCGGGCCGCCTCTTCTCGACCGCCTTGCCTGCCACGATGAACTCCTCAAACCCCGTGAACCTCGGACCCGCCGATGATCCCACACCTCCGGGTGCGCCGCGGCGACGCCCCGAGTGGTGGTGGCCACGCGGCAGGGCGCGGCCGGCCGGAGTGGCCGGGTGCGGTCCCGCGGCAACCTCCGGGTGCGCCGCGGCGACGCCCCGCGCGACAATGACCGGCGATGACTACCTCGCGAAGCGTTCTCGTGCTCGGCTCGACCGGTTCCATCGGCGTGCAGGCCCTCGACGTCGCCGCGCGCAACCCGCACCTGTTCCGGGTGGCCGGGATCGCCGCGGGCGGCGCCGATCCGGCCGCGCTCGCCGCGCAGGCGATCACGCACGGCGTCCAGGCCGTCGCCGTGACCAGGGCCACGGCCGTCGAAGACGTCCAGCTCGCGCTGTACGCCGAGGCGCAGAAGCGCGGGTACGCGCAGGGCGAGTTCAAGCTCCCGAGGCTCTTCGCGGGCTCCGACGCCGTCACCGAGCTGATCGACGCCGTCCCCGTCGACACCGTGCTCAACGCGCTGCCGGGCTCCCGGGGACTCGAGCCCACGCTCAAAGCGCTCGCCACCGGCGCGACGCTGGCCCTGGCCAACAAGGAGTCGCTGATCGCCGGCGGCCCGCTGGTGCTCGCCGCAGCCAAGCCCGGGCAGCTGGTGCCGGTCGACTCCGAGCACTCCGCCATCGCGCAGGCGCTGCGGGCCGGCCGGGAAAACGAGGTCGCGCGGCTCGTCCTGACCGCCTCCGGTGGCCCGTTCCGCGGCCGCAAGCGCGCCGAGCTGGCCGGCGTCACCGTCGAGCAGGCGATGGCGCACCCGACCTGGTCGATGGGCCCGCTGATCACGATCAACTCCGCCACCCTGGTCAACAAGGGCCTGGAGCTGATCGAGGCGGCGCTGCTGTTCGGCATCGCGCCCGACAGGATCGACGTCACCGTGCACCCGCAGTCGATCGTGCACTCAATGGTGACGTTCACCGACGGCTCGACGATCGCCCAGGCCAGCCCGCCCGACATGCGGCTGCCGATCGCGCTCGCGCTGCACTGGCCCGACCGCGTCCCCGGCGCCGCCCCCGCGTGCACCTGGGACAAGGCCGCGACCTGGACGTTCGAGCCGCTGGACGACGACGCCTTCCCGGCCGTCGAGCTGGCCCGGCACTGCGGCACCGCGGGCGGCTGCCTGCCCGCCGTCTACAACGCCGCGAACGAGGAGCTCGTCTCCGCGTTCCTCGCGCAGAACACCAGCTTCACGTCGATAGTGGACACTGTGTCCGAGGTGGTGGGAGCCGCCGACGAATGGCGTCGCGAACCACGCGACGTGGAGGACGTACTCGCGGCCGAGCGCTGGGCTCGGGCGCGGGCCGGTTCGATCATCGAGGGGAAGTAGCGGGTGCTCGCCTACATCATCGGTGTGGTGCTCTTCGCGCTGGGGATCTGCGTCTCCGTCGCCCTGCACGAGGCCGGCCACATGGTCACCGCGAAGGCGTTCGGCATGAAGGTCCGCCGGTACTTCGTGGGCTTCGGGCCCACGGTGTTCTCCTGGCGGCGCGGCGAGACCGAGTACGGGCTGAAGTGGATCCCGCTCGGCGGGTTCTGCGACATCGCCGGCATGACCGCGCTCGACGAAGTCACCCCGGACGAGGCGCCGCGCGCGATGTGGCGGTTCAAGACCTGGAAGCGGACCGTCGTGATGTCGGCCGGGTCGATCACCCACTTCATCGTGGGTTTCGTGGTGCTGTACCTGATGGCCGTGACCATGGGCCTGCCGAGCCTGGCGGCCGCCGAACCGACCCAGCCGGTGCTGTCCTCGACCTCCTGTGCCGTCTCGACCACGTCGAAGGAGCAGGCCGAGGCCCAGGCCAAGAACCCGACCTGCCCGCCGGGCGCGCCGACCCCGGCCGCGACGGCCGGGCTGCGGCCCGGCGACAAGGTGCTCGCCGTTGGCGGCAAGCCGGTCGCGACCTGGGAGGAGATGCTCACCGCCGTCCAGGCCACCAGTGGCCGGACGGTGTTCGAGGTGCAGCGCGGCGGCCAGCAGCTGTGGCTCGTCGTCGACGTGCCGAAGGTGCAGCGCTGGAACGGCTCCGCCGTCAAGGAGGTCGGCATGATCGGCGCTTCGCCGAAGCTGCCGCCGCTGACCACGCAGTACGGCCCGGTCGCCGCGATCGGCGCCACGTTCAGCTTCACCGGCACGATGTTCGCCGAGACGGCCCAGCGGCTCGTCCAGTTCCCGCAGCGCATCCCGGCCGTGGTCACCGCGATCTTCGGCGGCGAGCGCGACCCGAACACCCCGGTCAGCGTCGTCGGCGCGAGCCGGATCGGCGGCGAGGCCGTCGAGCAGGGCATCTGGGTGCTGTTCTTCTTCCTGCTGGCCAGCCTGAACTTCTTCATCGGCGTGTTCAACCTGCTGCCGCTGCTGCCGCTGGACGGCGGGCACATCGCGGTGGTCTGGTACGAGCGCGTCCGCGACTGGATCCGCGGCCTGCGCGGCAAGGCGGCCGGCGGTCCGGTCGACTACACGAGGCTGTCCGGGATCACGATGGCCCTGGTGCTGGTCGGCGGCGCGGTGACGCTACTCACGGTGACGGCCGACATCGTCAATCCCATCCGGATCGCGCCGTAGTTCCCCGGAGGGGTGGCGGCCCGGCCGGGGCCGCTCACCCCGGCCGTAACGTTGCTCACCGTGACGGTTGACATGGTGAAGCCCGCCCAGTAGGGGTAGGTACGCTGGAAGCCGTGACCGTCGCACTCGGTATGCCCGCCCTGCCCCCGCCCGTTCTCTCCGAGCGCCGCAAGACCCGCCAGCTGCACGTGGGTGCGGTCGGCGTCGGCAGCGACTTCCCGATCTCCGTCCAGTCGATGACGACGACGCTCACCTCCGACGTCAACGCGACCCTGCAGCAGATCGCCGAGCTGACCGCCGCGGGCTGCGACATCGTCCGCGTGGCGTGCCCGTCGGCCGACGACGCCGAGGCGCTGCCCGCGATCGCGCGCAAGTCGCAGATCCCGGTCATCGCGGACATCCACTTCCAGCCGAAGTACGTCTTCGCCGCGATCGAGGCCGGCTGCGCCGCGGTGCGCGTGAACCCGGGCAACATCCGGAAGTTCGACGACCAGGTCAAGGAGATCGCGCAGGCCGCCAAGGACCACGGCACGCCGATCCGGATCGGCGTCAACGCCGGCTCGCTCGACAAGCGGATCATGGACAAGTACGGCAAGGCGACGCCGGAGGCGCTGGCCGAGTCGGCGCTGTGGGAGGCGTCGCTGTTCGCCGAGCACGACTTCCACGACATCAAGATCTCGGTGAAGCACAACGATCCGGTGGTCATGGTGCGCGCCTACGAGATCCTCGCCGAGCAGTGCGACTACCCGCTGCACCTCGGCGTCACCGAGGCCGGCCCGGCGTTCCAGGGCACGATCAAGTCCGCCGTCGCGTTCGGCGCGCTGCTGCGCCAGGGCATCGGCGACACGATCCGCGTGTCGCTGTCCGCGCCGCCGGTCGAAGAGGTCAAGGTCGGCACCCAGATCCTGCAGTCGCTGAACCTGCGGCCGCGCAAGCTGGAGATCGTGTCGTGCCCGTCGTGCGGCCGGGCGCAGGTGGACGTCTACACACTCGCTGAGCAGGTCACGGCCGGGCTCGAAGGCATGGAGATCCCGCTGCGCGTGGCCGTCATGGGCTGCGTCGTCAACGGCCCGGGCGAGGCCCGCGAGGCCGACCTCGGCGTCGCCTCCGGCAACGGCAAGGGCCAGATCTTCGTCAAGGGCGAGGTCATCAAGACCGTGCCCGAACACGCCATCGTCGAGACGCTCATCGAAGAGGCCATGCGCATCGCCGAAGAGGCGGGCGAGACCCTCGGCGAGGGTGCGCCGGTGGTCACCGCCGGCTGATCTCAGGGGGGTCCGGGTGGCGAAGCCCCCGGCCCGGGGCGGAGCCCCGGATGTCACAGCTGACCTGCTCTCGGACGACGCTCTGGAGGCGTCGTCCGTGGTGGCCAACCGGGCGATGAACCGCGAGCGCCGGTTGGCCGGTCGCGACGGCTATTCGCGCGTCCTCGGCTTCGACATCCCGGGCCTGCCGCCCGGCGCGCGCTGGCTCGACCTCTGCTGCGGCAGCGGACGGGCCCTCCTGGACGCGGCCGAAGCGCGGCCGGACCTGGACATCACCGGCGTCGACCTGGTCGGCTACTTCGCGGCCGCCGGACCCGTCCGGCTCGTGACGGCGTCGATCACGACGTGGGAGCCCGCGGACCGGTTCGACCTCGTGACCTGCGTGCACGGGCTCCACTACGTCGGCGACAAGCTGGGCGCGCTGCTGCGGGCGGCGTCCTGGCTGAGCGACGACGGCGTGTTCGTGGCGAACTTCGACATCACGGGCGTCCAGGCGCCGGGCGGGGCTCGCCGGGTCTTGCGGGCGTTGCGCGAAGCGGGCTTCACGTACGACTCGCGAGCGCACCGGATCCGGCGTGACGGTCCCTTCGCGGGCACGCTGCCGTTCCGGTACCTCGGCGCGGACGATCGGGCCGGCCCGAACTACACGGGCCAGCCGGCGGTCCGCTCGCACTACTCAGCCCTGTAGGTGGTGCTGGGCGGCGTCCCGGATCTGCAGGCGGACGTTCTCCAGCGCGGCCGCGACCTCGTCGATCTGCTGCGAAGCGAGCTGGATCGCGCCCTGGATGGCGGTCGCGGTGGACGTCTCCCCGAGCAGGCCGAGTACCTGGGCCTGCAGATCTTCGAGGTCGCTCTTCGTGGCGAGCGCGATGCCGGTCGGCACCTGGTCGGCGAGCAGCTCCAGCTGCTGCGCCTGCTCCTGGATCGTCATCGGGTGGTTCCTTCCGCGGTGGGGACGCACGTCCGTGTTATCAGATCCCGAAACTGGCAGTGACAACCAGGGCTTCGCCCCAGGTCGGGGGCTCCGCCACCCGAACCCCCGAAAACTGTCGGTGGTGACGATTACGCTCGCATCCGTGAGCGTGACCTGGGCCATTCGCGAGCCGCACCCGGTGGTGCGGCCCCTGGTCACGCGCTACGTCGGGTACGCGCAGGACGACGTGACGCTGGCCGTCCACCGCGGTCTGCCGTCGCGGCACGTGACGCTCGTCATCAGCCTCGCCGGGCCGGTGCGGATGGCCGGGCGGAGCCTGCAGGCGCTGGTCGGCGGCCTGCACACGCGCGCGGTGCTGATCCGGCAGGACCGCGTGCAGGAGGGGCTGCAGCTGGAGCTCGACCCGCTGGGCGTGCGGACGCTGTTCGGGGTGACGGCGGCGGAGCTGAGTGGTGAGGTCGGCGACTTGGCGGACTTCGGGCTGGGGTCCCTGCCGGAGCGGCTGGCCGCGCTGCCGACGTGGCGCGAACGGTTCGCGCTGCTCGACGACGTCCTGGCCGCCCGGGCCGTCGAGCCGGTGGCCCCGCCGCCCGAGCTGGGGGAGGCGTGGCGCCGGCTGCGGGGTGCGGACGGGCAGGTGCGCGTCGCGGAGCTGGCGGACGAGGTCGGCTGGAGCCGCCGGCACCTGGGCGAGCGGTTCCGCGCGGAGCTCGGGCTGCCGCCCAAGCAGGTGGCGCGGGTGCTGCGGTTCGAACGGGCCGGGCGGCTGCTGCGCCGCGGGCACGCGGACCTGGCGTCGCTGGCGGTGGAGTGCGGGTTCTACGACCAGGCGCACCTGACGAACGAGTGGCGGGCGCTGGCGGGCTGCACACCGGGCACGTGGATCGCGGAGGAGCTCCCGTTCCTCCAAGACCAGGAGGCGGAGGTGGCGCGAAGCTGACGGCATGACACCTGAACCGAACGTGTGGCCCGCCCTGCGCTACGACGACGCCCCGGCGGCGATCCGCTTCCTCGTCGACGTCCTCGGCTTCACCGAAGCCCTGGTGGTGCCCGAAGGCGACCTGGTGGCCCACGCGGAGCTGCGCTGGCCGGAAGGCGGCGCGGTGATGCTGGGCAGCGTCCGCCCACCGGACGGCATCCACGACACGATGAAGCCGGGCACAGCGGCGGTGTACGTGGTGTCTGACCGCGTGGACGAGGTGTACGGGCGCGTGCGGGCGGCCGGAGCCGAGATCACGGCGGAGCTGACGGACACCGAGTACGGCTCCCACACGTTCAGCCTGCGCGACCCGGAGGGCAACGCCTGGACGATCGGGACCTACCGCGGCGCAGCCTGACGCGCCCGGCCGATGGCTCGCGGTCGGCGGCCGATCAGAGCGGGTGCCGACCGCGCGGCTTCGTGCCTACTGCACCGGCCGCTCGAAGGTCACCAGCAACCCGTCGACCCCGCCGGGCCCGACCCGCCCCTTCACCTCCGTGGCCGTGATCGCCTTCAGCTGCCAGCCGTCCTCGGCGTGGTCGTTGAGCAGCTTCTCGAGCTTCCCGCCGGACATCTTGCCGCCGAGGAGCTTCTCCCGGACTTCGACCACCTTGTACGTGTACCGCTGCATGCGCTCCATCCTGCCCCCGGCCCGACCTGGGCGCTTCATCTCACCGTGTCGACAACCTCGCGTTCCGTTTACCGGCCGGATCTGGCACCCTGGAGCTCGTGTTGCGGCTTGCAGGTGCACGGCTGCTCGATGATCGGGACTATCCGGCGGTCCGTGCCGCTCTGGCCGCGGATCCCGTGGGCAGCTGCATGGTCAGCGCCCGGGTCGAGGCTGCCGGTCTCGACCCGTGGCGGCTCGGTGGTGAGCTCTGGGCCGCCGACAGCCGTCCGGTGCGCGCCGGGCGGCTCCAAGGGCTGTGCTTCTCCGGGCCCAACCTCATCCCGCTCAAGGGCAACGCCCCCGCCCTGCGCTCCTTCGCCGACCGCGCCCTGCGGCGGCAACGCACCTGTTCGTCCCTCGTCGGGCCGGCCGAGCAGGTCCTCGGCCTGTGGGACGAGCTCGAAGACGAGTGGGGCCCGGCCCGCGAAGTCCGCGACGACCAGCCGCTGATGGCACTCGACAGCACCCCGCTCGTGGCCGCCGACCCGCAGGTCCGGCCCGTCCGGCCGGACGAGCTCGAGCGGTACCTGCCCGCGGCCGTCGCGATGTTCATCGAGGAGGTCGGCGTCGATCCGCGCAGCGGTGACGGCGGGGCCAGCTACCGGGCCCGCGTCACCGAGCTCATCGGCGCCGGGCGCGCGTTCGCCCGCTTCGAGAACGGCGAGGTCGTCTTCAAGGCCGAGATCGGGGCCATGTCGGCGACCGTCGGGCAGATCCAGGGCGTCTGGGTGCACCCCGGGCGCCGGGGCGACGGGCTCGGCACCGCCGGCACCGCCGCGGTGGTGAACCGGCTCGTCCGCGGCCTCGGCCGCACCGCCAGCCTGTACGTCAACGCCTTCAACACCCCGGCCCTCGCGGCCTACCGCAAGATCGGCTTCAAGCAAGTCGGCCAGTACGCGACGGTGCTGTTCTAACCACTCTTCCGTGGCGGTGTTGCACGGCCGCTGCAGCGCTCTGACCAGGCATCATCCGGCCATGAGTGCACGTCGGCGCCGCAGTGCGCTCGCGGTGGTGCTGCTCGCCGTCGCGGCCACGGCCGGGTGCTCGGGCGACGGGCCCGAGGACGCCCTCTCCGCCTTCCTGGACGCCGTCGCGTCCGGGGACGTCGCCGCCGCGGCGGCGAACACCGACTCGCCCGACGCCGCGAAGACCGTGCTGAGCCAGGTCCGCGGCGTGCTCGACCCGGAATCGCTCGACGTCGACGACGAAGAGGTCAAGCAACCCGACGGCGACGTCGTGACCGCCGGCTACCGGCTCACCTGGCACCTGCCGCACGGCCGCACCTGGTCCTACCGCGCCGACGCCCAGCTGCGGTCGGCCGAGAACGGCTGGCAGGTGCACTGGCAGCCGACGGTCGTGCACCCGCAGCTGGCCGTCGGCCAGACCCTGGGCATGCTGCCGCAGCTGCCGGAGACGGCGCCGGTGCTCGACCGCGACGGCGTGCCGCTGATGCGCCCGCAGACCGTGATCGGCGTGGTCGTCGACCCGCAGAAGACCGGCAACGCGAGCGCCGTCGCCGGCTCGCTCGCCAAGGCGCTGCACCGGTACGAGCCGTCGGTCACCGGCCGGTCCGTGCTGGACGGGATGAGCAGGACCAAGCCCGGCGACGCCTACCCGGTGATCACCCTGCGCGCCGGGGACTACCAGCGCGTCAAGCCGGTGATCTACGACCTGCCCGGCGTCCGGTTCGCCAGCCAGGAGCGGCTGCTGCCGGTCACCCGCGGGTCCGGGCAGCAGGTGCTGCCGGGCATCCGCACGCTGGTCGAGCAGCAGCTTGCCGGCGCGGCGGGCTGGCGGATCGTCACCCGCGACGTCACCGGGGGCGAGGTCTCGGAGCTCAAGGCCGAGCCGCCGCGGGTCGCCCCCGCCGTCACGAGCACGCTGAGCACGAGGATCCAGGCCGCCGCCGAAAAGGCCCTCGAAACCGAGCCGTCGTCCGCCGCGCTGGTCGCGATCCAGCCGTCGAGCGGGGACATCCTCGCCGTGGCGCAGAACGACGCCGCCGACGAGGAGGGCTCGCTGGCCCTGTCCGGGCGGTACCCGCCGGGGTCGACGTTCAAGATCGTCACGGCGGCGGCCGCGCTGGCCACCGGTGACGTCGACGCCGGCACTCCCGTCGACTGCCCCGGTGCCACGGCGATCGAGAACCGGGTCGTGCCCAACGAAGGCCACTTCGACCTGGGCCGGGTGCCGCTGAAGACGGCGTTCGCGCGGTCCTGCAACACGACCTTCGCCCGGCTCGCCGCCGGCCTGCCGGCGCCGGCGCTGACCGACACCGCCCGCTCGTTCGGGATCGGCGCCGACTTCGTGGTCCCCGGCCTGACCACGGTCACCGGCGACGTCCCGGCCAGCGATTCGGCCGTCCAGCGCGCCGAGAACGGCTTCGGCCAGGGCCGGGTGGTGGCCAGCCCGTTCGGCATGGCGCTGGCCGCGGCCACCGTGCAGGCCGGGAAGGCGCCGACGCCGTCGATCGTCAAGGGGCTGCCGTCGAGCGCGCAGAACGTCGGCGACCCACCATCGGGGGAGGTGCTCGACGCGCTGCGCGGGATGATGCGCGAGGTCGTCACGGCGGGCACCGCGACCGGGCTGCGGGACATCCCCGACGTCGCGGGCAAGACCGGCACCGCCCAGTTCGGCGACGGCTCGCACTCGCACGGCTGGTTCGTCGGCTACCGCGGCGACCTGGCGTTCGCCGTGCTCCTGACCGACGCCGGGTCGTCGAAGCCGGCGGTGCAGGCCGCGCACCGGTTCCTGGCGGGGATCGGCTGAGCGGGCCGTCGTAAGGTGGAGGCATGTCCGTTCGTGCCCCGCTCGTTCCCGGCGTCCAGACGCCGCGCCGTGACGTCCCCAGTTCCATCGCCCGTCCCGAGTACGTGGACAAGCCGGCGCCGAAGCGGGACACCGGCAACGGCGTGCGCACGCCCGAGGTGATCGAGGCGATGCGGGTCGCGAGCCGCATCGCGGCCCAGGCGCTGGAGGAGGGCGGCAAGGCCGTCAAGCCGGGCGCCACCACGGACGACATCGACAAGGTGGTGCACGAGTTCCTGCTCGACCACCACGCCTACCCCTCGACGCTGGGCTACCGCCGGTTCCCGAAGTCGTGCTGCACCTCGCTCAACGAGGTCATCTGCCACGGCATCCCGGACTCGACGGTGATCGAGGACGGCGACATCTGCAACATCGACGTCACCGCCTACATCGGCGGCGTCCACGGCGACACGAACGCGACGTTCCTGGCCGGCGACGTCTCCGAGGAGGCACGCCTGCTGGTCGAGCGCACCCGCGAGGCGACCATGCGGGCGATCAAGGCGGTCCGGCCGGGCCGGCAGCTGAACGTGATCGGCCGGGTCATCGAGTCCTACGCCAAGCGCTTCGGCTACGGCGTGGTCCGCGACTTCACCGGCCACGGCGTCGGCCCGGCGTTCCACACGCCGCCGACGATCCTGCACTACGAAGAGCCCTCCGTCGACACGATCATCGAGGAGGGCATGACCTTCACGATCGAGCCGATGATCACCCTGGGCACCATCGACTACGACATCTGGGCCGACGACTGGACCGTCACCACGAAGGACAAGAAGTGGACGGCCCAGTTCGAGCACACCCTCGTGGTGACGGCCGACGGCAGCGAGATCCTCACGCTGCCCTGAGTCGTCAGCTGCTGGTCGCCTTCTGGTAGCAGCGCACCGAAAGTGGCACGAAGACCGCCAGCAGCACGGCGATCCACAGCACCGAAGCCAGGAGCGCGTGCTGCATCGGCCAGACGTCGCGCGGCGGGAGGGCCGCGCTCGTGTTGCCGAACAGCTCCCGCGCCGCCTGCGTGACCGCCGAGACCGGGTTCCAGTCCGCGATCACGCGCAGCGGGCCGGGCAGCCGTCCGCTGTCGACGAACGTGTTGGCCAGGAACGTCAGCGGGAAGACCACCACCATCGAGACGTTGTTGAACACCTCGGGCTTGCGCACGGCCAGGCCGAGCGCACCCATCACCCACGACAGCGCGTAGGAGAACGCCAGCAGCAGGACGATCCCGCCCAGTGCCTCGAGGACGCCGGTGTGGATGCGCCAGCCGACCAGCAGCCCGACCAGGCCCATGATGAGCAGGCTCGCCGTGCTGAGGATGAGGTCGGCGGTGGTCCGCCCGATCAGCACCGCGGCCGGGGACATGGGCAGCGAGCGGAACCGGTCGATGATGCCCTTCTGCAGGTCGTCGGTCAGCCCGTAGCCGGTGACGATGCCGCCCATCGCCACCGCGAGGGTGAAGATCCCCGGCAGCATGAACTCGCGGTAGGACAGGCCGGGGATGTCGATCACGCTGCCGAAGACGTACCCGAACAGCAGCACGAACATCACCGGCGTGAACACGAGTGACCCGAGCAGGTCCAGCGACCGGAAGATCTTGATCGAGTTGCGCTTGGCGACCGTCACACCGTCGGTCACGGCCATCTGCACCGCGTTCATCACACGGCCTCCTTCGCGGGTTCGGCCGTCTCGTGGCCGGTCAGGGACAGGAAAACGTCGTCGAGGGTGGGACGGCGGACACCGACGTCGCGGACGTCGACGCCTTCCGCCGCGAGCCGGGCGAGGGCTTCGGTAAGCGCTTTCGCGCCGTGGGTCACGGGCACGGTGAGCCGGAACGCCTCGGTCTGCGGCTCGCCACTGGCCAGCCCGGCCAGCGCCCGCCGGGCCGCGAGCACGTCGTCGTGCGTGCCCACGGTCAGCTCGATCCGCTCGCCGCCGACGAGGTCCTTGAGCTCGTCGGCGGTGCCGCGGGCGATCACCCGGCCGTGGTCGACGACGGCGATGCTGTCGGCCAGCCGGTCGGCCTCCTCCAAGTACTGCGTGGTCAGCAGCAGCGTCGTGCCGCCGGCGACCAGCTCCGTGATGACGTCCCACAGCTCGGCGCGGGCCCGCGGGTCGAGCCCGGTCGTCGGTTCGTCGAGGAACAGCACCGGCGGATTCGCCACGAGCGCGCCGGCCAGGTCGAGCCGGCGGCGCATGCCGCCGGAGTAGCCCTTCATCGGACGGTCGGCGGCTTCCGCCAGGCTGAACCGCGCCAGCAGCTCCCGGCCGCGCGCCTTCGCCCGCTTGGTGCCCAGGTGGTAGAGCCTGCCGACCATTTCGAGGTTCTCGGCCCCGGTCAGTTCCTGGTCGACGGCGGCGTACTGACCCGACGCGCCGATGTGCGACCGCAGCTCGTGCGCGTCCTTCACCACGTCGAACCCGGCGACCGTCGCCCGGCCGGCGTCCGGCTTCTGCAGCGTCGTCAGGATCTGGACGGTGGTGGTCTTCCCGGCGCCGTTCGGCCCGAGCACGCCGAGCACGGTGCCCTCGGGCACGCGCAGCGACATCCCGTCGAGCGCGGTGACGGCGCCGTACTTCTTGACCAGTCCCTCGGCCACGATGGCGTCCGGCATGGATTTTCCCCTGTCTGTGCGGAGTTTCAGGCCCGGCGGATGACGATGTCGCCGGTGTAGGTGTGGGCTTTGACCTCGACCGTCTCGGTGGTGCCGCCCGGCCCGTCGGACGGGGTGAGCGTGTTGCGCACGGATCCGGTCAGGGAGTTGAGCTCGAGCCAGGCGGCGCTGCCTTCGCGGACGCCGACCTCGATCTCGCCGACGGCGGTCTCCAGGACGACCCGGTCGCGGATGACCTCGCCGATCCGGATGTCGCCGGCGGCGGTCTTGGCGTCGACGCCGGCGTGGGCGACGTCGACGTGGATGTCGCCGCTGGCGGTGCCGACGCGCAGGTCGCCGGTCACCTCGCCGACGCGGGTCTCGCCGTTGGAGTTCTTCAGCACCGCGGTGCCGTCGATCTCGCGCAGCCGCAGCTCGCCGGAGCCGGTGTGGACCTCGGCGTGCCCGGTGGCGCGGTCGACGAAGACGTCGCCGGTCGCGGTGCTCGCTTCGAGCCGCGCGGTCTCGCCGAGGTGGATGTCGCCGACGGAGGTCTTGACGCGGCTGTCGCCGAGGCGCCCGTCGATCCGGTAGTCGCCCATCGCGGACGTGGCCCGGATCCGCGAGCCGGCCGGGAGCTCGATCGTGACGCGCAGCGAGCCCGCCTTGCCGAACAGCTTGGTGGTGTACTTCGGGCCCTTGACCAGCAGGTCGTCGCCGGCGAACTCGACGCGGGTCTTGGCCGCGGCCTTGACGTCCTCGGTGTCGCCCGGGTCGGCCGGTTCGACCTCGACGGTGGTTTCGGCGCGGTCGCCGGCGATGACCCGCACGTCGGCGACGCTGACGTCGATCGTGGCCGTGATCGGCTCGGGGGTGGCGAAAACAGGCATGGCTGCGCCCTCCTGGGGTGCTGGAAGTGGATCTCCGCAGGTCGGAGACGGGGCAGGGAACGAGCGGGGTTACTGGACCCAGCCGGTGTACTTCTCGCCGAACACCGACCGGCGGTGGCCCGCGTGGCTCCGGTCGGGACCGAGCGCGGCGGAGGCGGCCCGGACGAGCCAGGCGTTGGTCGAGAGCCGTTCCCGGCTCGCCGCCTCCTCGACCCGCTGCTTGAGCTGTTCGGGCAACCGCAGGTTGATGCGCGAGACGGCGCCGTCCTCCACCTCGGGCGGCGGCGGTGCCTCCTGCGGGGCCGGTTCGGGCGCCGCAGGCAGCGAAACGGCGAACTCGGCTTCCCTGCGGCGCAGGCGCACTTCGACGGAGCCGGGCGCGAGGTCGCGGGTGATCTCGTCGGCCGCGGTCGAAAGGGCGTCGAGCAAGGTCAGCCGGATCGCCGACTCGAGCGGCGCGGTGAGCCGCTCGGCGAGGGCGACGGCGTCCTCGCCCGCCGCCTCGGCGGCGACCGCGAGCTCCCGGCGGAGTTCGTCCACGAAGGGCGTCAGGTCCATGGCACAACTATGGCGCTACGGTGGCACCACGACAACCCTGAAATGGCACCCTTAGGGGTCGACGGTGGTGTCATTCGGGCAGAAGGCGCAAGTCAGGGGCGTTCGACGCGGGCCAGCAGCTCGTCGAGGAAGCCGCACGCCTCGGCGGCGGCACGGTCCGGATCGCGATCCGCGATGGCTTCGGCAAGACCCTCGTGGCCGATCTCGGGCATGTGGTCCGCGCCCGGCGTGATGCTGGCCGTCGCCGCGACGCTGGCCGTGATGACCTCCGTCAGCCCGCGGTAGAGCTCGGACAGCAGCGTGTTGTGCCCGGCGCGGACGACGGCGTAGTGGAACTCCGCGTCCGTGCGGGCGAAGTCCTGCCAGCGACCCGCGCGCAGGTCGGTCTCGCGGCGAGCGAGCAGGGCGTGCAGCTCGGCGACCTCGTCCTCGGTCCGCTCGACGGCCGCGAGCCGGGCGCCTTCGACCTCGAGGGTGCGCCGGACCTGGAGGACTTCGCGCAGTTCCGTGCCGCAGAGCCGGCGGATCGCGCCGGACACCTCGCTGGTGGCGCGGACGTAGGTGCCGTCGCCCTGCCGGACCTCCAGGAGCCCGGTGTGCGCGAGCGCGCGGACGGCTTCGCGGACGGTGTTGCGCCCGACGCCGAGCTGCTCGACCAGCTCGGTCTCGGTGGGGATGCGTTCGCCGATCGGCCACTCGCCCTGCGTGACCGCGGTCCGCAGCTGCTCGATGACCTGGTCGACGAGGCCGGCCCGGCGCGTGGTGGCCAGAGGCACAGGATTATCCCTTCATCCAATCATCCTACGTATGCGATAGTAGCGGGCATGCGCGTCGAACACCGTGAACTCGAACTGGACGGTGCCGTGGAGGTCCGGACGCCGGGCGTGGTCGCCGCCGGGGCGCTGCTCACGGTCGCCGTGGTGCTCACCGCCCTGAACCTGCGTCCGGCCATCACCGGCGTCGGGCCCATGCTCGCCGAAATGCGCGCGGACCTGGGCACGTCCGTCGTCTGGGCCGGGGTGCTCACGACGTTGCCGACACTCTGCTTCGCCGGCGCCGGGCTGGCCGCGCCGCTGCTCGCGCGCCGGGCCGGGGTCGGCGCGGCCATCGCGATCGCGCTGGCCGCCCTCGCCGCCGGGCTGGTGCTGCGCGTGCTCGACGGCCCGGCCGTGGTGCTCGGCGGCACGCTCGTCGCGACGGCCGGGATCGCCCTGGTCAACGTGCTCATCCCGGTCGTCATCAAGGACTCGTTCCCGGCCCGCATCGGCGTGCTGACCGGCGTCTACACCGCGGCGCTGCAGGGTGGCGGCGCCCTCGGGTCGGCGGTGACACCACGGCTCGGCGACGCCCTCGGCGGCTGGCGCCCGGCTCTGGGCGGCTGGGCGGTGCTCGCCGTCGTCGCGCTGCTGGCCTGGCTGCTCGCCGCCCGCGGCACCGGCCGGGTCCCGCGCCCCGCGGACGGCGCCGAGGGCGGCCGTTCGCTGCTGGGCAACCGGCTGGCCTGGATCGTCACGGCCTTCTTCGGCCTGCAGGCGTTCTACGCCTACGCGGCGATGGGCTGGTTCCCGCAGGTGCTGATGGACGCGGGTGTGCCGCGCGACGACGCCGGGCTGCTGTTCGGCCTGGTTTCGCTCATCGCCGTGCCGATCAGCCTCGTCGTGGCACCGATGGCGGCCCGGCGGCGCGGCCAGAGCCCGTGGATCGTAGGTCTGAGCGTGTTCGGCGTCGCCGGAACCGCCGGGCTGATGCTCGCGCCGTCGTGGTCGCCCCTGCTCTGGAGCATCCTCGTCGGGCTGGGGATGAGCGTGTTCTCCCTCGGCCTGACGGTGATCGCGCTGCGCGCGCGGACCGGCGCGGACACCGCCCGGCTTTCGGGCATGGCGCAGGGCTTCGGCTACCTGTTCGCCGCGCTCGGGCCGTTCCTGTTCGGCCTGCTGCACGACGTGGCCGGCGGCTGGACGGTCCCGCTGGGCATGCTGCTCGCCCTGCTCGGCGTCCAGATGGTGTTCGGCGCCCTCGCCGGCCGCCACCGTTTCGTCTGACCCGCGTCAGTCCAGGGGCAGGTTGAGCAGCGCGTTCTCGACCAGCTCCGGCATCGCGGGGTGGATCCAGTACTGGCCGCGCGCCATGCTCCGCGCGTCGAGGCCGAAGCTCATCGCCTGGATGAGCGGCTGGATCACCGAGGACGCCTGCGGGCCGATGATGTGCGCGCCGAGCAGCTGCCCGGTCGCCGGGTCGGCCAGGAGCTTCGCGAAGCCCGTCGTGTCCTCCATCGCCCAGCCGTAGGCGATTCCGGCGTAGTCCTGCTTCGAGACCACAAAGGACACACCGAGTTCGCGGGCCTTCTGCTCGGTCAGCCCGACCGACGCGACCTGCGGGTGGGTGAAGACGGCGTGTGGCACGAACCGGTGGTCGGCGGTGATCCGCTCGTCCGGGTGCAGCAGATTGTGCTGCACCACCCGGGCTTCGTGGTTCGCGACGTGCTTCAGCTCGTGCGGGGACGACAGGTCGCCGAGCGCGTAGATGCCCTCGACCGCGGTCTGCTGGTAGTCGTCGACCACGACGTGCCCACTGTCCATTGTGGTCACACCGGTGGCGGCGACGTCGAGGAGGTCGGAGTTCGGCCTGCGGCCGGTGGCGATCAGCAGGACGTCGCCCTCGGCGGTTTCCGCGCCCTGCGGTCCTTCGAGGTCGAGCGCGACGCCGTTTTCGGTCTTGCGGACCCGGACGGTCTTGCGGTCCAGGCGGACGTCGAACCGTTCGGCGGCCAGCTCGGTGAAGCGCGCGCTGACGTCCTCGTCCTCCGAGCGCAGCAGCCGCCCGGAGCGGTTGACCAGCGTCACCCGCACGCCGAGGGAAGCGAAGACGTGCGCGAACTCGGCCGCGATGTAGCCGCCGCCGAGGATGACGATGCGCTCCGGCAGCTCGTCGAGCCGCATCACGGTGTCGGACGTGTGGTATCCGACCGAGTCCAGGCCCGGGATCTCCGGGATGACCGGGCGGCCGCCCGCGGCGAGCACGAACTCGTCGGCGGTCAGCACCTCGTCGGGACGTCCGTCGGCGAAGCTGACGCGCAGTTCCTTGTGGCCGGTGAAGCGGCCGGTGCCCTCGTAGACGTCGACGTTCGCGTTGTCTTCGTGGCTGCGGCGGTACTCCGCGCCGCCTGCGGCGATCGGGTCGATCCGGCCGAAGATGCGGTCACGGATGTCGCGCCAGCGCACGCCCTTCAGCTCTTCGTCGACGCCGTACTTGGCGCTGTGCGAAGGCGCGTACGCGACGTCGGCGGCGTACACGAACATCTTCGTCGGGATGCAGCCGACGTTGAGGCAGGTGCCGCCGAAGGTGCCCTTCTCCACGATCGCCGTCTTCTTGCCGGCGAAGGCGGGGCCGAGGATCGAGTTCCCCGATCCCGTCCCGACGATCACCAGGTCGTAGTGGGGCACTGCATCCTCCGCGAGTCCGTGTCCGGTCGGTTCACCCTAGCCAACCGCACCGCGGAGGCCGGTGTTCCCTGTTGTGCTTAACGTCGTATTACGCGGTCAATGGCCGGTGGCGGTGAAGTGCATCCGGTCGGTCGGGCTGTGCCAGTTCCCGCCCCAGCTCCACCCGATCGCCGCGAACGCGCGCACGGTCGCGTCGCCGGCCAGGACCATGCCGGGCCGGCGGCGCGTGCGGTCGACGTACGCCGAGGCCAGCTCGGGCAGCACGAGATCGCCCTGGGTGTAGGGGTTGCAGAACGGGTTGACGTCCACGGCGAGGCCGTAGGCGTGCGCCGACCAGTTCGTCTGCCCGCGCGCCGGGCGGCAGACGAACGCGCTGGTCGAGTTGCCGTCCCCGGTCGGCGGCGCGGTGAGCTCGGCCGGGCCGGTCACGCGCATCTCTTCGAGGGGGAAGCGCGCGGCGAACAGCTGCCCGAAGACCTTCGTGATGCCCGCCGCGCCGGAGGCGTTGACCAGCATCTCGCCGGTGTGCGCGCGGCCGTCGAAGCCCCAGAACGACATCGTCAGGTAGCGGAGGTCGCCGGCCTTGACCGGGCAGCCCGGCTGCCAGGTACTGCGTGCGAGGACCTCCGCGGGCACGGCGCTGACGGTCGCGGCGTACGCGTCGCCGGCCGGCGACGGAAGAAGGTCTTTTGTCGGAAGTGCCCGATTCACCAGTTCGGGTGGCGTCGGTTCGACCCGGCCGAAGCCGTCGGGACGGCGGGGGAGCGGCCGGGCACCCACCTGCCAGGCGACGGTGGGAGTGCTCGACGTCGGCGGCGGCGCCGCGGTCGCGGTGCTCGCCGCGACCGTCGTCGCCGCAGGTGCCGAAGGCGCCGGTGGGGCGGCTTCCGGCGAGCACGCGGTCACGGCGAGGGCCAGGACCGCTCCCGCCGTCGTCGCTCTCCGCCGCATCGAGCCAGCTTGGCAGAAGCGGCCGGTGCGCGCGGAGTCCACCCGTTCCAGTGACACCGTTTTGGGCCCCCTCGGATTAGGGTATTGAGCGCACGTCGTTCACGCACCGGAGTCGTCCGGGTGCTGAGTGCTTTGCTCCGTGCTGTGCCCGAAGAGGAGAACGTCCCATGGCCGTGAAGTTCCGTCGATCCCTGCTGCTCGCGAGCGGCGCGCTCCTCGCGGCCGCCGCGGTCGCCGTCCCGGTCGTGGCCGGCACGGCGGCGGCGGACCCCGGTGCCGCCGGTTCCGGCAACCAGGCGCGGATCGTCGGCGGCAACCAGGCGTCGATCGCCGACCACCCGTACGCGGTGTACCTGACCGACTCGGGCGGCAACCAGTTCTGCGGCGCGGTGATCGTCAGCTCCACGGCGGTCGCGACGGCGGCGCACTGCGCCAAGGCGGTGGCGAAGCAGGACGTCCGCGTGGTGGCCGGCCGCGAGGACAAGCGCACCACCGACGGCCAGGTCCTCGGCGTCTCGAAGGTCTGGGTCAGTGACAGCTACACCGACCCGACGCAGGGCGCCGACATCGCGGTGCTGACCGTCCGCGGCCAGCTCGACTACCGCCCCGCGAAGCTGCCCGGGAGCGATGACAAGCAGGTGTACGCCACGGGCACCCAGGCGACCGTGCTCGGCTGGGGCCGCATCGCCGACGGCGGCGACCGCTCCGACTACCTGCGCAGCGCCCAGGTCCCGCTGGTCTCGGACACCGAATGCCGCTCCGACTACACGGTCTACGACCAGCGGAGCATGGTGTGCGCGGGCTACCGCGACGGCGGTGTCGACGCCTGCCAGGGCGACTCGGGCGGCCCGCTCGTGGTGGGTGACACGCTGATCGGCCTCGTCTCCTTCGGCGACGGCTGCGCGAAGGCGGGCAAGCCGGGCGTCTACACGCGCGTCTCGACGTACGCCGACGACATCAAGGCCCAGTCCAGGTCCGGCCTCCTCGGCTGAGCGTGCTAAGCAGGGGCATGCCGACCCTGCATGACGCGACCGGTCCGGAGCTGACCGCCGCCCAGCTGCACGACATCCTCCGCCTGCGCATCGACGTGTTCGTCGTGGAGCAGAAGGCTGCGTACCCCGAGCTCGACGGCCGTGACCTGCGCCCGGACACGCGTCACCTGTGGTTCGAGGACGCCGGCGGCGTCACGTCCTACCTGCGGGTCCTGCTCGACCCGGACGGCGTCCGCCGCATCGGCCGCGTGGTGACGGCGGCGTCCGCTCGCGGCCAGGGCCTGGCCGCCCGGCTGATGGAGGCGGCGCTCACGGTCCCCGGCGAGTACGTTCTCGACGCCCAGACGTACGTCCAAGGCTTCTACGCGCGCTACGGCTTCGTCGCGGAGGGCGCGGAGTACATCGACGACGACGGGATTCCGCACATCCGCATGCGCCGCCTCCCCGCCTGACGCTTCCTCGACAGGTGTCGAAGTCGGGTCTACTCTTATACGATACGACACCGTATCGTATCGAAAGGAAGGCTCATGCCGGGGCGACCACGCGACGCCGGCCGAGACGTCGCCATTTTCGACGCGACGTTGAAGCTGCTGATCGACGTCGGCTACGACCGGCTGTCGATCGAGGCCGTCGCCGCGGCGGCCGGCGTGGGGAAGGCGACGATCTACCGCCGTTACCCCGGCAAGGCCGCGCTGGTCGCGGCGGCCGTCGACCGCCGCGCGGGCGGGACACCACCCGAGCCGTCGGCCGGCGATCTCCGCGGCGCGCTCCTGGAGATCGTGAGCTGGCTCGCGCGGGAGATCGCCGAGCAGGAAGCCGGGCTGCTCGGCGCGCTTTTCGCCGGGATGCGCGGCGATCCCGACCTCGCCGCGGCGATGCGGCGGATCCTGCACCGCGACCAGGCCGCGATGACCCGGCACCCGCTCCTGGACTCGCGGGGCGCCGTGCTCTTCGCCGAGATCGTCCCAGCGATGCTCGTCCACCGGCTGGTCGTCGCCGGCGAGCCGGGCGACGAGCCCTTCCTCGCGCACCTCGTCGACGACATCCTGCTGCCCCTGCTGAAGGAGGAACCCCCGCGATGATCGTGGTCACCGGCGCGACCGGCGCCCTGAACGGAGCCACCGTCGAGCACCTGCTCACCCGCGTCCCGGCCGCAGAGCTCGGCGTCAGCGTGCGCGACATCGCGAAGGCCCGGTCGTTCGCTGATCGCGGCGTACGGGTGCGGCCCGGCTCCTACGAAGACCCCGCTGCCCTGCGCGCCTCGTTCGAGGGCGCCGACCAGGTGCTGTTGGTGTCGTCCAACGACCCGGCCGCCGACGCCGTCGCCCTGCACCGCACCGCGATCGAGGCTGCCGTCGCCGCCGGCGTCCGGCGGATCCTCTACACCAGCCACCAGAACGTGCGCCCCGACAGCCCGTTCGGCCCGGCTCGGGACCACGCGGCCACCGAGGAGCTGCTCGCCGGCTCCGGAGCCGCCTGGACGTCGTTGCGCAACGGGTTCTACGCCCACAGCCTCGGCTGGCTGCTCGGTCCGTGGCGGGAAACCGGCGAGATCGCCGCGCCCGAAGACGGCCCGGTCTCGTGGACCCACCGCGCGGACGTCGCGGAGGCCGCCGCGGTGATCCTGGCCGGGCAGAGCGTCGACGGTCCCGTCACCCTCACCGCGCCCACCGCCGTCACCTTCGACGACCTCGCCACGATCGCCGCCGCCCGCACGGGCCGCGGGGTCAAGCGCGTGGTCGTCGACGACGAACAGTGGGTCGGCGACCGGATCGCGGCCGGCACGCCTGAAGCCATGGCTCGCATGCTGCTGGCCTTCTTCACCGCCGCGCGGCGGGGCGACTTCGCGGAAACCGGCCCCCGCCTTGGCGAACTCCTCGGCCGGGAACCGCTACCGGTCGCGGACGAGCTGGCCTAGGTGTGATGTCCAGGGACGTTGTCCTGAGTTGAGGTGACCTGGTGGTGGCCTGTCGTGCTGACAGGTGAAGGCCTCCGGATGTGAAGTGGAGCTGTCTAGGAACCGCTTCGCCAGTCCGGAGGCCTTCGTGTCCCACCCTAACGCCACCCTGACTCCACGCACCCGCCTGCGGCTGGCCCGCCTGATCGTCGAAGAGGGCTGGACC